>NZ_JBEXIM010000002.1:0-544920 GCF_040608575.1 Micromonospora sp. NPDC005171 | reverse complement strand
ATCTGCTCCCGCTCCAACGCACTCAACCTCGACGCCATAACCACCCCAACGACAACCACCAAAAGGGGGTGTTGCAACCACCGGTTGAGCCCGCCCAGCTGACGGAAACTGTCCAAGGTCTTTGCTTCCTGAGTCGGTGGTGCGCGGTCAGTCGATGGAGACGTCGACCGCGGCGGCGGCACGGGCGTGGCGGGCGCTCACCAGTGTCATCGCCCATCCGGCCGCGGCGAAGCCGGCTGCCGCGGCGGTGGCGATGATGGCCAGCCGCCAGGCCGACTCGGTCAGTGCGGTGCCGCCCAGGTGCCCGACCAGCGCGCCGTAGGTGGCCCAACCCAGCGCGGCGACGGACTCGTAGAGCACGAACAGCCGGTACGGATAGCGGCTCCGCCCGGCCGAGAAGCAGGCCGCCATCCGACCGCCGGGCACGAACCGGCAGAGCAGGATGACCAACGGCCCGGGTTGTCGCAGCCCCTGGGTCACCCGGCTGGCCACCCGGCGGGCACGGCTCAGCTCGGCGTGCTTCGGTGGCCGCCGGTCCGGCGCGCTGCGCCCGAGCAGGTAGCAGGCCAGGTCGCCGGCGAAGACGCCGAGCGCGCCGACGGCGATGGTGACCGGCAGGCTGAGCCCGCCGTAGACGGTGAGCGCACCACTGGTGATCATGACGATCTGGGTGGGGATCACCGGCACGAAGGCGTCCGCGATCAGCAGAGCGAGCAGCACCAGGTACGCCCACGTCGGCGACGCGACGTCAGTCAGAAGTTCGGGCACGCCTGCCACCTCGCCGGATGCGGCCGATTGGGTGTCTAGAGCCTGACGTCGTGTCCGGCGTCACGGTGGACGGCCCCGGCCCGTCGTGACCGTCGACACGACTGGGCCACCCAGCTACAACGAGGCCGGTCGTTGCGGGGTGACGGGTTCCGGGGCTGTTCCACCCGTTCCAGGCGGGCGGCACAACCGCGTTCGTCGGCGTACCGTTGTCGGCGCGGCCACGCCCGTCGGGTCCCCCGTTCCTGACGATTCGGCCGCCAGGGCCGCCGGCGGGTCCCGCGCCGGCGGCCCACCCCTCCGCCGCGAAATCGGGTGCGACCCTGATCGTCGCGCGGGTACGGTCGCCGTATGCGCAGCGCGGTAATGATGACCACGACGCCGGGTGTCCCCGGCGCGCCGCTCTGACGTAACCACCGTCGACCAGGCCCCGGGGCGATCCGCCCCGGAGGGCAGCGCGCCGTTCGGAGCCCAGGTCGCCTCCGGGTCGTACCCGATCCAGGAGCCCGACATGATCGACCACCGTAGGCTCGGCCGCGAGCTGGACCTCTTCGTCTCCGACCCGCTGGCCGGTGCCGGCCTGCCGATCTGGCTGCCGGCCGGCGCCGCTGCCCGGCACGCCGTCGAGGAGTACGTCAGAGAGTTGGAGCGCCGCTCCGGCCACCAGCACGTCTACTCGCCGCCGCTGGGTAAGCGGGAACTCTTCGAACTCTCCGGCCATCTCGGCTACTTCGCCGACGACATGTTCCCGCCGATGCGGCTGAGCGCCGACGACGAGTTCGTGCTCCGGCCGGCGCTCTGCCCGCACCACGCGTTGGTCTTCGGGGCGCGGGGCCGTTCCTACCGGGAGCTGCCGTTGCGGATCGCCGAGCTGGGCGGGATGTACCGCTCGGAGCGCTCGGGCGTGCTCGGCGGGCTGTCCCGGGTCCGCGCCATCTCGCTCAACGACGCGCACACCTTCTGCGCCCCCGAGCAGGTCGGCGCGGAGGTCGTCGAGATCCTCCGGCTGATCCGCGAAGCGCACGCCGCGCTCGGCGTCCGGCCGGCCGGGTTCCGGCTGTCGCTGCGCGGGCCGGGCGAGAAGTACGTCGGCGACGACGCCCAGTGGGCCCGCGCCGAGGAGCTGCTCCGGGAGGCGCTGGCCGGGGTGGAGTACGTCGAGGCGCCGGGGGAGGCCGCCTTCTACGGCCCGAAGATCGATATTCAGATCGTCGACGCCGCCGGCCGGGAGTCGACCATCTCCACCATCCAGGTGGACTTCGACAAGCCGGAACGGTTCGACCTGTCGTACACCGACTCGGACGGCAGCCGACGTCGCCCGGTCATGGTGCACCGCAGCCTGGTCGGCAGCATGGAGCGGCTGTTCGCGTACCTCATCGAGGTGCACGAGGGGGCGTTCCCGGCCTGGTACGCGCCCGTCCAGATGGTGCTGCTGCCGGTCGACGACGGCCAGGTCGACGCGGCGGCCGACCTGGCCCGACGGGCGGGTGACGCCGGTCTGCGGGTCGAGGTGGACGCCGCCGGCTCGCTGGGCGCCCGGATCCGGGACGCGGCCCGCCGCCGCGTCCCGTACCTCGGGGTGTTGGGTGCCCGGGAGGTGGTCGCCGGACACCTCGCGCTGCGCCTGCGCGGTGGCCGCGCCCTGGCCCCGATGCCCGCCGACGCCGCGCTCGCCCTGATCGGCGGGCAGGTCTCCGCCCGCGCGACCGACCTGCTGCCGTCGGACTGACCCGCCCACCGATCGTCTCGCGCGCACGGCCGCCCGGCCTCAGACCGACGCCGGTTGGGCGGCCGGTTCCTCGTCGACCACAGCGCCGGTGAACTGGGAGCGGTAGAGCCGGTGGTACGCGCCCTGCGCGGCGAGCAACTGCTCGTGGGTGCCCTGCTCGACGATCCGACCGTCCTCCATCATGAGGATCAGGTCGGCGTCGCGGATGGTGGAGAGCCGGTGCGCGATGACGAAGCTGGTCCGGTCCGAGCGCAGCGCGGCCATCGCCCGTTGCAGCAGCACCTCGGTGCGGGTGTCCACCGAACTGGTGGCCTCGTCGAGGATCAGCAGCGACGGCTCGGCGAGGAACGCGCGCGCGATGGTGATCAGCTGCTTCTCACCGGCGCTGACGTTGCTGCCCTCTTCGTCGATGACCGTGTCATAGCCGTCCGGGAGGCTGCGCACGAACCGGTCCACGAAGGTGGCCTGGGCCGCGGCGAGGATTTCCTCCTCGGTCGCGTCCGGCCGCCCGTAGGCGATGTTGTCCCGGATGGTGCCGCCGAACAGCCAGGTGTCCTGCAGCACCATGCCGATCCGGCCGCGCAGGTCGTCGCGGCGCATCGTGGTGATGTCCACCCCGTCCAGGGTGATCCGGCCGGCGTCCAGCTCGTAGAACCGCATCACCAGGTTGACCAGCGTGGTCTTGCCGGCCCCGGTCGGGCCGACGATGGCCACCGTGTGCCCGGGTTCGGCGACCAGCGACAGGTCGTCGATCAGCGGCTTGTCCGGCTCGTAGCGGAACGAGACGTGCTCGAACTCGACCCGACCGTGCGGGTCGGTGACCCGGGCCGGCGCGACCGGGTCGGGGGTCTGCTCGTCCGCGTCGAGCACCGCGAAGACCCGCTCGGCCGAGGCCACCCCGGACTGGAGCAGGTTGGCCATCGAGGCGAGTTGGGTGAGCGGCTGGGTGAACTGGCGGGAGTACTGGATGAACGCCTGCACGTCGCCGAGGCTCATCGTGCCGGAGGCGACCCGCAGCCCGCCGACCACGGCGATCGCCACGTAGCTCAGGTTTCCGATGAACATCATCGACGGCATGATGATCCCGGAGATGAACTGCGCCCCGAAGCTGGCCCGGAACAACTCCTCGTTCTTCGCGTGGAAGGCGGCCTCGACCTCCCGCTGCCGGCCGAAGACCTTCACCAGCTCATGACCGGTGTACGCCTCCTCGATCTGGCCGTTGAGCTCGCCGGTGTGCGTCCACTGCGCGATGAACTGTTTCTGTGAGCGCTTGGCGATGCGCTGGGTGACCAGTACCGACAGCGGCACCGCGACCAGGGCCACCAGCGCCAGCACCGGCGAGATCCAGAACATCACGGCCAGCACGCCGACGACTGTCAGCAGCGAGGTGAGTAGTTGGCTGAGGGTCTGCTGCAGGCTGGTGGAGATGTTGTCGATGTCGTTGGTGACCCGGCTGAGCAGCTCACCGCGCGGCTGCCTGTCGAAGTAGGGCAGCGGCAGCCGGTTGAGCTTCTCCTCCACCTCGGCGCGCAGCCGCAGCACGGTGCGCTGGACCACGCCGTTGAGCAGCCAGCCCTGCCACCAGGACAGCAGGCTCGCCGCCAGGTAGAGCCCGAGCGCCAGCAGCAGCACCCGACCCAGGGCGCTGAAGTCGATGCCCACCCCGGGCACCACGTCCATCCGGGCCAGCATGTCGGCGAAGCTGTCGTTGCCGCTGGCCCGGGCCGCCGCGACGGCCTGCTCGGCGGTGGTGCCGGCGGGTAGTTGCCGACCGATTACCCCGCTGAAGATCAGGTCGGTGGCGTGGCCGAGGATCTTCGGCCCGGCCACGCTGAACCCGACGCTCAACACCGCCAGCGTGATGATCGCGGCCAGGTGCAGCCGGTGCGAGCGCAGCCGGCCGAGCAGCCGTCGGGCCGACGGCCCGAAGTTCATCGACTTCTCGGCGGGCATCCCGGCGCCCATCCACGCCGGGCCGCCGCCCTGACGCCCGGGCGGCAGCCGCTTCGGCGTCCGCGCGTCGCCGCCGGCCGGTTGCGCGTCGCCGCCCGACTGTTGCGCGTCGCCGGCCGGCTTCTGACTGGGTACGGCCGCGGTGCGCGGCTCGTCACGCTCGCTCATGCCGCCACCTCCGTGGTCTGCTGCGAGGCCACGATCTCGGCGTACGTCGGGCAGGTGTCCAACAGCTCCGCATGTCGTCCCACTCCGACGACCCCTCCGTTTTCAAGAACGATGATCTGGTCGGCGTCGATGATCGTGGAGACCCGCTGGGCCACGATCACCACCGCGGACTGCTCGGTGACGGGCCGCAGTGCCGCTCGCAGCCGCGCGTCGGTGCCCAGGTCGAGCGCGGAGAACGAGTCGTCGAAGAGATAGATCTCCGGCTGCCGGACCAGGGCCCGGGCGATGGCCAGGCGCTGCCGCTGCCCACCGGAGACGGTGGTGCCGCCCTGCGCGATCGGGGCGTCCAGCCCGCCTGGCATCTGGGCCACGAAGTCCCGGGCCTGGGCGATCTCCAGCGCCGTCCACAGCTCCTCGTCGGTGGCGTCTGGGTTGCCGTAGCGCAGGTTGCTGGCGACCGTCCCGGTGAACAGGTACGGCCGTTGCGGCACCAGGCCGATGCGTCGCCACAGCTCGTCCGGCGCCAACTCCCGCACGTCCACCCCGTCGACCAGCACCGCGCCGGCGGTGACGTCGACCAGGCGGGGAATCAGCGACAGCAGCGTCGTCTTGCCCGCGCCGGTGCTGCCGATGATCGCCGTGGTGGTGCCCGGGGTCGCCCGGAAGGAGATGTCGCGCAGCACCGGCTCCACCGCGCCCGGGTACTGGAAGCGCACCCCGCGCAGCTCCAACTCGGCTCGGGTGGGCAACTCGGTGACCGGCGCGCTGGCCGGGACCACCGAGGAGTCGGTGTCCAGCACCTCGACGATCCGCTCGGCGCAGACCGCCGCCCTCGGCACCATCATCAGCATGAAGGTGGCCATCATGACCGCCATCAGGATCTGCATCAGGTACTGCAGGAACGCGGTGAGCGCGCCGACCTGGATCGCGCCGGCGTCCACCCGCTGGGCGCCGAACCAGAGCACCGCCACGCTGGAGACGTTCAGCACCAGCATGACCACCGGGAAGATCAACGCCAGCAACCGACCGGTACGCAGCGCGGTCGCGGTCAGGTCGGCGTTGGCGACGCCGAAGCGGTCCGTCTCGTACGGCTCGCGGACGAACGCGCGGACCACCCGGATGCCGGTGATCTGCTCGCGCAGCACCCGGTTGACAGTGTCGATGCGGGTCTGCATCAACCGGAAGCCGGGCACCATCCGACGGATGATCGCGCCGAGCGCGATGGCCAGCACCGGCACGCTGACCAGCATCAGCCAGGAGAGCCCGACGTCCTCGCGCAGTGCCATGAACACGCCGCCGACGCTCATGATCGGTGCGGCGACCAGCATCGTGCAGCTCATCAGCACGAGCATCTGCACCTGCTGCACGTCGTTGGTGTTGCGGGTGATCAGCGACGGCGCCCCGAACCGGGCCACCTCGCGGGCCGAGAAGCGGTTGACGTGCCCGAACAGTTCGGCGCGTACGTCGCGGCCGAAGCCCATCGCGACCCGGGCGCCCAGGTAGACGGCGGCGATCGAACAGACGATCTGGATCAGGCTGACCAGCAGCATCCAGCCGCCGGTGCGCACGATGTAGTCGGTGTCGCCCCGGGCCACACCCTGGTCGATGATGTCCGCGTTGAGGCTGGGCAGATAGAGCGAGGCCATGGTGCCCACGAACTGGAGCAGCACCACCGCCAGCAACGGTCTCTGATAGCTGCGCAGTTGGCCGCGCAGGAGTCGGATCAGCACGCCGGGTCCTTCGTTTCGGTAGGGCGTCCGGTCATCCGCGGGTCGTCTCCGCTGCCGATGACCTCAAGCAGGAACTCCCGGATCACCTGGGCCTTCGCCGGGTCGGCGTCGACCGAGGTGAGGGGCCGTCCGGAGTGCATGAGTGCGCCGAGCGCGGCCACCCGTTCCCGCCCGGCGGGGGTGATGGCGAGTCGGATGCTGCGTCGGTCGTTGTCGTCGCGCTGCCGCTCGACCAGACCGTCGCGCTCGAGCGTGTCGACGATGCCGGTCAGGGTCGCCGGCCGGACGAACCCCTTCTCGGCGACCGCCCGGTGGGGCAGCTCGCCGTGTCGGGCGAGCGTCATCAGGGTGATCATGCCGGCCTGGGTGAGGCCGTGCTCCTCGGCGAGGTAACGGTTCCACCGCTGCCCGACGAGGTGCCCGGCCACCACCAGTAGCCGCCCGAGCGGCACGTCCTGGAGGGTCACGAGTTCCACGACGGATAGGTTAGCGCCCTGATAGTCAGGGGCCAAACGAAATTGCCGCAGCGGTGGCCACGAACACGATCTGCAGAATCGTTCGCTGTGCCAACGGGGTCACCGGACGTCCGGCGAGGGTCAGCTTCCGGCGGGCGGCCGAGACGTTGGCCGGGAACATGGCGAGCATGAGCAGGCCGAGCCCGGCCGCCGCGACCCGGGCGGTCGCCGGCACCAGGAGGCCGACCGCGCCGACCAGTTCCAGCACGCCGGTGGCGGTGACCAGCAGGTCCGGCCGGGGCAGTCGGGGCGGGACCATCGCGATCAGGTCAGCGCGGCGCTGGCCGGCGAAGTGTGCGACGGCGGTCAGCGTGAACATCACGGCCAGCCCGACGCGCAGCGCGGGACTCCAGCCGTCCAGTGCGGAGATGCCGGCCAGGCCGGTGAGTCGGGCCAGCGCGGTGCCGACGATCAGGGCGATCAGGGGTGCCATCGGAATCCTCCTCGGGGGAAACTTGTCAGTGGCAAGATTGCGCGGCAGAGGCGCATCTTGTCAATGGCAAGATAGGATTTGCGCATGACCGACACGCGCGCCTACCACCACGGCGACCTGCGTCGCACCCTGCTGACCGCAGCGCTGGAGGCCATCGAGGAGGTCGGGCCTGCCGCGCTGAGCCTGCGCGACCTGGCCCGCCGGGCCGGTGTCTCGCACGCCGCGCCCGCACACCACTTCGGCGACAAGGCGGGCCTGCTCGCCGCGCTCGCCGCCCAGGGCTTCGACCTGCTGGCCCAGACGTTGACCGAGGCGGATGACGACCTGTTGGAGGCCGGCGTCGCGTACGTCGACTTCGCCGTCACGCACCGGGCGTACTTCGAAGTGATGTTCCGGCCGGAGCTCTACCGGGCCGACGACGCCGAGGTGATCGCCGCCCGGGGCCGGGCCGGCGCGGCACTCCGCTCCGGGGTGGCGGCGCTACCCACCGGCGGCGCGCCCGCCGACACCGACCGGGACGCGCTCGCGGCCTGGTCGATCGCACACGGCTTCGCCACCCTCTGGCTGGCCGGCGCACTGCCCGACCGGGTGGGTGACAATCCCCGCGAGGCAGCCCGCGCCGTCCTACGCCGGCTGGCCACCCGACCCCGAGCCTCCCCACCCCTCATGGCGTCGATCATGGAGTAATGGTGGGCGGTTCGTCCACCGGTGCCCCTTCTGTGAGGCACCACAACTCCATGATCGACGCGTCGGGACACGGAGTTACCAGCTGGTGGGGAGGGGCATTCCTTCGGTGAAGCCGGCGGCGCTCTGCACGCCGACGATCGCCCGCTCGTGGAACTGGGTCAGGTTCCGTGCGCCGGCGTACGTGAAGGCGCTGCGTACCCCCGCGATGATCTCGTCGATCAGGTCCTCGACGCCGGGGCGGGCCGGGTCCAGGTGCATCCGGGCCGAGGAGATGCCCTCCTCGAACACCGCCTTGCGGGCCCGGTCGTACGGGCTGTCGTCGGCGGTCCGGGCGCTGACCGCCCGAGCCGAGGCCATCCCGAAGCTCTCCTTGTACCGCCGACCGTCCGCATCGGTGTAGAGGTCACCGGGGGACTCGTAGGTGCCGGCGAACCAGGAACCGACCATCACGTTCGACGCGCCGGCGGCGAGCGCGAGCGCCACGTCCCGAGGGTGCCGCACTCCACCGTCGGCCCACACGTGCCGGCCCAGTTGGCGGGCGGCGGCCGCGCAGTCGAGTACGGCGGAGAACTGCGGTCGACCCACGCCGGTCATCATCCGGGTGGTGCACATCGCGCCGGGGCCGACGCCGACCTTGATGATGTCCGCCCCCGCCTCCACCAGGTCGCGGACGCCCTCGGCGGTGACCACGTTGCCGGCCGCCACCGGTACGCCCGGGTCCAGCTCGCGGACCGCCTGAAGCGCGGAGATCATCCGTGCCTGGTGGCCGTGCGCGGTGTCCACCACCAACGTGTCCACCCCCGCCTCCAGCAGGGCAGCGGCCTTGCCGGTCACGTCACCGTTGATCCCGACGGCCGCCGCGATCCGGAGCCGGCCCCGGTCGTCCACGGCCGGCGTGTAGAGGGTGGCCCGCAACGCGCCCTGCCGGGTCAGCACCCCGACCAGCCGGCCCTCGGCGTCCACCACCGGGGCGAGTCGGCGACGGCCCGCCGAGAGCCTGTCGAAACCGGTACGCGGATCCGCGTCCGCCGGGACGGTGTGCAGCTCGGTGGACATCACGTGCCGCAGCTGAGCGAACCGGTCCACGCCAGTGGTGTCCGCCTCGGTGACCACACCCATCGGCCGGCCGGCGTCGTCGACCACGATCACCGCACCGTGCGAGCGCTTGGGCAGCAGGTGGATGGCATCGCCCACGGTCTCGGTCGGGCCGAGCGTGATCGGCGTGTCGTAGACCAGGTGGCGCTGCTTGACCCAGGCGACGACATTCGCCACCACCTCGATCGGAATGTCCTGCGGAATCACCGCGATGGCACCCCGGCGGGCGACCGTCTCCGCCATCCGCCGTCCGGCGACCGCGGTCATGTTCGACACCACCAACGGGATGGTGGTGCCGGTGCCGTCGCCGGTGGAGAGGTCGACGTCGAGCCGGGAGGCCAGATCGGAGCGGGCCGGCGCCATGAAGACGTCGGTATAGGTCAGGTCGTGCGCGGGGACCGCGCCGTGAAGGAACCGCACCCGGCAATCATTCCCGCTCGCGGTCCATTCCACCGCCGGTGGTCGCGGAAAACACTCGCGCCGCCGTCGGTCCTGGTCCCGGTGGCGTCGTCGGTGCTCGCCGGGCGAACCGGTCAGCCCAGGAGCGCCACGGCGGGCCCGGCCGGGTGCGAGCCGGTCAGCCTAGCAGGAGTGCCACGGCCAGCCCGGCCATCACCACGGCGATGATCGCGTCCAGCACCCGCCAGGCCCCGGCGCGGGCGAGCAGCGGCGCGAGACGCTGCGCGCCGACGCCGAGCGCGGTGAACCAGACCACACTGGCCAGGGCTGCACCGGCCCCGAACACCCACCGGTACGGATGTTGTTGGGCCACCCCGCCGAGCAGGAGCACGGTGTCCAGGTAGACGTGGGGGTTCAGGTAGGTGAAGGCGGCACAGGCGAGCAGGGTCGCACCCAACGTGGCCGGCGGCCGGTCGGTGGGCAGGAGGGCGCCGGGCCGCAGGGCGCGGCGGGCGGCGAGCCCGGCGTAGCAAAGCAGGAAGGCCGCGCCGCCCCAGCGGATCGCGGTGAGGAGGCCCGGTCGGGCGGTCACCAGGGAACCGACCCCGGCCACCCCCGCCATGATCAGCAGCGCGTCCGACGCGGCGCAGGTCAGCACCACGGGTATGACGTGCTCGCGGCGCAGGCCTTGGCGCAGGACGAAGGCGTTCTGGGCGCCGATGGCGACGATGAGCGCGATGGAGATCGAGAAGCCGGCGACGGCGGAGGTGAGCACGGACTCGACGCTAGGGCTGCCGACACTCACCAGTCCAACTAAAGATTCTGACGCAACTTAAGCTCAGCTAATGGAAGGTCTCGACTCGGCGCAGCTGCGCACCCTCGCGGCGGTGGTGGCGGAGGGCAGTTTCGACGCGGCGGCCCGGTTGCTGCACGTCACGCCGTCGGCGGTGAGCCAACGGATCAAGGCGCTGGAGGAGAACGTCGGCCAGGTGCTGGTCCGCCGCGCCCGACCGTGCGTGGCAACCGACGCCGGCCGCCCGCTGCTGCGCCTGGCCGGCCAGCTCACGCTGCTCGAACGGGAGGCGCTGGCCGACGCTCGCGGCCCGTTGGCCGGCGGTGGCCGGATCCGGGTGGCCGTGGTGGTCAACGCGGACTCGCTGGCCACCTGGTTCCCCGCCGCGCTGGCCCGCCTGCCGCAGCGGGCCGGGCTCTCGTTCGACCTGCGGCAGGACGATCAGGACCACACCGCCGAGCTGCTCCGCGACGGTTCGGTGACGGCGGCGGTCACCGCCCAGCGGGAGGCCGTGCAGGGCTGCCGGGTGCTGCGGCTCGGGGCCATGCGCTACCGCGCGTTGGTCACCCCGGAATTCGCGGCGTCCCACTTCGCCGGAGGATTAACCGCCGCCGCGCTGGCGAGCGCCCCGCTTCTCGTCTTCGACCGGAAGGACCGGGTGCAACACCGGTTCATCCGGGCGGTGGCCGGTCGACCGCTCGACCCGCCGGTGCACTACGTTCCGTCGGTGCCGGCGCTCAGCGAGGCGATCCGGCTCGGGTTGGGCTGGAGTCTGGTGCCGAAACAGATCGCCCAGGCCGACCTGACCGCCGGTCGCTGTGTCGACCTCGCGCCCGGCCGACACCTCGACGTCCCGCTGTACTGGCAGCACTGGCGGCTGGAGTCGGAGGTGCTGAACGCCCTGACCGCCGCCGTCCGAGCCGTCGCCACCGAGGTTCTGCGCTGACTGCCGGCCGGGCGGCTCAGGCGATGGTGCAGATGGGAGCGCCGGCGGTGATCACGGCGCCGACCTCGGCGCTGAGACCGCTGACCGTGCCTGCCTTGTGGGCGTGCAGCGGCTGCTCCATCTTCATCGCCTCCAACACCACGACCAGGTCACCCTCGGCCACTGTGTCGCCGTCCGCCACAGCGATCTTGACGATGGTGCCCTGCATCGGCGAGGTGAGCGCGTCGCCGCCGGCCGGGGCGCCGGCCTTGGCACCGCCACCCCCGCGCCGGGTCGGCTTGCGGGAGGCGGGTGCCGCGGTGGTCGTACTCCCGCCGAAGCCGGCGGGGAGGCTCACCTCGAGGCGCTTGCCGCCCACCTCGACCACGACGGTGTCGCGTTCGGCCGGCGCCTCGGCGGTGCCGGCGGCGGCGGTGAACGGCGGCACGGTGTTGTGGAACTCCGTCTCGATCCACCGGGTGTGCACGGTGAACGGTTCGGCGGTGAACGCCTCGTCCCGCACCACGAGTCGGTGGAACGGCAGGGCGGTGGCCATGCCGTCGAGGACCATCTCGTCCAGCGCGCGGCGGGCGCGCTCCAGCGCCTCGGTCCGCGTCTCACCCGTGATGATCACCTTGGCGAGCAGTGAGTCGAAGTTGCCGCCGATCACGTCGCCGGCCGAGATGCCGGTGTCGACCCGAACCCCCGGCCCGCTGGGCAGGCGCAGCGCGGTGACGGTGCCCGGGGCGGGCAGGAAGTTGCGGCCCGGGTCCTCGCCGTTGATCCGGAACTCGATCGCGTGCCCGCGCGGCGTCGGGTCCTCGGTGATCCGCAGCTTCTCGCCGTCCGCGATCCGGAACTGCTCCCGGACCAGGTCGATGCCGGCGGTCTCCTCGGTGACCGGGTGCTCGACCTGAAGCCGGGTGTTGACCTCCAGGAAGGAGATGGTGCCGTCCATGCCGACCAGGTATTCCACGGTGCCGGCGCCGTGGTAACCGGCTTCGCGGCAGATCGCCTTGGCGCTGTCGTGGATCTGCGCGCGCTGGGCGTCGGTGAGGAACGGCGCGGGCGCCTCCTCGACGAGCTTCTGGTGGCGTCGCTGCAACGAGCAGTCCCGGGTGCCGACGACGATCACATTGCCGTGCTGGTCGGCGAGGACCTGAGCCTCGACGTGCCGCGGCTGGTCCAGGTACCGCTCGACGAAGCACTCGCCCCGGCCGAACGCCGCGACCGCCTCCCGGGTGGCCGACTCGAACAGCTGGGGGATCTCCTCCATCGTGCGGGCGACCTTGAGGCCGCGCCCACCGCCACCGAAGGCGGCCTTGATGGCGACCGGCAGGCCGTGGTCGACGGCGAACGCCATCACCTCGTCCGGGTTGGCCACCGGGTCCGGAGTGCCGGGGACCAGCGGCGCGCCGGCCCGCTGGGCGATGTGCCGGGCAGTGACCTTGTCGCCCAGGTCGCGGATCGCCTGCGGAGTGGGGCCGATCCAGGTCAGCCCGGCGTCCGTGACGGCCTGGGCGAAGTCGGCGTTTTCGCTGAGGAAGCCATAACCCGGGTGTACGGCGTCGGCGCCGGCCCGGGCGGCGACGTCGAGAAGCTTGTCGATGCGCAGGTAGGTCTCGGTCGCGCTGTCCCCGCCGAGGGCGTACGCCTCGTCGGCGAGGGTGGCGTGCAGGGCGTCGCGGTCGGAGTCCGCGTACACGGCGACGCTGGCGAGGCCGGCGTCGCGGCACGCGCGGATCACCCGGACGGCGATCTCGCCGCGGTTGGCGATGAGTACCTTGCGCACCTTCGTGGCTCCTCCCGGGCAGGTTACTGACGGGGAGTGTATCGGCCGCCCACTGCGGCCCTAACGATCGCTCAGTGTGGGATGCCGCACTGGACCCACCACGGTTTAGTCAAACTTGGCTATTACGCTTATCGGGTGTCTTCGACTCGGATGATGATTCTCGGTCTGGTGCGGTGGATGCAGCCCGTGCACGGCTACGACGTGCGCCGCGAGCTGCTGAGCTGGAGCGCCGACAAGTGGGCGAACGTGCAGCCCGGATCGATCTATCACGCCCTGCGCAAGCTCACCGAGGAAGGGCTGCTTCGCGCCGTCGCGACCGAGCAGGTGGGTGCCCGTCCGGCGCGCACCACGTACGAGGTGACAGTCAAGGGCGAGGACGAGTTCGAGACGCTGCTGCGCAACTCCTGGTGGACCATCAGCGAGCCCGCCGACCCCTTCGTGGCTGCCTTCTCCTTCCTGCCGGCCATGCCGCGGGACGAGGCGGCCGCCGCCCTGCGCAACCGGGCCAATCTGCTGCGGGCCGGCATCGAGTCGATGCGCGCCTCGCTGGAGTCGGACTGGGTGCGCAACCGCAAGCCGGCGCACGTGGGCTGGATGTTCGAGCTGTGGTCGGCGCGGGCGGAGGCGGAGATGAGCTGGTGCGAGCGGATCGCCGAGCGCATCGATTCCGGAGTGTCGTACCTGCCTGCTGAGCTGGATGAAGCGCAGGGTTGGTCGGGGTGGAGGGACGGCGTGGAGCCGCCCGCCCCCGATGCGAAATAATCAACGTTGACTAAAAAAGCTATATCGCGTTAGCCTGCTGGCGGCACAGCGGGGGAGTGCGCCGTCCGGCGTCGTCCCACTCGACGGCCGGCCCGGCCGGCCCGAACGACCAGGAGCAGAAATGATCGAGACCAGGGGGCTGCGGAAGTCGTTCCGCTCCCGCGCGGGTCGAGAGACGAAGACGGTGGACGCCGTGCGGGGCGTCGACCTTGACGTTGCCAAGGGCGAGATCTTCGGCTTCCTCGGCCCGAACGGCGCCGGCAAGACCACCACGCTGCGGATGCTCGCCACGCTGATCGAGCCGGACGGCGGCGAGGCCACCATCGCGGGCGCCGACCTGCGTAAGGATCCGGCCGAAGTGCGCCGCCGCATCGGTTACGTCCCGCAGGGCGGCAGCACCTGGGACGAGTCCACCGCCCGCGAAGAGCTGGTGCTGCACGCCCGGATGTACGGCATCAGCAAGGCCGACGCGCAGGGGCGCGCCGCCCGCGCCCTGGACGCCTTCCAGCTCACCGAGTACGCCGACCGCAAGTGCAAGACCTACTCCGGCGGCCAGCGTCGCCGGGTGGAGATCGCCCTCGGCATCATCCACGAGCCGAAGATCGTCTTCCTGGACGAGCCGACCACCGGCCTCGACCCGCAGAGCCGCGCCCACATGTGGGACGAGATCCGGCGGCTGCGCGCCGACGGGATGACCGTCTTCATCACCACGCACTACCTGGACGAGGCCGACGCGCTCTGCGATCGGATCGCGATCATGGACAACGGCGAGGTGGTGGCCGAGGGCACGCCAGCCGAGCTCAAGCGGGAGATCTCCGGCGACGTGGTGCTTGTCGGTCTCGACCTGGCCGCCACCCCACAGGCCGCCCAGACGCTCGACGGCGAGCCGTACGTCAACAAGCTGGAGACTGCCGACGAGGGCGGCCTACGCCTCTACGTCGACGAGGGCGCCACCGCCATTCCGCAGGTGCTGCGCCGACTCGACCACGCCGGGCTGGAACTGCGCTCGATCGAGCTGCACCGGCCCAGCCTGGACGACGTCTTCCTCACCAAGACCGGCCGCTCGCTGCGCGAGTCCTGACCACCGGAGACGACTCTCATGAAATTCGCCCGTGACACGTGGCTGATCTTCCAGCGCCAGACCCAACTCCTGCTGCGCAACCCGGTCTGGGTCTTCGTCGGCGTGTTCCAGCCGGTCATGTACCTGCTGCTCTTCGCCCCGCTGCTCAAGCCCGCACTGAACGCGCCCACACAGGCCGCCGCCTACAAGATCTTCGTACCGGGTCTGCTGGTGCTGCTGGCCATCTTCGGTGGGCTGTTCCAGGGCTTCGGCCTGATCGCCGAGCTGCGAGCCGGCGTCATCGAACGCTCCCGGGTCACCCCGATCAGCCGGCTCGCCCTGCTGCTCGGCCGCTCCCTGCGCGACGTGGTCTCGCTGATGGTGCAGGCGGTCATCATCACCCTGCTGGCGCTCCTGTTCGACCTGCGGGTGTTCATCGGGGACCTGCTGCTGGCGTACCTGATGCTCGCCCTGATCGCCCTCATGACCTCGGCCGTCTCCTACGGCGTCGCCCTCAAGGTCAAGAGCGAGGACGCGCTGGCCCCGCTGATGAACACTGTGGCCCAGCCGGTGCTGCTGCTCTCCGGCATCCTGCTGCCGCTGACCTTCGCGCCCGGCTGGTTGCAGGGCATCGCCAACTGGAACCCGTTCTCCTGGGCGGTCGACGGCACCCGCGCACTGTTCGCCGGTGACCTGGGCAGCGACAAGGTCTGGCAGGGCCTCAGCATCACAGCGGTCCTCGCCGCGCTAGGCGTCTACTGGGCAGCCCGCCAGTTCGCCCGCAGCGTCCGCTGACTCTTCCCCTGCGCACGAGTTCCTGAAAATCGGGGTGTCCCTTGCTGGGGGACACCCCGATTTTCGTGTTCGGCGACTGCCGGCGTTCGCTGGTTGCCGGTGCTCAGCGGGTGCGGGCGCCCGGCGGCTCGCCGACTGTCAGCGGACCCGGGCGAGGGTCACGCCGTCGGCGATCGGCAGCATCACCGGGTCCACCCGCACGTCGGCGAGGACCTCGTCGTTGAACGCGGCGATGGCCCGGTCACCTTCGTCCTGCGGTGCGATCACCCGCCCGCCCCGCAACACGTTGTCGACGGCGATCACCCCACCCGGACGCATCCGGGGCACCAGCTCCGCCCAGTAGATCGGGTAGCCGGTCTTGTCCGCGTCGATGAACGCGAAGTCCAGGTGCCGCTCGTGCGGCAACTCCCGCAGCCCGTCCGCGGCCGGGCCGATGCGCAGGTCGATCAGGTCGTGCACGCCGGCCCGCGCCCAGTAACGCCGGGCGATGCCGGTGAACTCCTCGGAGATGTCAAAGCAGGTAAGCCGCCCGCCCCCGGGCAACCCGCGGGCGATCGCCAGCGACGAGAGCCCGGTGAACGTGCCGACCTCGACGGCCTGCCGCACACCGAGCAGCCGGGTGAGGAACGTCAGGAACGCGGCCTGCTCCGGAGCCACCTGCATGGTGGCGTGCTCCGGCAGCACCGACCGGGTCTCCTCGGCCAGGTCACGGATGATCTCGTCCGGCGGGGAGCCGTGTGCGACCAGATAGGCGTGCAGCTCGTTGGTGAGCGGGATCGACTTGGTGGTCATGACCGGACGCTACCGAGCGGCTCGACAGATTGGCCGCCCGGCGCGACAGCCGTCCACAGGTCGGTGACCCGCAGATCCAACTCGGCGAGGAGCCGACGCAGCAGCGGCATCGACAACCCGACCACCGTCCCCGGGTCACCCTCGATCCGCTCCACGAACGGCCCACCCAGCCCGTCGATCGTGAAGGCGCCGGCCACCGCCAACGGCTCACCAGTGGCCACGTACGCGGCGATCTCGTCATCGCTGATGTCAGCGAAGTGGACAATGGTCGACGCGACCGCCTCCGCGCGCCGCCCCGCGTCAACGTCAACCAGGCAGTGCCCGCTGTGCAGAACGCCGCTGCGCCCCCGCATCCGCTGCCACCGCCGGGTCGCGTCAGCCGCATCCGCCGGCTTACCGAGGATCTCCCCGTCGAAGGCGAGCACCGAGTCGCAGCCAATCACCAACGTCCGCTGGTCGGCGGCCGGGTTCAGCCGGGTCAACACCGCCTGCGCCTTCAAGCG
This sequence comes from Micromonospora sp. NPDC005171, assembly GCF_040608575.1. Classification (NCBI taxonomy): domain Bacteria; kingdom Bacillati; phylum Actinomycetota; class Actinomycetes; order Micromonosporales; family Micromonosporaceae; genus Micromonospora; species Micromonospora sp. NPDC005171. Next base: position 528,024 of record NZ_JBEXIM010000002.1, on the reverse strand, counting down.
AGCCAACTCCAGACACAACTCCTCGGCCCGCTCGGCCACCACCAGGGACTCATCAACCCCACTGACCAGCACCTCCGGCTCGATGCCAGCAGCCTGGAGCAACTTTCGACGGGCAGGGCTCGCCGAAGCGAGCACGAGGCGAAGAGGCAAGGTCTCAGACACGAGCCCGACGTTACCGCCCAGCCCCTCACCAAGTCCGGCACCCCGCCCAGCCCTCGGCCGCCAAGCCGCTGGGGCAGATCGGCCTGGCCTGGTGTCCTGGTCGGGCGTCCTGGCCTGGTGTCCTGGTCGGGCCGGGCGCCTTGGTCGGGGTTGGCGTCTTGGTCGGGCTTGGCGTCTCGGTCGGGGGTGGCGTCTTGGTCGGGCTTGGCGTCTCGGTCGGGGCTGGCGTCTTGGTCGGGGCTGGCGTCTTGGTCGGGCTTGGCGTCTTGGTCGGGCTTGGCGTCTTGGTCGGGGTTGACGCGCTTGATCCACTCGCCCTTCAGGAAAACGCGGCATCCCGTCGCTCTGGACACCGCGATTTCCTGGAACGCGAGTGGATCACGCTTCGTTGATCGATCAGCGACTGATTCTGGGCGGCGGATCATCACCACGCCGACGTCGTCGCGCCATCACCGCCCACCCCACCCCGGCAGCCACGATCACCCCGAGGGTGGCCAGGCCGCGCGCGGTCGCGCCGTCGCTCTCATCACCCGGCTGAGCGGCAGCCGCCGTGGTCGGGCCAGCACCGGCCGGAGCGCTCACCGATTCAAACCCCAGCGGCGGTACGTCTGCCGTCAGCGCCGCCACAAGATCGATCACTCCATACCCGTACTCGTCGTCACGCCCAGGCGGGCCTTTGTCGACGGCGGTAGCCGTGAGCCGGTGCGCCACCTCCCGGGCCGGCAGAAATGGGTACTTGGACCTGATCAAGGCAGCCGCACCCGCCACGATCGCCGTAGCGCTCGACGTACCAGTCCCCTTCGAATACTTTCCGCCGTAGCTGGTGCTATAGATGTCGACCGCAGGAGCGACCACATCGATCTTCGGCCCGGTGACCGAGATGGCAGCGTGTTGGCCAGCGCGATCGACGCCCCCAACCGCGATGACACCCTCTTCGCTGGCTGGATATGCAGTTGCACTGTGGGGTAAATTACCTATTGATGCCACAATTATGATGTTCGCTGCCACGGCGGATTTGATTGCACGGACGAGGCGTGGTGTCGAGGCACCTCCGCTTGAGATGCTAATGATTTGAGCGCTGTTGGCTGTCGCGTATTCAACGGCTGCGGCGAGATCATCGGCTTCGCCGAAATTGTCCGCACTGGCCGCCTTTATCGGGAGGATTTTGGATTTAGGCGCAATGCCGAGCGCGCCTAAACTTGCACCCCTGCCGTGCGCCGCAATCAACCCTGCCATGCTTGTGCCATGACTGTTCGGGTCTTGCTGGCCATTTCCCAGGCCGCCCGCTACGGTATCTGTGCCCTTGAGCAAATTCTTCCTGAGGTCCGGATGGGGATCGACGCCAGTGTCCGGAACTGCGACGATGACTCCCTCGCCCTGGCTAATAGTCTGTGCTCGAGAGACGTTCAGGAAGCGAAGGTGCCACTGGTCGTCTCGGATGCGCTCGGCTTGGTCGAGCCGAGATGCGCTGCGTATTAGGAACGGTTGGTCCGACGTGGTCGGCCCCAGGGCTGCGATTGGCAGGAGCATCGTGACTAGTGTGGCTCGATTGATGAATAGCATTATCGCGCGAAGCCGATAGCCGGGCCCGGATCAATGGGACCTTCGTCGTCGGGTGGCCGGACTATCGGAGTCACCCCCTTTTCGGTCTCCCAGGGGTTATCGGGATCCCAGTGGGGCGAGCTGCTGTCGGCCTGCCTGCGGACGCTTGGCCGCGCAGGGTTTGGTTGCATATAAGCGGGACTCGTCAGGCTTGGACCACCGCCGATCGGTGGGATGCTCTGTGCCGCCGGGAAGCTGCGCCCTGCGCCGGGTCGAGAACCAGCTCCTCCACTAGGTGCCGTGCCCGCGCCCCCACCACCAATCACGCCGCCAATCGGGTTGACTCGGCGGGGTGAATTAGCTCCTATGCCCGGCTGGCCCAAACCGACTGTCGGTGGACCTCCGATGATGCCTGCCGGTGGCATGGCTCTACTGGAAACCGGTGGTGTCGAGCGATGGGCAGGGCTTTCGGTGCCAGTCTGTGGCTTGCCAATTGCCCCCGGCGGCGAGTGGGGAGTCGGCCCGCCAATAGGTCGCATGGCAATGCCGGGCGGGGGGCTTATGGGAGTGCTGGGGGGCGCCGGTGAAGGGCTTGCCAAGCCGGCTGGAATTGGGTTTGGCGTGCTCGGCGTTAAGGCCGTACCTGCACCACCCAGTACGGGCCCTAGGGTTGGAGGACTCAAGTTAGGCGGGGGGCCCACAGGACCCGCCGTCGGGGTTCGCGATGGCGGAACTGTCCGCGCTATCGGTACTGTGACGATCGGTGGAATCACCGGACTCGGTGCAGTCGAATCGTAAACGTCCGGATCATTTGGCTGATGGCCGGGTCGACGAGGTGGCGGGGGTGGTTTTTGGAGGGTTGCTTGGGCTTGTTGGAGTTCGCCGCTCAGGCTGAACATCATGGATCGTGCCTGTACGTTCAGCCGTTCCAATTCGTCATCAGCAACAGGCGGCTCGGTGGCCCGGTTGCCCATCACCGCTTTCGGGTCGGCGACCATTGACTCGTACGCCTGCTTTTGTTGGAACTTGGTCGCGTACTCCTCGTAGATCTTGCGGAGTGCGGCGCGGGTGGTGCCGATGGCCTGGGTTGCGGCGGAGAGTGCGGTGTAGTTCGCGGTGGCGGCGTCGTGGGTGCGCTGGACCTTGTCGATGAGTTCGTCGAGTTCGGCGAGGTACGTGCGGGAGGCGGCGCTGGTTTCGGGCGGCCATGCCTCGGCGAGTCCGCGTCGGTACTCCTGGAGGCGGCCGAGGTGGGTTTGCGCCAGGTCGCAGACCTTGCGCCAGCCGGCGACCTGTTTCCAGTGGTTGGCGGTGTCGTGGTCCTGGAGGCAGGCCCACATGCTGTTGACGTCCATGAGGTGCCAGTCGGTGAGGCCGGAGGTGCGGCCGCTGCCCCGTTCGATCACGGCAGCACCACCGGACCTTCGGCGTCGGGACCGGTCGGGTCGGTCAGCATCGACGTTGGGCCGCCGGGCAGCATGTTCAAAGGGTTGGCGAGGGCTCGTTGCACGTCGACCACTCGGGCCGCGGTGAAGGCGTCACTGTCGGCGTAGTGGGTGGCGACCTGGTCGGCGGCGGCGGCGAGGTGGCCGGTGGCGCCTCGGACGGCGTACACCATGTCGGCGGTGGCCTGCTGCGTCTCGTGGTGGGCGTGCAGGAAGGTGACCAGCTCGATGAAGGCGTCGCAGGGGTTGGGCAGCTCTGCGGACATGTCTTCGGCGATGTACGACAGGTGCGGCGCGTAGTTGCTCTCGACCTCTGCGGCGAGCCGGTCGGCGAACTCTCTGAGCTGGCTGATGTCGGCTTCGATGCCGCCGTAACCGCGTAGCCAGGGTGCTGGCCGGTCCTCTTCGGGGATCATGGACCCTCCCTACCCGTAACGGCACCGTTTCCCTGAGTGAGGTTAACGGCTCAACGCCACCCTGACAGCCCCCGTACGTGGTGGGTCTCGAGTCAGCGGGGCAGGCCGGCGGCCCGCCAGCCACGGGAGTTGCCCGGTCGACTGCTGCGCGCCCAGGCGGATGGGGTCGCCGGGGCGGGGGCGACGGCCGGGCGGCTCCGGATGATGATCGCCCCCACCAGAGCGGCCAACTCCTCTGCGGTGGGCACGCCGCGGACGACCCGGAACAGCGGCTCTTCGGCAGACATGCCGCCAGGGTACGCGGCCGGAAGTTACGGGGACCGCAGAGTGGCGTGCCGGCGGTGTGAGCGTCAGCGGGTCCGGGTACCGTCTCACCGATGTCGAACGCGCTTCCCCAACTCGTCGCTGACCGATACCGGCTCCTGTCGCCGCTCGGCCAGGGCGGCATGGGCCGAGTGTGGAAGGCGCGCGACGAGGTGCTGCACCGGGACGTCGCCATCAAGGAGTTGGTGCCGCCGCCTGGTCTCACCGATGAGGAGCGCCGCGAGATGCGCGAGCGCTCGTTGCGGGAGGCGCGGGCCATCGCCCGGCTCAACCACGCCAACGTCGTCCGCATCTTCGACGTGCTGCGCACCGACGGCGATCCGTGGATCGTCATGGAGTACGTCGCGTCGAAGTCGTTGCAGGATACTCTCGCCGAGGACGGCCCGGTGTCGGTGGCCCGCACGGTGGAGATCGGCCTGGGTGTGTTGGGTGCGCTCAGCGCCGCGCACAAGGCGGGCGTCATGCACCGCGACGTGAAGCCCGGCAACGTGCTGCTCGGCGACGACGGCCGGGTGGTGCTGACCGATTTCGGTCTCGCCACGATTCCGGGCGACCCCAATGTGACCCGCACCGGCATGGTGCTTGGCTCACCGGCGTACATCTCGCCGGAGCGGGCTCGGGACGGCACCGCCGGGCCGGAGGCCGACCTGTGGTCGCTGGGCGCGACGCTCTACGCGGCTGTCGAGGGTAAGTCGCCGTACGCCCGGCCGTCGGCGATCGGCACCCTGGCCGCGTTGGCCACCGAGCCGATTCCGCCGCCGAAGAACGCCGGCCCGCTCAAGGCCGTGCTCAACGGGCTGCTGCGCAAGGACCCGAACGAGCGGATCACCGCCGAGGTGGCGGAGCGGTTGCTGCGCCGCGCCGGGGGCAAGCGGTCGCGCGGAATCTCACTGCTCGATGGCGTACGTCGGCCTGGGCCGAACGGTCCGCGCGAGCCGCGCCCGCCGCACGTGCCGGCGCCGCGACCCGCTGAGAGCGTGGACCAGCCGGTGTCGCCGCCACCGGCTGCCGCTGCTGCTGCCGCGACCGCTGCCGCTGATGCCACGCCGACGGCCGTGGTTTCCTCCGGTGCGGTCGCCGACCCGACCGCTGTGGTGCCGGCCGACCCGACGGTAGCGGCACCGGCCGAGCCGACCGCCACGATCGATCGGCCGTCCGAGGCCGACCCGACCGAGGCCGACCCGACCGCGAAGGTCGCTGCCGTGCCTGACACGAGCGGCGACGGTACGACTGACGTCGACGACGAGCCGACGGTTGTCGACGGTCCGCCGGTGGCTCCGGAGCAGCGCAAGCCGACCACGCCGACGTCGCTGATGCCGCCGGTGAGTCCGGCGGGCCGCGCGGTGGTGCCGCCCTCGGATGGCACGAAGCCGAACAACACCCGACGCAACCTGCTGATCGGGGCGCTGGTCGCCCTGCTGCTGATCGGCCTCGTGGTGGTCGTGCCGATGCTGACCACTGACGACGACAGGACCCCGCAGGCCGACCCGACCGGTGCTGCGGCGACTTCGGGGGCCGCGCCGACCTCCGCTGCGGCGCCACCGCCGCCCACCACCGGTGCGCCCACCCCGTCGGCCTCGGCCACCCCCTCGGTGGACCCGAACGCGCTGCCGGCGGGCTGGAAACTGCACAAGGATCCGGCCGGCTTCGCCCTGCCGATCCCCGACGGTTGGGTGCGCCGCGACGCTGGTCGGAACACTGTCGTCTTCGACGAGTCCAACGGGCCGGGGGAGCTGCTCGTCCAGTGGACTCCCACGCCGAAGAAGGACGCATACGCCGACTGGAAGAGCATCGAGGGCGGCCGCAAGGACGAAGTCAAGAACTATCAGTACCTAGACATCGTGCGCTGCGACTTTTGGAAGACCTGTGCGGACTGGGAGTGGCTGGAGACCCGGGACGGGCAGCGGATCCACGTCCGTAACCGCGGGTTCGTGACGGCCCGCAACCGCGGTTACGCCCTGCGGTGGGAGATCGCGGAGAAGGACTGGCAGGCCAACCTGCCGAACTTCGACCGGATCGCCAAGGGTTTCGTGCCCGACCGTCAGGACTGAAACTCATTCGCATGACCTTCCGTCGTCCGGGGTACTTGACCTTTGACGACGGAAGGAGGCACGACATGGGTTACCGACGGAGGGACGCTCGGCCCCGGCTGGCACTGTGGATGCTCGTGGCGCTCGGCGACGCGATCCTGCTGCTGGTCAGCGCGGGGGTTTCGGTGCTCGTCGCACTGCTCGGCGTCGTGATCGTTGCCGGCTTTGGCGTGGCTGCCTGGCGGTTGACCCGCAGGGGCGCGCTGGCTCGTGAGGATGCTGTGGTGCCGGCAATGAGCCGGCGACGGGCCTGACCCGTACCCGGTGGTGTGGCGGCAGCCGGACCGATTGTCGACCTGATGGTGACCGTCGATCCCGCTGCCGCCAACGGCCCGGTCAGGTGTTGTTGGCCAACGCGATCAGGCGGCTCCGGTCACCGTTCCAGTAGTTGCGGTCCACGTTGCCGCTGATCCCGGAGACCGCGCCGGTGCTGGTGTACTGCCAGAAGCTCCACACCGACGCGCCGGCCGGCAGGGCGCCCGGGGTGCTCGACCAGCGGGCCAGCCAGAGCGGGTGGTTCGCCCACGGGCCGGTCCAGCTGCCGGTGCACTGGTTCCACCAGCTCGTGGTGGTGTAGATGACCGCGTACCGGCCGGTGCGGGAGCGGTAGGTGTTCAGAAAGTCCTGCACCCAGTTGCGCATCCCGGTGGTGCTGAGCCCGTAGCAGTAGCCGCCGCTGTACGGGTTGCCCTCGATGTCCAGCGCGGCCGGCAGGGTGCGGCTGTCCGCCGACCACGCGCCGCCGTTGGAGGCCAGGTAGTTGGCCTGCGTGGAGCCGGCCGAGATGTTCGGACGGGCGAAGTGGTACGCCCCGCGGATCACCCCTGCGTTGTACGCGTTGACGTAGTTGGCGTTGAAGTTCGGGTCCTTGTAGCTGGTGCCCTCGGTCGCCTTGATGAAGGCGAACTCGATGCCCGCGTTGCGGACGCTGGTCCAGTTGATGGTGCCCTGGTAGCGGGACACGTCGATGCCTGCCGTGGTGGCGGCGGCCGCCGGTCCGGCGGTCGCGACCAGGGCCGCCGCCGCGGTGGCGAGGACGGTGAGGCCGGCCGCGAGTGCGCGGCGCAGCGATGATGAGGTACGGGCCATGAGTTCCTCCAAGGACGTCGCTCTATCGACACCCATCTTTGGAGGTAAGTGCCCTAGATCGCAAGGGCGACTGAAAAAAGCTTCATTGACGGCTGTCGGTCGTCCCGGTGACGAGAGTGGAACGGGTCAGCGCAGCGTGGCCGGGTCGAGCTGCCAGCGGAATGCTGCCTCGATGCTGTTCGCCAGCCGGCGCGACACCCGCTGGTGCCGTCGGCTCGGTGCAGGGCTCACCAGCAGGCTCCCGTCGAGCAGCTCGATCCGGTCAGGCGTCTCGCCCAGGGCGAAGTAGTCGGCCTCGGTCCACAGGCCGACGTGCGGCTCCAGGGGGGCTGCGCTCACCTGCGTCCACCTCCCGCTTCACTCGCCACCCGATCAGTTTCACAGGATACGAGCCGGTGCCTCGGGAGCGACACGGAACGCCGCCGGTAGGCTCGCGCCCCATGATGTCGATCGACGGGCTGGGCGAGAAGTGGGACACGCTGTTCGGCGCGCAGCCGGACCCGCCAGCATTGCTGGTGCTGATCACCGGGGCCGTCGCGCTGGTGGTGGTCTCCACCCGGCTGCCGTGGCGGATCGCCCGTAACGCCATCACCATCGCGCACGAGGGTGGGCACGCCCTCGTCGCCCTGCTCACCGGCCGCAAGCTGCGCGGCATCCGGCTGCACTCGGACACGTCCGGGCTGACGCTCTCCGCCGGCCGCCCCACCGGGCCGGGCATGATCCTCACGCTGCTCGCCGGATACATCGCGCCGCCGCTGGTCGGGCTGGCCGGCGCCTGGCTGCTCGGCGGCAACCGGATCACCCTGCTGCTCTGGGTGGCGGTGGCGCTGCTGCTGGCCATGCTCGTCATGATCCGCAACGTCTTCGGCGTGGTGTCGCTGCTGGTCACCGGAGCGCTGGTGTTCGCCGTCTCGTGGTACGCGACGCCGCAGGTCCAGGCCGCCTTCGCGTACGCCGGGGTGTGGTTCCTGCTGCTCGGCGGGGTGCGGCCGGTGGTCGAGCTGCAACGGCTGCGCTCGCGGGGCCGGATGCCCGCCTCCGACGCCGACCAGCTCGCCGGGCTGACCCCGTTTCCGGCGTTCTTCTGGGTGAGTGTCTTCGCCCTGGTCAACGTGGCGGCGCTGATCGCCGGGGCGCTCCTGCTCGCCGGCCCGTTCCTCACCGACGCCGGGGCCTGACCAGCTGACCGCGGGCCAAAGGACGGAGGCGCACGGGCGGGGGACTGACCGGCGGGCGGAAGGCGCGCGGGCGGGCAGAATGAGGCAATGCGATACGTGATCATCGGGGCGGGCGCGGTCGGCGGAACCATCGGCGTACGGCTGGCCCAGGCCGACCGGGACGTGACAGTGGTGGCCCGCGGTCCCCACCTGGACGCGATCCGCGCGCGGGGTCTGACCCTGCGGCAGCCCGACGGTGCCCTCACCGCCCGGCTCGCGGCGGTGGACCGGCCCGGTGACCAGCCGCTGCCGGCGGACACCGCGCTGATCCTCACCGTGAAGTCGCAGGACACCGACGGCGCGTTGGCCGCCTGGGTGGACGCGCCGGTGGTCGGCGGCGGCACGGCTGGCGAACGTCTGCCGCTGGTGACGGCGCAGAACGGGGTGGCCAACGAGCGGGCCGCGCTGCGGCTCTTCGCCGACGTGCACCCGGTCTGCGTCTGGCTGCCGGCCACCCACCTGGACCCGGGCGTGGTGGTCGCCAACGGTCACCCGCACCCCGGGATGCTCCACATCGGGCGGTACCCCGGGGGTGCCGACGACACCGACCGGGCGATCGCCGCCGACCTGACCGCCGCCGGCTTCGTCGCCCCGGTCCGCACCGACGTGCTGCGCTGGAAGTACGGCAAGCTGCTCAGCAACCTCGGTAACGGCCTTCAGGCGCTGCTCGGCCGGGACATCCCGGACGCGCTGGTCGAGCGGGTACGCGCCGAGGGCGTCGCCGCGCTCGCCGCCGCCGGCATCGCGCACACCTCGTCGGAGGAGGAGAAGGCCGAACGTGGCGACCTGGTCGGGCAGCGCCCGGTCGACGGGGAGGCCCGCTCCGGTGGCTCCACCTGGCAGAGCCTGGCCCGGGGCACCGGCTCGACCGAGGTCGACCACCTCAACGGGGAGATCGCGCTGCTCGGCCGGCTGCACGGCGTACCGACGCCGGTCAACGTCGCCGTGCAGCGGGCCGTACGCCGGGCGGTCCGGGAGCGGATCGGGGCTGGCGCGTTCCCGCTCATCGAGCTGAAGAAGATGATCGCCTGACCGGGGCAACCGACGACCGGGCCCGGTGCGTGTTCCCAGCGACCGACACGGGGAGGTAGCGGGTGCCGGACGTCGACGGGTTCGACGAGTTCTACCGGGGGAGTCGGCAACGACTCCTCGGGTTCGTCTACGCCCTCACCGGCGATCGGGGCGAGGCGCAGGACGCCGTGCAGGAGGCGTACGTCCGGGCGTGGCAGCGTTGGTCGACGGTCAGCGAGTACGACGACCCGGAGGCGTGGGTGCGGGTGGTGGCGAGCCGGATCGCCGTCAGCCGGTGGCGCAGCCTACGCAGCCGTGCTCGCGCGTACCTGCGGCACGGGGCCACCGAGACCGTTCCCGGGCCGGGCACCGACACCGTCGCGGTGGTCGCCGCCCTGCGCCGACTGCCCGAGGAGCAACGCGTCGCCATCGCCCTCTACTACCTGATGGGCATGCCGGTCGCCGAGGTCGCCCGGGAGACCGCGGCCCCGGTGGGCACGGTCAAGGCCCGTCTCTCCCGGGGGCGCGCTGCGCTCGCCGGCCTGCTCGCCGTCTCTGACCTGGAGGAGGCCACCGATGCGTGACGACCCGACCCTCGTCGAACAGATTCAGCGCGAACTGCAGGACGTGCGCTGGCTCGGCCCGGAGGAGATCCGCACCCGGGCCCGTCGCCGCAGCCAGCGCAGGATCGTGGTGGCCACAGTCGTGCTGGCCCTCGCCGGGGTTTCCGCCGCGGCGGTCGCCGCGCCGAGGACATCTTCGCCGCCGGCCCTGCCGGTCGCCTCCGCCTCGCCGACCCGCCATGAGATCACCACCGACGCCCTGTTGCAGGTGACCGACCTGCAGCAGTCGGCCAATGTGGTGTGGCTCAGCCAGTCGGGGCTGGGCGAGCCGGTCCGGCTGGATCCGATGCTTGACTCCTGCCGCGCGAGCCAGGGGTACCCGGAAGGCAGGCAGATCTCGATCCTGTCCCGCTCGCAGACCCTGCTGAAGGAGGACCGGCCGGGCACCTACGGCGCCGGCGAGGCTCTCCTCACGCAGGACCTTTACCGGCTGGTGCCAGAGGCGGCCACCCAACTCCTCGCCAGGATGGACGACCTGGTCGCCCCGTGCGCCGAGTGGAACAGCGTCGGCGAGTACAAGGTCGGGGGCGCAACGGGTACCGGGTCGGCCCTGCACCGCTGGACGGTGACCCAGCGGGATTTCGCCGGCGACGGGGCCGCACTGCTGCAGCACACCGGTTCGCAGCCCGTCGATCAGAGAACGGGTCGACCGATCGCTGCGGCGCCCAAGCCGACCAGCACCGCCGTGGTCCGGGTGGGTGACCTGATCACGGTGCTCAGTCTGGGGCAGACCGGCACCGAGCCGGAACTGCGTCGGCTGGCGGACGTCGCCGCCCGTCGGATGTGCGCCGCCGCCAACCCGCCCTGCTGACCGCTGTTGATCCGCACAACATCAGGGTTGCTGCTGCCTACCGTCGCCCGGAGGCAGCACCTTCCCCTACGTTGCGCGGACAAGCGGGCGTGAGCCGAGGATCAGAGCGGGATGTTGCCGTGCTTCTTGGGCGGCAGGGTCTCCCGCTTGGTACGCAGGACGCGCAGCGCCCTGACGATCTGGGTGCGCGTCTCGTGCGGCGGGATCACCGAGTCGATGTACCCGCGCTCGGCGGCCACGTACGGGTTGGCCAGGGTGTCCTCGTACTCGGCGATCTTCTCGGCCCGGACCGCCGCCGGGTCCTCGGCGCCGGCCAGCTCGGAGCGGTAGAGGATGTTCACCGCGCCCTGCGCGCCCATCACCGCGATCTGCGCGGTCGGCCAGGCGAAGTTCAGGTCCGCGCCGAGGTGCTTGGAACCCATCACGTCGTACGCCCCGCCGTACGCCTTGCGGGTGATCACGGTGACCTTGGGGACGGTCGCCTCGGCGTACGCGTAGATGAGCTTGGCGCCCCGGCGGATGATGCCGTCCCACTCCTGACCGGTGCCGGGCAGGAACCCGGGCACGTCCACGAAGGTCAGCACCGGGATGTTGAACGCGTCGCAGGTGCGGACGAACCGGGCGGCCTTCTCCGAGGCGGCGATGTCCAGGGTGCCGGCGAAGTGCATCGGCTGGTTGGCGACCACGCCGACGGGTCGACCCTCGACCCGGCCGTAGCCGACCACGATGTTCTGCGCGTAGAGCGGCTGGACCTCCAGGAACTCCCCGTCGTCGAGGACGTGCTCGATCACCGTGTGGATGTCGTACGGCTGGTTGGCCGAGTCCGGGATCAGGGTGTCCAGCTCGCGGTCCTCGTCATTGACCTCAAGCGAAGCGGGGGCCTCCACCACCACCGGCTCGTCGAGGTTGTTCGACGGCAGGTACGACAGCAGCGCCTTGACGTAGTCGACCGCGTCCTCCTCGTCGCTGGCGAGGTAGTGCGCGTTGCCGCTGCGCGAGTTGTGCGTACGCGCGCCGCCCAGCTCCTCCATGCCGACGTCCTCGCCGGTCACCGTCTTGATCACGTCCGGGCCGGTGATGAACATGTGTGAGGTCTGGTCGACCATCACTGTGAAGTCGGTGACCGCCGGGGAGTAGACCGCGCCGCCGGCGCATGGCCCCATCACCAGCGAGATCTGCGGGATGACGCCGGAGGCCCGCACGTTGCGGAAGAAGATCTCGCCGTAGAGGCCGAGCGAGACGACGCCCTCCTGGATGCGCGCGCCGCCGGAGTCGTTGATGCCGACCACCGGGCAGCCGATCTTCATGGCCAGGTCCATCACCTTGACGATCTTCTCGCCGAAGACCTCGCCGAGCGAGCCGCCGAAGACAGTGAAGTCCTGCGCGAACACGCACACCTGCCGGCCGTCGACAGTGCCGTAGCCGGTGACCACGCCGTCGCCGTACGGGCGGTTCTTCTCCAGCCCGAAGGCCGTGGACCGGTGCCGGGCCAGCTCGTCGAGTTCGACGAAGGAACCCTCGTCGAGCAGCATCTCGATCCGCTCGCGGGCGGTCTTCTTGCCACGCGCGTGCTGCTTCTCCACCGCGCGGGCCGACCCGGCGTGCACCGCCTCGTCGACCCGGCGCTCCAGGTCCGCCAGCTTGCCCGCGGTGCTGTGGATGTTGGTCCCGGTCTCGGTAGTCACCCAGGGAATATAACGATGGTTCAGGTGGGTGCCGCTGTGCAGTACGCCTCAGTGTCGACCGGAGCACCGCCGTAGGCTGGCGGAATGCCCGGCTCCCCGTACACCGATCTGGACCGGCCGCCGCTGTCGGCGGCCCGGCTGCGCCGCGCGTTGATCGCGCCGAACGGGCCGTGGGCCCGGCTGGAGCTGCGTGCCGAGACCGGCTCCACGAACGCCGACGTGGCCGAGGCCGCCCGAGCCGACGAGCCCGAGGGCCTGGTCGTGGTCGCCGAACGGCAGACCGCAGGGCGGGGCCGGCGCGGTCGGGTCTGGCAGTCGCCGGCGCGGGCCGGCATCGCGACGAGTGTGCTGCTGCGGCCCGGCGAGGCCGCGCCGGACCGGGGTTGGCTGCCGGCGACCCCCACGGGGTACGGGTGGCTGCCGTTGCTGGCCGGCGTGGCGCTGGTCGAGGCGGTGGCCCGGCTGGCCGAGCTGGAGGCCACCCTCAAGTGGCCGAACGACCTGCTGATCGACGACGCGAAGTGCGCGGGGGTGCTGGCCGAGGCGGTGCCCGGACGTGCACCGGACCAACCGCCGGCCATCGTGCTGGGAATCGGGCTCAACGTGACGCTGCGCGCCGACGAGCTGCCGGTGAATCCGACCGGGCTGCCGGCCACCTCGCTGCAGTTGGCCGGCGCGGTGGCCACCGATCGGGACCCGCTGCTGCGGGCGCTGCTGCGGGCGCTCGCCGACTGGTACGACAGGTGGCGCTCGGCGGGCGGCGACGCGGTGGCCAGCGGCCTGCGCGACGCCTACCTGGCGGCCTGCGCGACGATCGGCCGCGAGGTACGCGTCCTGCTCCCCACCGGCGAGTCCCTGACCGGCACCGCCACCGGGGTGGACCCCGACGGCCAGCTCATCGTCACCACCCCCACCGGCACCCGAACCCTGGCCGCCGGCGACGTCCTCCACCTCCGCTAACCCACCCCACCCCACCCCACCCCGCGATCTTGCAGTCTCTGTCCCGGTAGATCGGGTGAAAGCCGCGCAACGGCGACCGGAAGTGCAAGATCGCGGAGAACGGGGTGGGGGCCGCGTGGCGGATGTTGTGGTGGGGGTTGGGGGGTTTACCGTCTGCGCGTCCAGAAAATCGCGTTGGAGGTTCCCGTGGCGTTTCCTGAAGACGTGCTCACCGAGGACGAGCACGTCGTGCTGCACCTGCACCCGCACTGGAAGGCGTTGATCCGGCCGATCGCGGTGCTGGTGCTGGCCATCGCCGCGGTGGTGGTCGGCGTGCTCCTGTTGCCCGAGAGTGGCGGCGGTTCGATCGCGCTGGCGGTGATCGGGGCGATCGCCCTGGTGGCGGTGCTCTGGCTCGGTCTGTGGCCGTTCCTGGTCTGGCGCACCACCCACTACCTGTTCACGAACGAGCGAGTCCTGCTCCAGCACGGTGTGTTCTCCCGCGACCGGCGGGACCTTCCGCTGGCCCGGGTCAACGACCACTCGATGAACCAGCGTTTCGTCGAGCGCCTGCTCGGCTGCGGGACGCTCACCATCGAGTCGGCCGGTGAGCGCGGCCAGTCGGTGCTCGTCGACGTGCCGGACGTCGGAAAGGTGCAGACCACCCTGTACGAGTTGGTCGAGGCACAGCACGACAAGCACTCGCTGGGCGACGGCGAGATGCGCGACATGCTCGCCGACATGCAGGACGGCAAGCCGCTGCGCGACACCACGACCTGATCCGGGTCGTTGAGACCCGTCCCTGCCGCTGGGTCAGGGGCGGGTCAGTCGTGTCTTTGAGCCTCGGCTGAGCCGTTGCTCTCCGTCGGTTCGTCGTCGGACGGCCCGGCGGTCGACGGGTCCGCTGCGGTCGGGCCGCTGTCGGGCCGGTCAGCGTCGGGCGGGGCGGCTTCGGCAGCTTCGGCTTCGGTGGCTTCGGCTTCGGCGGGGTCGGCCTCGACCGGACGCACGGCGAACCAGCCACGGAAGCGGGTCCGCAGCACCTCCTGCTCGGGCCTGTCGTCCGGGCCGAGGCGCAGCATGGTGCCGGTGAGGCTGACGGTGCCGAGCCCGGGGCGGGCGGTCGACGGCCGGGCGCCCATCACGTCGACCCGGACCGCGAGTCGGTCGCCGGCCCGTACGGGGGCGAGCCAGCGCAGTTCCTCCAGGCCGGGGGACGCGTCCGCGGCTGCCCGGGACAGCAGGTGGTCGACGTACGCGCGCATGAACAGGCTGACGGTGTAGAAACCGCTGGCGATCAGACCGCCGTGTCGGCTCGCCGCGGCCAGGTCGGGGTCGACGTGGTACCACTGCGGGTCGAAGCGGCGGGCGAAGGCGACCATCTCGTCGGCGTCGACCGTGACCACGCCCAGGTCGACGGTGAGCCCCGGCACGAGATCCTCGAAGAACAGCTCGGCCGGTCGCCCCGTGCCGGAGCGGGCGTCGGGCGCCGTCACCGGCGGGGCGCGCGGCGGGTGCTGACGTGCAGCTCCGCGGCGAGTTCCGCGTCCAGGTCGACGGCCGGACTGACGCTCAGCCGGGTGGGTCGCCCCTGAGTGGGTGCGCCGGGTGCGGAGTCGACGCGTTGCGCGGACTCCGACTCCTCCAGCTCGGACACGGATTCCGCCAACTCGGCGACCGGGTCCATCTCCGCCATCGTGTCCCACTCGTCGCGGGGAATGCCGTGCCAGGTGGAGTCGGGCTTCGCGGCCTCGGCCTCGGCCGGTGCGACGGGTTGGAAGACGAAGGTTCGATATGACCAGAACCGGAACAGCGTGGCCAGCAGGACGCCGACGGTCTTGGCCAGGTTCAGCCCGAGCAGGCCGTGCACGCCGAGGCCGTACTTGGCCGCCGCCACGGCGCCCAGCTCAATCAGCAGGCCAGCACCGTTGAAAAGGAAGAAAAGGAGGTATTCCCGACGAAGTGCCGACTTCGGGCGATCGCGGTACGTCCAGTGCCGATTCATGAGGTACGACGTGATGGTGGCGACGATGGTCGCGATCACGGTCGCCTTCAGCTGACCATTGACGAAAACGGTCAGTGCAAGGGCATTGAACACCGCGTAATTGATGACGGTGTTGATGCCGCCGACGATGCCGAACTTGAGCGCCTCGTGGATGAACTTCTGCCAGCGCTCAGGCAGCAGGCGGACAAGACGCATGCGAAACACCTTAGGGCAGTCGGTGCGGCCGGCGATCACCGGCCGAACGAGATGGGCGGCAGGTCACGCCTCGTGGTCACGGTCGGGATTCACCTGCGGAAGGGTCGGGGTTCCCGCTTCGACGAAGACGAACCGCCGGTACGACCAGAATCGAAACAGCGTGGCGAACCCGGTGCCGACGATGTAGCTGGCGAGATTGTCCGCCAGGCGGGTCTGGAACACGGCCGGCCAGATGGCCCCGAGCCCGTAGCGGCTGAGCGCGAGGCAGGCCACAGTGATGCCGAGGCCGACAGCGTTGAAGAAGAAGAAGAGCGCGTACTCGCGGGCCGCGTTGTTACGTTGGCGGTGTCGCCAGGTCCAGAACCGGTTGCCCACGAAGGCCACGGAGGCCGCGATCACGGTGGAGATCGTCTTCGCCGTCAACTCTTCGACGCCGTGCTTGCTCGTCAGGTAGTTGAAGAGCGCGAAGTCGACGAGGAAGGCGAAGCCACCCACTGTGGCGAACTTGCTCATCTCGCGGAGCAGGTGACCGAAGCGGTCAAGGAGACTGCCGACGAGACCCCGTCGGGTCTGCCGGGGACCCGGTTGTTCCCCGGTCATCGTGGCGGCCACGGAGGGAGCCTACCGGCTGCCGGCCAGTCAGAGGGGTAGCAACGGCAAGCGGGGCGTGGTCTCCCGCAGGGGCCCAGCGCCGTGTGTGTAACGACTGCACAGAGCGTAGCCAATTGGGAGGACTGAGCCGCCGCGGAACGGGAATCCACGCATCGGTCGGCGGGGCAGGTCCACGGCCCGACCGCAACAAGCGTCCGCCGGGGTGCACAACAAGATTTGCGTGAAACTGCGCGGGAAAGCGGGTATCAGCTCGTGATGCCGCAGCGAGGCCGTAGCTTGTGCAGTTCTTCACAACCTGTCCCACTGACTCGGAAGGCTGCCCGGTTTACGCTGAGGCCAATCCCAGGTTTCCACGAAGGCGACGCATCGCGCCGCCGAGTCTCGTGCATCCCATAGATCGGTCAGCGTCGACCACAAGGAGATGTGTCATGGTTGCTCCGGCTGTTGTGCGGGGTATCGATCAGGCCCCGACGTCCCATCCGAAACTGCTCGCCTGGGTCCGTGAGGTCGCGGAACTGACCACCCCCGACCGTGTCGTCTGGGTGGACGGGTCCGACGAGGAGTGGCGCCGCCTCACGGACGAGCTGGTCGAGGCCGGCACCCTGATCCGGCTCAACCCGGAGAAGAAGCCCAACTCGTTCTACGCGCGCACCGACCCGACGGACGTCGCCCGGGTCGAGGAGCGCACCTACATCTGTTCCGTCGACGAGGCGGACGCCGGCCCCACCAACAACTGGATGGCGCCGGCCGAGATGAAGCGGACGATGACGGAGCTGTACCGGGGCTCCATGCGCGGTCGCACCATGTTCGTCATTCCCTTCGTCATGGGCCCGGTCGAGGCCGAGTCCCCGATGTTCGGTGTCGAGATCACCGACAGCCCGTACGTGGTCGCCTCGATGCGGATCATGACGCGAATGGGCACCCGGGTCCTCGAGGCCATGGGTGACGACGCGGACTTCGTGCACGCGCTGCACTCGATCGGCGCCCCGCTCGCGCCCGGCCAGCAGGATGTCGCCTGGCCGTGCAACGACACCAAGTACATCTCGCACTTCCCGGAGAGCCGGGAGATCTGGTCGTACGGCTCGGGTTACGGCGGCAACTCGCTGCTGGGCAAGAAGTGCTACTCGCTGCGGATCGCCAGTGTGATGGGCCGGGACGAGGGCTGGCTCGCCGAGCACATGCTGATCCTCAAGATCACCTCGCCGGAGGGCCGGGTCTACCACATCGCCGGCGCGTTCCCGTCTGCCTGCGGCAAGACCAACCTCGCCATGGTGGAGCCGACGATTCCCGGCTGGAAGGTCGAGACCATCGGCGACGACATCGCCTGGATGCGGTTCGGTCCGGACGGCCGCCTCTACGCGGTCAACCCCGAGTACGGCCTGTTCGGCGTCGCGCCCGGCACCGACTGGAAGACCAACGCCAACGCCATGCGCACCCTGGACCGGGGCAACTCCATCTTCACCAACGTCGGCCTCACCGACGACGGCGACATCTGGTGGGAGGGCATGGGTGAGCCGCCGGCGCACCTGATCGACTGGAAGGGCAACGACTGGACGCCGGAGAGCGACAGCCTGTCCTCCCACGCGAACAGCCGGTTCTGCACCCCGATCACCCAGTGCCCGATCCTCGCCGACGAGTACTTCGACCCGAACGGCGTGCCGATCGACGCGATCCTCTTCGGCGGACGCCGCAAGGACACCGTCCCGCTGGTGACCGAGGCCCGCGACTGGGTGCACGGCGTCTACATGGGTGCCACGCTCTCCTCGGAGACCACCGCCGCCGCGTCCGGTGCCGTCGGCGTCGTCCGGCGGGACCCGATGGCGATGCTGCCGTTCATCGGGTACCACGCCGGGGACTACTTCCGGCACTGGATCGAGATGGGCAAGGGCGCCGACGGCGACGAGGCGAAGCTGCCGAAGATCTACTACGTCAACTGGTTCCGCAAGGACCCGGAGGGTTCGTTCCTCTGGCCGGGCTTCGGGGAGAACTCCCGGGTGCTCAAGTGGGTCGTCGAGCGGATCGAGGGCACGGCCGACGCGGTGGAGACGCCGGTCGGCATGGTCCCCGCGCCGGACGCGCTGGACGTCGAGGGCCTGGACATGACCCCGGAGGACGTCCGGATCGCGCTGAAGGTCGACCCGGACGAGTGGCGCAACGAGCTGCCGATGATCACCGAGTGGTTCGAGAAGTTCGGTGACAAGCTGCCCGGCGTGCTCTGGGCCGAGTTGGACGCGCTGCGCGCGCGCCTCGACGCCGCGCAGCCGCAGCGCTAGGTGTGAAAATCGCCCCGCGCGGGCAATGTCGGATCCCATGAGGACGGCCGCCGAGACCCAGGTCCGGCGGCCGTCCGCCGTCCGGGTGCTCACCACCCTGCTGGCGACAACGGCGGCGGCCACCGTCGTGGTCGAGCTGCTCAATTGGTGGTACGCCCCGGAGCAGGGTTTCGGCCTGGCCGTACGGACCGGCTGGGCCATGCTGCGCTCGTTCGGCTTCCTGCTGTTGATCGCGCACGTGCGACGGGGTCGTACGCTGGCCCGCCCGTTCGGGCTGATCCTCGCGGTCACCACGATCTTCGCGGTCGGCCGGCTCATCGTGCCTCGGCAGGGGGTGCCGCCGCTGCCCGGCCTGCTCGGCTTCGCGATCCTCACCGCGCTCTGTGTGGCCGTGGTCTGGCTGCTCTACCGCTCGTCGGCGTTGGCCGGGCACCTGGTCCGGCACCGTCCCCGCCTCGTCATCGACCGGGACGGCATCTCCTGGCGGGAAACCCCTCCACGTCGACCGCAGGCCAGCGCCTGGTTGTTGACCAGCCGGGTGGCGGCCTTCACCTACAGCCCGCTGATGCTGGTGCCGGCCCTGGCGGCTGGGGGTTCCATCCTGGATGGTCGGCTGACCGCGGTTCCGGCGGTGCTGTTCTGGTTCGGCGCGGGCATCACGGCCAGCTACGCGGTGCTGTTCTGCACCGCGTTTCTGATGCGGGGCAAGGACTGGGCACGTGGCCTGCTGGTCGTCGTCACGGTGGCCGTACTCGCCGTGGATCTGCCGCTGTGCTGGTGGCTGCTCGGAGTGGACGGCCTGGTCCGCGACGGCGCCCCCCTGGTCGCGGCGGCAGGGCTGACCCTGTACGGCCTGCGCCGCGCCGCCCGCACCTCCGACGCCGCCCGACCCGAACCCCAACCCTGACCACGGAGGGGCCCGCACCGACGCCGCTGGGGGCCGACCCGGCGGCCGACCACGCCCCGACCCTGCCCATCGCCTCCTTTGCTCTGCACCCCGATAGGCGACAGTCGCGGACAGTAACCGTCGCGTCCGCGGGTGCAGAGCAAAGGAGGAGGTGGGCGAGACCGGCCGGCCGAGTGCGGGAGCGGTCTCCGCCGGCGGGCAGGGTGCAGGATGGCGGGTGGCGTCGGTCACAGCGGTCGGCGTCGGGGCAGCTGCGGAGATCGTCGGGGCGGCCGGCCGCAAGGCCGACCGGGTCGCCCGGCGGGAGCGGCCGCGCCGCGTCGGACTGGAGGGAGGCGCGCGGTGGGTGACGAGTTCGACGTGGTGGTGGTGGGGGCCGGGCCGGCCGGGGCGGCTGCCGCGCTGACGGCGCGCCGGGCGGGTGCCAGCGTGCTGCTGCTGGACCGGGCCGACTTTCCCCGGGACAAGGCGTGCGGTGACGGGATCGCCGCGCACTCGGTGGACGTGCTCGCCGAGCTGGGGGTGACCGAGGCGGTGGCGGGCTACGCGCCACTGCCGGCGTTGCGCATGATCGCGCCGGGCGGCGGCGCTGTGGCTCGGGCGCTGCCCCGACCCGCGTACACGGTGCCCCGGGAGGTCTTCGACGCGCGGCTGGTGGCGGCCGCCGTGGCCGCTGGCGCGCAGCTGCGTCGGCACACCGTGCGCCGGCTCGAGCCGCGCGCCGACCGGGTGGTGCTCGACGGGCAGGTGGCCGGCCGGGTGGTGATCGGCGCGGACGGCGCCGGCTCCGTGGTACGTCGGGCGCTCGGCCACCCGCAGAACCCCGACCGGCACCTCGCGCTGGCCATCCGGGGGTACGCCCCGGCTCTGCCCGGCCCGTCCGAGCAGCTCATCGTCACCTCTAAGGCGCGCTGGCCGGCGTACGCCTGGTCGTTTCCGATCGGCGACGGGCGAGCCAACGTCGGGTACGGGGAGGTGCTGCGCGGTGAGCCGTTGAGCCGCGCGTACCTGCTGGACCGGCTGGCCGCGCTGCTGCCCGGCACCGACCTGGCGACAGTGACCGCGCTGCGCGCCCATCACCTGCCGCTCTCCACCCACCGGCCGTCGCCGGGGCGGGGGCGCACGCTGCTGGCCGGGGACGCGCTGTCGCTGATCAATCCGTTCACCGGGGAGGGGATCTTCTACGCGTTGCTCTCCGGCGCGCTCGCCGGGTCGGCGGCGGCCCGGTCGCCCGAGGGTGCGGCTGGCCGCTACGCCCACGGTTTGCGCCGCCGCCTCGGCACCCACCTGCGGCACAGCTCGGTGGCGGCGTGGTTGGCCCGGCGGCGCCGGGTGGTGGACGCGGCGGTCCGGGCGGCCCGTCGGGACGACCGGGTGTTCTACGACGTGGTCGAGCTGGGGTTGGGTGACGGACGCCTCACCGCCCGTACGCTGGCGATGATCGGCATCGGTCTGGGCGGCGGGGATGGGGCTCCGAGGCAGTGATCTGGTCGAAGGGTCGCTACGCTGCTAGGTGATGACGCTGCGGAACCTTATCTACTCCGTGTACGAGCGCCGGCTCACGGCGAAGCTCGCGGGTAAGCCGGTGCCCCGACACGTCGGGGTGATGTGCGACGGCAACCGCCGATGGGCGAAGGAAATGGGCTTCGTCGACCCGAACGACGGGCACCGGGTTGGCGCGGCGAAGATCAAGCATGTGCTCGGCTGGTGTGACCAGGCCGGCGTCGGGCACGTCACCCTCTATCTGCTGGCCACCGACAATCTGCGCCGTCCGGCCAGTGAGCTGGACCCCCTCCTCAAGATCATTGAGGACCTGGTGGTGGAACTGGCCGAGGAGGGCAACCCCTGGCGGCTGCGCATCGTCGGGGCGCTCGACCTGCTGCCGGCGCAGACCGCGGCGGCGCTCAAGGGCGCCGAGGAGCGCACCCGCGAGCGCACCGGTGGCGCGGAGGTCAACATCGCGGTGGGCTACGGCGGTCGCCGGGAGATCACCGACGCGGTCCGCTCGCTGCTGCTGGAGCACGCGGCCACCGGCGGCACGCTCGAGGAGCTGGCCGAGGTGCTGGACGTCGAGCACATCGCCGAGCACCTCTACACCCGGGGCCAGCCCGACCCGGACCTGGTCATCCGCACCAGCGGTGAGCAGCGGCTGTCCGGTTTCATGCTCTGGCAGTCCGCGCACTCGGAGTTCTACTTCTGCGAGCTCAACTGGCCGGATTTCCGGCACATCGACTTCCTGCGGGCCCTGCGCTCGTACGCCACCAGGCAACGCCGCTACGGCGCCTGACCCGGCGGCGACGCTCTCGGTCGCCGCCCGGGCAGGTCAGTTCAGGGCAGGTGGGTCAGCGCCCGGGTGAGGAAGTCACCCAGGGCGGCCGGCGACTCGATCGTCAGGTCGGCGGCGTTTGCCACCTCGAGTCCGGTCTCCGGGTTGGCCACCGCCACGCAGACGCCGAGGAAATCCGGGTCGGCGGCGGCGCGGGCGCGCAGCGCGGCGAAGGCCTTGATGTCGGAGACGTCGTCGCCGAAGTACCAGGCGCCGGTGGCGCCCTTGATCGCCTCGCCGATCACCATGCCTTTGTCCCGGTCGACCGGCGGCTTGAGCTCCAGCACCATCCGCCCGGCCTGCGACCGCAACCCGAGACGGTCGGCCTGCGTCTGCCCCCACTGCTGCACGGTCGGGCCGAGTTGCGGTGCGGTGCGCCAGTGCAGCGCGACCGAGAGCCGCTTGTATTCCACAAGCGTGCCCGGTGGCAGCTCCGCCCGAGCCAGGTCGGCCAGTTCGGCCATTGTCGGCACCCAGGGCAGCGCGGCCGGTTCGGTGACGGTTTCTCCGCCGGAGTGGCTGTGTTCCAGCCCGTAGAGGCCGTAGAGGTCCACGCCGGCGAGCCCGCCGAGCTGATCCCGAAGGAACTCGACGGGTCGGGCGGACACGATCGCGACCCGCTGCACGATCGGGGCGAGCGCCTCGATCGCGGCCAACGCCTTGGGCGCCGGGCGTACCGCGGTCGGATCGTCGTCGACGGGCGCGAGCGTGCCGTCGAAGTCGAAGAAGAGCACGGTCTCGGCCGCCCGGCTGGCGGTTATCCGCCAGGCCTGGTCGGCGTTCAACGGGGTTCTCGGCTGCTGATTGCCCAGATTCAACGGCGGCACGCGCGTCAGCGTACCCCGGCGATCCAGGCTCATTCCTGGCCGAGCTGACCCGTTGAGCGGTACGCGGTCAACGTTCGGCGGCTCCTCGTCCGCGCCGGCCGAACGGCACCACCGCCGCCTCCTGGCCGTGGCTCAACAGGTAGCCCTCCACGAACCCGGTGTTGCGATCGCCGGTGTGGTTCTCGATCTCGTTGAGCCGTGCCACCAGGAACTCGGTGAGCGCGCTGATTCGGTTGTTCAGGCGCTCGTGCAGCTCGGCGACGACGGCCAGGACGACCGCGGTGCCGGCGGTGATGAGCGCAAAGAGGTTGACGAACAGCGGTAGCTGCCCGCCGTCGACCGCGAGGGTCACTGTGTTGCCGGTCGCCCACAATGTCACCGACACCGTTGCGACCACGACTGCCAACCACTTCAGGGTCATGGACAGACCCCTCCTTCTGTCCCGCAGGGCTGGGTTCGGCCTTGTCCCGTCCCCCCGCCGATGACGAGCCCAAGCAGTACGAATAGGGACGCTAGCGTGCCCGTTCCAGCCCCGGAGGCAAACGAATGAACCTGACCAGGCGTTCTTTCGCTATCTGAGGAACTAGCCTGCCTGATTGCTCCTTTTTCGGACATCGACCGGGAGCGTTGGGCGGTATGCGAGGTATCTGATGGTTTCGCGGATGTGGAACTTCTCCGCATCCGATACCTGCGGATCGACCAGACGGCGCAGCAGCGCCTCCACGTCCGGGTCCATCGGAGGGGCGGTTTGGCCGGTGCGGGGGCCGGCCGCGGTGCGGTCCCAGCCGAGCGCGGCGAAGGCGGCGGCCGGGTTCAACCCCAGACCCTCGCAGAAGGCGACCACCCGCTCGGCCTCCGGGTCGCTGGCCCAGTCGCCTCGGACCCAACGGTTGATGGTCTGCCGGGAGACGCCGGTGCGCCGGGACACCTCGGTGCCGCTCCAGGCTCGGGTTGCCCGTGCCTCGTCCAGGGCCCGCCGGACGAAGGTGGCGAAGGCGATCTTCCGCGCATTGGCCGTCTCGGTCACTCCGTGACGGTACGGCCAGTAAGTTGCGGGTGCGTGACCCGGCTCGCCACTGTCACGCAGACGTGACGAACTGTTCGGATTTCCGGTAAACGAGTCAGTGCCACTGTTGAGGGGTGTCACGCGGGCAGAATAGATGAACGTAGTGGCAAACGTAAGCGGACGAAAAGCTGATACTGTCACGCCCATGGGACAATCTACGGTGTGTCACGTGCATGAGACGATTGGTGCTCACATGCGTCACGCCCCCGGTGCCAGGGGGTCGTGGTGACCGAGCTCGCCACCCGCGCCCAGGCCTTCGGGCTGATCGCCGAGGGGGTCGCCGCGGGGCTGACCGCCCCCTGGCGCCTCTACCTCGCCCGAGGTTGCCGCTACCTGTCGCTGAGCGTCGGCGATCGCACCGAGTGGAACGCCTGGCGTACCCATCTCGGCTGCCCGGAGCTGAGCGTCCGGGTCTACGACGCCGGCGGCGAGATCCGCCGGTCCTCGGTGGCCGAAGTCGTGCTGGACGGCTGCCGGATCAGCGTCGAGCTGGTCGAGGAGGTCAGCACCGACGACCTGGACCGGCTGCTCGTCGCCGACCCCACCACGATCGAGCCGGAGGAGCGATGACCTGGCGTCCCGGCTGGGCCGGAGCTGCCCGATGAGCCCGTTTCTCGCCGTGTTCCTCGTCCTGGTGCTCGGTGCCACCAGCTATGCGGCCGGGCGGTTGCACGGTCAGCTCAGCTACCGCATCGGCTACCGCTTCGGTTACCGACAGGGCTACTTCGACGGCGACCGGGGCGCCTGGAACCGGCGTCGTCGGGACGCCCAGGCGGCGATCGCCTCGGCGCTGTCGGTCTCGCCCGCGGGGGTGGTCCGCTCCACCGGTGTGGTCGAACGCCCCGGCACCACGTACACCGGCTCGTCGTTCAGCGCGCCGGCCGCCCCGATCACCGGGCGGCACCCGACCGGCACGCTCGTCCGACGTACCGGTTGAGGTCGGTCGGCGGGGTCACCTCGCCGACCGCCCCACGAACGCGGTGCGTCGTCCGCGGCGGACACGCACCGTCGGGGTCACGTCAGACCGGTGACGGTGGCCCCACCGGCCGGGGTGCGCGCAGGGGGCATGCATCCCGGCCGGTTCCGCCGTCTTCGCGACGACGCCTTTCGGCTGGTGCGGGCGTCGGCGAAGCGCTGTTCACAAGCGCGTCCTGGGAGATCCACGTTCGGCCTCTAGCCGGGAAGGTCCGGCGGGGCTAGCGTCTAGGCATGGCACGGGGTTCTCCCGAGCCAGCCGGTCCGCCCGGATCTGCGACCTCGCGCATGGGGTTCCGCATCCGACCCCGTGTCCCCGGGCACCGGAGGAGGCGGAACACGGGTGGCGGGTGCCCATCCGTCGGAGCAGGCCTGTGACGACTCGCCGTACCACCGCCGGTGCCGACCAGACCCCGGCCGCGACTGCCACGACCCGCCGCGCCACCAGGAGCCGCCGTTCGGCGGCCGCCGCGCCGGCCGACCCCAAGGAGCCACGACCAGCCGGCCAGGCCTTCGTCCTGGACACATCGGTGCTGCTCTCCGATCCGGCGGCTTTCCACCGGTTCGCGGAGCACGAGGTGGTGCTACCTCTGGTGGTCATCACCGAGCTGGAAGGCAAGCGGCACCATCCGGAGCTGGGCTGGTTCGCCCGGCAGTCGCTGCGGATGCTCGACGACCTGCGGGTCCGGCACGGTCGACTCGACCGTCCGGTGCCCGCCAACGACGTCGGCGGCACCCTGCGGGTGGAGCTCAACCACACCGACGACGGTGTCCTGCCGCCCGGTTTCCGCACCGAGAGCAACGACGCCCGGATCCTCTCCGTCGCGCTCAACCTCGCCGCCGAGGGGCGGGAGGTGACTCTGGTCAGCAAGGACATGCCGCTGCGGGTCAAGGCGGCCTCGGTGGGTCTGCGCGCCGACGAGTACCGCCACGGCCAGGCCAGTGATCCGACCTGGACCGGCATGTCGGAGATGCAGTTGAGCGAGGAGCAGATCGGCCAGCTGTACGCGGGCGAGACGCTCGATCTCGACGAGGCGGCCGGGCTGCCCTGCCACACAGGTCTGGTGCTGCACTCGGCGCGTGGTTCCGCGCTCGGTCGGGTGCTGCCGGACAAGTCGGCGCGTCTGGTTCGGGGCGACCGGGAGGCGTTCGGGTTGCACGGCCGCTCCGCCGAGCAGCGGATCGCTCTCGACCTGCTGCTGGACGAGTCGATCGGGATCGTCTCGCTGGGTGGCCGGGCCGGCACCGGCAAGTCGGCGCTGGCGCTCTGCGCCGGGCTGGAGGCGGTGATGGAGCGCCGCCGGCACAAGAAGGTGATCGTGTTCCGCCCGCTGTACGCCGTCGGTGGCCAGGAGTTGGGCTACCTGCCGGGCTCGGAGTCGGAGAAGATGTCGCCGTGGGCTCAGGCGGTCTTCGACACGCTCGGCGCGGTGGTGCACGAGAACGTGCTGGAGGAGGTCACCTCGCGGGGCATCCTGGAGGTGCTGCCGCTGACCCACATCCGGGGGCGCAGCCTGCATGACGCCTATGTGATCGTGGACGAGGCCCAGTCGTTGGAGCGCGGGGTGCTGTTGACAGTGCTGTCCCGGATCGGGCAGGGCTCCCGGGTGGTGCTCACCCACGACGTGGCCCAGCGGGACAATCTGCGGGTCGGCCGGCACGACGGGGTGACGGCCGTCATCGAAGCGCTCAAAGGTCATCCGCTCTTCGCGCACGTCACCCTCAGCCGTTCGGAGCGTTCGCCGATCGCTGCGATGGTGACGGACCTCTTGGAGGACATCCCGATCTGACGGGTGCTTATGTGGGCATTCGTCCACATTTTCGGTGTGGCGCAGATCACAAACAGCCTGGTTGGTTTCCCATCAGCCTCACTGTGCGCAATCGTGTCCCACGAGCGTCCACGCACCACGGGGATCGTTGGTGATCGTTCGTCCCGAGACGGACGACATCGGCGACCGTAGGTGCGGCGGCGCGACCGGCAACCGGTCGGGGCGCTCGTGGCACGGCTGACGGCTCACCTGTGGCCTGCGCCGCGCCACGTCCTTGCTCCCGACGAAGGGACCACTTCGTGAGTCGGCTGTGGAGCCGGTTGGGCGCCCGTACGGCTGCTGTCGCGCTGCTCTCCGTGGGCGTTGCCGGTGGCTTCTACCTGGGCGAAGACCGGGAAACCCAGCAACAGGGTCTGACCGAGCAGGTCAGCCGCGAGGTCGACCGGGCTGACTTCGCCTACCAGCGCGAGCGGCAGGCCGCCCACCAGGTGCAGTTCTCCAAGCAGCGGGCCGCCGAGTACCAGGCCAAGCTGCGGGCGAAGCAGGCCGCCAAGGAAGCCGCCGAGCGGGCCCGCAGGGCCGAAGCCGCCGCGGCTTCCCGCAAGCGCGAGCGCGCCGCCGCCAACGCGGTAGCCAAGCCGTACGACGGGCCGATTCCGGCGTCCTGCGCGGAGTACAGCGGTAACCGCAAGACCGGCTGCGCACTGATGATCGACGCGGGTTTCGGCATCTCCGAGTTCCCCTGCCTGGAGAAGCTCTGGACCAAGGAGAGCGGCTGGAACCACAAGGCCAGCAACTCCTCGTCCGGTGCGTACGGCATCCCGCAGTCGCTGCCGGGCAGCAAGATGGGCTCCGTCGCGTCCGACTGGCGGACCAACCCGGCCACCCAGATCAAGTGGGGGCTGGGCTACATCAAGGGCAAGTACAAGACGCCCTGCGGTGCCTGGACCTACTTCCAGAACAACGGGCACTACTGACGCTCTCGACGCGGGGCGGGTGGTCGCCCACCCGCCCCGCCGTCGCGCGTACCCCGGTCTGCTCGGACGGGACGTGAGTGGCGGTCGGCCGCTTTTGCTGATAGCAGTTGTGGAGTGACCCTGCACCCGTCAAGCGGCGGCGACCCGTACCGGTTCGGCACCGAGGCGTTCTACGCCTCGCTCGGCCGGGCGTTCGTCGCCATGTGTGCGGTGGTCCCGTTCCTCTTCCTCATCGAGGCCGTCGACCAGGGGCTGGCGTTCGGCCTGGACGCCACCGCCGGCATCATCCCGCAACGCATCGACGGGCTGGACGGGGTCTTCTTCTCCCCGTTCCTGCACCACGGCTTCGACCACCTCTACAGCAACAGCATTCCGCTGATCCTGCTGGGCACCTTCGTCCTCGCCGCCGGCGCCCGCCGGTTCCTCTGGTCGACGCTGGTCATCATCCTGGTCAGCGGGCTCGGCGTGTGGTTCACCGGTTCACCCAACTCGGTGGTGGTCGGCGCCAGCGGCGTCATCTTCGGCTACCTGGGCATCCTGCTCACCCGGGGCATCGTCGAGCGCAGCTGGTGGAATTTCGCGGTCTTCCTCCTGGTCGGTCTGCTCTACGGCTGGCAGCTGGTCGGCATCCTCCCCACCGACGAGCGGATCTCCTGGCAGGGGCACCTGTTCGGCCTGCTCGGCGGGGTGGTGGCGGCGATCCTGTTCCGTCGGCGGCGACCGACAGTGGACGGCCCGGACTACTCGGGTTCCCCGCTCAGCCTGCCCTGAGGCGATTCTCCGGCGCGCCTCTGGGACGTGCTTGCCGCACCGTCGCCGCCCGCCTACGGTCGAGATCAGCACGCGTTGATCCGTGAGCGGAAAGCGACGGTACGCCATGCGCGAGGTCGATGTCGCCGTGATCGGGGCCGGTCCGGCCGGCCTCTTCGCCGCGTACTACGCCGGGTTCCGAGGGCTGTCGGTGGCGGTGATCGACGCGTTGCCCGAGCCGGGCGGCCAGGTCACCGCCATGTACCCGGAGAAGCTGATCCTCGACGTCGCTGGCTTCCCCGCGGTCAAGGGCCGTGACCTGGTGGCCAACCTGGTGGCCCAGGCGGCCCCGTTCGGTCCGCAGTACCTGTTCGGCACCCGGGCGGAGAAGCTCTCGTACGCCGACGGCAATCCGGTGCTCGGCCTGGCCGGTGGTGAGCAGCTCGCCTGCGGCGCGGTCGTGGTCACCGGCGGTCTCGGCAGCTTCAGCCCGCGGCCGTTGCCGTGCGCCGACGGCGCCCCCGGCTCGGGGATCGTCTACTTCGTGACCGAGCCGACCGAGTTGACCGATCGGGACGTGCTGATCGTCGGTGGCGGCGACTCCGCCTTCGACTGGGCGCTGGCCCTGCAACCGCTGGCCCGGTCGGTGACCCTCGTGCACCGACGGGAGAAGTTCCGTGCGCACGCCTCGACCGTCGCCCGGGTGCTCTCCCTGCCGGTGCGGGTCGTGGTCAACGCCGAGGTCACCAGGCTGCTCGGCGACAGCGCGGTGACCGGTGCCGAGGTGACGGTGCGCGGCGGCGCGACCGAGACGTTGCCGGTGGACGTCGTGGTGGCCGCCCTCGGCTTCACCGCCGACCTGGGCCCCCTCGCCGAGTGGGGGTTGCGACTGGACCGCCGGCACATCGTGGTGGACAGCGCGATGGCCACCAACCTGCCCCGGGTCTTCGCGGCGGGCGACATCACCGAATACCCGGGCAAGGTCCGGCTGATCGCCACCGGCTTCGGTGAGGCGGCCACGGCGGTGAACAACGCGGCAGTGGCCATCGACCCGAGCGCACACCTCTTCCCCGGGCACTCCTCCGACGCCGGTTGACCATCGGTATCGGACCCCAACCGACCTGAGTCCGGATCGAGACGGCCGGGGGTTCGAACGCCGGTATCCGCCCCGCCCGCCGTACGGGCCCTATCCGGCCTACCCGCCCCAGCTGCCGCCGCGGACGGCGGTGCCTGATCCGCCCTACCCGCCGCCGCAGTGAGCGTCGGCGGGCGGGTGGTCAGCGGCGGGCGGGCGGCGCCAGCGCGGCGATCAGGACGGCCACCATTGTCAGCGCCGCCCCGAGCAGGGTGTTCACACCGGGGTGCGAGGCCGCCGTGGGAAGGATCAGGTCCAGCAGGACGGCGCCCACGATCTGCCCGGCGATGGTGGCCAGGCCGAGCAGCAGCACACCGGTGAAGCGCACGATCGCGGCGGCGATCGCGATGAACACGATGCCGATCGGGCCACCCAGGTAGAGCCACGGCTCGGTCGGCGGGTGGCCGCCGGGCCAGCCGCGTACCGCGATGTCGATCGCGAACGCGACGAGCAGGGTGACAGTGCCGACGGCGAAGTTGACCAGCGTGGCGGTCAACGCGCTGTCGGCCGCCGCCCGGACCCGACCGTTGACGGCCTGCTGCCAGGCGATGCCCACACCGGCGAACAGCGGCAGCAGGGCCAGGGCCAGCGCACCCGGGTCGCCAAGTCGGTCGCCGACCGCCAGGCCGACCGCCAGCACGGTGAGCACCGCGCCGGCCAGCCGCTGCCGGGTGACCGGCTGCCGGCCGGTCGGCCCGATCCCGGCCCGGTCCACCAGGAGGCTGCTCCCGGTCTGACCGGCCACCACCGCCACGGTGAAGACCGCCACGCCCAACGTGCCGATGGTGAGACCCTGGGTGGCGACCAGGAACGCGCCGCACATGCCGCCGAGGCACTGCCACGGCCGCAGCGCGCCCGTCCGCAGGGCCTGCCGCGTCGCGACCAGCCCCCGCCGACCACCGGGGGTGGCGGGCACCAGCATCAGCAGCACCAGCAGGCCGATGCCGAACGAGACCACCGCGGCAGCGAACCCGTCGTCGAGGCGTACGCCCAGCTCGCCGTTGATCCGCGACTGCACCGCCACCGCGACCCCGGAGGCCGAGGCCAGCGCGACGCCGGTGATCCGGCGGGCGGCCGACAGGGTCTGCGGGGTCGCCGTGTCGGTGATTGTCACTCCTGTTCGGCCAGCGGACGACCGTCGAAGTCGACCGCGGAGTAGAGCGCCAGCTTCTCCAGCCGGTGGTACGAGTCGATCACCCGGATGGTGCCGCTCTTGGAGCGCATCACGATCGACTGGGTGTACGCGCCGCCGGCCCGGTAGCGCACCCCGCGCAGCAGGTCGCCGGAGGTGACCCCGGTCGCCACGAAGAAGCAGTTGTCGCCAGTGACAAGATCATCGGTGCCGAGCACCCGGTCCAGGTCGTGCCCGGCGGCGATCGCCTTCTCCCGCTCCTGCTCGTCGCGCGGCCAGAGCTTGGCCTGCATCGCTCCGCCCATGCACTTCAGCGCGCAGGCGGAGATGATGCCCTCCGGGGTGCCACCGATGCCCATCAGCACGTCGACGTCCGACTCGCCCCGGGCCGCCGCGATGGAGCCCGCGATGTCGCCGTCGGAGATGAACCGGATGCCCGCCCCGGTCCGGCGGATCTGCGCGACCAGGTCGTCGTGGCGGCTGCGGTCCAGCACGCAGACCGTCACCTCGGAGACGTCGGTGCCCTTGACCTTGGCGATCCGGCGCAGGTTCTCCGCCACACCGGCGTTGATGTCGATCACATCGGCGTACACCGGGCCGACGGCGAGCTTCTCCATGTAGAACACGGCGCTGGGGTCGAACATCGCACCGCGCTCGGAGACGGCGAGCACCGCCACGGCGTTCGGCATGCCCTTGCTCATCAGGGTGGTGCCGTCCACCGGGTCGACGGCGACGTCCACCTCCGGGCCGGTGCCGTCGCCGACGTGTTCGCCGTTGAAGAGCATCGGGGCGTTGTCCTTCTCGCCCTCGCCGATCACCACCACACCGCGCATCTGGATCGAGTTGATCAGCTTGCGCATCGCGTCGACCGCGGCCCCGTCGCCGCCCTCCTTGTCGCCCCGACCGACCCACCGGCCGGCGGCCATCGCCGCGGCCTCGGTGACCCGGACCAGGTCGAGGGCAAGGTTTCGGTCGAGATCCTGCGGGATCCGCGTCCTGGTGTTCGTCATGACGGCTACTCCTCCTCGCGACGGTGCGGGGACGACCGGCGGCAGGGAGGCCCCCACTGCCGGCTTTGTCGCTGATCCTCACACGATGGCCGACCGGGCGTCGGCGCGGGGCGGTGATGGCCCGGATACCGCCGGTCGGGCGGCTGCGAAGATAGTGGCGTGGAACCCGCACAGCCAGCCGACCGCGTACCCGCCGACCGCACGCCGCCCGACGGTCAGCCGCCGGCCGACGTCCCCGCCGGCCGCGGCGGCGAGCCCGCCGCGACCGATCCGACCCCACCGCCGCCAGCGGTGTCCGGCAGGTCCGAGCGGTCGCCGGCGGCGTCCGGCAAGTCCGAGCGGTCGCCGAAGGACATGGCGATCTCGCTGCTGGTGCTGCTCGTCCCGATCGCGCTGCTGCTGGCGTTCTACCGGGGATTTCTCGGCGGCGACCAGGCCACCACCGTCGATCCGGCACCCGCCATCGAGCAGGCCCGCTCGGCGAACGTCTTTCCGGTGAGCCAGCCGCAGGGGCTCGGCGCCGACTGGAAGACGGTCAGCGCCCGCTACCAGACCGTCGAGGACGGTGCGAACCTGCGACTCGGCTACCTCACCCCGGAGGGGCGGGGCGTCCAACTGCTGCAGAGCAGCGTCCCGGCGGACCGTCTGCTCCCCGCCGAGCTGACCAGTCAGGGCCAGCCGCAGGGCCCCACCGAGCTGGCCGGGCACACCTGGCAGCTCTACACGGCCCGGGGAAACCAACAGGCGCTTGTCCTGCTGGAGCCGACCCGCACGGTGATCGTCGTCGGCGACGCCGGCGACAACGAACTCCGCGAACTGGCCGGCTCGCTGCGCTGACCGGACCCGGTGATCGAAGGCCCCGCTGACGTCAAATCTGGGCAACCAGCCCGAAGGGTGATTGTTCAACGCGTCGACAGGGAACAAGGAGGGAGTGATCCGGGCGCGCTGCTCGGCCCGGGTCGCGCGACGCAGCCGACGGTGCTGCTGCGTCGCCCGGTTTCCGGCGCCGCCCAGGTCGTCGGGTGACCCCCTTGGGAGAAACGTATGACTGTTCGACGACTCGGCGCCGGCCTGGTAGCCGCCGCTCTGATCACGCCCGCACTGGCCGCCTGCGCCAGCGGAACCGGCACCGCCGGATCGACGCCGTCCCCGACGGTGAGCGCGTCCGGCACGGCGAGCCCGTCCGGTGCCCCGGTGGCGGGTGACGCCAAGCAGGCCCTGCTCGACTCCACCAAGGAGATCAGCAACGGAAACTTCCGGTTCACGCTGGCCGGCGCCGGTTCGACGGCCGAAGGGCTGGTGCACCAGCCGAGCCAGAGTGCCGCCATGAAGATCTCGATCGGCGGCCCCTCGGCCGACCTGGCGATGAAGCTCGACGTGGTCCACTTCAAGCCGGACAGCTGGGTCAAGCTGGAGTTGTCCGGCCCCACCGCCGACAGCCTGCCCGCCATCAAGCAGCTCAACCTCGGCAAGTACCAGCACCTCGACCAGAACCGGATCAAGGGCAACCGCAACCTCGGCTTCGACTTCGAGAAGGTCGACCCGGCCGGCAGCGCGGTGCTCACCCAGGGCATCACCGAGGTCCGCAGCACCGGCACCGGCGCGTACGCCGGCACGATCGACGTCACCAAGGCCGCCGAGGCGGGCTCGTTGAATGCCGCCACGATCGCTGCGCTGGGCACCCAGGCGAAGACCGTCCCGTTCACCGCGAAGGTGGACCCGCAGGGCCGGCTCAGCGAGCTGGTGTTGCAGCTGCCGGCCGCCGGGCAGACCGCCGCCCAGGAGATTCGGATGACGTACTCCGACTACGGTGCCGCCACCGCCGCGCAGAAGCCGCCGGCGGACCAGGTCGTCGAGGCGCCGGCCGAGCTGTACAGCCTGTTCAACTGACGTGACCGGGTGGGGCGGCTCCGGCCGTCCCACCCGTGGTCAGGAAGCGGAATCCTGCCGGGCGGCGTCGATCCGTGCCCGAGCGCCATCGAGCCAGCGTTGACAGATCACCGCCAGCGCCTCACCACGCTCCCAGAGCGCCAGCGACTCCTCCAGGGACGTGCCGCCGGCCTCCAGCCGCTCCACCACCGAGGCCAGCTCGGCACGGGCCTGCTCGTAACTGAGCCGTTCGTCCGGCCCGGCCTTCGTGTCGTCAGTCATCGCGTTCATCTCAGCACACCACTCCCCGTCGCGCCGCGCCGCCGCCACTCAGCCATCGACAGTGGCGGCCAACTCGCCGTCGGCCAGTCGTACCCGCAACGGGTCGCCCTTGCCAACCTCCGCCGCCGCCCGGACCACGTGGCCGTCCGCACGCTGCACGATCGCGTACCCCCGGTCGAGGGTGGCGGCGGGGGAGAGGGCGCGCAGCCGCGCGAGGGTGTGCCGCAGGTCATCCTCGGCGGCGGCGAGCCGATGCTCCAGGCATCGGCCGGCCCGCTGCCGCAACGCGGTCAGCTCGGTCGCCCGATGCTCCACCATCACCTGGGGTCGGGCCAGCACCGGCCGGGAACGCAGCCCGTCGAGCCGGTGCGTCTCCCGGTCGACCAGGTTGCGCACCGCCCGTTCCAGGCGGTGCCGGGCCTGCCCGATGAGGCGTACCTCCTCGGTGAGGTCGGGGACGACCCGTTTGGCCGCGTCGGTCGGTGTGGAGGCGCGGACGTCGGCCACGTAGTCGATCAGTGGCGCGTCGGTCTCGTGGCCGATCGCGCTGACCACCGGCGTACGGCAGCCGAACACCGCCCGGCAGAGCGCCTCGTCGGAGAAGGGCAGCAGGTCCTCGATGCCGCCGCCACCCCGGGCGATGATGATCACCTCGATGCTCGGGTCGGCGTCCAGCACCTTGAGCGCGTCGACGATCTGCGGCACTGCGGACGGGCCCTGCACGGCCACGTTGACCGTCCGGAACTCCACCGCCGGCCAGCGCCGTCGGGCATTCGTCAGGACGTCCCGTTCCGCCGCCGACGCGCGACCGGTGATGAGCCCGATCCGGCCGGGCAGGAACGGCAGTCGACGCTTGCGGGCGCGATCGAAGAGCCCTTCGGCGGCGAGCAGCTTCTTGAGCTTCTCCAGCCGGGCCAGCAGCTCCCCCAGCCCTACCTGGCGGATCTCGTCGGCCCGCAGGCTCAACGTGCCCCGGGCGGCGTAGAACTCGGGCTTGGCGTGCAGCACCACGCGGGCGCCCTCGCGCAGCTCCGGCGCGCCGGCGTCCAGGACGTCCCGGTTGGTGGTGACGGTCAGGCTCAGGTCGGCCGACGGGTCGCGCAGGGTGAGGAAGACGGTGCTGGCTCCGGGGCGACGGCTGATCTGGGCCACCTGCCCGTCCACCCACACCCAGCCCAGTTTGGCGATCCACGCCCCCACCTTCTGGCTGACCACCCGTACCGGCCAAGGCTCCTCAGCGCTGCTGGCCCCGCTGCTGGCCCCACTGCTCCCCACCCGCGCCCCACCCTCGCTCACCCGCCCACCCTACGACCCACCCCACCTGGCCCGTCGATCATGAAGTTATTGCCCTCCGTGCCGGCGTGTCGGGGCAATAACTTCATGATCAACGCGGGACAGGGGTGGAGTTGCGGGCTGGGGCGGGTTTCGGGGGTG
The DNA here is from genome assembly GCF_040608575.1 of Micromonospora sp. NPDC005171. Classification (NCBI taxonomy): domain Bacteria; kingdom Bacillati; phylum Actinomycetota; class Actinomycetes; order Micromonosporales; family Micromonosporaceae; genus Micromonospora; species Micromonospora sp. NPDC005171. The sequence continues at coordinate 493,126 of NZ_JBEXIM010000002.1, read as the reverse complement.
GCACGTACGATGGGGTGGTGACTGAGGCTCAGGCGACTCACCGGACCGGCAAGCGCGTGCTCCTGGCCAAGCCCCGCGGCTACTGCGCGGGTGTCGACCGCGCGGTGCAGACCGTGGAGGAGGCGCTGAAGCTCTACGGCGCCCCGATCTACGTGCGCAAGCAGATCGTGCACAACAAGCACGTGGTGCAGACCCTGGAGGCCCAGGGCGCGATCTTCGTGGAGGAGAACGAGGAGGTCCCGGAGGGCGCCACCGTCATCTTCTCCGCACACGGCGTGGCGCCGGAGGTCTACGAGCAGGCCAAGGCGCGTTCGCTGAAGGCGATCGACGCGACCTGCCCGCTGGTCACCAAGGTGCACCACGAGGCGCGGCGCTTCGCGGCCGAGGACTACGACATCCTGCTCATCGGCCACGAGGGGCACGAAGAGGTCATCGGCACCGCCGGAGAGGCCCCCGCGCACATCCAGCTGGTGGGCGGCCCGGACGACGCCGACAAGATCACCGTACGGGATCCGGAGAAGGTGGTCTGGCTCTCCCAGACCACGCTCTCCGTCGACGAGACGCTGGAGACGGTGGCCCGGCTCAAGCAGCGGCTGCCGCTGTTGCAGTCCCCGCCCAGCGACGACATCTGCTACGCCACTTCCAACCGGCAGCACGTGGTCAAGGAGATCGCAGCCGAGTGTGACGTGGTGATCGTGGTCGGCTCCACGAACTCCTCCAACTCGGTCCGCCTGGTCGAGGTCGCCCTGGACGCCGGCGCCCGCGCCGGCCACCTGGTCGACTTCGCGCACGAGATCGACGACGCCTGGCTGGAGGGGGCCACCACGGTCGGCCTGACCTCGGGCGCGAGCGTCCCGGACGACCTGGTCCAGGAGGTGCTGGTCCACCTCGCCGCCCGCGGCTTCGCCGACGTCGAGGAGATCACCACCGCAAACGAGCGGCTCACGTTCTCGCTGCCGCAGGAGCTGAAGCGGGACATGAAGGCCGCTGCGGCGCGCGGCTGAGCACGGGAACGAACCGCGGCCGGCGTACGTCAGATCCGGCATGAGGACTCTTCGGCTCGCCGTCCCCGCGCTGGTCGTCTGCGTGGCGCTGAGCGCCTGCGGCAGCCAGGGTGCCGGGGACGGCACACCCAGCCCGACACCGACGGGAGCGCAGCCGGTGACCAGCCAGCCCACGCCCGACCCGACCGCCCCGCCGGCGACCGTCACCCCCACCGTGCCCCCTGGGGTGAAGACTCCGAAGCCGGGCGGCCCGAGCACGCCGCCGGGCGTCGGGGCCACCACCCTGAGCGGCACCGTGCAGGGCGGTGTGGAGCCCGGCTGCGTACTGCTCGACGATTACCTGCTGCTCGGTGGCCCACGTGACGTGCTGACGCCGGGCGCGCGGGTCGAGGTCACCGGTCGAGTGGAGCCCGGCATGATGACCACCTGCCAGCAGGGCACCCCGTTCGTGGTCGAGAACGCCCGCCGGTCCTGACCACCCACCCCTGACACGCGGGAGCCCGCCCCCGAACGTGGGGACGGGCTCCCGCCGGTGTCACGAGCGGATCAGTTCACAGCCCCGATCGACACGTTGCCGCGACCCACGATCGCACCCTCGGTGGTGACGATCGCCAGTTCACCGGAGAGCTGACGCCCGTCGGCCGGAACGGCCACCGCAGTCACCGTGCCGGTGATGGTGGCCGACTCGCCGTGCATCAGCGGCACCGCGACGGCCGGAGCGGTGATCGTGCCCAGCGACGCGGACGCGAACGCGTCGTAGTAGTCGTAGGCGGTGCTGGTCCCCGGACCGTCGACCCCGTACGGCTCCACCACGACGCGGTAGGTGCCGGCCGGCGGGTCGGTCAGCGTGACCGCCTCCTCCGAGTCACCGTCGGCCGACCGGCCGACCTCGGTGGTACCCCGGTAGACGAACAGGTCCAGGTCGGCGCCCGCGTTCGCGGGGTTGCCGATCCGGGCGGTGAACGTCGACGTACCCGCCGGGATCTCGACGGTCCACTCCTGGTTGGGACCGCCCTCGGTAATGGTCGGACGCTCGGTCCGCACACCAGTCAGCGCGCCGCTGCGGCCGCTGACCGAGACCGGGCCGAAGACGTTGGTGACCTTCCAGCTCACCGGGGTTGGCTCGCCGGCATCGACACTGGGCAGCTCGACCAGCGCCGGCTCGACCGTCAGGCCCTGCACCCGCGCCTGGAGCTTGAACGGGTTGTTCAGCGCGGGGGACGTACGCCGCGACTCCACCTCGATCTCCCAGACCCCGGGAAGCGGGTTCTGGTAGTCACGCTCCTGCGGCTTGCAGACGTTGACGTCGGAGAAGTTGGTGTAGCAGACGGTGCTCGTGGTGGCCTCCACCGGCACACCCAACGGGTTGATCGCGATGAAGCGGGTCTGCGAACCGGTGGCGATCCCGGAGAGGTTCACCTGGAGCGCCTTGGCGCCCTCCGGCACCGTGACGAAGTACGACGTGAAGCCGTTCCGGTCGACCGAGCCCTCGTTGGCGTACGAGAAGGTGGGCTTCTTCACGTCGTTCGAGGCCACCACCACCGTGGACACCTCGAAGTCGACCACGTTGGTGGCCGGATCGTCGATCCGCACGATCGCGCCGTGCGCGCCCTCGGTGGCTGGCTTGGCGGTGACGCTGATGGTGACGGCCTTGTTGAGCGGCAACGCGACGCTCTTCGGTGCCTTGAAGGTGCCGTCGTTGCCCTGGAGCGTGACGTCGTGCTTGATGGTGCCGGCCGGCCCGCTGGTGCGGGTCAGCTTGACCGGGTAGGTCTTGCTCTGGCCGACCTTGTGGCCGCCCTCGGACGAGGTGCAGCGGTTGTAGACGCCGGTGCCCCGACCCGGGTTCGGCACGAACTTCACACCGTTCCAGATGGTCAGCTGGTCCGCCAGGGGGCTGCAGACCGGTGCGTCGGAGACGTACGACCGGGTTTCGACGCCCTGGCGCAGCAGCTGCCAGGCGCCCGGCACGTTGACCATGCCGTAGCCCTGCGCGTACGTCGGCACGTCAGCGATCGGCTTGGCGGAGCTGAACAGTGCCCGCCGCAGCGCCGCCGGGCTGACGCCCCGGTCGGTGGCCTTGGCGGCCGACAGCAGCAACGCGCCGGCGCCGGCGGTCTGCGGAGACGCCATCGAGGTGCCGTTGAGCATCGCGTAGCCCGGGGGCAGCGCGTATCCGGCCTCGGGGACCGGGGCGCCGAGCTGCCAGGTCGGTGCGGTGGAGATGGCCGAGCCGGGGGCGGCGATGTTCGGCTTGAAGCCGCCGTCCTCACGCGGGCCACGGGAGGAGAAGTTGAACAGGGCGTTCTTCTTCTTGACGACCGAGCCGTAGTTGGCCAGCCAGGTGTCCTTGCTGATGTTGGCGGCAACGCTGATCACGTTGCTGGCCACCGACGGGTCGCCGACGGTGTTGAGACCCGGGCCGGAGTTGCCGGCCGAGATGACCAACTGCACGCCGTACGTCTCGATCAGTTCGTTGTAGAGGTTCGTCCGCGCGTTGTTGCCGTCGTTCAGACCCGGAAGGCCACCGATCGACATGTTGACGATGTCGACGCCACGGTTGGCCACCAGATCGACCATGCCGGTGGTGAGGGCCGCAGCGGTGCAGCCGCCACCCCAGGAGCAGGCGCGGGCAGAGACCAGCTTGGCGCCGGGCGCGGCACCGTCGAAGGCCCCGTTGCCGAGCATGTCGTTGGCGGCGGTGATGCCGGCGACGTGGGTGCCGTGGGTGCTCTCCACGATGCCGATGTTGACGTAGTCGTAGGTGCCGGGCAGCCCGATCGGCGTGGTGTTCACGTTCTTGCGGAACTCGACGACGAAGGGCTGCCGCTCGGCCACCGGCGTCGCCAAGTTGTCGGTGCCGAAGTAGCCGATGTCGTACTTCTCCTTGTACGGCCGCATGATCGGGTCGTCGGTGAAGTTGAGGTTCTGGTTGGCGTCCACCCGGATGTTGTTCGTGGCCGGGTCGTAGAGCACCCCCCAGGTGTCGGTCGTGTCGCCGTCGCGGTTGACGTCACCCCGGGCGTCGCTCGCGGCGGTGACGGACTCGTTGAACAGGTTGAACCGGTACGTGCCGGCCGGTGCGGTCCAGGTGCCGCCGGCGATGGTGAACGACGGGCCGGCGACCTCGGCCTGCATCCGCCGCCACGTGCCGTCCTCCAGCGGGTCGGTCGCGGTGACCCAGTCGACGATCTTGCGCTCGCCGGTGGTGGTTTGCTGCAACGCCGGGTGGGCAAGGTCCACGCCGGAGTCCATGATGCCGATCGTGACGCCCCGGCCGTCCCACTCCGGGTGGGACGCGGTGAACGCCACCGCGCCGGTCTCGTTCGTCGGCATGTAGGGGTTGTCGGCCGGGGTGGTCTCTCCCGGCGCCGCGACGGTGGCCTGCCGTGCGCCGGCGGTGCCGGTGGCGGTGCGCTCCGGGGCCGGGTCCGGCAGTTGGATGACCTCGTCCAGGTCGACGGCGGAGACACCGGGCAGTCGCGCCGCCTTGAGGACCCGGTCGGTCGGGACCGTGGCCAGCACGAAGCCGACCCGGTCCTGTCGCTGGCTGACGGTGCCGCCGAGCTTGGTGAGGCTGTCGGCGACGTCACCTGCCTCACCCTTCTCGGTGGCGACGATCAGGGTGACGGTCGGGGCCTTCTTGGCGCGGGCTTCGCTGAGCAGTTTGGCGTCGTGCGCGCCCAGCGTTTCGGCGGCGGTGGCCGGGGAGGTGTCCGCTGTGGTGGTGGGAGCGGCGGCCGCTGTGGCGGCACCACCCACGGCGGTCACGGCGCTGGCCGCCAGGACCGATGCGAAGAGCGCGGCTGAGGTTCGCCGGCTCAGGTTCGGGAGTCTGCTCACGTTCTCTTTTCCTCCAGAGAACAGGGCCCTCAGAGAAGGGCGCTCGGGTGAGCAGAATCTTTCGGGGTGTCGGCGAACACTGTCACTAGTGGCCAGTTCCTTGTGACCACTTCGTGATATGCAGGCATACGCACTGTCACATAGATGGCTGGCGGGTCGAGACCTCGCCGTCGGCCGGATCGGCCAGCTCGGGTGCCTGCGGCTGCCGGGGCGTCAACTCGACCTGGGCCGGGGTGGCCAACTCGTCGTCCGAGACACCCAGCTCGGCGAGCTTGCGGGCGCTGACCAGCACCCGGGCCTCCAACGAGCCGACCGCCCGGTTGTAGGCGGTCACCGCGCCGGCCAGCGAGGACCCGAGCTTGCCCACGTGGTCGCCCAGTGTGGAGAGCCGGCCGTACAGCTCCCGGGCGAGGGTGTGCACCGCGAGCGCGTTGCGGGCCAGTGCCTCCTGCCGCCACGAGTAGGCGACAGTGCGGAGCAGGGCGACAAGCGTGGCCGGCGTGGCGAGCACCACGTTGCGGGTGAAGGCGTGCTCCAGCAGCGTCGGGTCACGCTGGAGCGCGACGTCGAGGAACGGGTCGGCGGGGACGAACAGCACCACGAACTCGGGCGAGTTGTCGAACGCCGACCAGTACGACTTGGCGGCCAGCGCGTCGACGTGCCCCCGCAGGTGCCGCGCGTGCGCGTCGAGGTGAGTGTCCCGACCGCGCTCGTCGCGGGCCTCCATGGCGGTCAGGTACGCGTCGAACGGGGCCTTGGCGTCCACCACCACCGAGCGACCGCCGTGCAGTCGGACCACCAGATCCGGTCGGACGACCTGCTGGTCGGTGGCGGCGGTGACCTGCTCGGCGAAGTCGCAGTGCTCCAGCATGCCGGCCGCCTCGACGATGCGGCGCAGCTGGTGCTCGCCCCACCGGCCCCGCACCTGCGGTGCCCGCAGCGCCGCCACCAACTGCTTGGTCTCGGTGCGCAGCTCACCGGAGACCGCGTTCATCGAGCGGACCTGCTCACGCAGCTCGGCGTACGCGTCGACGCGGTCGTGCTCCAGCTCGGCCACCCGCTGCTCGTAGCGGCGCAGGGTGTCGTGCAGCGGCGCGACCGCCCGGGCCACCGCCTCCTGGGACTGCGCGGTGGCCTCGTAGCTCAACGCCCGCATGGACTGCTCCAGCCGGCCCTCGCCCTCCCGGGTGGCGGCCAGGGTGGCATCCAGCCGGGCGATGTCGGCCGCCGACCGGGACCGGGCCGCGAGCCAGCCCACCGCCCCGCCGGCACCGAGGCACACGATCACCAGGAGCAGCGTCGAGACGTCCATCACCGGAGCTTGCCAGACGGATACGACGTGACACCCGGGGGTACGTTCGATGGCATGGAACTTGTGCTCTGCCTCGCCGTTGTACTGGTCGGCGCGTTGGGCGCCGCGGCGCTCATCCGTGCCCAGGCCGGTGCCCGTCGGCGCACCGAGCTCGGCGACGCCCGCGCGGAGGCGCAGCGGTGGTACGAGCGTCTCGGCGGCCAGTTGATGAACCTGCACGGCGACGAGCCGGCGGTACGCCAGGCGTTGGCCGACGCCGGTGAGCGGTACAACGCGGCAGGCTCCCAGCTGGAGCAGGCGTCCACGCCGCACCAGTTCGGGCTGGCCCGGGAGACCGCGCTGGAGGGTCTGGTGTACATCCGGGCGGCGCGCACGGCGCTGGGCATCGACCCGGGCCCCGAGCTGCCCACCCTGGCTGCGGCCCGGGGTGTGGGGCAGCTCACCAAGGAGCGCGAGGTCGATGTGCAGGGGCAGACCTTCCGAGCCGGGCCGCAACCCGGCCGGGAAACGCCCTACTACTACCCCGGTGGGCGTTATCAGGGTCGACCGGTGCCCGCCGGCTGGTATTCGACGCCCTGGTGGAAGACGGCGTTGGGCGCCGGCGCCGGGGTGCTCGGCGGCATCCTGATCGCGGACGCGCTCTTCTCGCCCGCCTTCGCCGACCCCGGGTACGGCTACGACGCCGGCTACCAGGAGGGCTTCGGTGACGGTGTCGACCAGGGTGGGGACGGCGGCGGCGACCAGGGTGGGGACGGCGGCGACTTCGGCGGCGGCGACCAGGGTGGGGACTTCGGCGGCGGAGACTACGCCGGTGGGGACTTCGGCGGCGGCGACTTCGGCGGTGGCGGTTTCGGCGGCGGTGACTTCGGGGGCGGGGATTTCGGCGGCGGTGACTTCTGAGCACCGTTCCAGACCTACGACAACGGGCCCCGGTCGCGAAGACCGGAGCCCGTTGTCGTACCTGCTGATCAGCCGGTGTTGCGCATCCCGGCGGCGATGCCGTTCACGGTGGTGAGCAGCGCGCGTTCCAGGGCGGTGCCGTCGCTCGGTGCCCGTCGGCCGCCCGGGGCGGTGGCGATCGCCCGCCCGGCGGCGCCCGACTCCCGATACTGCCGCAGCAGCGCCACCTGGAGGTGGTGCAGCGGCTCCAGGTAGGTGTCGCGGACGGCCAGGGTGCGCTGGAGCACCGGCGAGTTTTCCAGCAGGGCCGGCGAGGCGGTGACCGCCAGCACCTCCCGCTTGGTCAGCTCGTACTCCTGCTCGATCTGCTCGAAGATCGGGTGCAGCTTCTTCGGCACCAGCGTCTCGACGTACCGGCGGGCGATGCTCAGGTCGGTCTTGGTGAGCATCATCTCGACGTTCGACAGGAACGTGCGGAAGAAGTGCCAGTTGCGGTGCATCTCGGCCAGCACGTCCGCCAGCCCGGCCTCGCGTGCGGCGGCCAGCCCGGAGCCGACGCCGAACCAGCCCGGAACGATCTGCCGGGTCTGCGTCCAACCGAACACCCACGGGATGGCCCGCAGGCCGGACAGCCCGGCGCCGGTGTTCGGGCGCTTCGCCGGCCGGGAGCCGATGTTCAGCGCACCGAGCAGCTCGGTGGGGGTGGACGCCCAGAAGTACGCCGGCAGGTCCGGGTCCTCGACGAGCGACCGGTAGGACCGGAACGCCGACTCGGAGACCACGTCCATCGTCGCGTCCCAGCGCTCCAACATCTCGGCCGGCTGCCGGGGTGCGGTGTGCAACAGGGTCGCCTGGAGCACCGCGGCGAGGGTCAGCTCAAGGTTTTCCCGGGCCAGTGAGGGCAGGGTGTACTTGTCGGAGATCACCTCGCCCTGCTCGGTCACCTTGATCGCGCCGTCCATGGTGCCGTACGGCTGCGCCAGGATCGCCTCGTGCGTCGGCCCGCCGCCGCGCCCGACCGTGCCGCCCCGGCCGTGGAACAGCCGCAGGTGCACGCCGTGCCGGGCGGCCACGTCCCGCAGCGCGCGCTGCGCCCGGTGGATCGACCACTGGCTGGTGGTGATCCCGGCCTCCTTGTTCGAGTCGGAGTAGCCGAGCATGACCTCCTGCACGTCACCCCGGGCCGTCACCAGCGCCCGGTACGCGGGCAGCGACAGCAGCTCGTCGAGGAGCTCGCCGCCGGCGTTCAGCTCGGCCGGGGTCTCCAGCAGCGGCACGAAGCCGATCCGGGCCCGCCCGCTGTGCACGTCCACCAGGCCGGCCTCGCGGGCCAGCACCACGGCGGCCAGCACGTCGTCGACACCCAGGGTCATCGAGATGATGTACGACTCGATCACCTCGGCGCCGAACCGGTCCTGTGCCTCCCGGATGGTCCCGAACACGTCGAACGTCTTGCGGGCCGGCTCGGACAGCGAGGTGTCCACTGTCGACAGGGGGCGGCGGCCGGTCAGCTCGTCGGCGAGCAGCTTGGTGCGTTCCAGCCGGGTCAGCGCCGGGTAGTCGGAGACCTCGCCGACGGCCTCGTAGAGCTGCGCGAGCACCGCGTGGTGCGCCTCGGCGTGCTCCCGGACGTCCATGGTGGCCAGGTGCAGGCCGAACGCGGAGACCGTACGGATGGTGGAGGCCAGCCGGCCGACCGCGGTGAGCTGCCCGGAGTTGCGGGCCAGCGAGGCGCGCAGCAGGTCCAGGTCGGCGATCAACTCGGCGGAGCCCCGGTAGTCCCGCCCGGGCACGTGCGCGGTGCCCTGGCGCAACCTCAGCCGGGTGTTGGCGAGCTTCGCCTTCACGCAGCGCGCCTTGAGCCGGTACGGCTCCTCGGCGTTGACCCGGCGGAAGCGCTGCGCCACCTCTGGCAGCGCGTCCAGGTCGGCGGCGAGGCTGGCGGAGAGGTCCAGCGACACCCCGCGCAGGCGGCGGGACACCGAGACCTCGTTGATCAGGTGGTCCATCGCCTTCTCGGTGGCCGCGATGCCGTGCTCGTGCTGGATGGTCAGCACCTCGCGGGTGACGGCCGGGGTGACGAACGGGTTGCCGTCCCGGTCGCCGCCGATCCAGGTGCCGAAGCTCAACGGCCGGGCCGTCGGTGAGGTCTCCACGCCGAGCGTGCGCAACGTGTCGGCCAGGTCGTCGAGCACCTGCGGGGCGGCCTCGGCGTACAGGTCGCGCAGGTAGTAGATCGCGTTGCGGGCCTCGTCGGTCGGGTCCGGCCGGTCCAGCCGCAGCTCGTCGGTCTGCCACATCAGGTCCAGCAACTCGGCCAGCCGGCGGTTGGCCGGGCCCTCGTCGCTGGCGCCGTAGAGGATCGCGTTGGCGGTCTCGGTGTCCAGTTCGTCGGCGATCGCCCGCAGCTTGGACAGGATCGAGCGACGGGCCGCCTCGGTCGGGTGCGCGGTGAAGACCGGTCGCACCGCCAGCCGGCGAGCCGCGTTGGCGATCTCCTCGGCCGGCACCCCGCGCTCGGCGATCATCTTGGCGGCCTGGTCCAGCCAGCCGCCCTGCACGGCGCGGCGGCGGCGCAGATCCCGCGCACGGTGCACCTGCTCGGTGATGTTGGCCAGGTGGAAGTAGGTGGAGAAGGCGCGGGCCAGCTTGGTGCCGGTGGTCACGTCGAGCCCGCCGAGGCGCTGGGCGGCCGCCGGGGCGTCGGAGCGGACCTGGGCCCGGATCTCCTCGACGAGGTCGAGCAGCGGGCGGCCTTCCTGGCGGGCCAGGGTCTGGCCGAGCAGGGTGCCGAGTCGGCGGATGTCGGCGCGAAGTGCGGCGTCCGGGCCGTCGTGGTCGTGCTGGTCGGTCACGATGCGCTCCCTTACGTGGGTACGAAGGACAGCGCTGTCCGACTTACTGGATGGTATCCGCGCGCCGGGGATGTCTGGAGGGCCCCCTGGTGATCCACTGCTTCCCGGAGGGTGTTTTTCGGGGTGATCTCAACCACCGTCGTGGTCCGGCGCGGGGCCGGAGTGTGCCGTTCCGGGGCTGGAGGCGGCGGCCCGGCGACCGCGGACCAGGCTCGCGCTGACCAACCCGAGCCCTCCGAGCACCGCCCAGATCGCGAGGGCGAGGGCGGGCCAGCCGGTCGCGCGGCGGAAGATCCACTCGACTTCAAGGAAAACGCGGTGTCGACGCGCCGAGGACGCCCCAATTTCCTTGAAGCCGAGTGGATCATTGGTTTCGAGCCAAACCCTGGACGGCAGGAACGGTTGCGTCAGGAGAGCGGGACGGGTGTCGGCGTATCCGTTGGCGTCTCGGCGGGCGGAAGCCGGAGCTGGCGGGTCGACGGAGATAGGCTGAGTGTCGTGCACCCCCCGTCCGACTGGACGAGGGGCCGCCGTCGTGTGCGTCGACTCCCCTGGAAGGATTGCCTTGCTCACCGGTCTGTTTTCCGCCGCCCTGGCCGACCCCGGGCTGGCCCGGGCGCGTGACCTGGCGCGCTCCGGTGCCGCCCAGGTCGACGGCCTCGACATCACCGCTCCGGCCGCGTTGCGTCCGTTCGCCGTCGCGGCGGTCGCCGCCGACAACGACGGGGCCGGGCGACCGGTGCTGGCGGTGACCGCCACCACCCGGGAGGCCGACGACCTGGCCGCCGCGCTCGGCGGACTGCTGCCAGCCGAGCAGGTAGTGGTCTTCCCCTCCTGGGAGACGCTGCCGCACGAGCGGCTGTCCCCACGCTCCGACACGGTCGGCCGGCGGCTGGCCGTGCTGCGCCGGCTGGCGCACCCGGAGTCGACCGACGCGCACGGCGGCACCGGGCCACTGCGAGTGGTGGTGGCCCCGGTCCGTTCCCTGCTCCAACCGCAGCTCAAGGGGCTCGGCGATCTGGAGCCGGTGCAGCTCGCCGCCGGCGAGGAGGCGGACCTGGAGGAGGTCGCCCGCCGGCTGATCGACATGGCGTACGCCCGGGTCGACCTGGTCACCAAGCGCGGCGAGTTCGCGGTGCGCGGCGGCATCCTGGACGTCTTCCCGCCCACCGACGAGCACCCGTCCCGGGTCGAGTTCTGGGGCGACGAGGTGGAGGAGATCCGCACCTTCGCCGTCGCCGACCAGCGGACCATCGAGCAGGTTCCGCTGCTCTGGGCACCGCCCTGTCGGGAGTTGCTGCTCACCCCGTCGGTCCGCGACCGGGCCGCCGCGCTCGCCGAGCAGCACCCCGAGCTGGCCGAGATCCTCGACAAGCTGGCCGAGGGCATCCCGGTGGAGGGGATGGAGTCGCTGGCCCCGGTGCTGGTCGGCCCCGACTCGCTGGAGCTGCTGCTGGACGCCATGCCGGCCGGCACCCACGTGCTGCTCTGTGACCCGGAGCGGATCCGCACCCGGGCGCACGACCTGGTGCGTACCTCGGAAGAGTTTTTGCAGGCCAGCTGGGCCGCCGCCGCGGTCGGCGGTCAGGCCCCGGTGGACGTCGGCGCCGCCGCCTTCCGCACCCTCGGCGAGGTACGCGCCGCTGCGGGCAAGCTCGGCCAGCCGTGGTGGACGCTGTCCCCGTTCGGCCTTGTCGAAGGGGAGACCGCCGAGACGCGGCAGCCCTGGGAAGACGCGCCGGAGCAGGCCGCTGTCACTCCGGACGACGCCATCGCGGTGACCCTGTCCGCCCAGCCGGCGCCGCTCTATCACGGCGAGACCTCGCGGGTGGTCGAGGACCTCAAGCGCTGGGCCGGCGACGGCTGGTCGATCGCGCTGGTCTTCGAGGGGCACGGCCCCGCCCAGCGGGCGGTGGAGGTGCTGCGCGACGCCGGCCTGGGTGCCCGGTTGACCGAGGAGGTGCCGACCGCGCCCGTCCCGGGCGAGCTGGTGGTCACCTGCGGCGCGCTGAGCAGCGGGTTCGTCGATGAAGCGTCCCGCTTCGTGCTGCTCACCGGCAATGACGTGACAGGTGGTCGGGGCACCTCGACGCGGGACATGCGCAAGATGCCGAGCCGGCGGCGCAACACGATCGACCCGCTGGAGTTGAAGGCCGGCGACCACGTGGTGCACGAGCAGCACGGCATCGGTCGTTACGTCGAGCTGGTGCAGCGCACAGTCAACGGCGCCAGCCGGGAATACCTCGTCATCGAGTACGCGGCCAGCAAGCGGGGTCAGCCCGGCGACCGGCTGTTCGTCCCGACCGACCAGCTCGACCAGCTCTCCCGCTACGTGGGCGGTGAGCAGCCCACCCTGCACAAGATGGGCGGCTCGGACTGGCAGAAGTCCAAGGCCCGGGCCCGCAAGGCGGTCCGCGAGATCGCCGCGCAGCTCATCCAGCTCTACGCCGCCCGTAAGGCGTCCAAGGGGCACTCGTTCGGCCCGGACACCCCGTGGCAGCGCGAGCTGGAGGACGCCTTCCCGTGGCAGGAGACGCCGGACCAGCTCGCCGCGATCGACGAGGTCAAGCGGGACATGGAGCAGACCGTCCCGATGGACCGGCTGATCTGCGGCGACGTCGGCTACGGCAAGACCGAGATCGCGGTCCGGGCGGCGTTCAAGGCCGTGCAGGACGGTAAGCAGGTGGCGGTGCTGGTGCCGACCACTCTGCTGGTGCAGCAGCACTACAACACGTTCGCCGAGCGGATGAGCCAGTTCCCGGTGCAGATCCGGCAGCTGTCCCGGTTCCAGACGGCGAAGGAGACCGAGCGGACGCTGGAGATGGTCGCCGACGGCACCGTCGACATCGTCATCGGCACGCACCGGCTGTTGCAGACGGCGACCCGCTTCAAGCAGCTGGGCCTGGTGATCGTCGACGAGGAGCAGCGCTTCGGTGTCGAGCACAAGGAGCACCTGAAGACGCTGCGCGCGTCGGTCGACGTGCTGAGCATGTCGGCCACGCCGATCCCGCGCACCCTGGAGATGGCGATCACCGGCATCCGGGAGATGTCCACCATCGCCACCCCGCCGGAGGAGCGGCACCCGGTGCTCACCTTCGTCGGCGCGCAGGACGACCGGCAGGTGGCCGCGTCCATCCACCGTGAGCTGCTCCGCGACGGGCAGGTCTTCTACCTGCACAACCGGGTCGAGTCGATCGACCGGGCGGCACGGCGGCTGCGCGAGCTGGTGCCCGAGGCGCGGGTGGCGGTGGCGCACGGCCAGATGGGCGAGGACGCCCTGGAGAAGGTCATGGTCGGTTTCTGGGAGAAGGAGTTCGACGTCCTGGTCTGCACCACGATCGTCGAGTCGGGCATCGACATCCCGAACGCCAACACGCTGATCGTGGAGCGGGCCGACCTGCTCGGCCTGGCCCAGCTGCACCAGATCCGGGGCCGGGTCGGCCGGGGCCGGGAGCGGGCGTACGCCTACTTCCTTTACCCGCCGGAGAAGCCGCTCACCGAGCACGCCCACGAGCGGTTGGCGACCATCGCCCAGCACACCGAGTTGGGCGCGGGCATGTACGTGGCGATGAAGGACCTAGAGATCCGGGGCGCCGGCAACCTGCTCGGTGGCGAGCAGTCCGGGCACATCGAGGGCGTCGGCTTCGACCTGTACGTGCGGATGGTCGGCGAGGCGGTCTCCGCGTTCAAGGGTGAACGGCCGGAGGAGGAGACCGACGTCAAGATCGACCTGCCGGTCGACGCGCACCTGCCGCACGACTACGTGAGCGTGGAGCGGCTGCGCCTGGAGATGTACCGCAAGCTCGCCGAGGCGCGCGACGAGGAGCGGCTGGGCGAGGTGATCGCCGAGATGACCGACCGGTACGGCGAGCCGCCGGCCCCGGTGCAGAACCTGGTGGAGGTGGCCCGGTTCCGCCTGCTGGCCCGCCGCTACGGCCTGACCGACGTGTCGGTGCAGGGCAAGCACGTCCGGTTCGGCCCGCTGCCGCTACCGGACTCGAAGCAGTTGCGGCTCAAGCGCTACCACCCGGACGCCGTCTACAAGCAGGCCACCGACCAGGTCAGCGTGCCGCGACCGACAACCCGTCGGATCGGTGGCGAGCCGCTGCGTGACCAGGCGCTGCTCCAGTGGTGCGCGCAACTGCTCTCCGATGTGCTCGGTGCCCCCGCTCCACTCGCCGCCGCCGCGGGTTGAGGTGGGGCCGCGGTGCGGTGGGGGCCGTCACAGCCGGGGAGAGGGCATGAGAGAGTGACGGGTATGCGTGCTCGCCGTGTGATCGCCGCCGCCAGCGTCGCGGCCCTGGGTGTCCTCTCCCTCGCTGCCTGCGGCAAGTCCGCACCGAACGTCGCCGCCTATGTCGGTGACACCACCTACTCGGTGGACCGGATCGACGCGATCTACGACGACGTGCAGGCGAAGTACGGCGACGCGGTCCGGCAGGAGGCCGGTAAGGCGGGGGCGACGCCGTCGGCGGAGCAGTTGCGCGCCGCGGTGACCCGTCAGGACGTGGTCAACCTGCTGATCAGCCTGGATCTCGGCAAGCGGGTGGCCGCGGCGAAGAACATTCAGGTGCCCGACGAGGTCACCCCGCAGCAGCTTGAGCAGAATCTGCGGGTGCCGGCGACCACCGAGTACGCCAAGCTCTGGGGTGAGTGGATCGACCTGCTCCAGGTGCTCAACCAGCAGCTCCCGCCGGCTGAGCTGAGCGACGATTCGCTGATGGCCGTCTACGACGCGCTGGCGAAGACCGGGGCGATCAAGGGCGGCATGTCCGTGGCCGACGTCCGTCAGGCGTTCGGCGACGGCGGGTTCGTCCGTAGCGCCACCGCCCTCAGCACCGCGCTGGAGGACGAGGCGAGCCGGCTCGACGTCTCGATCAACCCGCGCTACCGGGCGGTGGGCGTGCCGTCGGTGGTGAGCACCGGCCAGTCGGTGGTCTTCTACTCACTGCCGTTCATCAACGAGGCCGGCCCGGTCACCGACATCTCCACCCCGGAGCCGCTGCCGTCGAGCGACGCGCCGAGTGCCGAGGCTCCCGCACCGGATCAGGGCACGGCCAGCTGAGCATGACCGCTCGGATCGTCCTCCTGGTCACCTCACCCCGGTTGCCGGCCGGCCTGTTGACCTCCGCCGCCTGGGATGTCGTACGCCAGCACCCGGTGCTGACCGGCGCGGACAGCGAGTTGGTCACTGCCGTGCGCCAGGCGGGCGCCGAGGTCACAGTGGTGGACGGGCCGGCGACGCAGCAGTTGCTGGACGCGGTGGCGACGCACGGCACCGTGGTGTGGTTGGCCGGTCCGGCGGGTGACGAGGCGCTGGCCCGGGAGTTGGGTCTGCGGCTGGCCCGGCAGCCGGGGTTGGCCGAGATGGAGCTGATGTACGGCTCGTGGGATCCGCCTGGTGCCCGGCTGCTCGACGCGGTGGCCGTGCTGGATCGACTGGCCTCTCCGGGTGGCGACCCGTGGAAGCGGGCGCAGACGCACCGCAGCCTCGCCGGTTATCTGCTGGAGGAGAGCTACGAGGCGTACGACGCGATCAGCGCCGACGACACAGACGCGCTGCGCGAGGAGTTGGGCGACGTGTTGTTGCAGGTGGTGCTGCACGCACGGCTCGCCGAGGAGTTGCCCGAGGATGAGCGGTGGACCATCGACGACGTGGCCGGTGGCCTGGTGGACAAGATGATCCGCCGCAATCCGCACGTCTTCGCCGGCGCCGAGGTGGGCACCCTGGAGGAGATCACCGAGAACTGGGAGCGGATCAAGCGCGCTGAGAAGGCCCGGAGTTCGGTGCTGGACGGGGTGGCCCTGAGCCAGCCCGCGCTGGCCCTGGCGGCGCAGATCCTGGACCGCGCCGCCCGTCGGGGCATCGAGGTCCCACCTCCACCGCCCGACGCCCAGCCGGACGCCGAAGCGAAACTGGGCGCGAGTCTGCTGGCAGCGGTTGCCGCGGCCCGCGAGGCGGGCCTCGACCCCGAAGCGGCCCTCCGCCGCACCACCCTGTCGCACGCCCAATCCATCCGCGCCGCCGAACCCCCACCCGCAGACCCGCGCTGATCATGAAGTTGTCGCCCTGACACGCCGGGGCGGATGGCAACAACTTCATGATCGACGGAACGGACGGACGTGACCGTGCCGGGGTGGGGCGGTCGGTAGGGTGGGGCGGGTGGAAGCGTTTGGGGTGCTGGCTGAGCGGGTTGTCGAAGCGCTGTTGGAGTCGCGGCCGGGGGTTGCCACAGCTGCCGGGGATCACCGGTTCGACGATCGGCTGCCGGACCTGTCCGCCGACGCGCTGTCCGCCGACCGGGCGATGCTCTCCGACGCGGCAAACGCGCTGTCCGAACTGGACCCGGACTCGCTCGACGTCGACGAGCAGGTCGACCACGCGCTGCTCACCTCATTCGTGGATCGGGAGCTGTTCGAGCTGACCGAGATCCGGGCCCACGAATGGGACCCGTTGACGCACAACCCCGGCCCGCTGCTGCACGCCCTCGTCGCCCGCCCGTTCGCGCCCGCGGACGTCCGGTTGACAAGCCTCGCCGGCCGGCTCGCCGCCGTACCGGACGCCCTCGCCACCGCCCGCGCGACGCTGCGCGACATGCCGCGGATCCACGCGGAGACGGCGGTCGGGCAGTTCACCGGCACGGCCGCCCTGATCCGCGACGAGCTGCCGGCGCTGCTCGCCCAGGCACCGAGCCACCTCGACCGGGTCGAGCCGGCGGCCACCGCCGCGATCGCCGCGCTGGACGAGTTCGTCGCCTGGCTGCGCGCCGGCCTGGCCGACGATGCCGGCCCCGGTCGTGACCCGCGACTCGGTCGGCGTCGCTGGGAGGCCCGGCTCTGGCACACCCTCGACACCGAGCTGGGCGCCGCCGAGATCCAGCGTCGCGCGTGGGCCAACCTGGACCGGGTCACCGCGGAGATCCGCGAGGCGGCCGTCGAGCTGGTCGGCGGTCCGGCCGACGACGCGTCAGTACGTCGGGCGCTGGACCTGCTCGCCGCCGAGCACCCGAACGACGCGACGATCGTCGAGCTGGCCGGGGTGACCCTGGACGAGGCGACCGACCTCGTCCGCGCCCACGACCTGGTCACCCTGGTCGACGACCGGTGCGTGATCCAGGAGATGCCGGAGTTCGCACGGGGGGTCGCGGTGGCGTACTGCGACGCGCCCGGCCCGCTGGAGACCGCCGTCGTGCCGACCTTCTACTGCATCGCGCCCACCCCGTCGGACTGGCCGGCGCAGCGGGTCGAGTCGTTCTACCGCGAATACAACGACCACATGATCCGCAACCTGACCGTGCACGAGGCGATGCCGGGGCACTTCCTCCAGCTCGCCCACGCCCGCCGCTACGTCGGTGGCACAAGGGTCCGTGCGCTGGCCGAGTCCGGCCCGTTCATCGAGGGCTGGGCGGTCTACGCGGAGGAGGTGATGACGGGGCTCGGCTTCGGCGGTCTGCCGGTGCGGTTGCAGCAGCTCAAGATGCAACTGCGGATGACCATCAACGCGCTGCTCGACCAGTTGGTGCACGCCGAGGACCTGCCCGAGGCCGAGGCGATGGCGTTGATGACCGGGCGCGGCTTCCAGGAGGAGGGTGAGGCGGCCGGCAAGTGGCGGCGCGCGCAACTCACCTCCACCCAGCTCTCCACCTACTTCGTCGGGTACAGCGAGATGGCCGACATCGCCGCCGCCCGCCCGGACGGGGTGTCGATCCGCGACTGGCACGACGCGATGCTCGCCCACGACTGCCCGCCCCCGCGCCACCTGCGCACCCTGCTCGGTCTCTGAGAAACGCCGGGCCGCGCGGGTTCAGCGCCGCGCGGCGGTCACCGTCGCGTCGATGAGCCAGCGCGAGATGGAGTACGCGGGCGGCAGTTGCGCCGGCAGCGCATTCAGGCCGAACCACTGAGCCTTGGTCAGCTCCCGTCCGTCGACAACAGGCTCGGCCCGCGGGTCGGCGGCACGGGCGGTGAAGCCGGCGAGCAGCACGCCCGGTCCGGAGATCGCCCACGGTTGGCTGCCGAGATAGGTCAGCCGGTCGACGGACAGCCCGACCTCCTCGCCGACCTCCCGGTGCACCGCCGCCTCGAGCGTCTCGCCGGCCTCGACGAAGCCGGCCACCAGCGCCCACAGGTCGGTCGGCCCGGTGGCGTGCCGGACCAGCAGCAGCTCGTCAGCGTGCCCGGGCGGGCCGGGCCGGGTGATCGCCACCAGTACGGCGGCGGAGAGCTGCATCGGCACGTACAGGCCGCAGCTGGGGCATCGGCGGGCGGTCTCGCCGGGCTGGTCGGTCAGCTCCGCTCGGCAGGCGCCGCACCACCTGTGGGTACGCCGCCACGTCAGCACCGCCAACGCCCGGCCGGCGAGCGTGGCGTGTGGCTCCGGCACCTCGGCGGCGAGCGACGCCCAGCCGCGCGCCCGCCCGGGAAGGCCGTCGGCGGTGGTCAGGTCGGTGCCCCACGCGGGCACACCGTCGAGCGTGCCCAGCGGCACCCAGTCGGTGTCGGCGGGCAGGTCGGCGACGCGGAGGGGGTGGCCGTCGACGCCGGTCAGCAGCTTCGCGCCGGTCACCGGCAGGGCCAGGTCACCGGGCGCCGGAGGCCGGCTCCGGTCGGCTCCCGGCAGGAACCCGCCGGGCGGCGCGGAGGGCGTGAACCCGCCGGGCAGCGCGGCGGCCGTCAACCCGCCCGGCGGCGCTCCGGACGTGTCGGTCGGCGCTTTGGACGGGTCGGGCGGCGCGACGGACATGGGCTCGGCCGGGTCGGTCACGAGCCGCCGGGGCGGCGGTCGACGACGCCGGCGCCGGCGGGCGGGTCGAACGCGCCCTCGTCGACGGTCGGGGAGTAGTCGCGCAGGGCCAGCTCCACCGGCTTGCCGTCGACCGGCCCGGTGAAGCTGCCGAGCACGCCCTCGGTGGTCACACAGGCGGTGAAGTCGCCGGACGAGCTCTCCACCGCCACGCAGGCGGCGTGGTGCCCGGCGACTGTGGTGTCACTCTGCTTGATGACCGCCTGCGGGTCGAGCGCGGCGGTGGTGAGCAGCCCGACCACCACCGGCGGCGTGACGAGGCCCTGCCGATTGGCCTCGCCGAACAGCGTCACGGTGGGCTTGCTGCCAGGGGTGGGCGGGGCGATCAGCGTGCACTGCGGGCGGGCGCCGGTCGTCGTGCAACGGGTGATGGCCTCCGGGGTGACGGTGAGTTGCCCGCCCGGGTAGGTGTACGTGGATCGCGCCGGGTCCTGTGCCTGCACGATCGCGGCGCTCTGGCCGCCGGGCAGCTGGTAGTCGGCCGAGTAGGTCAACTCCAGTGCCCGATCGAGCCGGGCGGCGAGGTCGTTGACGAGTTCCGAGCGGCCCATGGCGACTCCGGCGTCCTCGAATGTCTGACAGCCGGTGACCGTGAGCGACGCGATGACCGACACGGCGAGCATGCGGAGGGTGGTCGAGGCGGCGGGCATGGCGACAAGCCTGGTGGATCTGGTCCGCGCAGCGCAAACCCGTTGCCGGTTGACGCCCGGAAATCCGGGAATGTCCGTCAGCGCGGGGCGGCCCGGGTGCGCGGGCGACGCCATGCCCGTTCGCGCCGCCCGATACGCTGCGTTCAACACCTGCCTCAGCCGCACCGTCGCGGCCCACCCACGGACCGGATCACAACAACGAGGAGCGACTTAGTGGCAACCATCGAGGGAATCGTCGCCCGGGAGATTCTCGACTCGCGGGGCAACCCGACGGTCGAGGTCGAGGTCGGTCTGGACGACGGCACGGTAGCCCGCGCCGCCGTGCCGTCCGGCGCCTCCACCGGCGCCTTCGAGGCGATCGAGCTGCGCGACGGTGACGCCGACCGCTACCAGGGCAAGGGCGTGGAGAAGGCGGTCTCCAACGTCGAAGACAAGATCGTCGACCAGATCATCGGGTACGAGGCCAGCGAGCAGCGGCTGATCGACCAGAAGATGCTCGACATCGACGGCACCGACAGCAAGTCGGAGCTGGGCGCGAACGCCATCCTGGGGGTCTCCCTGGCGGTGGCGAAGGCCGCTGCCGGCAGCGCCGAGCTGAGCCTCTTCCGCTACCTGGGCGGCCCGAACGCGCACCTCCTGCCCGTGCCGATGATGAACATCCTCAACGGTGGCGCGCACGCCGACTCGAACGTCGACATTCAGGAATTCATGATCGCGCCGATCGGCGCGCCCACGTTCCGTGAGGCGCTGCGCTCGGGCGCGGAGGTCTACCACGCGCTGAAGTCGGTGCTGAAGAAGAAGGGCCTCTCCACCGGGCTCGGCGACGAGGGTGGCTTCGCGCCGAACCTGCCGACCAACGCGGCGGCCCTGGACCTGATCGCCGAGGCGGTCGAGAAGGCCGGCTACCGGCTCGGCACCGACATCGTGTTCGCGCTCGACGTGGCGGCCACGGAGTTCTTCGACAACGGCACCTACACGTTCGAGGGTGCCGCGAAGTCCGCCGAGGAGATGAGCACCTACTACACGAAGCTGGCCGACGAGTACCCGATCGTGTCGATCGAGGACCCGCTGGCCGAGGACGACTGGAGTGGTTGGCAGACGCTGACCGCCTCGATCGGCGACCGGGTGCAGATCGTCGGTGACGACCTGTTCGTGACCAACCCGCAGCGCATCGCCCGTGGCATCGCGGAGAAGGCGGCGAACGCGGTTCTCGTCAAGGTCAACCAGATCGGTTCGCTGACCGAGACCCTGGACGCGGTGGACCTGGCCCACCGGGCCGGCTTCAAGTGCATGATGAGCCACCGCTCCGGCGAGACCGAGGACACCACGATCGCCGACCTGGCGGTGGCCACCGGCTGCGGCCAGATCAAGACCGGCGCGCCGGCCCGTTCGGACCGGGTCGCCAAGTACAACCAGCTGCTCCGGATCGAGGAGGAGCTGGCCGACGCGGCGCGCTACGCCGGCGCTGGCGCGTTCCCGCGCTACCGTTCGGCCTGAGACGCACGAAGCCTCGGGGGAGGGGTGTGACGATGCAGCAGCGCCGCACACCGGGTGGTCAGCGTCCCGCCCGTCGGCCGGGTCAGTCCGGTCGGCCGGGCGGCGGGCGCGCCACCCGGGGATCGGTCCGGGAAGCCGGAGTACGCGCCGAGCCGCGCGCCGCCGGTCGCGCGCCGGGTGCTGCCCGGGGCGTCGAAGGCGTGCGCTCCGTGAATCGCCCGGCCGCCGCTCGGCGTACCGCCGCCGGTGGTGCCGTGAAGCGACTCGCCGCACCCAACCCCCGTCGCTTCACCGGTCGGGCCACAGTGCTGTTCGCGGTCCTGATCGCGCTCGCGCTGGCCTACACCTACCCGGTCCGGGTCTACCTGGACCAGCAGGCCAACATCGAGCGGATGGAGGCTGCCCAGGCGGTGCAGGAGCAGGAGATCGCCAAGCTCGCCGAGCAAGCCGCGAAGTGGCAGGACGACGCGTTCATCGAGACGCAGGCTCGGGAGCGGTTCTTCATGGGCCGGCCGGGCGAGAAGATGATGGTGGTGCTGCACGACCCGGAGGGCGCCGCCCGGGACGCCGGGAAGTCGGCCGGTTCGGCCGCCCCGGCGGGGCCATCGACCTGGTACGACACGCTCTGGTCGAGCGTGCGGGCAGCCGACAGCCAGCAGCCGGGCAAGTGACCCACCGATCAGCGCACCAGGAGAGACCGTGACTGTCGTACCACCGTCGGAGCCGGCGGCGGATTCCGTACCCCTGCCGCAGCGTGAGCCGGCCACCGAGGCCGACCTGGCCGCGGTGGCCGCGCAGCTCGGCCGCACGCCCCGCGGCACCCGGGCGGTTGCCCACCGTTGCCCGTGCGGTTTGCCGGACGTGGTGGAGACGACCCCCCGCCTCGCCGACGGCACCCCGTTCCCGACGCTCTACTACCTGACCTGCCCCCGGGCCACCGCGGCGTGCAGCCGGCTGGAGTCGGCGGGGCTGATGAAGGAGATGGCGGACCGGCTGACGACGGATCCGGAGTTGGCCGCCCACTACCGTGCGGCGCACGAGGACTACCTCACCCGCCGGGAGGCGATCGGCGAGGTGCCGGAGATCGCCGGCATCTCGGCCGGCGGGATGCCGGGCCGGGTCAAGTGTCTGCACGTGCACCTGGGTCACGCGCTGGGTGCCGGCCCCGGTGTCAACCCGTTCGGCGACGAGACGTTGGAGCTGGTCGAGCCCTGGTGGTCGGCGGGGCCGTGCGTGGATGTGCCGGCGGGCGAATGAGCGCGCAGACCGGGTCGGAGGCACCCGAGAGTCAGATCCTCGTCCGGCGGGCCCGCACCGGGGATGTGCGGGGCATTCGGCGACTCGTCGACACCTACACCGACGACCGGCGGCTGCTGAGCAAGGCCACCGTCACCCTCTTCGAGGACGTGCAGGAGTTCCGGGTCGCGGTCCGGGCCGAGGACGACGTCGTGGTGGGCTGCGGCGCGCTGCACGTCATGTGGGAGGACCTGGCCGAGATCCGCACTGTGGCCGTGGACCCGTCCTGCCGGGGCCGGCGGATCGGTCACCGGCTGGTCGGCGAGCTGATCGACGCGGCCCGGGAGTTGGGCGTGGCGCGGATCTTCGTGCTCACCTTCGAGACCCGGTTCTTCGGCTCGTTCGGCTTCCGCGAGATCGACGGCGCTCCGGTGCCGCAGCCGGTCTACGAGCAGCTGCTGCGCTCGTACGACGAGGGTGTCGCGGAGTTCCTGGACCTGGAGCGGGTCAAGCCGAACACGCTGGGCAACACCCGGATGCTGCTGCGCCTGTGACTCGGATCTGGCTGGGCGGGCTGCCGTAAGGTTGCTGCCGTGACGACGCGTGTGGCGGCCATCGACTGCGGGACCAACTCGATCCGACTGCTGGTCGCCGACGTGCCCGACGCCTCGGCCGGGCCGCAGGCGCCGCTGGTCGACCTGACCCGGCGGATGGAGATTGTCCGGCTGGGGCAGGGAGTGGACAGCACCGGCCGACTGGCGCCGGAGGCGATCGAACGGACCCGGGTGGCGTTGGCGTCGTACGCCGCCGACATCGAGAAGCTGGGTGCCCAGCGGGTGCGGATGTGTGCCACCTCGGCCTCCCGCGACGCCGCCAACGCTGCCGACTTCACCGAGATGGTGCAGGCCACCCTCGGTGTCGCGCCCGAGGTGGTCAGCGGCGACGAGGAGGCCCGGCTGTCGTTCACCGGCGCGGTGCGCGGGCTGCCCAGCGACGCGAAGGAGCCGTTCCTGGTCGTCGACATCGGCGGGGGTTCCACCGAGTTCGTGGTCGGTGACCGGGCTGAGGGCGTGCGCACGGCGATCTCGGTGGACATCGGCTGCGTCCGGATGACCGAGCGGCACCTGCCCGGCGACCCACCGACGCCAGCGCAGGTCGCGGCGGCGCAGGCCGACATCGCGGCGGTGGTGGACCGGGCGCTCGCCGTGGTGCCCGGTCGCGAGGCGGCCACCCTGGTCGGCCTCGCCGGGTCGGTCACCACAGTGGTCGCCCTCGCTCAGGGCCTGCGGGAGTACGACCCGGAGCGCATCCACCACGCCCGGGTGTCGTACGAGGAGGTCGCCCGGGTGACAGCGGAGCTGCTGGGTCAGACCCGTGCGCAGCGGTTGGCGAACCCGGTGATGCACCCGGGCCGGGCCGACGTGATCGGCGCGGGCGCTCTGGTGCTTCGCGTGATCATGGAGCGGGCCGGGATGCCGTCGGTGGTCGCCTCGGAGCACGACATCCTCGACGGCATCGCCTGGAGCCTCCAGCCAGCCACGCGCTAGCGGGCCAGCGGGCTAGATCAACTCGCCTTCATTGAAGTCGCGGTGTCCGGGCGCCTCGGATGCCCCGACTTCCTGAAAACCGAGTCGATCAACGCCTCGCCCGACGGGGCGGCCCGGCCCGGCGTGTCGGGGCGGATTCGTTGACGCTACTGCGCATTACGCACTAGTGTGCAATGCGTGGACACCACACAGTTACTGAAGGGCGTGCTCGACCTGGCCGTCCTGGCCGTGCTCCGAGAGGAGGACGGTTACGGCTACGACATCCTGCGCAGGCTTCGTGAGGCCGGCCTTGAGGAGGTCGGCGACGCCTCGGTCTACGGGACGCTGCGCCGCCTCTTCGCCGCCGGCCTGCTCACCACCTACGTCGTGCCGAGCGAATCCGGGCCGCACCGCAAGTACTACTCACTCAACGCGGCGGGGCGCGACCAGCTGACCCGCTCCGGCAAGCTCTGGCGCTCGTTCGCCACCACCATGGACAGTCTGCTCGACGATCGGGGGTTGGCGGCATGACCGTCACGGAGCAGGAGATCACCGACTACGTGGCGCGGGTCCGGGCCGCTCTGGCCGACCTGCCGGCCGGACAACGCGACGAGCTGACCGAGGATCTCGCCGACCACCTCACCGAGGTCGCGGCCGAGGCCGAGGGCACCCTCGTCGAGCGGTTGGGCGAGCCCGAGACGTACGCCGCCGAGCTGCGCGCCGCGGCCGGCGCCGCACCGGGCAGCGGGCGCAACCTCGACCAGCGGGTGGCGACCGCGATGGCCCGGGCCCGCGTCCGGCTGCGCGCGCTCGACACCCGGCTCGGTCCACCCCTGGGGTACGCGACGGCCAGCGACTTCCTCCAGTTGCTGCGCCCCGGCTGGTGGGTGCTCCGGGGCTACCTGGCGGCGATGCTGGTCACGGTGATCAGCACTGGCGGCAGCTTCGGGCTGCTGCCGAGGTTCGGTGGTGAGTTGCTCGCCGGCATGATCATGTTGATCGGCTTCGTGCTCGCCTCCATCTGGGTCGGCCGCCGCTCCGGGCGGTTGACCCGCTGGCCCCGCTCGGCAGTGCAGATCGGCAGCGTGGTGCTGGTGGTCTTCGCGTTCGCCGCTCTGCTTCAGGCGGAGGACCGGATGCGTTACGGCGACTACGGCATCGATCCGACCTCGATCAACGGTCCGTACGACCAGGTCCGGGACGTCTTCGTCTACGACAGCGAGGGCCGGCTGGTGGAGAACGCCCGGCTCTTCGACCAGGACGGCAACCCGATCCGGCTCGGCTACCCGGACTGCGAAGGCCGCGTTGACGAGTACGGCAACCCGCTGCTGCGGCCGTACCCGTACTGCGTGGGCCGGGCGCCCTTCGGGCCCCGAGGGCCGGGCGTGTCCCCACCGTCGGCACCGCCCGCGATCAGCACGCCGACGTCCGAGCCGACCGGCACGCCGACGTCGGAGCCGACCGGCACGCCGACGCCGGGTGGAACGCCTGGCGAACCCTCGGCGGGTCCGACCGCCACGCCGAGCGAAACGCCAACCCCCACCCCGACGCGCTGAACCACTGTGTGAACTGGATCATGCAACTGAAGCTGGGAAATAGCTGAACGGACGAGGCGAGCGGGACGGCACCGGAAATCAATGATCGTTACGGTGTCGTCTGCTCATCAACCCCTCGGAAGGAACCCCCGTGTCAGAGCAGGTCGCACCGCCCCCCGCGCCCGACGCCGCAACCCCTGAGCCGGCCGTCGAGACGCCGCAAGCGGCAGCGCCGCAGCCGGCCGAGACGCCGCAGCCGGCCGCCGAGACGCCGCAGCCGGCCGAGCCGAAGGCGGAGAATTCCGGTGCGAAGAAGGCCCTCGGCATCGTCGGTGCGATTCTCGCCGTCGTCGTCATCGCCGGCCTGAAGTTCGGCGTCGCCTCGGCCATCGGCAACTACTTCAACAAGGACGAGACCGCGGACGCCAAGACCGGCGACTGCATCGCCGAGCTGCCCGAGGTCACCGGCACCGAGCAGGAGGAGGTCGACGGCGCCAAGGTCGTCGAGTGCACCTCCACCGACGCGGCGTACAACGTGGTCGGTCGGGTGAACGGCCAGAGCGAGGCTCAGGCCAAGGCCGACACCACCTGCACCCAGTTCTTCACGGAGGGCGAGGAGGGGTACGTCTTCTCCAGCATCGAGCCGGGCAAGACGGGCTATGTGCTCTGCCTGACCAAGAAGGTCTGACCACAGCGGTAGATCGGCGTCGACGGCGGCGGGAGCAGATCCCGCCGCCGTCGGCGTACCCGGAGTCATCGGGGGGCGAACAGGAGGTGAATGCCACTGTTCCGGCGTCTTCCCGACGGCCCCGTGGCGTGGCAGGCTACCGGCACGTAGGACCACTGGGCGACCAGCCAACGATGACTGACCGCTAGGAGGACGGCTATGGGCGAAATGGTGAGCTACCGCAGCAACGGGGGCACGAGCGAGGGGTATCTCGCGATACCCGCCAGCGGCACGGCCAGCCCCGCCGTCATCGTCATCCAGGAATGGTGGGGCCTGGTCCCGCACATCCGGTCGGTGGCGGACCGGTTCGCCGAGGCCGGTTTCGTGGCCCTCGCCCCGGACTTCTACCACGGTGAGACGACAAGCGAGCCGGACGAGGCGCAGCGGCTCCTGCTGGCGATGCGGATGGACGAGGCGGCGAAGGACATCGCCGGTGCGGCCGACTATCTCGCCGGGCGGCCCGAGGTCACCGGTAAGGTCGGCGCCGTGGGCTTCTGCGCCGGTGGCAGCCTGGCCCTCTGGTCAGCCACCATCTCCGAGCGGATCGTCGCCACCGCCGGTTTCTACCCGGTGCTGCCCTGGGAGTCGATGCGCCCCGACTGGGCCGACTACGCCGGTAAGGCAGCCGTCATCCACTGCTCCGAAGAGGACGGCACCTCGGCCGACGAGGGCGTACAGACCGCCCGTCGGGCCATCGAGGAGGCCGGCGGCGACTGCCACCTCTACGACTACCCGGGCACCTCGCACGCCTTCTTCAACGACGACCGACCGGAGGCGTTCGACCAGCGCGCCGCCGCCAGCGCCTGGGCTCGCACCCTGGAACTCTTCCGGGCGAAGCTTGGCTGAGACGCGTACCCCCGAACAGGTGGTCGCCCGCGCAGCGCGGGCGACCGACCTGGCCGACCTCGACGCCGCGGTGAGCGACTGTTTCGCCTGCCCCCGGCTGGTCCAGTGGCGGGAGGAGGTCGCCCGCACCCGCCGGGCCGCCTTCCGCGACCAGGAATACTGGGGTCGGCCGGTGCCGGGGTTCGGCACCGGTGACGCGCGGATCGCCATCCTCGGGCTGGCGCCCGCCGCACACGGCGGCAACCGCACCGGCCGGATCTTCACCGGTGACCGGTCGGGTGACGTGCTGTTCGCCGCGCTGCACCGGGCCGGGCTGGCCAACCAGCCGACAAGCGTCGCCGCCGACGACGGGCTGACCCTGCGAGACCTGCGGATCTTCTCGGCCGTCCGGTGTGCGCCTCCGGACAACAAACCGACCCCGGCGGAACGGGACACCTGCGCACCCTGGCTGCACCGCGAGGTCGCGCTGATCCAGCCCACGCTGCGGGTCGTGGTCGCGCTGGGCGCGTTCGCCTGGGCAGCGTGGTGGCCGGTGCTCCGGGCGGTGTACGGGCAGCGCCCGCCCAGCCCGCGACCGGCGTTCGGTCATGGGGCACACTGGTCCGGCACGAACGCTCCGGACTTGCTCGGCTGCTACCACGTCAGCCAGCAGAACACCTTCACCGGGCGGTTGACACCAGGGATGTTGGACGACGTCTTCGGCCAGGCTAAACAGCTGGCCGGAGTGGACTGAGACGACGCGTGGGGTGGTGGCGATGACAGACGGAACACGCCCGCCCACGCCGGTACCATCCGCCGAGCCGGGCGTGCTGCCTCCGGTGCTCGGCCTGCTCCGCCGGTGGTGGCCGGTCGGCGCGGTCGCCGCCCTGCTCGCCGGTGCCGCGCTGGCGTCCGCCCACTCGTCGATCGGGGCCAGTCGGATCCCGCCGGCGGCGGACAACATTCCGTGGGTTCCCGAGTACCCGACCGTCGAGCCGTCACCGTCCATCCCGATCGAGCCACGCGACGCAGGCGAGGCCACCCAGGCGCACATCCCGCAGTGGGTCGGCACGGTGGCGGTGGTCCTGCTCGGGCTGGCCATCCTCGCCGCGCTCGGCTACCTCAGCTGGATCCTCATCCGGGGCGCGCTGCGCCGCACCACCCGGGCACTACCGGCGCAGCGGGCCCGTCGTACGGCCGAGGGCACCGCCCGTGAGGTGGTGGCCGCCCTCGACGCCGGCCTGGTGGAGCTCGACGACCGGGACACCGACCCCCGGGTGGCGGTGATCGCCTGTTGGGTGCGTCTGGAGGAGACCGCCGCCGCGGCAGGTGTGCCGAGACTCGCCGGGGACACCCCCACCGACCTGGTCAGCCGGCTGTTGCAGGGTGACCCGGCGGCGGGCGTGCCGGCCATCGCCAGCACCGACGTGCTGGCCGAGTTCGCGCACGTCTACCGGGAGGCCCGGTACGCCACCCACCCGGTCGGTGAAGGCACCCGGGACCAGGCCCGCGCCGCGCTTGGCCGGCTGCGCGGAGAGCTCACCACGGCGGTGGCCTCATGAGCAGCACCAGCATCGACGATCTGCTCGCGTTCGAGGAGGAGGCGGCGCCGGTCGGTCCGGAGGCGCGCGACTCCCGGTGGCGTCCGGTGCTGCGTCTACTCGGGTGGGCCGCCGCGCTGGTCGCGGTCCTGCTCGTCGGCCTGCGCGCGGTGGGCCTCCAGGTCTCGCTGCCGGTACTGATCGCCGGGGTGCTCGCCGTGCTGGCGGTGCGCCGGGTCACCGCCCTGCTCGCGCCGCCGCCACCCCCGCCCGGCGGTGGTCGGGTCGGCACGGGCGAGGAGGACGGCAGCTACAACTGGGCTGCCCGGGACGCGCTGGGGAGCGCGATCAACCGGTGGGAATGGCCCCTGGACTGGTCCTCGACCCGTCCCGAACGGTTCAGCGGCACGGTCCTGCCCCGGATCGGTGAGCTGGCCGACGAGCGGATGCGGCTGAAACACGGCGTCACCCGTGAGTCGGATCCCGCCCGCGCCCGTGTCCTGCTGGGTGACCGCCTGTGGACGTTCCTGGAGACCCCGCCTCGCCGCACCCCGTCGCCGCGCGAACTCGCGGTGATCGTCGCCGAACTGGAGAGCATCTGTTGACATCCTCCACCGCCCTGAAGGGCAGGGATTCCCTTGGTCACCCGAGGGGGTTCCTGTTTCATCGGGCCGTGCCTTCACCGCTGACGCGGGTTGGGTCTTATCGCCCCTCCACAGGCGGTTTACCTCTCCGCCAGCCCGGCGGCGAGGATGTTTCTAGCGGCATTGATATCCCGGTCGTGTACGGCATCGCACCCAGGGCACGTCCAGGCGCGAACGCCGAGAGCCATGGCGGTGTTGATCCGCCCGCACGCCGAACAGGTCTTCGTACTCGGGCACCAGCGGTCGACGGCGATCACGGTCCGTCCGTACCAGGCCGCCTTGTACTCGATCATGTTGCGCAGTTGCGTCCACGCCGCGTCCGTAATCGCGCGGGCGAGGCTGTGGTTACGCATCATGGTGCGGACGCTGAGGTCTTCGATCACGACCGTTTGATTCTCGCGGACGAGTCGAGTCGACAGCTTGTGCAAATGGTCACGACGCCGGTCGGCGATGCGGGCATAGATCCGGGCCACCGCAAGGCGGGCTTTGGTCCGGTTGGCGGAGTCCTTGGCCTTACGCGACAGGTTCCGTTGCGCCTTGGCCAACTTGCGCCGCTCAGCCCGCTCGTGGCGCGGGTTGGTGATTTTCTCCCCGGTGGAGAGGGTGAGCAGACTAGTGATGCCTGCGTCTGCCCCCACCACCAAGGGCAGCGGGGGCAAGGGCTCGACGGTTGGGTCGTTGACCAGTATGGAAACGAACCAGCGGCCAGTGGCGTCTCGCGACACGGTGACCGTCGATGGTTCGGCACCTTCGGGCAGGGGTCGCGACCACACGATGGTCAGCGGTGCGTCCATCTTGGCGAGGGTGAGTTGCCCGTGGCGCCAGCAGAACGCCGAGCGGGTGTATTCCGCCGATGCCCGGGACCTTCGCTTGGACTTGAAGCGCGGGTAGCGCGAGCGCTTCCCCCAGAAGGCTGCGAACGCGGCTTGCAGGTGCCGCAGCGTCTGCTGCAAGGGCACGGAGCTCACCTCGTTGAGATAAGCCAGTTCGCTGGTGCGTTTCCACTCGGTGAGCCATGCCGACGATTGCACGTAGGTGCTGCGCTGTTGGCCAACGGCCCACGCGCGGGTGCGCGCGTCGAGGGCGAGGTTGTACACCTTACGCACGCAGCCGAACGTGCGGTTGAGCTGTTCGGCCTGTTCGGGGGTCGGATAAAAGCGGTACTTGTAGGCCCGCTTCACCACCTCACCCATTCCTCACATTCTATCGGTTCATCAGTTAAGACGAGCATCGAGGGGAGGGAGCGCCGTGGAATTTTGGCCCTGAAAGGTCCGCTTTCCACGCCGCGATCCTGATGAACGACGTGGACCGAAGCATTGCCCCCGCCGAGGTCGGGCAGCTGGCTCGGGCGGTCCTGGACGCGGTCGGCACCGTCGTGGTCGGCAAACGGGACGCGTTGGAGCTGGTCCTCGCCGGCATCCTCGCGGGCGGACACGTGCTCCTGGAGGACCTGCCAGGGCTCGGTAAGACGCTTACCGCCCGCTCGTTCGCCCAGGCGCTCGGGTTGGACTTCCGTCGCTTGCAGTTCACCCCCGACCTGCTCCCCGCCGACGTCACCGGCTCGTTCCTCTACGACCAGCGCAACGGCGACTTCACCTTCCGGGCCGGCCCGGTCTTCACGAACCTGCTCCTCGCCGACGAGATCAACCGGACGCCGCCGAAGACCCAGTCCGCGCTCCTGGAGGCGATGCAGGAGAAGCAGGTGTCGGTGGAGGGTGTCACCTACAAGCTGGACGAGCCGTTCCACGTGCTGGCCACCGCCAACCCCATCGAGTACGAGGGCACCTACCCGCTGCCCGAGGCGCAGCTGGACCGGTTCCTGCTGCGGGTGTCGTTCGGCTACCCCCAGCACGAGGAGGAGTGGGAGGTGCTGCGCCGTCGGATGAGCCGTCGCCGGGAGGAGGCGGACATCAAGGCGGTGGTCGACGCGGCGACGCTGCGGGCCATGCAGGCCGCCCTGGAGGACGTGGTGGTGGAGGACTCCATCGGCCGCTACATCGTGTCGCTCACCGCGGCCACCCGGGAGCACCCGTCGGTGCTGGTCGGTGCGTCACCTCGCGGTTCGCTGGCGCTGTTGCTGCTGGCCCGGGTCCGCGCGGTGTTCGGCGGCCGGGACTACGTGGTGCCGGAGGACGTCAAGTCGGTGGCGGCGCCCGCCCTGGCGCACCGGATCACCCTGCGCCCGGAGATGTGGTTGCGCCGGGTCGATCCGGCGTTCGTGGTGGGCGAGGTGCTGGAGTCGACGCCCGCCCCGGCCAGTGGCGCGCTGCCCAGCTACGCCGCCGGCGGGCCCCGGCACTGATGACCGGACCGACCGTGCCGAGGGCCACCGAAGCGGAACCGGCTGCCGGCTGGGCGCCCACCCCGGCGCTCGGCCGTGCGGTGCTGCTCGCCGGTCTGCTGCTGGTGGCCGGCGTGCTGCTGGGTCGGGTGGACCTGATCGTGCTCGCCGCCCCGTTCGCGCTGGGCACCGCGTACGCGCTGCGTCGACGGCCCACGGCGCTGCCGCAGGTGTGGATCACCCAGGGGGACGGCGGGCCGCTGGTCGAGGGCGGCGACGTGGCGGCGGCGGTGAGCGTCGGCAACCCGGACACTGTCGACTACGACCTGGTGGTGATGCGTTCCCGCGTGTCGCCGTGGCTGCGGATCGACCGGGCCGGCTTCGTCCGCGACGGAGCCGTCGACGGCGGGGAGCCGAGCGCCCTGCCGGCGACCGGTGCGACGGCTCCGGGCAACGGCGGGCGCCGTTCCGCAGCGGACCGGCCGTTCGTGACCTCGGTGCCGACGGGTGCCGCTGTGGACCTGGACCTGGCCGGCAAGGCAGTGCGCTGGGGCCGGCACCCGATCGGCCCCGCCGGCGCGCGGGTCGCCACGGCTGGTGGTCTGCTGGTCTCCCGGGCGGTGATCACCGAACCGGTCCGGGTGCGGGTGTACCCGCGTACCGAGCCGTTCGAGGCGGTGGAGGCGATGCCCCGGGCCGCCGGTCTGGTCGGGGCGCACCACTCCCGCCGACCCGGTGAGGGCGGCGAGTTGGCCGGCGTACGGGTCTTCGCCCCCGGCGACCGGTTGCGCCGGATCGACTGGCGGGTCTCGTTGCGGGCCCGGCAGCTGCACGTGGCGGCCACGCTCTCCGACCGGGACGCGGAGGTGGTGGTGCTGCTCGACGTGCTCGCCGAGGCGGGTCGCTCCGGTGGGGTGGGCGGCGCCGCCTCGGTGCTGGACACCACAGTCCGGGCCACCGCCGCGATCGCGGAGCACTACCTGCACCGAGGTGATCGGGTCTCGCTGCTGGAGTACGGGCCGGCAGCCCGCCGGCTCCGGCCGGCCGCCGGGCGGCGGCAGTACCTGACCGTCCTGGAGTGGCTGCTCGACGTCCGGGTCCACGCGTCCGCGCACGAGCCGTACGACCAGGTCTTCGGCCCGCAGTTGCTCTCCTCGGACGCGTTGGTGGTGGTGCTCACCCCGTTGCTGGACGAGCGGTCGGCGCAGATGCTCGCCCGGTTGGCCCGGGGCGGGCGGTTCGTGGTGGCTGTCGACACGTTGCCGACCGACCTGGCGTCGCCGAAGGACCGGGGTTGGGCCGAGGTGGCGTACCGGCTGTGGCGCCTGGATCGGGAGATCATGATCGGGCAGCTCCGGGAGCACGGCGTGCCTGTGGTGCGCTGGGCCGGCGCCGGCAGCCTGGACCAGGTGCTGCGGGACGTGGCCCGGTTGGCGACGGCCCCACGGGTGGGTGGCCGGTGAACGGAAGCAGGCACGGATGAACGCCGTCACCGAGCGGGTCCGGGCGGCGCGGTACGCCGTAGCGCGCGTCAGTGTGGCCCCGCTGCTGGTCCGGGCCGCGATCTTCGTCATCGTGCTCGCCGGGTTCGCCCTGGCCTTTCCCGCCGAGGTGCTTTCCGGCCGGCCGATCCTCTTCCTGGCCGTCGCCGCCCTGTTGCCCGCGTTCGGACCGCGTCGGATCTGGGCGACCTTCACGGCGTTGGTCACTGTCGGCGGCTGGCTGCTCGCCACCGACGGGTACGGCCGTCCGGTGGCCCTCTGGCGGCTGCTCGCCGTCGCGGCCCTGCTCTATCTGGGTCACACCCTCTGCGCGCTGGCCGCGCTGTTGCCGTACGACGCGGTGGTGGACCCCGAGTTGATCAGCCGTTGGTTGGTGCGGTCGGCCGCCGTGTTGTTGGGTGCCGCCGTACTCGGCGTGTTGTTGTTGCAGGCGGCGGGGACGGGTGGGGGCGCCGGGCACCAGTGGGTCACAGTGCTGGGGCTGCTGGTGGCGGTGGGCACGGCAGCGTTGCTGGGCTGGCTCCTGCGGCGCCGGTGACCGCTGTGACCTGAGGGTTACGCAGGTCACATGGGTTGTGCTCCGTCACAGATGGGGGCCGCGAGCGGCATTACCTGAGCCGGCCGGGGAAAGATAGACAACGTGAATCCGAAGCGGATCCTTGTGGTTGGTGCCGGGCACGTCGGTCTGTACGCCGCCCTGCGCCTGTCGAAGAAGCTCAGCTCCCGTGAGGCTGAGGTCATGGTGGTGGACCCCCAACCCCACATGACCTATCAGCCGTTCCTGCCCGAGGCGGCGGCGGGCAACATCTCCCCGCGGCACTCCGTGGTGCCGCTGCGGCGGGAGTTGCGCCGGTGCAAGATGGTGGCCGGCACGGTCACGCGCATCGAGCACGACCGCAAGGTGGCCACCGTGCAGCCGATCAGCGGCCCGGCCCGGGAGATCACCTACGACCACGTGATCGTGGCCCCGGGTTCGGTCTCCCGCACCCTGCCGATCCCCGGCCTGCACGAGCAGGGCATCGGGTTCAAGACCATCGGCGAGGCGATCTACCTGCGCAACCACGTGCTGGATCGGCTCGACGTGGCGGCCGCCACGCCGGATCCGGACGTCCGCCGTTCGGCGCTGACCTTCACCTTCGTCGGCGGTGGGTACGCCGGCATCGAGGCGCTCGCCGAGATGGAGGACATGGCTCGCGACGCCCTGCGCTACTACCCGGAGCTCAAGCAGGACGAGGTCCGTTGGGTGCTGGTCGAGGCCACCCAGCGGGTGCTGCCCGAGGTCGACCGGGACATGGGTGCCTACACCGTGCAGCAGCTGCTGAAGCGGAACATGGACATCCGGCTGGACACCCGGCTCGAGTCCTGCGTCGACGGGGTGGTCAAGCTCTCCGACGGTGACAGCTTCCGCTCCGACACGATCGTCTGGACGGCCGGTGTGAAGCCGTCGCCGATGCTGGACTCGACCGACTTCCCGCGTGATGACCGTCGGCGGATCACCTGCCTGCCCACCCTCCAGGTGGTCGACGGTGACCAGGTGGTCGAGGGTGCCTGGAGCGCCGGCGACTGCGCCGCCGTGCCGGACCTGACCAAGGAGCCGGGCAACTTCTGCTCGCCGAGCGCTCAGCACGCGGTGCGCCAGGCCGCCCGGATGGCCGACAACATCGCGGCCGTGATCCGGGGTCGCGAGCCGGTGAACTACAAGCACAAGCACGTGGGCAGCGTGGCGAGTCTTGGCCTGCACAAGGGCGTGGCCCAGGTGTACGGGATCAAGATGACCGGTTGGCCGGCGTGGGTGATGCACCGGACGTACCACATGAGCCGGATCCCGTCGTTCAACCGCAAGGTCCGCGTGGTGGTGGACTGGTCGTTGGCGTTCTTCCTCAAGCGTGAGGTGGTCGCCCTGGGCCAGCTGCACGACCCGCGCGAGGAGTTCGTCGAGGCCTCCCAGCCGATCGGCGCGCCCCGCGTCTGACCGCCAACTGCACGACGAGGGCCCCTTCCCACCGTTCCCGGCAGGAAGGGGCCCTTGTCGTATCCGCTGTACTGGTCAGACCCGCCAGGTCCAGGCGTCGGCGATCCGGGTGGGTGGGCCGTAGAGCTGTTCCAGTGTGGCGCGCAGGGTCTCGGCGTGGGGGGCGTCGTCGGTGAGCGCCACGCACGACGCGCCCCAGAATTCCGCGTCGCGGGCGGCCTGGCGGCGCTGCTCGTCGCCGATGGCCGGTTGGTCGCCGCGGCGGGCGACATCCGCCAGTAGTGCGGAGGTGGGCTGCTTGAAGGTGCCCATCGCCGCGGTGCCGCCCCTGCCGTAGGGGCCGATGAAGAAGCCTTCCGGCAGCCCGAAACCGGCGTCGGCGGCGGTCGCCCAGCGCATCGGCCAGGGCTCCTTCGGGGTGGGCAGCGGCACCGGGACCAGCACCCCGCCCGGGGGTACGCACTGCCGCCAGTGGCCGCCGGTGACGAATTCCGGCACTGCCGGTCGCCCGGCGGTCGGCAGGGGGGTCGGGAAGATCGGCAGCAGCGCCACGCCGACGGCCAGTGGCACCAGCCGCCGCGCCCGACCGGAGCTGCGCAGGGCCCGGTCGACCGCGAGCACCAGCAGCGTCGCGACGATCGGCAGCAACGTCAGCGCGAACCGCATCGGCAACGCGCCGTCCACCACCGGCAGCCCACCGATCAGGGCGTACGGGCCGGGGATCGCCGTCCGGGTGCCGCCGAGCACCACCTCCGGGCCGAGTGAGAGGGCCCCCATCACCAGACCCGCCACGACGCAGGCGAAGACCAGGCGGCGTCGGCCGGCCCAGACCGCGCAGACGGCGGCGACCAGCAGCAGTGGCCAGCCGAGGAACGTGTTGTACTCGGCGGGGCCGGTGGTCAGCCGGGCGGATTCGTCGCTGCCGGCCACCGACAGTGGGGAGAGCATCCACCAACTGCTCAGGTCGGCGGAGAAGTAGGCCGGGGTGAACATCCCGTCCGCGACGCCCTGCGGCCCGGCGAACTGGAACCACAGCGGATAGCCGAGCACCAGCAGGGCGAGCCCGGCGGCGATCGCCAGCCCGCCGGCGAACCCGGGGAGCGCCCTGCGGGCCAGGTCGCGGTCCGCCACGGCGTAGCTGATCGCCATTACCAGCAGCGTGATCGCGGCGAGAAAGAGCACCTCCTCGCCGATGAAGACCTGCGCGGTGACCGCGCCGGCCAGCCCCGCCGCCGAGGTGAACAGCCGCCGACGGTCCGGGCCGGTGGCTCGGGTACGGCCGGTCTTGTCGGGCGCCCCGGGCCCCGGGTCAGCCGCCCGCAGCAGCCGGACCACCAGCCATACGATCACCGGCACCAGCCACTGGGCGGTCATGTGCAGGTGGCTGTTGGTCTGCGAGACCATGCCCGGCCCGAATCCGCACAGTCCGCCGCCGAGCGCGGCGGCCACCCGCCGGGCGCGCAGTGTCCGGTGGAACAGCAGGTACCAGGCGAGGGCGGTGCCGGCGAGGTTGGCGGCGGCGAGCAGCGCGAAGGTGACCGGCGCGCCCAGCAGCAGGGTCACCGGCGCGAAGAGAACGCCGAGTGCGATCACCGTGGTGTTGGCCATCAGGTTGACGCCGTCGGGAGCGTTGAGCCGGTCGGTGAGCAGGTCGAAGTCGCCGAGCAGCGCGCGGGCGTCCACCGCCAGGAACCACTCGTAGAGGGTCTGGTCCTCCGGATTGAGCGCCAGGGTGCGGGCTCCCGGGTCGGGCCACAGCCCGTGGGTGAGCCAACCGGCCAGCACCCCGAAGATCAACGCGGCCAGCAGATCCGCCCGGTGGCGGCGGACGGCGGCCAGCAGCCGGGTGGCCCGGGGTCGGCGGTTGACCTGATCGGCGAGGCGGAATGCCTGCTCAGGGGCGGCGTCGGGGGCCGTGGGGGCTGCGCTGCTCACGGCATCGACCCTAATGTGACCAGGCCGGCGGGGTACGCCGGGTCGCCGCAGACCGGCTACGGTGACACTGCACCAGGCGTGTCGGCGCGCCGGTGCCACTCGCCCGGGTGGTGGAAAGGCAGACACGGCCGCCTTAAAAGCGGCTGCCGAAAGGCGTGCGGGTTCGACCCCCGCCCCGGGCACCGGTCGGCTCACCCATTCTCATTCGTGATCTCCAGGACTAGGCTGCGCCGTTTACTCTTGGAGGGCACGTTCACGTGCAAACGACCCCCTGAGGGAGGCCAGACAGTGAAGACCTCGAACCCGGTGCTCGCCCGGCTCGGCCAAGCGGCCGAGCGGGAGCGCTCCGCCGGGTACGCCCCGGCCGGGCCGTACGGACAGCCCGGCATTCCCCAGCAGTACCCGTCCCAGGTCGGTTACCCGGCCGCGCCGCCGACCGTGGCGCCGATGACCGTCGACGACGTTGTCGTCAAGACTGTCGCTCTGCTCGGCATCCTCGGCATCACCGCCGCGGCCGCCTGGGTGCTCGTGCCCGACGCGTTGGTCGGTACCGCCTGGATCGGCGCGGCGGTGGTCGGCCTGGTCCTCGGCTTGATCATCTCGTTCTCCCGGATGGCCAACCCGGCGCTCGTGATCGCGTACGCGGTCGTCGAGGGCGTTTTCGTCGGCATGGTCAGCAAGGCGTTCGAGACGGCTTACGACGGCATCGTGCTCCAGGCCGCCGCGGCCAGCTTCGGCATCTTCTTCCTGATGGCGATGCTCTACAGGGCGAAGGTCATCCGGGCCACCCCGGCCTTCGTCAAGGGCATGATCGCGGTAATGGTCGGCCTGTTCGCGGTCATGATGATCAACCTGGTGCTGGCGCTGTTCGGCGTCAACACCGGCCTGCGTGACGGCAGCCCACTGGCCATCGGCTTCAGCCTGGTCTGCATCGTGGTCGCCTCGCTGAGCTTCGTGCTCAGCTTCAAGGAGATCGAGGACGGCGTCCGAATGGGCCTGCCGCAGCGCTACTCCTGGACGGCCGCGTTCGGCATCCTGGTCAGCCTGGTCTGGCTCTACATCGAGATCCTGCGCCTGCTGAGCTACTTCCAGGGCGACGACTGACCTCGTCCGCACTGCCGACCGGCGCCCGTCCCCACTCCGGTGGGGGCGGGCGCCGTCGTCCGCGCCGTTTGCCCGCCGCCGCCGGCCCGCCCGGGGCAGAGTGACTGCGAGGGGTACGCGGGCGAAGGAGGCGGCGGTGCGCAGCAACAACCCGGTGCTCAACCGGCTGGACGAGGCCGGCCGGGTGGAGGCCCGGGTGCTCGGCGCCCGTGACGTCGAGCCGATGACCGTCGACGACGTGGTGGTCCGTACCGTCGGGTTGCTGCTCGTGACCGGCGCGGCCGCCGCGGTGTCCTGGGCCGTGATCCCCGACGCCGTGTGGCTGGGCGCCGCGCTGGCCGGCAGCGCCCTCGCCTCGATCGCGCTGGTCCTGGTCATCTCGTTGCGAGCGATCACCAACCCGGTGCCGATCGTCGGCTACGCCATCCTCCAGGGCCTGCTGCTGGGGGTGGCGAGCCGCACCTTCGAGCAGGTCTACCCGGGCATCGTGGTGCAGGCGGTGGCGGGCACCTTCGGCGTCTTCCTCGGCATGGCGGCGCTCTACCGGGCCCGGGTGATCCGGGCGACGCCCCGGCTGGCCCGCCTGGTGATCGGCACCCTGCTCGGCATCGCCGTGCTCAGCGTGGTCAACCTCGTGTCGTACCTGATCACCGGGCGACCGGGCCTGGCGACCTACAGCGTCAGCGGCGAGGTCGGCTGGCTGCCGTACGCCTTCTCGGTGGTGGCCATCATCGCCGGGGCGTTCAGTTTCATCCTCGACTTCGACCTCGTCGAGCGCTCGGTGCGCGACGGTCGAGCCCGTCGGTACGCCTGGCTGAGCGCGTTCGGCCTGCTCACCGGGCTGGTCTTCCTCTACTGGCAACTGCTGCGGCTGCTCAGTTACCTGCGCCGCTGACCGGCCCGACCCGACCCGGTCGGTGTCGGCCGTAGACTCGGCGGCGATGAGCGCAGCGGAGTTGGACAAGGCCGTGCAGTTGCTGGTCCGTCAGATCGCGCACTGGCAGCAGCCCCGGTGGGCGGCGGTCGCGACCGCCGGCAACGTGTCCCGCGCCGACCTGGTGCACCGTCTGGTGCAGGAGGTGGCCAACCTGGCCGCCGACGCCGAGGGGGAGCCTCGCCGGGTGGTGCCCCGGCTCGACAACGACCTGGCCCTCCCCGACCAGCTGCGGGTGGTCACGGCGGACCTGCTGGCCGCCGACCCGGGGGCCGAGGCGCTGGCCCGGGCCGCCGCCGAGGTGACGGCGACCCGTAGCGCGCTCTGAGGGCAGCTCGGCTCAGTTGAGCCGTTCGAGCACCATGGCCATGCCCTGGCCACCGCCCACGCACATGGTCTCCAGACCGATGGTCTTGTCGTGCCACTCGAGTGCGTTGAGCAGGGTGCCGGTGATCCGGGCGCCGGTCATGCCGAACGGGTGGCCGACGGCGATGGCCCCGCCCATCACGTTCAACTTCTCCTCCGGGATGCCCAGCTGGCGGTAGGAGGGGATGACCTGTGCGGCGAACGCCTCGTTGATCTCGACGAGGTCGACGTCGTCGATTGTCATGCCGGCTCGGCGCAGCGCCTGCCGGGACGCCTCGACCGGCCCGAGGCCCATGATCTCCGGAGACAGGGCCGTCACACCGGTGGAGACGATCCGGGCCAGCGGGGTGAGCCCCAACTCCTCGGCCCGCTGGACGCTCATCACCACCACGGCGGCCGCGCCGTCGTTGAGCGGGCAGCAGTTACCGGCGGTGATCCGACCGTCCGGGCGGAACACCGGCTTCAGGCCGGCGACCGCGTCGAGGCTGACGCCGGCCCGGGGCCCGTCGTCGGTGCTCACCACGGTGCCGTCCGGCGTGGTGACCGGGGTGATCTCCCGGGCCCAGAAACCGTCGGCGATGGCCTTCTCGGCGAGGTTCTGGCTGCGTACGCCGAACTCGTCCATGTCGGCGCGGGTGACGTCGTACACCTGGGCCAGGTTCTCCGCGGTCTGCCCCATGGTCAGGTAGATGTCGGGCAGCTCACCGGCGTCGCGCGGGTCGGTCCACACCTCGGCGCCGCCCTGCGCGCGGCGCTTCGAGCGCTCGCTGGCCGACCCGAAGCGCGGGTTCTCCCAGCCGCCGCCGACCAGTGCCTGCGCCTCGGGCGGCAGCCCGTCGGAGCTGCCCCGGGCGTAGCGGGAGACCATCTCCACCCCGGCGGAGACGAACACGTCGCCCTCGCCGGCCCGGATCGCGTGCATCGCCATCCGGGTGGTCTGCAACGACGAGGCGCAGTAACGGGTCAGCGTGGCGCCGGGGACAGTGTCCAGACCGAGCAGGGTGGACACCACCCGGGCCATGTTGAAGCCCTGCTCGCCGCCGGGCAGGCCGCACCCGAGGTAGAGGTCGTCGATGGTTGTCGGATCGAGCGCGGGGATCTTGTCCAGCGCGGCCTGGACGATGGTTGCGGCGAGGTCGTCGGAGCGGACGTCGCGCAGGGACCCCTTGTGCGCCCGGCCGATGGGGGAGCGGGCGGTGGCGACGATGACGGCGTCGCGGGACGACTCAATCGGCATGGACCAACGTTAACCCGCCAGTAACATGGCGCGGAAGAAGCGGGCCCGGCGGGAAATGTCACCAGTGGCGGGGACGATCTAGCGCCGGGTGGTGGCCGCCGCCGCGGCGAGGATGGCGGGCAGCAACGCGTGCGCCCACACCCGGTAGCCGTCGGCGGAGGGGTGGAAACCGTCCGGGCAGAGCGTTCCCGCGTCGGCCCGGAACACCGGCCCGGTCTCGGTGGCCAGGTCGACCACCGAGCCGCCCGCCTCCAGCACGGCAGTGGTCTGCGCGCGGGCCATCCGACGCCCGGACCATCCGACCACCTGGCGCAGCGGAGGCGCGATGGCCCGCACCGCCCCGAGGTCGGGGCAGGTGCCAACCACCACCTCGACGCGCGCCTCCCGCAGCCGGTGCACCGCCGCGCCGAGATAGGCCGCCGCGTCGGACGGCCGGCGCAGCCCGGTGGCGTCGTTCGCGCCGATCAGGATCAACGCCACGTCGGGCCGCTCACCGAGCAGGGCCCGGGCCACCTGGGTGGCGAGGTCCGTCGAGCGGGACCCGGAGACGCCGACGCTGGACAGGTGCACCCGGCGGCCGGTCGGGCCCTCGGCGAGCAGATTGGCCAACTGCCCGCCGATGGTGTCCTCCAGCCGGTCGACACCCACGCCCAGCGCCGACGAGTCGCCCAGCAGCACCAGTCGCAGCGGAGCAGCGCCGGCCCGGCCGATCGTGGCGCGCAGGGCCAGGCCCAGCTCCGGTTCGGCGTAGCGTCGGTGCCGGGCGACGAACGCCTCACCGGCCAGGACGGCGGCGCCCCCGACGGTGCCGGCGAGCAGCGAGAACGCCGCCGCCCGACCCAGTCGGCCGGCGAGGCCGGAGGTCACGCTCCGCGCGCTGCGCTCGTTCATGCCAGTCCCTCCACTGTCGAGGTGTCCGAGGCGGACCCGTGTTGCGGCACCGCGCCGACACCGAAGAACGCCCGTCGGCGCAGCTGCGCCCACCGGCCGGCCGGCCCTCGGTCGCGGCCCCGGACCTGGACGCCGCTGACCTCGGTGCCGGCGTGTCGAGCCGCCTCCTGCGCGGCCTCCGGCAGCGACCGTACGCCCCCGCCGACTGTCGGTGTGGCCCGTCGTTCCGGGGTCGCGCCGAGGGCGGAGAGCATCGTGGGCAGGAGCGCGGCGGCGGCCATCGCGTACCCCTCGGCGGAGGGATGGAACCGGTCCCAGGCGAACATCCGGGTCGGCTCGGCCGCGAACCGGGGGCCGAGCAGGTCGCCGAGGGAGACCGTCCAGCCGCCCGCCTCGACCACGGCCACCGTCTGGGCCGCGGCGAGCTGGCGGCTCCAGCGGTGCGCCAGCCACCGCAGGGGTGGCTGGATCGGGCGGATCGCGCCCAGGTCGGGGCAGGTGCCGACGACCACCTCGCAGCCCGCGTCGCGCAGGCTGTGCACCGCCTCGACCAGGTAGCGCACCGCCAGGCCGCGTGGGGTGCGGTTGGTGATGTCGTTGCCCCCGATGAGGATCACCGCGACGTCGGGTCGGCACTCCAGCGCCGCCTCCACCTGGTGGCGCAGCGCCGCCGAGATGGCGCCGACCACAGCGAAGCGGTGCAGCTGCACCGGCCGGTGCAGTCGACGGGACAGGCCGGTGGCGAGCAGCGCCCCGGGCGTCTCCCGACGGCGGTGCACCCCGTAAC
Organism: Micromonospora sp. NPDC005171; assembly: GCF_040608575.1. Taxonomy (NCBI): domain Bacteria; kingdom Bacillati; phylum Actinomycetota; class Actinomycetes; order Micromonosporales; family Micromonosporaceae; genus Micromonospora; species Micromonospora sp. NPDC005171. Next base: position 451,219 of record NZ_JBEXIM010000002.1, on the reverse strand, counting down.
CGGCGGCGGACGAGTCACCGAGCACGACCATGGTGAGCGCTGGACCGGGGAACTTCGCGCCGTACATCCCGTCGCAGCGGGGCGGCGGCGCCTCGGCCATCGGGATGGTCCGTCGAGCCTGGCGGGCCTGACCGACCAGCACCCCGCCGGTCGCCACCACGGCCGCCGCGGTGGCGCCTGTCCCGATGGCTGCCAGCCAAAAGAACCGCCGGGCCTGCCGCCAGCGCTCACCACCGGGTACGACGGAATGTGCCACCCCCATACCGCGACATTATCGCGCTGGCCCGACACACCGCTGTCGTCGTGACGGCACCCGGGTGCCTGGAAACCGACGCGACGGGGTACCTGAGTCCCAGAGGCCGGCCGACTTGCGCCGACCCGCCACGCTGATCCGGCGGAGAGGAGCGCGACGATGGGTAAGACACTGAAGCGCAGCGCGGCGTTCACGGCCCTGGCGCGGGCCCTGGCGGCCGGGGCCCGCAACGGGCCGTCGATCGGCACGCGGTTGGCCGCGCTGCCCCGGATGATCCGAGCCACCACCAAGGGGGAGTACGACGGTGGCCTTCGGCTGGCCCTGATGACCGCGGCGACGGCGTACATCGTCTCGCCGATCGACCTGCTCCCGGAGATCCCGCTGGCGATCTTCGGGCTGGCCGACGACGCGGTCATGGTCACCTGGTTGGCCGGCAGCGTGCTCGCCGAGACCGATCGGTTCCTGGAGTGGGAGGCCCGCCGCAGCTCGGTCATCCCCGGGGGGCTGGTGCCCTGACGACACGTACGCTGGGCGACGAGGAAAAGTCTTCCCGGCCGCCCACCGCCGGCGCCGCAACGAAGGGCACACCGTGCAGTACTACGACAACGTCGTCGACATGATCGGAAACACCCCACTGGTGCGTCTGCGTAACGTCACCAAGGGCATCCAGGCCACCGTGCTGGCCAAGGTGGAGTACGTCAACCCGGGCGGCTCGGTGAAGGACCGGATCGCGCTGCGGATGGTGGAGGACGCAGAGGCCGCCGGCCTGCTCAAGCCGGGCGGCACGATCGTCGAGCCGACCAGCGGCAACACCGGTGTCGGGCTGGCCCTGGTGGCCCAGCTCAAGGGCTACAAGTGTGTCTTCGTCTGCCCCGACAAGGTCAGCCAGGACAAGCAGGACGTGCTCCGGGCGTACGGCGCCGAGGTGGTGGTCTGCCCGACCGCCGTCGCCCCGGAGGACCCGCGCTCGTACTACAACGTCTCCGACCGGCTGACCCGGGAGATTCCCGGCGCCTGGAAGCCCAACCAGTACAGCAACCCGGCCAACCCGCGTTCGCACTACGAGACCACCGGCCCGGAGCTGTGGAAGCAGACCGACGGCGGGCTCACCCACTTCGTGACGGGCGTGGGCACCGGCGGCACCATCTCCGGCATCGGGCGCTACCTCAAGGAGGCGTCTGAGGGCCGGGTGCGCGTCATCGGGGCCGACCCGGAGGGTTCGGTCTACTCCGGCGGCACCGGCCGGCCGTACCTGGTGGAGGGTGTCGGCGAGGACTTCTGGCCGGAGACGTACGACCGGGGTGTCGCCGACGAGATCGTGGAGGTCTCCGACAAGGCGTCCTTCGAGATGACCCGGCGACTGGCCCGCGAGGAGGGGTTGCTGGTCGGCGGTTCCTGCGGAATGGCGGTGGTCGCCGCACTGGAGGTCGCCCGCCGGGCCGGCCCGGACGACGTGGTGGTGGTGCTGCTGCCCGACGGCGGTCGTGGCTACCTCTCCAAGATCTTCAACGACTCGTGGATGGCCCGGTACGGCTTCCTCGACAACTCCGGTGCCGAGCCGACGGTGGCCGACGCGCTGGCCAGCAAGCCGGGCGGGCTGCCCGAGCTGGTGCACGTGCACCCGACCGAGACCGTCCGCGACGCGATCGACTACATGCGCGAGTACGGCGTCTCGCAGCTGCCGGTGCTCAAGGCCGAGCCGCCCGTGGTGACAGGTGAGGTTGCCGGCTCGATCGCCGAGCGGGACCTGCTCGACGCGCTGTTCACCGGTCAGGCCCACCTGCACGACACCATCGAGCGGCACATGGGTGACCCGTTGCCGATGATCGGCGGTGGTCAGCCGGTGAGCGAGGCGGTGGGCATGCTGGAGAAGTCGGACGCCGCGCTGGTGCTGGTCGATGGAAAGCCCAAGGGCGTCCTGACCCGCCAGGACCTCCTGTCCCACCTCGGGGCCCACTAGACGAGTGAGTCCTGACCCTGGCTGGGGCTGTGGGCGCGGCCTTGCGCTGGGGTGCCTGCGCCTCTGCCGGGCCGGGCAGTTCAGAGGGGGCGGGTGTAGCGGACTTGCGGGGCGAGGGCCACACCGATGTGCTCCTCACGCTCCGCCCCGGTCGGGGTCCAGCCGCCGCGCTCGTAGAACGCACGGGCGTGCGCGTTGTCCTTGAGCACCCAGAGCACGGCACGGTGCCAGCCCTGCGCCCGCATGGCGTCCAGGGCGTCCACCATCAGGGCGCGACCGGTGCCCCGGCCCTGCTCGATCGGGTCGAGGTGGATCGCGTTGAGCAGCCCGGTGGCCGGGGCGTCCTCGTCGTCCGGGCCGAGGTGGCTGAACCCGACCAACGTCCCGGTCCGTTCGGCCACGGTCATCCGGTGGGTGTCCCGCTCCCAGATCCACCGCTCGACCCAGTACCGCCCCATCGCCTCCGGTGTCGGGTCGGCCAGCGCCTCGGGCGGCAGGAAGGCGGAGTACGCGGCGACCCGGGAGCGCTGGTGCAGGGCACCCACCGCCATCAGGTCGCCTTCAGTCGCAGGGCGGAGCGTGACGGTCACCCGGCCGAGGCTACCCGGCGCGGCGGAAGCTGCACCGTGGTCAGGTCCTCGGCGATGATCAGTTCGCCGTCGAAGTGCGCGCGCGCCTCGTCGTGGAACCGGCGCGGGTCGGGGTAGCGCTGGGAGAAGTGGGTGAGCACGAGTCGGCGTACCCCGGACTCGGTCGCCACCCGGGCGGCCTGCGCCGCGGTCAGGTGCCCGACCTCGGCGGCGAGCGCGGCCTCCGACTCCAGGAACGTCGACTCGATGACCAGCAGGTCGGCGTGCTCGGCGAGGCCGTACACCCCGTCGCAGAGGCCGGTGTCCATCACGAACGCGAACCGCTGCCCCGGCCGGGGCACGCTCACCTCGGCCCGGGTGACGCGGCGCCCGTCGAGGTCCAGGTGCCCGACGCGGATCAGCTCGCCGACGGCCGGCCCGGCGATGCCGTACGCGGCCAGCTTCTCCGGCAGCATCCGGTGCCCGTCCGGCTCGACCAACCGGTAGCCGTACGTCTCGATGGGGTGCCGGAGCCGGCGTGCCTCCAGCGTGCCGCAGCGCAGGGCGATCCGCTGCCCGTCGGCCTCGATGGGCTCGACCCGCAGCTCGGCGGTCTCGTAGAAGGAGGTGGCGTACCGCAGCCGGGTGAAGTATTCGGCGCCGCCGGAGGGGAAGTGCACGGCGACCGGGTGCGCCACCCGGTCCAGGGAGAGTCGCTGGATGGTGCCGGGCAGGCCGAGGCAGTGGTCGCCGTGGAAGTGGGTGACGCAGATCCGGGTCAGGTCGGTGGCGGTGACGGTGGTGTGCAGGAGCTGACGTTGGCTGCCCTCGCCCGGGTCGAAGAGGATCACCTCGTCGTCCCAGCGCAGCACGTACCCGTTGTGGTTGCGCTGACGGGTCGGCGCCTGGCTGGCCGTCCCCAGCACCACCAGCTCGCGCATGGACATCGCCACTCCTGTGGATATGGAGCGACCCCCGGGGCGCTCCGCGCATGTGCGCGGGCCGGCTGGACTTGGCCGGCACCCCGGGGGTCGGGTGGCTGTCGTGGATTCGCCGCACCGCTGCCACACGGTCTCGACGATTGTGCTGTTGCCCGCCTCGCGACGAGCCGATCACTGTCGAGGACAGCGGCTAGCTGACAGCCACCTCACGAGTCCGATTGCTATACAAGTCTGGACCACCTCCTTTCACGTGTACGGCCACGTTATCGAGTTCTCGTCGGGCTCGGCAACGGATTTCGATCACAGGGCCGAACGGGAATGCCCGGCCTCATCGACCTGGGCGAACTGCGAGGCGCGGCGATCGCCGCGCCCCGCAGAGGTGGTGCGTGGTGGTCAGCCGCCGACTCGGGCCACGCCGACCGGGCAGCTCAACCCGTTCGGGCCGTGGTTGCAATAACCGTTCGGATTTTTGGTCGGGGCCAGGTACTGCTGGTGGTAGTCCTCGGCGAAGTAGTAGCTGCCGAGCGGGGCGATCTCGGTGGTGATCTCACCCTTGCCGGCCCGCGTCACGATCGGCTGGAACGCGTCCCGGGACGACTCCGCGATGGTCCGCTGCTCGTCGGTGGTGGTGTAGATCGCCGAGCGATACTGGGTGCCCACGTCGTTGCCCTGGCGCATGCCCTGGGTCGGGTCGTGGTTCTCCCAGAAGACCTTCAGCAGGTCCTCATAGTTGATCTTGCTGGGGTCGTACACCACCTGGACGACCTCGGCGTGCCCGGTCCGGCCGGAGCACGTCTCCTCGTACGTCGGGTTCTTGGTGATGCCACCCGCGTAGCCGGCGGAGGTGGTGTAAACGCCCGGCAGCGTCCAGAACAGTCGCTCGGCGCCCCAGAAACAGCCCATGCCGAAGACCGCGACCTGCAGGCCCTCAGGGAACGGACCCTTCAACGGGGTGCCCAGCACCTCGTGACGGTCGGCGACCGGCATGGCGATCGGGCGGCCCGGCAGGGCCTGGTCGGGCGTCACCATCTCGGCGTTCATACGGCGCAAAAACACGGTGGGGATCTCCTCTCGTACCGCTCGCAGCGTGCAACACCGGAGGGTTCTGCTTCCTTACCCGCGCGCGGGTGAGTCAGGCCCCACCCGGGAACGCCGCGGCGACCCGGTCCGCGTACGTCTGGGCCTCGGTGTCGTCGGCGTACCGGGTGCGCGGCCAGAAGAAGCCGCGCAACCCGTCACCCTTGGTGCGCGGGACCACGTGGGTGTGCAGGTGTGGCACCGACTGGGACACCTTGTTGTTCATCGCCACGAACGTCCCACCGGCGCCGAGAGCGGTCTCCACCGCCACCGCCAGCCGCTGGACCATGGCGAAGTAGCCGGGCAGCAGATCGGCCGGCAACTCGGCCAGGGTCACCAGGTGCACCCGGGGCACCACCAGCACGTGCCCCTTGAACACCGGCCGGGTGTCCAGGAACGCCACCCCGTCCGGGGTGTCGGCCACGCGGAACGCCGGCACCGCGCCCGCCGCGATCCCGCAGAACACGCAACCGCTCATTGGGCCAGGCTATGCCGGCGGCGCTGGCGGCCCGACCCCCGCCTCGGAGCGCGGGTTCCGTTCCAGCCTTCGGGACGGGGGCACTAGCCTCACCAGAATGAGTCACGGCTTCGAGACGCTCGCCATCCACGCCGGTCAGGACCCTGAGGCCCGCACCGGCGCGGTGATCCCACCGATCTACCAGACCAGCACGTACGCCCAGGACGCCGTCGGCGCACCCCGCCTCGGCTACGAGTACAGCCGCTCCGGCAACCCGACCCGTGACGCGCTCCAGGAGTGCCTGGCGGCCCTGGAGGGCGGGCCGGTGGGGCTCGCCTTCGCCAGCGGCCTCGCCGCGGAGGACACCCTGCTGCGGGCCGTCTGCCAGCCCGGCGACCACGTGGTGATCCCCGACGACGCCTACGGTGGCACGTACCGGCTCTTCGCCCGGGTCGCCCAGCGCTGGGGCCTGGAGTTCAGCCCGGCCAAGGTCTCCGACCCGGAGGCGATCCGGGCGGCCGTGCAACCCGGCCGCACGAAGATCGTCTGGGTGGAGACGCCGACCAACCCGCTGCTCGGCATCGCCGACATCGCCGCCCTGGCGGCCGTGGCCCACGACGCGGGCGCCCTGCTGGTGGTGGACAACACCTTCGCCTCGCCGTACCTGCAGCAGCCGATCGCCTTCGGCGCGGACGTGGTGGTGCACTCCACCACCAAGTACATCGGCGGTCACTCCGACGTGGTCGGTGGCGCGCTGGTGGTCGCCGACGCCGGGCTCGGCGAGGAGCTGCGCTACCACCAGAACGCGATGGGCGCGATCAACGGCCCGTTCGACGCCTGGCTCACCCTGCGGGGAATCAAGACCCTCGGGGTACGCATGGACCGGCACTGCGACAACGCCGAGCGGCTCGCCGCGTACCTCGACGGGCACGACAAGGTCGCCCAGGTGATCTATCCGGGGCTGCCCTCGCACCCCGGTCACGAGGTGGCCGCCAAGCAGATGCGGCGGTTCGGCGGCATGATCTCGTTCCGCGCCGCCGGTGGTGAGGACCACGCCGTGGACATCTGCAACCGGGCCAAGCTCTTCGTGCTCGCCGAGTCGCTGGGCGGGGTGGAATCCCTGATCGAGCACCCGGGTCGGATGACACACGCAAGTGCTGCCGGCTCGCCGCTTGAAGTTCCCGGCGATCTCGTGCGACTGTCTGTCGGCATCGAGACGGTCGACGACCTACTCGCCGATCTGGAGCAGGCGCTGGGCTGACCGCTGGGGGAGGATGGCCGTGCAGGACATCATGGCGACCTGGGTTGGAGCGACCGCCAAGCAGATCGCCCGGGGCGTACGCCGAGGTGACGTGTCGGCGACCCAGGTCGTCGCCGACCACCTTGAGTACATCTCCCGGGCCGACCGCGAGCTGGCCGCGTTCCGCGCCGTTCGTGGTGGCGAGGCGATCACCGAGGCGGAGAAGGTCGACGAGCAGGAGGACCTGGCCAACCTGCCGCTGGCCGGGGTTCCGGTGGCGGTCAAGGAGAACACCCCGGTCGCCGGCCTGCCCACCTGGAACGGGTCGGCCGCCGCCCGCACCGACGTCGCGGAGGCCGACCACGAGGTGGTGCGTCGGCTGCGTGGCGCCGGCGCGGTGATCCTCGGCGTGACCCGGATGCCGGAGCTGGGGCTGTGGGCCCTGACCGACGACGACAGCGCGGTGACCCGTAACCCGTGGGACAGCACGCGTACCCCCGGTGGGTCCTCGGGTGGTGCCGCCGCCGCGGTCGCCGCCGGGCTGGTGCCGATCGCGCACGCCAACGACGGGCTCGGCTCGATCCGGATTCCGGCGGCCTGCTGTGGACTTGTCGGGCTCAAGCCCGGCCAGGGTGTGGTCCCCTGCCAGCTCGGGGCGGACGACTGGTTCGGCCTCACCGAGCACGGCATGCTGACCAGCACGGTCGCCGACGCGGCGGTCGGCTTCTCGGTGCTCGCCGGCCGGCGTCCGGAGAAGCTGGTCCCCCCGCAGCGTCTGCGGGTGGGCGTCTCGCTGCGCTCCCCGGTGCGAGGTGTCACACCGGACGCGCCCAACCGGGACGCGGTAGCCGCCGCCGGCCGACTCCTCGCCGCCGCCGGGCACGACACGGTGCCCGCCGATCCGGTCTACCCCACCGCGCTCGGCCTGCAGGGCATCGCCACCTGGTTCGCCGCCGCCGCCACCGACGTCCGGGCCGCCGGCCTGGACCGCCGTGGTCTGCAACGGCGTACCCGGCGGCACGTCGCGCTGGGCGAGTGGGCGCAACGTCGCGGCTACGTGCGGGAGGCGGACCGGGCCGCCTGGCGGCAACGGTCGGTCGACTTCTTCACCGACCACTCGGTCGACCTGCTGCTCACCCCTGCGCTGGCCAGCGCGCCACCGGAGGCGGCCCGCTGGTCGGAGCGCTCCTGGCGGGCGAACATGACAGCCAACATCCGGTACGCCCCGTACGCCGCGCCCTGGAACATCGCCGGCCTGCCGGCTGTCGTCGTGCCGGTCGGCCGCCGCCCGGACGGCCTGCCGGTCGCCGTGCAACTGGTCGGCCCGCCCGGCTCGGAGCTGCTGCTGCTCGGTGTGGCCGGCCAGTTCGAGATGGCCGCACCGTGGACGCGCCACGCTCCCGGCTACCCCCGGATCGAAACGGGGTCGCCGGCCGTCGCATGATCGTCTAGGGCGTGATCGCGGCGGTGACGCTGATCCTGCTGATCCAACGGATCTCCGCTGCCCAGGAGGCCCGGATCACCGGCGGCATCCCCCCGTGGCCGACCGCCCCGGTCTGGCCGGGCCAGACCTGGCCCGCCGCCCCGCCTGCCCAGCCGGCTCCGGCGGCCCAGCCGGCTCCGGCGGCCCGGCCCGCCCTGGAGGTGCCGGGGGTCGCGCCAGCTTCGTGATCCACTCGGGATCATTGAAGTCGGGGTATCCGGGCAGCCCGGATACCGCGCTTTCCGGGATACCGAGTGGATCAACCGGTTCCGGTCGGCCCGCGCCCCGGTCGGCCTGGCCCGCGGGTTGGTCGGGGAGCACGGGTGGCACGATCGGGGCATGACGGAACTGGTCGGTCTCGACGACGTGCGGGCCGCACGGGAGTTGCTCGCTGGCGTCACCCGCACCACCCCGCTGGAGCCGTCCCGCCCGCTCAGCGCGGCACTGGGCGGGCCGACGTGGCTCAAGTGCGAGAACGTGCAGCGCGCCGGCTCGTACAAGGTGCGGGGCGCGTACGTGCGGATCTCCCGGTTGTCGGCGGCGGAGCGGGAACGCGGTGTGGTGGCGGCGAGCGCGGGCAACCACGCGCAGGGCGTGGCCCTCGCCGCCGGCCTGGTCGGCACGCACGCCACAGTCTTCATGCCGGTCAACGCGCCGCTGCCGAAGGTGGCCGCCACAAAGGGGTACGGCGCGCAGGTCGAGTTGGCTGGCAACACCGTCGACGAGTCGCTGGTGGCCGCGCACACGTACGCCGAGCGCACCGGGGCGGTGCTGATCCACCCGTTCGACCACCCCGATGTGATCGCCGGGCAGGGCACTGTGGCGCTGGAGATCCTCGAACAGTGCCCGGACGTGAAGACGATCATCACCGGGGTGGGCGGCGGCGGTCTGATCTCGGGCATGGCGGTGGCCGCGAAGGCGTTGCGGCCGGACGTTCGCATCATCGGCGTGCAGGCGGCCGGGGCTGCGGCGTTCCCGCCCTCACTGGTGGCCGGAGAGCCGGTCCGGCTGCCCGTCTTCTCCACCATCGCCGACGGCATCGCGGTCGGCCGGCCGGGCGAGATCACCTTCAACCACGTGCGCAAGCTGGTCGACGAGATCGTCACGGTCTCCGAGGAGGACATCTCCCGGGCCCTGCTGATGCTGTTGGAGCGCGGCAAGCAGGTGGTCGAGCCGGCCGGGGCGGTCGGTGTCGCCGCGCTGCTGGCCGGCGTGGTCGAGGTGGAGACCCCGGTTGTCGCGGTGCTCTCCGGCGGCAACATCGACCCGTTGCTGATGATGCGGGTGATCGAGCACGGGTTGGCCGCAGCGGGTCGCTACCTGCGGGTGACCGTCCGTTGTTCGGACCGGCCGGGGCAGCTGGCGTCGCTGCTCAGCCAGATCGCCGAGCACCGGGCGAACGTGGTGGACGTGGAGCACCAGCGGGCCAACCCGCACCTCAGTCTCGGCGAGGTGGAGGTGGCGCTGTCGGTGGAGACCCGGGGCGTCGAGCACTCAGACACGCTGATCAGCGCCTTGCGGGCGAGCGGCTACCAGGTGGTCTTCGCGGCCGAGGCGTGACACCGGTAGGTGCCACGCCTCGGATGCGCGGTGCTTCGGAGCGGGTGCCGGCGACGGAAAAGCCCGGCCGGCAGTGGATGGCGCGGCTGGCGACGGTCAGCCGGAGAACGGCTCGAAGCTGACCACTGTCACCTTGATGTCGGCGCCGCTGGGCGCCGTGTAGGTGCAGGTCTGCCCGGCCCGGCCACCCAGGATCGCCTTGCCCAGCGCGGACTCGGGGCTGTAGACGGTCAGGTCGGTGGTGGCCGCGATCTCCCGAGAGCCGAGCAGGAAGGTCTCGGTGTCGTTGGTGTCGTCGTCGAAGTAGATCGTCACCACCATGCCCGGCGACACCGCGTCGGCGGTCGGAGCCTCGCCGACCTTCGCAGTGCGCAGCAGCTCCTGCAGGTAGCGGATGCGACCCTCGGCCTTGCCCTGCTCCTCGCGGGCGGCGTGGTAGCCGCCGTTCTCCCGCAGGTCGCCCTCCTCGCGCCGAGCGTTGATCTCGGCTGCGATCGCCGGGCGGTTGGCGATGTGCTCGTCGAGCTCGGCCTGGAGGCGGTCGTACGCGTCCTGCGACAGCCAGGTGGCGGGCGCCTCGTTGCCAGTGGACACAGGCGTTCTCCTCAGTTGTGCGTGGCTGGCTGACAGGTGAACTACCAAGTTACCAGTGCGGTACGACACAGCGTGTCGGCCATCACCGCCGGTGTCCGGATCCGACACCCGCGGTAGGCGCCCCGCCGGCCCCGCTTTCGGTGCTGTTCGCGCAGCTCAGGACGGTGGTCGGCAGCGCAGAACCTCGCCGATGAACGGCCGCGCGGTGGTGGCCAGGCGGTGCCGGGTCGTGACGTGCCGATCCCCGGGGTCGGCGGTCACGGTGACCTGTTCGCGGCCCACCTCGGCACCGGCACGGTCCCGGGCGCGCAGCACGCAGACCGCTGATCCACCCGGCGGAACCGTCACCCGGAAGTCGACAAGCACCTGCTTGTCCGTGATGTCGGTGTACGTGATCACCTGAGCGTCGTAGGCCGGGTCGCCATACTGGCGGTAGAGCCGGACCGAGATCACGGTCAGCGTGGCCACCAGCGCCAGCAGCGCCAGCGCGGCCAGCAGCGTACGGCGGCGCCTACCGCCCGGTGCCCGACGGCGGCCGTAGCGCCCGGCCGGGAATACCGGCGCGCCTGGTGAAATTGTGGCGTGCGTCTCGGTCACCGGCGGGTATCTCCTGGCGTTGTTGTCGGCGGCATCGGCAAGAATGGCAGAGTCCCATCCTCCCACCCGGCCCAGCGGCAGGAATGGCAGGTCATGCCCGGCGCTGGTGGCCGGCGACAGGGTGCGGTGAGGAAAGATCCCGGCAGGTCAGCCGGTCGAGCCCGGTCGGGTCCACCGTCCGGCACAGACGAGGAGCGCCGAAGTTGGCAGAGCAACTGCGTCTCATGGCCGTGCACGCGCACCCGGACGACGAGTCGAGCAAGGGCGCGGCGACAACGGCGAAATATGTCGCTCAGGGGGTGGACGTCCTGGTCGTGACGTGCACCGGCGGCGAGCGCGGGAGCGTGCTCAACCCCAAGCTCGACCGGCCCGACGTGTGGGCCAACATCGGCGAGATCCGGCGTGCCGAGATGGACGCTGCGAGGGCGATCCTCGGCGTCGACCAGGCCTGGCTGGGCTTCGTCGACTCGGGTCTGCCCGAGGGCGATCCGCTGCCGCCGCTGCCCGAGGGTTGTTTCGCCCTCCAGGACGTCGAGGTCGCCGCGGGTCCGCTGGTGCGGCTGATGCGCGAGTTCCGTCCGCACGTGGTGACCACGTACGACGAAGAGGGCGGCTACCCGCACCCGGACCACATCATGTGCCACAAGGTGAGCGTTGCCGCGTTCGAGGCCGCCGGTGACCCGGAGCGCTACCCGGAGCTGGGCGCGCCCTGGCAGCCGCTGAAGCTCTACTACGACATCGGCTTCTCCAAGGGCAAGATCATGGCCCTGCACGAGGGCATGCTGGCCGCCGGGCTGGAGTCGCCCTACGAGGAGTGGCTCAAGCGGTGGGAGGACCGTCCCGACAAGGGTCCCCGCATCACCACCCGGGTGGAGTGCGCCGAATACTTCCCGGTCCGCGATGACGCGCTGCGCGCCCACGCCACCCAGGTCGACCCGGACGGCTTCTGGTTCCACGTGCCGATGGAGCTCCAGAAACGCGCCTGGCCGACCGAGGATTACGAGCTGGCCCGCTCGATGGTCGACAGCCCGCTGCCCGAGTCCGATCTCTTCGCGGGGGTGCGGGAGACGGCGCACGCACGCTGATTCCCGACGGGGCTACCCTGGTTACCAACCGCACATCGGAGGAACGCCATGCTGACCGCTGCCCAGGTGCTCGCGGAGAACAACTTCGGGGACACCCGCACGGGTGGTCTGGCCGGGCCGATGGGCCTCTTCCTCATCCTGCTGCTGGCCACCGCGACCATCCTGCTGATCCGCAACATGAACGCTCGGCTGCGCCGGCTGCCGGATCGTTTCCCCCAGCAGTCCGGGCCGACCGACCCCACCAGGGCCGATGCGGCAGTCGTCGATCCGACAGACGGGACCGGGGCGCGTGATTCATCCACCCCCGCTCCCAACGGGCACCAGCAGCACCTGAACGGGTAGTCCGCGCATGAATCACGCCGAACCGGTTGGTCGCCCCCTGTTGCGGCCACCCGGTTTGGCTTAGCCTTCCGCCGGGGGGACCAAAAGTCTCCGAGCCGTGTGCGGGAGGAGGCGCCGATGACCAGCACAGCACCGGCCGCCCGCCGCCACGTCGGTCGGTCGGCTGACGGGGGAGGTCGATGACCTCCGGTGCGGCCGACGACCCGTTCGATCGGCTCGGGGTGCGTGGCACGCCGGGCCGGCTGCTCGTGCTCACCGCCGCCGTCACGCTTACCGCCCTGGCCGCCGCCGCGGTCGGGTTGACCCTCCCGGTCCGGCTGCCGGCCGACGACCCCCTCGGCGGTCCGGCCCGCTTCGGCATCGCCGTCGCCGTCCTGGCCCTCGCCCAGCTCGCCCGGCTGCGGTTCCGTTCGGCCGCGGGCATGGTCAGCATCACCTGGGGCGAGGCCGCCCTGATTGTCTGTCTCTACCTGACCCCAGCCGGTTGGCTCCCGTCGGCCACGCTGCTCGGCACCGGGCTGGCCTGGACCCTGCTGTCACTACACAACGACCGCCGTCCGGCCCTGGAGATCGTCCGGATCGCCGCGTCACTGGCCGCCGCGTCGGCGCTGGCCGTCTCCGTGACCACCGCGCTCGGTCGGCCGCTGCTCTCCCCGCCCACCCCGATGCTGGCGCTCGCCGTCATCGCCGGCGCGGTGACGTACCTCCTGGTGACCGCCTGGCTGGGTGGGGTGACGCTGGGTCTGCGGCACGGTCTGCCGATCGGGCCACCGTTGCTCGCCGCGCTACGCGGCAAGCTGCTGATGTTCGTCGGCAATGTTGCGGTCGGCCTCGTGGTGATCGCTCTGCTCGAGCTGGACCCGCGCTGGTTGCTGTTGCTGCCGCCGCTGCTGTGGCTGTTGCAGCAGACCTACCGTTACCGGCTGCGCTCCGATCAGGAGCGCCGCACCTGGGGCGCCTTCGCCGAGGCCACCGCGGCCCTCAACCAGCTCGACGAGCGGGGCGTGGCCAGCGCGGCGGTCACCGGCGCCCTGACGCTGTTCAACGCCGAGCTGGTCGACGTCGACGTGGCCCGGGCCGACGGCCGGTGGCACCGCTACCGGGGCGACGCCGGCGGTCAGCTGGTCGACCGGGAGACGGGCCCACCGGACCAGCCGGAGCCGGACGAGCACGAGCTGAGCCGGGCGCTGTCGGTCGGCGCCGCGCCGGTCGGTCGGCTGCGGGTGCGTTTCCCCCGCTCGGCCCCGCCCACCGCCCGGGAACACGACGCGGTGGCCGCGTTCGGCGACGCGCTCGCCGCCGCGCTGCACGACGCCGCGACCCATCACGAACTGCGGCTGGTGACCGCCCGTTCGTCGTACGAAGCGGTGCACGACCCGCTCACCGGCCTCGTCAACCGGGCGGCGATGCTGACCAAGGGCGACCAGTCGCTGCGACAGCTCAGCCACGATCACCCGGTGGCGCTGCTGCTGCTGGACATCAACCAGTTCAAGGAAGTCAACGACACCCTCGGCCATGCGGCGGGTGACCAGCTGCTGCGGTTGACCGCGAACCGACTCAACGCGCTGGTCCGCAGCGGCGACCTGCTCGGCCGACTCGGCGGCGACGAGTTCGCCCTGCTGCTCACTGCGGTGCCGGTGCTCGGAGACCGGGCCGCCCCGCTGGCCCACGCGTTGCGCCAGGCCCGCGAGATCGCCGAGCGGCTGGCCGCGCCGACGGAGGTGGCCGGCGTACGGATGTCCATCGAGGTCTCGGTCGGTGTGGTGGTGGCCGCCGCGGGCGCCGCGGACCTGACCGAGTTGCTGCGTCGGGCCGACATCGCGATGTACCAGGCCAAGGAAGGCGGCGGCAACGTCGCCGCGTACGACGGCGCGCGGGATGCGGCCAGCACCGACCAGCTCGCCCTGCTGGCCGAGCTGCGTGAGGCGTTGAAGGTCGACGATCAGCTGGTGCTGGCGTTGCAGCCGGCGGTCGACCTGGCCACGGGCGCCCCCACCGGGGTGGAGGCGCTGATCCGTTGGCAGCACCCCCGGCGTGGGTGGCTGAACCCGGCCGACTTCATCCGGCCGGTGGAGAACAGCGAGCAGCTCGGCGCCTTCACCCGCTACGTGCTGAACAAGGCGCTCAGCGTGGCCGCCGGTTGGGCCCGGGAGGGGTTGGACGTTCCGATCTCGGTCAACCTCTCAGCGCGCAGCCTGCTCGACCCCCGGCTGCCGGCGGAGATCGCCGACGCGTTGCGCCGCCATCAGGTGCCGCCGCACCGGCTCGTTCTGGAGATCACCGAGACGGTGGTGATGAGCGAGCTGGAGGTCATCGACGAGGTGCTGGCGACGCTCCGGTCGATGGGCGTGCAACTCGCTGTCGACGACTTCGGCACCGGCTTCTCGTCGCTGACCTTCCTCACCCGCATCGCGGTGGACGAGTTGAAGGTGGATCGTTCGTTCGTCATCCGGATGGCCGACTCGCCGGAGGCCGCCGCGATCGTCCGGACGACAGTGGGGCTCGCCCACGAGTTGGGGCTGCGGGTGGTCGCCGAGGGCGTGGAGACCGCCGAGCAGCGGATGGCCCTGGCCGAGTTGGGTTGCACCTCCGCGCAGGGCTACCACTTCTTCAAGCCGATGCCGGCGGACAAGATCGGCGCGGTGCTGGGGTCGCTGCGCGACTCGGCGGAGTCGAACGTGTTCCGACTCCGCGCCGACGGCGCCTCCTGAGCAGCCGGCGCGACGTCAGCAGCCGGCGCCACCTCGGTTGATCGGTGTCGGGTGTGACGGCCTACCGCGCCCGGTGCGGTGGCGGGCATTCGACCGTCCGGGCGGAGCCCGCGCGGTCCGCGCCAGGGCTGGCTATGGTCGTCAGGTGAACCGACTCGTCGACGCCACCAGCCCGTACCTGCTCCAGCACGCCGACAACCCGGTCGACTGGTGGCCCTGGTCGGACGACGCGTTCGCCGAGGCGAAGCGCCGCGACGTTCCGGTGCTCATCTCGGTGGGCTACGCGGCCTGCCACTGGTGCCACGTCATGGCGCACGAGTCGTTCGAGAACGCGCAGGTCGGCGCCCTGATGAACGACAACTTCGTGTCGATCAAGGTGGATCGTGAGGAGCGCCCGGACGTGGACGCGGTCTACATGACCGCGACCCAGGCGATGACCGGCCAGGGCGGTTGGCCGATGACCGTCTTCGCCACCCCGGACGGCACCCCGTTCTTCTGCGGCACCTATTTCCCCCGACCCAACTTCGTCCAGTTGCTCCAGTCGGTCGCCACCGCCTGGCGGGAGCAGCGCGAGGCGGTGCTGGGCCAGGGCGCCGCGGTGGTCGAGGCGATCGGCGGCGCGCAGGCCGTGGGTGGCCCCACCGCCCCACTGGACGCCCCGCTGCTCGACGCGGCGGCCACCAAGCTGGCCAGCGAGTACGACGCGACGAACGGCGGGTTCGGTGGCGCGCCGAAGTTTCCGCCGCACATGAACCTGCTCTTCCTGTTGCGCCACCACCAGCGCACCGGCGACCCGGGCAGCCTGGAGATCACCCGGCACACCGCCGAGGCGATGGCCCGGGGCGGCATCTACGACCAACTCGCCGGCGGCTTCGCCAGGTATTCGGTGGACGCGCACTGGACGGTGCCGCACTTCGAGAAGATGCTCTACGACAACGCGCTGCTGCTGCGGGTCTACACCCAGCTGTGGCGACTCACCGGCGACCCGCTGGCCCGCCGGGTTGCCCGGGACACCGCCCGGTTCCTCGCCGACGAGCTGCACCGGCCCGGGCAGGGGTTCGCGTCCGCGCTGGACGCCGACACCGAGGGCGTCGAGGGGCTCACCTACGCCTGGACGCCCGCCCAACTCGTCGAGGCGTTGGGCGAGGAGGACGGCCGGCTCGCCGCCGACCTGTTCACGGTGACCACCGACGGCACCTTTGAACACGGCATGAGCGTGCTCAAGCTCGCCCGGGACGTGGACGATGCCGCGCCCGAGGTCCGCGCCCGTTGGCAGCAGGTGGTCGGGCGGCTGCTCGCGGCCCGGGACACCCGCCCGCAACCGGCCCTCGACGACAAGGTGGTGGCCGCCTGGAACGGCCTGGCGATCACCGCCATCGCCGAATTCCAGCAGGTCGCCGCCGTGTACGCGTCTCCTCAGGACGAGGATGCCAACCTGATGGACGGCGTCACCATCGTCGCCGACGGGGCGATGCGCCAGGCCGCCGAGCACCTGGCCACCGTGCACCTGGTGGACGGCCGGCTGCGCCGGGTCTCCCGGGATGGCAAGGTCGGCGAGCCGGCCGGTGTCCTGGAGGACTACGGCTGTGTGGCCGAGGCCTTCTGCGCGCTGCACCAGCTCACCGGGGAGGGCCGCTGGCTCACCCTGGCGGGCGACCTGCTGGACACCGCCCTGGCACACTTCGCCGCGCCCGGTGGCGCCTTCTACGACACCGCCGACGACGCCGAGCGGCTCGTCGCCCGGCCGGCCGACCCGACCGACAACGCCACCCCGTCCGGCCGGTCGGCGTTGATCGCCGGGCTGGTGGCGTACTCGGCGCTGACGGGGGAGACGCGCTACCGGGAGGCCGCCGAAGCGGCCCTCGGCACTGTCGCGCCGATCGTCGGTAAGCACCCCCGGTTCACCGGCTACGCGGCCATGGTCGGCGAGGCGTTGCTCTCCGGGCCGTACGAGATCGCCGTGGTCACCGACGACCCGGCCGGTGACCCCCTGGTGACCGCCGCCCGCCGGCACGCGCCGCCCGGAGCGGTGGTCGTCGCCGGGCGTCCGGACCAGCCGGGTGTGCCGCTGCTCGCTGACCGTCCGCTGGTCGACGGGCGGTCCGCCGCGTACGTCTGCCGGGGTTTCGTCTGCCAGCGGCCGGTCACCTCGGTCGAGGACCTGGTCGCCGAGCTGGGCTGAGCGCACCGCCACGCCCGGTAGTCGTCAGTGCCGCGCAACGGGTGGTCCCGCCAGCGCTTCCAAGGCGGGTCGCCAGCCCTCCGGCTGGGCCCGTCGGCGGCCCGGATAGGCTGGCCGCGCTATGGATTCCCGTACCGGTCTGCCAGTTGTCGGCATGGTGGGTGGCGGCCAGTTGGCCCGGATGACCCACCAGGCCGCGATCGCCCTCGGCCAGTCACTGCGTGTGCTCGCGACCGCCCCCGACGACGGCGCGGCGCTGGTCGCCGCCGACGTCCAGTACGGCGACCACACCGACCTGGCCGCCCTGCGCACCTTCGCCAAGGGCTGCGACGTCGTCACCTTCGACCACGAGCACGTGCCCTCCGAGCACATCCGCACGCTGGCGGCGGAAGGGGTGCCCCTGTACCCGCCGGCGGACGCGCTGCTGCACGCCCAGGACAAGCAGGTCATGCGGGAACGCCTGACTGAGCTGGGTGCGCCCAACCCGGCCTGGCGGCCGGTCGGCGAGCCCGCTGACCTGGTCGGCTTCGGCGAGCAGGTCGGCTGGCCGGTGGTGCTGAAGGCGGCTCGGGGTGGCTACGACGGCCGGGGTGTCTGGATGGTCGACGACGCGGCCCAGGCCACCGAGCTGGCGACCACGCTGCTCGCCGGCGGCACCCGACTGATCGTCGAGGAGCGGGTGCCGCTGCGACGGGAGTTGGCCGTGCAGGTGGCTCGTTCGCCGTTCGGTCAGGTGGCCGCGTACCCGGTGGTCGAGACGGTGCAGCGCGACGGCATCAACGTGGAGGTGCTGGCCCCGGCGCCCGGCCTGGACGAGGAGCTGGCGGTCTCCGCGCAGCAGCTCGCCATCGACCTGGCCACCGCGCTCGGTGTGATCGGTCTGCTGGCCGTGGAGCTGTTCGAGGTGCGCGACGACGCCGGCCGGCCCGCGATCGTGGTCAACGAGCTGGCGATGCGTCCGCACAACTCCGGGCACTGGACGATCGAGGGTGCCCGGACCTCACAGTTCGAGCAGCACCTGCGGGCTGTGCTGGACTACCCGATGGGTGACACAGCGCTGACCGCCCCGGTGGTCGTGTCGGCGAACGTGCTCGGCGGCGAGCCGGGCGGGATGTCGATCGACGAACGGTTGCACCACCTCTTCGCCGCGGAGCCGGGTGCCAAGGTGCACCTGTACGGCAAGCAGGTGCGACCCGGCCGCAAGATCGGCCACGTCACGGTGCTCGGCGACGACCTGGACGACCTGCGGGCCCGGGCCGCACGGGCCGCGCGTTGGCTGCGCGAGGGCCACGAGTGAGCAACGGTTTCGGGAACGACGAAAGGGCCGCAGTGAGCACGGTTGGCTTGATCATGGGTAGCGACTCGGACTGGCCGACCATGCGGGCCGCCGCCGAGGTGTTGGACGACTTCGGCGTGGCGTACGAGGTGCGGGTGATCTCGGCGCACCGGACTCCGGTCACGATGATCGAGTACGGGCGCGACGCCGCCGACCGGGGCATCAAGGTGATCATCGCGGGGGCCGGGGGTGCCGCCGCGCTGCCCGGCATGGTCGCCTCGGTGACGCCGCTGCCGGTGATCGGTGTGCCGGTGCCGCTGAAGCATCTCGACGGCATGGACTCGCTGCTGTCCATCGTGCAGATGCCGGCCGGGATCCCGGTCGCCACCGTGTCGATCGGCAACGCCCGCAACGCCGGCCTGCTCGCCGTACGGATCCTCGGCGCCAGCGACGAGGGCCTGCGCGCCAAGATGGCGACCTACCAGCAGGACCTGGAGAAGCTGGTGGCAGACAAGGAAGCCGCCCTCCAAGCCACCCTGAGCTAACCTTCCCCGCCCCTGCCCTGCCCTGCCCTGCCCCGGGCCGGCCCGGGCCGGCTCGCCCTCCGGATCTTGCACTTCGGGTTGTCGCTCTGTGGCGTTCACGCCTTATGTCGCCACGGAAAGCGCAAGATCGCGCGTGGCGGCGCGTGGCGGCGCGTGGCGGCGGGTGGCGGCGCGGGCCGGCCCACTCACCGCGCCCACTCACCGCGCCCACTCACCGCGCCCACTCACCCACGCCGCAGGGACCCTCCGGTTCATCTCATGCCGCGCAGGGCGGTCTGTAGGCGTTCCTGGGCGCGGCGGCGACGCTCGTTGCTCGCGCCGAGCACCAGCAGCAGGATGCCC
Source organism: Micromonospora sp. NPDC005171 (assembly GCF_040608575.1). Classification (NCBI taxonomy): domain Bacteria; kingdom Bacillati; phylum Actinomycetota; class Actinomycetes; order Micromonosporales; family Micromonosporaceae; genus Micromonospora; species Micromonospora sp. NPDC005171. Next base: position 432,005 of record NZ_JBEXIM010000002.1, on the reverse strand, counting down.
ACCGGGATCAGCGCCAGCCACGGGCCCAGGCTGAACAGGGCGTGGATCGCCGTGATCGCGGTGACCGACGCACCGACGATCACCGGCGCCTGCTGCCGACTGGACGAGCCGAAGATCAGCACCGCGACCGCGCCGAGCAGCAGCAGCATCTGCCGCATCGTGCTGGACTCGGTGGCCAGCACGATGGCCAGCGTCGGCACGAAGGCCGCTACCAACGCCGGGCCGTACGCCACCCAGCTGCTCATGTCTGGTCGGTGGCGCAGTTCCAGGACGCCGACGAGGAGGGCCAACGCGGCGAACGGCAGCGTGTACGCCTCGGGCAGCGCCACGTCGGCGACTCGCATCAGGATCCACCACGCGGTGATCTCACAGACCACCACCGCCCAGAACAGGATCCGGCGTTCCACCGGGCGGCGGCCGGGTCGGGTCGCCGCCACCCCGAGGACAGCGCCCCAGGCGGCCAGCAGGGCGGCGATGTGTCGGGGCGAGTCGAAGGCGAGGGCCAGGGCGATCAGCGCGGCAGCGTACCCGCTCCATTCCACCGTGGAGGCCTCCCGTTGCGCCTCGGGGCGGCGCAACCGAGGCAGGGTCGCGGCGAGCACCTGGAGAACCGCACCGACGGCCAGCACCCCGAACGCGGACCAGACCGCCGCCAACCCGGCGACCAGGCCGACGGTGAGCACGAAGAGCTGCGCCATGAGTGAGGCGAAGAGCCAGCCGAGGATCCGCGCCCGCTGGGTGGTGCCGAACAGCGCCGCCACCGCGCCCACCGCGACCGCGCTGCCGAGGGTGAACACTGTCATCTGCCGGTCGGCCAGGCTGCCGGCGAGCCCGGCGCTGCCACCGGCCAGACCGATGGCGAACACCAGCACCCGGGCCAGCCGCAGCGAGCGGGCCCGCTCGACCAGCGGCGGCGGTGGGGTCAGTGCGAGACCGAGCATCGCGATGGTGAAGACGGAGAGCGCGGCGACGGTGCTGGCGGGCCAGCCCTGGCCCAGCGCGATGGGTGCGATGAGCAGCGTGACGGCGGTCCCGGGCAGCACCACCGGGACGGCCCGGGACCGCCGCCCACCGCTGAACCCGGTGGCGGCCAGCGCGGCGGTCGCGGTGAGCAGCAACGCCGTCAGCACGTGGGTCGGGTTGACCACGTCCGGCGGTGGGGTGAGCAGTTCCGGCGGTGGGCCCTGCCAGATCCGGGTCAGGGTGCGGTGCGGCTCGACCAGGGCGGTGACCAGCGCGGGTGCGATCGAGGCGAGCGCCAGGGCGGTCGGCAGCGCCGCCGCGGCCAGCGCACCCGCGGCGGGGTTGACCCGCCACCGTCGTCGCTCCGGGTCGTCCGGAAGCCGCCGTAGGGCGCCGTCGAGGCGTACCGCCCAACGCCGGACCGGCTGGGCTGCGCCGGTCGGCGGGACGGTGGCGGCGCGGATCAGTTCGGCCAGTACGCCGAGCAGGGCGGCGGCGGCCGCGTAGACGCCGGCGGCCAGGCCGGTGGGGATGGCGGCGAGGGCGCTGATGGTGGCCCCGCCGACCACCGCCACGCTGACCCAGGGCAGATATTGCGGCACCTGCCTGCGGACCGCGGCCACGGCGGCCAGGCCGAGGCTGGTCGCCGCGAGGGCGGCGGTCAGCACCACCTGCGCCGAGTGTTCGAACTCGGCGGCCAGTGCCGCCACCGCGCCGGGGAGGGCCAGCAGGGCGGCACCGATCGCCGCGCCACCGATCTGCGCCAGGTGCGGCGGCATTCCGTCGGTGTCGATGTCGGCGACCTGTGGGCCGGCGAGGACGCGGGCCAGGGTGGCCACCACCACGCCGATCAGGGCGATGCTGCCCAGCGCCAGCGCCGTGGTCCACGGGCGGACCAGTCCGGCTCCGGCGGCGTGCAGCGCGACTACCCCGGCCACCGTGGCCCGGGACAGTCCGGCGCGCGCCTCCTCCGTGGCCACCGCGGCCATGCCGAACACGGTGGCCACCATTCCGCCGACCAGGACCGGCGACCACCAGGCCAGATCGAACGCGGCCGGCGCGCCGATCGTGGCGAGCACCACCGCCACCCCGGATACGTCCCAGCGCCAGGGCGGCGGGAGCAGAATGCCGGCGGCGAGGGCCAGCAGCGCCAGCGCGACCGGCGCCTGCCAGGTGGCGCCGCCGACGGGGGCGGCCGGCCAGTCGCTCAGGTCGCCCCTCCAGATCGGGCCGGGGGTGGCCAGCACGCCCACCCCGCCGCGCACCGCCGTCCACCCGGCGAGGACGCCGATCAGGGCGCCGCCGACGGTGAGGCCCAGGATCGGCCCGCGTCGCCACTCCTCCGGCATGCTGCGAGCCGCCACGGCGACCACCAGGAGCAGGGCGGCGGCCACCGCCAGCTGCCCGCCCGGGGCGAGTACCGCGCCGATCCGTACCAGCGTGGCGATCAGGGCGGTGGTGACCGCGGCGGCGGCCAGGTCCGAGCCGTCCAGGGTGAGGTCGGCGCGCCGGCCGGCGTCGATGGAGGGGGCCAGGAAGAGCAGCACCGCCGCGACCAGCAGCAACGCGCCCACCCAGGCGTCGGCGACTGTCGCGCCGGGCGCCCCGAACGCGGCGGCGGTGACCATCAGCGCGCCCAGCCCGGTGCCGACTGACAGCGGCGCGGGGATGTGGCGCTGGGAGACCTGCACGACGGCGGCGTAGCCGAGGGTCACGCAGACTGCCAGGAAGCTGGCCGCCAGGACCGGGACGGTCACCTCGCGGAGGCTCGCCGGGGTGGGGGTCGGGTCGCTCGGCATGGTGGCGGCCACGAACGCGGCCACCGCCCCGGGCAGCGCGAACGCGGCGCCACCGGCCGCCCAGGCGGTGACCGTGTCGGAGGCGGCCGAGGCGATCCGGACCCGGGGCGCCAGCGCGACCACCGTGCCGGCCACGAACAGGGTGATCAGGACCGCGGCCGTCAGGGTGGGGCTGGACAGGCTGGCACCCGCCCCGAACAGGCCGACAGCGGCCGCCCCGACGGCGTGCGCCACCGCGGCACGGTCGGTGCGGGCGGAGAGCCCGATGACCCCGATGCCGATCGCGGCGATCACCATGGGCCAGGGTGCGATCGCCCAGCCGAGACCGAACGAGGCCGGGACGGCGAGCGCGGTCAACGCCGCCCCGGCGACAGCGAACTCCCGGCGGATCTCGGTGGGCAGGGCCAGCACCGCAGCGATGGTGAGCAGGAATGCCGCAGCCGCGAGCTGCCAGGTGGTCGGCCCGACCGCGGCGGCCAACTCGTCTTGGTACCGGCTGAGGTCGGGGTCCCAGGCGGGCAGCGCCGCCCGGACCGGTGCCACCCCGGCGCGTAGCGCGCCGCCGGCGACCACCAGACCGCTGACGGTCAGTGCCACCGCGGAGGCGATCTGTGGGCCCCGTCGGGCCGCCTCCGGGACCGCGCGCACCGCGAGCCCGGTCACCGTGATGACCGCCGCGATCAGCAGCAGCGCCCGGCCGGGGAGTGCCACCGAGGCGATTCGGCTGAGCGCGCCGATCACGGCCAGGGTGACGATGCCGGCCGCCACGTCGGGCAGTGGCGGGCGACGCAGCACCAGCGCGCCGGCCAGCCCGATCAGGGCGGCCAGCAGCAGCACCACCCCGGCGCCGGTCGCGGTCGGCACGGTCTCCGCCCGCAGCAGGGCGGTGACCGCGTACGCCAGCGAGACGGCGACAGCCAGAGCGTGCAGCAACCAGGTCAGCTCACGCAGCCCCGGCACCGGGCGGGTCGGCTGCGGCTCGGCGGAACCCGCACTGGCGTCGATCAGCTCGGCGGCCTCCTCCGGGTCGCCCTCCGGCCGGCTCTCGCCGTCACGTTCGCGCGGCGCGGACGGCGTGGCCGGCGACGGCAGGTCCTGCCGGACGGGGCGTTCGACTGTCACGCCGGAGCGGGCCAGGCCGAGGTTGACCAGGGCGACCACTGCCAGCACCAGCGCCCAGCCACCCGGACCGGTGATCTGGTCGTACGCCAGCAGAGGCAGCACCGGCTGCGCGGCGAGCACGGTGGCGAAGCGGGGCGCGCGCAGACCCGTCCAACCGGCGTACCCGAAGGCGACGGCGGCGGTGACAGCGAAGATGACCCCGGCGAAGACAGTTCCGGAGCCGCTGCCGGTGCCGATCCGGTCCACCGCCCAGAGGGCGTTGCCGGCGAGCGGCACCAGCAGCAGGCCGACGGCGGCGATGGTCTCGGCGGTCGAGGTGAGCGCGCGCCGGGCCAGCGTCGGTGGGGCGAGCAGCATCAGCACGGTGGCCAGGAGCAGGATGCCGAGCCGGGCGAGCGCGTCCATCGAGCTGGTTGCCACCGCGGCGAAGACCACCGCGGCCACTGCGAGCAGCAGCGCGCCCAGCCCGAGGGGGATGTTCTGCACCTCGCGCGAGGACGCCTCCGGCGGGTGCTCCGGGTCGTCCACGTCCAGCCAGGCGGCGCGGGGCGGGGGTGGCGGCGGATCCTCCGGGGCGGGTGGGGTGCCCTGGCGGGGCACCCGGGGCGGCGCTCCCATGGTGGCGGTCGGTGGCCGTCGGCCGGGGCGACGGCGGAGCACCCGCCGTGGCCGGGTGGCCTGCTTGATCCGCTCCTCGCCGGCGTGGGCGAGGATGTCCCGCTGGAAGAGCGCGGCCTGCATCTTGGCGGCGATCTGCCGCTGCTCGCGGGCGATGGCGGCGTCGCGCGCCTTCATCTCCGCGATCGAACGCTCAATGTCGGCCAGGTGCTCGACCCACTGTGGTTGGTCTGCCCCACAGTGCGGGCATCGGACGGCCGGCTTGATCTCCCGGCCGCACGAGGAGCATTGAAAGGTCGCCACGACACCCCTCCACCCGCACTGTGGACTTCCACTGTCGCAGCATGCCCAAAGCTGGCGCGGATTTCGACTCTTGTCGGCGGGTCCGGGGCAAACAACGACACCGGCCGGCCATCGAGATGCTCGATGACCGGCCGGTGGGCGTCGGTTGCGTCAGGGGCGACCCATGCCCCGGTACTCCCAGCCCGCCTGGGTCCACAGTGCGGGGTCGAGGCAGTTGCGGCCGTCGACGACCTTGCGACCCTTCACCAACTCGCCGAGGGCGACCGGATCGGCGTTGCGGAAGTCGGCCCACTCGGTGAGAACGCAGACCAGGTCGGCGTCGCTGACCGCCTCGTTGATGCTGCCCTCGTAGGTCAACTCGGGAACCGCGCGGCGGGCGTTCTCGGTGCCCTGCGGGTCGTACACGTGCACGTCGGCGCCGGCCTTCTGCAACAGTGCGGCGACGGCGAGCGCCGGGGCGTCGCGGACGTCGTCGGTGTTGGGCTTGAAGGTAGCGCCGAGCACGGCGATCCGGGTGCCGGAGAAGTCCGGGCCGGCCGGCCCGGAGCGGCGGCCGAGCAGGTCCGCGGCGAGCTGAAGCACCCGGGTACGCCGACGCAGGTTGATCAGATCGACCTCGTGCAGGAAGCGCAGCGCCTCACCGGCGCCCAGCTCCTGGGCGCGGGCCTGGAAGGCCCGGATGTCCTTGGGCAGGCAGGCGCCTCCGAAGCCGAGGCCGGCCTGGAGGAACCGGTTGCCGATCCGCGGGTCGTAGCCGATCGCACGGGCCAGCTGGGTGACGTCGCCACCGGAGGCCTCGCAGACCTCGGCCATCGCGTTGATGAAGGAGATCTTGGTGGCCAGGAAGGCGTTCGCGGCGACCTTGACCAGCTCCGCGGTGGAGAAGTCGGTGACCACCAGGGGCACCTCGCGGTCCTCCGTGGCGGCCAGGTCGAACACGCCCTTGTGCGCGGCGTAGAGCATGCCGTTGGCCCACTCGCTCTTGACGCCGACCACGATCCGGTTGGGTCGCAGGACGTCGTCGACGGCGAAGCCCTCCTGGAGGAACTCGGGGCTCCAGGCCACCTCGACGTCCAGGTCGTGGGGGGTGTGCTTGCCGACGAGCTGCTCGACCCACTCGGCGGTGCCGACCGGCACGGTGGACTTGCCGACGATCAACGCCTTGCGGGTCAGGTGCTGCGCGAGGCTGGTGACGGACGCCTCGACGTACGACAGGTCGGCGCCCATGCCGTCGGCCCGCTGGGGGGTGCCGACGCAGATGAAGTGCACGTCACCGAATTCGGCGGTCTCGGCGATGTCGGTGCTGAACCGGAGCCGGCCGGCGGCGAGGTTGCGCTTGAGCAGCTCGTCCAGGCCGGGCTCGTGGATCGGCACCTGACCGGCGTTCAGCATCGCGATCTTGTCCGCGTCGACGTCGAAGCCGAGTACCTCGTACCCCAGTTCGGCGTAGCAGATGGCGTACGTCGCACCGAGGTAACCAGTCCCCAGGAACGTCACCCGCGGCCGGGGTGCGCCTGAGGGCGGTGTCACCGCGGCGATGGCGGGGGTCGGCTGGATGGTGGGGTAGGGGATCGTCACGCCTGTCTTCTCCGCTCGCACTGGCGTCGCGTCGTCGCGTCGCATTCTGCTGCGGCGCCTGGGCGGGGCACCGGAGGGTGGCTCACTGTCTCGGTCTCCATCATCGCCCAGCGCGTTAGGTGCACCATCTTGCCCATACCTACGCGCCGGTAACATCACCTGAACTGCAGTCGCTAGTCTTCAGTCTGCGCGGTCGGCGGTCAGGAGTCGTCACAGACTGCGCATGATAGTGGTGAAGGGGAGGGCCGAGATGGCCGCAGGGGAGTCGTTCGACGTCTACCGGTTGCCCGAGGAGCACCAGGCGATCCGGGAAGCGGTGCGTGAGGTGTGCGCCGCGAAGGTGGCTCCGCACGCCGCGGAGGCCGACGAGACCGGGGAGTTCCCCAAGGCGTCGTACGACGCGCTGCGGGCGGCCGACTTCCACGCCCCGCACATCCCCGAGGAGTACGGCGGCGCGGGCGCGGACGCGCTGGCCACCGCCATTGTCATCGAAGAGGTGGCGCGCGCCTGCGCGTCCTCCTCGCTGATCCCGGCGGTGAACAAACTCGGCACGATGCCACTGCTTTTGTCCGGTTCCGCCGACCTCAAGCGTCGTTACCTGACGCCTGTCGCGGCCGGTGAGGCGATGTTCTCGTACTGCCTCTCGGAGCCGGAGGCGGGCAGCGACGCGGCGTCGATGACGACCCGGGCGGTACGTGACGGGGATCACTGGGTGCTCAACGGCGTGAAGCGCTGGATCACGAACGCCGGCGTCTCGGAGTTCTACACCGTCTTCGCCGTCACCGACCCGGCCGCCCGGTCCCGTGGCATCTCGGCCTTCGTGGTCGAGAAGTCCGACCCCGGGGTGAGCTTCGGCGCGCCGGAGAAGAAGCTCGGGATCAAGGGCTCGCCCACCCGCGAGGTCTACCTCGACAACGTGCGTATCCCGGCCGACCGGATGATCGGCGCGGAGGGCACCGGCTTCGCGACCGCGATGAAGACCCTGGACCACACCCGGGTCACCATCGCCGCGCAGGCCGTCGGGATCGCGCAGGGCGCGCTCGACTACGCCAAGGGGTACGTGGCCGAGCGTCGACAGTTCGGCAAGGCGGTCGCCGAGTTCCAGGGGATCCAGTTCATGCTCGCCGACATGGGCATGAAGCTGGAGGCGGCCCGGCAGCTCACCTACGCGGCGGCCGGCAAGTCGGAGCGTGGCGACGCGGATCTCACCTACTTCGGTGCGGCGGCGAAGTGCTTCGCCTCGGACGCCGCCATGGAGATCACCACCGACGCGGTGCAGTTGCTCGGTGGCTACGGCTACACGCGGGACTACCCGGTCGAGCGGATGATGCGGGACGCCAAGATCACTCAGATCTACGAGGGCACCAACCAGGTGCAGCGGATCGTGATGGCGCGGCAACTGCTGGCGGGCGTCGTCTAGGACGGGTTCCGGTGCTCCGGTGCTCCGGGGTTCCGGAGCACCGGACTGTCCGTCACCGGTCGGGGCCGGTCTCGCTCACCGGCCGCACTGGGCAACCCCGCAGGGCGTACGCGAGCAGACCGGTCGCCGCCAGGACGGCGGCGCAGGCGGTGGCGGCGGTGGTGCCGGCGGGTTGGATCAGCCAGCCGGCGACCTGCATCTTCAGCTCCCGGCTGGGCCCCATCATCGGCAGTGCCGCGATGAGGGTCCAGGTCAGCGGGGCGATCCAGGACAGGGCGGCGCCCAGCACTGTGGCGCCGAGCGCGGTCAGCCCGAGCAGCCCCGCGGTGTTGCGCAGCACCAGGGCGAACGGTTCGTAGCGCGTGTCGGTGATCATGCTGAGGGATAGCAGCGCGGTGATGGCGGCGGCGGCGAGCAGCAGGTGCCCGGCGCGGCGTACCGGCCAGTTGACCGCCATGGTGTGGTCGAGGGCGCCGTCGGCGCCGCTGAGAGTGGTGCCGACCGCGACCACCGCCAGCATGATGGCGAGGCTGGCCGTCCGGGCGTTGATGGTCGCCGAATCGGTGTAGGCCAGCGACAGCGCCCACGCCAGCGCGATCGAGGCGGTCACGGTGGCCAGGGCGAGCGGGACCCGGCGGGAACGCAGGTGCAGCTGAAGCCACCTCACGGCTGACCCTTCGGCAGGATCGCCACCAGTTCGTCGTCCCGGCAGGCCAGTACGCCATCGCGTACCGCGGCCATCCGGCGTCGTTGCTCGACCTCCGGCAGGCTCGCCAGCGCCTGGTACGCGCTCTCCAGCAGCGCCGTCTCCTCGGGTGCCCAACCGGGCTGCGGGGCCGGTGGTCGACCGGTCAGCCAGGCGGCGGCGACCATCCGGGCCCGGTACACGTCGCCCCGAACCGACTGGTCGCCGCACTCCTGCTGCCAGGCGGCCTCCAGCAGGGACGGCAGGAAGTAGTCGTCGGACAGGTCGGCGCGGCCGAGGCGGTCGATGGTGGGAGTGTCGAAGACGATCGTGTCGGCGGAGTGCCGGGGCGGTGCCTGGTCCGGGTCCAGCCGTGCCCAGTAGGTGACCTGTTGGGTCTCCACCGCCCGGACCGGCGCGTTTGGCAGCTTCGCCGCCATCATGCCGAGCGCCTGGCGGGCGGGGCCGACGACGGCGGGCAGCAGCCCGGCGTGTGCCCGCGTCACGCAGACCTGCGGGCCGTCGTTGTCGCAGACCAACTCGATGGCGACCGGGTCGACGACCGCCGCCCCGCGGGCTCCGCCGACGGGCAGGAGCGGTAGGGCGACCGCGACGCCGAGCAGAGCCGGGAGCACGGCGAACGCGATCGCGCGGCGACGGACCGCGCCCAGCAGCAGCAGGCCGGTCGCGGCGAGGGACACCAGCCACAGCGCCTGGAGCAGGCTGACCCGTGTCGCGATCGTCTGGAAGTCGTCCAGGCCGGTGATCGTCGGCACGAGCAGCACCGCCGCCGGTTCCGGCGGCGCGTGCGTGAGGTCCGTGGTCATCGCGGACGACATGGCCAACTCCGGCACCAACCCCACCAGGACGAAGCCGACCACGGCGAGGACCGGCGCGGTGATCACCCGGGGTACGGCCCGGCCGGCGGCCATGCCCAGCCAACCCGCGGCGATCAGCGCCGGAACGCCGACCGCTGTGACGACGATCGTCGCGCTCGGGAAGTAACCCGAGGTGGGCGCCACCCATCCGGCCGCGATGAGAAACACCAGGAGGTACGCGGTCACCACCGAGACCGCCAGAGCGCCGGCGGTCGGGACGACGCGCTGCCACCGCGGCCGGACGGTGCTGGCGAACAATTCGTTGACCCGGTGGCGCGCGTCGCGCCGGCCCAGCCATGCCCCACCGGCCAACGCGAGCGGCAGCAGCACGATCAGCGTCGACCGGGCGAGCACCGCCAGCTGCATCCACCGCCCCGCGAAGAACTGGGTGGACGACAGCAGCAACGCCGCGCCGGTCACCAGCAGCAACAGGGCGACGCCCAGCGCCGCCGAGCGGCGCAGTTCGATGCGGAGGATGCGTCCCGTCATGCCGACACCCGCCCACGGTAGGCGCGCAGCACCGACGAGTAGCCACGTTCGGCGGCGCTGTCACCGGCGTCGCCGGCGCCACCCTGCTCGGTGAGCTGCCCGGTGGTGCCCTGCCACACCAGCCGGCCCTCACTGACCAGCACCACGTCGGAGCAGGCCACCGCCACGTCCTCGACCAGGTGGGTGGAGACGAGCACGCAGCTGTCCAGGCCGATCTCCCGCAGCAGCTCGCGGAAGTCGAGGCGTTGCTCCGGGTCCAGACCGACCGTCGGCTCGTCGAGCAGCAGCACCGCCGGGTCGTTGACGATCGCCTGGGCGATGCCGGCACGGCGCAGCATCCCGCCGGACAGCGTCTTCATCCGGGAGTCGGCGCGGTCCGCCAGACCCACCCGTTCGACGGCCCGCTGCACCGCGCCGGGGATGACCGCCTTCGGCATCTCCTTGAGCCAGGCGATGTACTCGACGAACTCCCGGACCGTGAAGCGCGGGTAGAAGCCGAAGTGCTGCGGCAGGTAGCCCAGGCCGCGGCGTACCTGGCGGAGGTCCGCGTTGCCGGTGACCTCGCCGCCCAGCAGGGTCAGCCGCCCACCGGCCGGCTTCACCACAGTGGCCAGGGCTCGCATCAACGTCGTCTTTCCGGCGCCGTTGGGGCCGAGCAGCCCGTGCACACCGGTGCCCAACCTCAGGTCGAGCTCGTTGACCGCGAGGTGTCGGCCGGCCCGGACCTGCAACTTCTCGGCGTGCACCGCCCACGGATAGGTGGACGGAGCGGTCTCCGCCACGCTGACCGTACGCATCATGATCTCTCCATTCGGCAGTGGCTCGACGCCGTCATCGGTGCAGAAGGTTCTGGTGCGGGTCGTACGGCCGGCGCAGGGCTCGCACCAGCGCGACGGCCGTCGACGCCACGGTGGCCAGCGCCCACCACGGCAGGCTGTTGTCCGTGAGGATCGTCGGGAGTCGCCCGTCGGCGAGGCTGGGTACGACCACACCGGCGGACCAGGCGACGGTCAACGCGAGTGCGGCCCGGTCGACCCCCACCACCGTGCCCAGCGCCAACGCGCCGGCGGTGAACCCCAGGACGGGCAGCAACCAGAGGCCGGGGGAGTGTCCGGTGACCCAGCCCGCCACCGCCAGCACCGGTATCACCGCCGACAGCACCCCCAACGTGCGGCGCATCAGCAGCGCCAAGCCGGTGCGGGGCATGGTGGCCGTCAACTCCCAGGCCGGGTCGAGGCGTCGGCTCCAGACCGCGGCCACCGGCAGCAGTGGCGCCACCGGCGCGATCAGCAGCACCAGCGACGGCAGGCTGTCGAACGTCCACTCGAACAGGGCGGCGGCCAGCATCAGCCCGGTGGCGGTGACCAGCCAGGGCAGGACCCGTGCGGCGACCCCGGTGCGCAGCAGCAAATGACGGCGTACCGGACCCGGGCCGGTGGCGATGCCGGTGGCGATGTCGTCCGCCACCCGGTCCAGCAGATCCCGCGTGCCCGGGTCGACGGCGTCGGCCAGCACCGCTCGGCAGGCGGCGCAGGTTTCCAGATGCGCCTCGACCGCCCAGATGGCCGTGTCGTCGACGTCGGCGTCACCGGAGGCGTACTGGGAGATGAGGGTGGGCGTCGGGTGAGTGGTCATGACAGCGCCTCCCGGAGGGCGATTCGGGCCCGGCGGGCGCGGGTTTTCACTGTCCCTTCCGGCATGCCGAGCAGCAGCGCGGTCTCCCGCGCGGTCAACCCGTCCAGGACCATCGAGCGCAGCACCTGACGGAGTTCCGCAGGCAGCTCGTGCAGGGCCCGCTCCAGGTTGGCGTCCAACCCGCCGGCCAGCGCCTCGTCCTCGGCCGCCGGCGCCACGGTCTCGAAGGTCCGCACCGACGGGACCCGCTCCCGTCGGGCCCGGTGGCGGAACGCGTCGATCAGCCGGTGCGCGGCGATCGTCCACAACCAGCCCACCGCGCTGCCGGATACGGAGGCCTGCGCCTGACTGCCGGCAGACCGCCAGACCGCCAGGTACGTCTCCTGCAGCACCTCGGCCACCACGTCCTCGTCGGCGCAGCGCCGACGCAGTCGCGCGGTCAACCACGGGGCGGTACGCCGGTACAGCGCGTCGAACGCGCGCCGGTCGCCCCGCGCGACGCGGCGAAGGAGTTCACCCTCGTCGAGCCCGTCCAGACTTCGTTTCACACCTGGCAAGACGACCCGTGCCCCGACCCCGGTTCTGATTTCGTTGTGACCCTGGTCACACACGGCGAGGTTGGGCGGGGCGGGGTGACTCCCCACACACCGGGAACGTCACCCGCCGCCGAGGTGTTGCCGAACGAGAGAATCACCCTCGGATGATCGCCCCACCCGGCCGCCCCCGCCACGACCCCTGCCTCGTCACGTCCACGCTGCCCACCGTCCGGGCACCCCACGCCGTGCCGCCGCGTCCCCGCGGTCCCGGTGACGCCCCGCGCCGCCGCTCGTGACGACGCACCCGCAGAGAGATCGAGATGATGAAGCAGCTGGTGGAGAAGACCGGACCCGAGCCCGCCGTCGTGCAGGAGGTGCTGCCCGGCGACCTGATGACCAACCGTCAGCGGGCGCAACTCGTCCTCGTGCTGGGCGCGTTGATCGCGATCGGCCCGTTGACCATCGACATGTACCTGCCCGCGCTGCCCGCGATCACGGCGGGCCTGCAGACCACCGAGACCGCGGTGCAGTTGACGCTGACCGGCACGCTCGTCGGCCTCGCGTTGGGCCAACTGCTGATCGGGCCGCTCTCCGACGTGGTCGGGCGGCGGATGCCGTTGCTGGCCGGGTTGGCCGCGCACATCGTGGCCTCCGTGCTGTGCGTCTTCGCGCCCAACATCGCGGTGCTCGGAGGGCTGCGCGTACTCCAGGGGCTCGGCGTCGCGGCGGCCACCGTGGTCGCGACGGCGGTGGTCCGCGACCTGTTCAGCGGGGCCTCCTTCGCCCGGATCTTCTCCCGGCTGATGCTCGTCATGGGCCTGGCGCCCATCCTCGCGCCGACGCTGGGCAGTGGCCTGCTGAGCTGGACCGACTGGCGGGGTGTCTTCGCGGCGTTGGCGGTGCTGGGCGCGCTGTTGATCGTCGTGGCCGCGGTCCGGCTCCCGGAGACCCTTCCGATGGCGCGTCGGCGGCACGGCGGGGTGCGCGCCACCCTGCGCGACTACCGGGGGTTGGTCAACGACCGGGCGTTCGTCGGCCTGGTACTGGTCGCCGGGCTGGCGATGGCGGCCCTGTTCGCGTACGTCTCGGGTTCGTCGTTCGTGCTCCAGCAGGAGTACGGCCTCGACGAGCAGCAGTTCGGCATCGCCTTCGGTGCCGGCGCGGTGGGCCTGATCGGGGCCACCCAGTTCAACGTGCGACTGCTGCGCCGCTACACCCCGCGGCAGATCCTGGTCAGCGCCCTGATCGCCGGCACGGCGGCCGGCCTGCTGCTGGTCATGTTCGCGGCGACCGGCTTCGGTGGCCTGGGCACCCTGCTTGCGTCACTGTGGCTGGTCCTGGCCGCAGCCGGCCTCGCCCTGCCGAACGCGCCGGCGCTGGCCATGAGCCGGCACAGCGAGGCCGCTGGCACCGCCGCGGCGCTGCTCGGCGCGGTGCAGTTCGGCATCGGCGCGGTGTCGGCGCCGCTGGCCGGTCTGTTCGGCACCGGAAGCGTGCCGATGGCGATCGTCATCGCGGGCGGCATGGCCGCCGCACTGGTCGTCATGCTGCTCGTCGTGCCCCGCGCCAGTCTCGGCACCGTCGACCCGGACCTGGCGGTCGCGCTGCACTAGCCCGGAAGAGACGGAGGGCGGGCCGGTCCACCGGCCCGCCCTGACGATCAGCGGATCTCGGTGGTGTCCTCGGGGCGCGGCTGACCGCGCGGTGGGGCGGACCAGGGTGATTCGCCGCCCACCCGGCGGGGCAACGGTTCGGTAGGTGTCGAGTCGGCCGGGTAACCCAGAGTGAGTGGCGCGTTGTCGCGCTCGGTGGGCGCCGGGGCCGGCCAGTCGGTCATTGTGAAGTCGTCGTCGCGGGGGCCTCCGTCCGACGCGGGGGTGGGTGCCGTGGCCGGTTCGGTCGCCGCGCTCGGCCACTGCCGCCAACGCTGTTGGCTGAACGCCGCCATCAGCAGCAGCAGGCCGATCAGGAAGAGCGTGCCGTTCTCCACTGGCAGTCGTAGCGGCAGCGGATCGCCGAACACCTTCCACTCGTGCGGGATCGCGTCCCGCACCGAGAAGGGCGCCACGAACATCCCGATGTACGGGGTGACCAGCAGCGCCCCGGCCACCATCGGGCCCAGCGGCGAGAAGCGCAGCGTGCCCAGCAGGCCCAGCAGGACACCGCCGACACCGAGGTAAACGGCCGGCTCGATCAGGTTGGCGGTGTTGAACGTGCCGATCTCCACCCAGCGGTCGACCGTCCGGCTCGACCCGTCCTGCCCCAGTGTGACCAGCACCCAGGTGATGGGCGCCACCACCAGCCCGGCGAGGAAGCTCCAGAGATGTCGCATCCGCGCACCGTACCGTTTTCGCCATGACTGAGCACCTCTCCGCCGCTCCGAACGGCAAGCCGACGTCGTACTCGCGCGTCACTCTCAGCAAGATCATGACCGCGGTGGACGTGAACCTCTACGGCACCGTGCACGGCGGGGTTCTGATGAAGTTCGTCGACGATGTGGCCGGGGCCGCTGCCGCCCGACACAGCGGCGGAACCGCGGTGACCGCGGCGATCGACGAGATCGTCTTCTCCGAGGCGGTCCGGGTCGGCGACCTGGTGCACGCGCACGCCCAGGTCAACTGGACCGGCCAGACCTCGATGGAGGTGGGCGTGCGGGTGGTCGCCGAGCGGTGGGACTCGGCCGAGGACGCGCCGGTGCGGGTGGCCACCGCGTACCTGGTCTTCGTCGGTGTGGACGTGGGTGGGGCGCCGCGGGCGGTCCGCCCGGTGCTGCCGGAGACGGCGGAGGACGAGCGCCGGTACAAGGAGGCGGAGATCCGCCGAGCGCACCGTCTCGCCCGCCGCCGCGCCATCCAGGCTCACCGCGCTGGCTGACCCACATGAGTTGGCGGGGTGGAGTGTGGGACGGGCACGCGTCGGTTGGCCTACCCGGTGCGCAGAATGGCGCTTCGAGGTAGGGCAAGATGGCGCCACGGCCCAGTCACAGTGTCGTGTCGGGCCAGGGGGAGGGTGGAGCAGTGGGTGACATGCTGTGGACGCCGCCGGCGGACGTACGCGAGCGGTCCCGGATCGGTGCCTACCTGCGCTGGCTGCGGGAGCACCGCGGGTTGGACTTCGCCGACTACGACGCGCTGTGGCGCTGGTCCACCACCGACCTGGACGGGTTCTGGAGCTCGATCTGGGACCACTTCGAGGTGATCGCGCACACCCCGCCGACCGCCACCCTGGCCGAGCGGGGGATGCCCGGCGCGCGTTGGTTCCCCGGCGCCACGCTCAACTACGCCGAGAACGTGCTGCGGATGCCGGGGCGGGCCGACGACGATTCGGTGGTGATCTCCCACGGGCAGACCCGGGCGCCGGTCACGCTGACCGCCAGGGAGCTGCGCGAGCAGGTCCGCCGGGTGTCGGCCGGGCTGCGCCGGCTCGGCGTCACCGCCGGTGACCGGGTGGCGGCGTACGCCCCGAACATCGCTGAGACGTACGTCCTGCTGCTGGCCACCGCCAGCCTGGGCGCAATCTTCTCGTCCTGCGCGCCGGAATTCGGCACCCGTAGCGTCACCGACCGCTGGCAGCAGATCGAACCGACAGTGCTGGTCGCCGTGGACGGCTACCGGTACGGCGACAAGCCGGTGGACCGACGTGCCGAGGTGGCCGCGATCCGGGCCGCCCTGCCGTCGCTGCGACACACAGTCAGCATCGGCTACCTCGACCCGACAGCGCCCGCGCCCGAGGGCGCGCTGAGCTGGGCCGAACTGGCCGCGCCCACCGACGAGCCGTTGACGTTCACGCCGGTGCCGTTCGACCACCCGCTCTACGTCCTCTACTCCTCGGGCACCACCGGCCTGCCGAAGCCGATCGTGCACGGCCACGGCGGCATCCTGCTGGAGCACCTGAAGATGCTCGCCCTGCACCACGACCTGGGCCCGGCGGACCGGTTCTTCTGGTTCACCACCACCGGCTGGATGATGTGGAACTTCCTGGTCTCCGGCCCGGCGGTGGGTGCGGCCATCGTGCTCTTCGACGGCAACCCCGGGGTCCGGGCGGAGCCCGGCCGGCCGGCTGAGCCCGACCTCGGCGGGCTGTGGCGGTTGGCGGCGGAGACCGGGACGACGTACTTCGGCACCTCCGCGCCGTACCTGCTGGCCTGCCGCAAGGCCGGGTTGGTTCCCCGGGACGTCGCCGACCTGTCGGCGCTGCGCGGCGTGGGTTCCACCGGCGCGCCGCTGCCCGCCGAGGGCTTCCGCTGGGTGTACGAGACCGTCGGCGACCAGCTCCAGCTCCAGTCGCTCTCCGGTGGCACCGACGTGTGCACCGGTTTCGTCGGTGGGGTCCCGCTGCTGCCGGTGTACGCCGGTGAGATCGCCTGCCGGGCGTTGGGCGCCAAGGTGGAGGCCCGTTCCGCCGACGGCACCCCGGTCATCGGCGAGCTGGGCGAGTTGGTGATCACCGAACCGATGCCGAGCATGCCGGTGGGCTTCTGGAACGACCCGGACGGCACCCGCTACCGCGAGGCGTACTTCGACGTCTACCCGGGCGTCTGGCGGCACGGTGACTGGATCACCATCAACGAGCGCGGTGGCTGCGTGATCACCGGGCGTTCCGACGCCACCCTCAACCGCGGCGGGGTACGCCTCGGCACCGCCGAATTCTACTCGGTGGTGGAGGGGCTCGACGAGGTGCTCGACTCGGTGGTCGTCCACCTGGAGGACGACGAGGGCGGTGCCGGTGAGCTGCTGCTCTTCGTGGTGCTGGCCGAGGGTCTGGAGTTGGACGACCCGATGCGCGCGAAGATCTGCCGTGAACTGCGGACTGCGCTCTCACCCCGGCACGTGCCCGACGAGATCCACCAGGTGCGGTCGGTGCCTCGTACCCTCTCGGCGAAGAAGCTGGAGGTGCCGGTCAAGAAGATCCTCACCGGCACCCCTGTCGACCAGGCCGCGGCGAAGGGCGCGCTGGCCAACCCGGAGTCGCTGACAGCGTTCGCCGCCCTCGCCCAGCGCCGAGCCACGGACAGCACCCCCGCGTGACACCTCCCGCGCTGGGCTGAGGCGGTCCCGTCCCCACCCTGGTTCGCGTCCGCGCAGCAGAGCAAAGGGCGCAACAACACCTACTCGGCCCACTCGCGGGGCCGCAGACGTCGACCTCTCCCAGGGCACGGCGATTGGACTACCGCAGGGAGTGCGTGACTCTCTCGGTGGTCAGCCTGTCGGCCAGCCGGGCCGGGTCCTGGTTGGCGCAGAGGACCACCGTGGCGGCCCGGGTCAGCGGAGCCAGGAGCCAGTCGACAGGGTCGGGGTAGCGGGTGGCGTCCACGAAGATTCGCGCGCCGGGCTCGATGCCCAACTCGGTGGCGCGGGCCTCGGCGCGGCTCAGCAGGTGCGCGTCCGTGGGGCCCGGACCGGACTGCGGAGTGAAGTCGTCACCGTGCCCGCGTACCTCGACGACGTAGTCGGCGAACCCGGGCGGCACCTGCCGTAGCGGGGCAGCGAGCGGGGCCAGCCCGAGGGCGTACCGCTCGTCGGCCGACCAGGACTGGGCCTGGTCGAACTGGTCGACGGCGGCGAAGAGCACCCCCACGTCGCCAGGTGTGTCGACCACGCTCAGCTTGGCCGACCAGCAGCCCAGCAGCACCGCAGCGGTCTGCCAGTGTGGCGGCAGCAGCACCCCGGCCGGGGTGCCCGGCGCGAGGCCTACCTCGTCGACGAGAAGGTTGGCGGTCTTCGCCACCCAGTTGGCCAGGGTGGCGCCGGAAAGTTCGGTGCGGTCGCCGGTGGCGTCGTCGTACCAGGTGAGCAGCGGTCGGGTCGGGTCGGTCGCGATCGCGTCGGCGAACACCCGGGCAATGTTGTCGGCCATCGGCGCGAACGATACGCCCCTGCGGGCCGTACTCGATGACGATGACAAGTCGGCGTACCGTCGGGTCGCAGTCAGCGTCGGCCCCGCGCCCCGGCGTAGGCTTGACCCCCGGAGTGTTGTTCCCCACAGACCCGCCATTACAAGGAGTCGCCCCGTGACCGCCGGTCGCCCGCCCCGCGTGCTCATCGACGCCACGAGTGTCCCCGCCGACCGTGGTGGTGTCGGTCGATACGTCGACGGTCTGCTCGGTGCCCTCGGCAAGGTGTGCGGGTCGGGGGTGGAGCTGGCGGTGGTCAGCCTCCGCACCGATCTGGAGCGTTACACCCGCATGCTGCCCGGCGCGGAGATCATCCCCGCCCCGGCCGCCGTGGCGCACCGCCCGGCCCGGCTCGCCTGGGAGCAGACCGGCCTGCCGCTGCTCGCCCAGCAGGTCGGCGCGCACGTGCTGCACTCGCCCTTCTACACCTGCCCGCTGCGGGCCGGATGCCCGGTCACGGTCACCGTGCACGACGCGACGTTCTTCACCGAGCCGGAGCACTACGACAAGTCCCGCCGCACGTTCTTCCGCAGCGCCATCAAGACCTCGATGCGGCGCGCCAACCGGGTGATCGTGCCCAGCAAGGCCACCCGCGACGAGCTGATCCGGCTGCTCGACGCCGACCCCACCCGGATCGACGTGGCCTACCACGGCGTCGACCAGGCTGCCTTCCACGCTCCCACCGAGGAGGAGAAGGCCCGGGTACGCGCCCGTCTGGGGCTGGGCAACAGCAGCTACGTCGCCTTCCTCGGCGCCAAGGAGCCCCGCAAGAACGTGCCCAACCTGATCCGTGGGTGGGCGCGCGCGGTGGCCGACCGCGCCGACCCGCCGGCACTGGTGATCGCCGGTGGGCAGGGGCACGACGACGACATCGACCGGGCGGTGGCCGAGGTCCCGTCGCACCTGCGTCTGCTGCGCCCCGGCTACCTGCGCTACGCCGACCTGCCAGGCTTCCTCGGCGGTGCCCTGGTCGCCGCGTACCCGTCCTACGGCGAAGGGTTCGGGCTGCCGATCCTGGAGGCGATGGCGTGCGCCGCCCCGGTGCTGACCACGCCTCGGCTCTCGTTGCCCGAGGTGGGCGGCGACGCGGTCGCGTACACCTCGGAGGACCCGGAGCAGATCGCCACCGACCTGGCCGCCCTGCTCGACGACGAGCAGCGGCGGTTGTCGCTGGCGAAGGCGGGGTTCGACCGGGCCAAGGAGTTCACCTGGGAGTCCAGCGCCGAGGTGCACATCGCCGCGTGGAGTCGCGCCCGCTCCTGACCCTCCGCACCGCTGCCGGTGACCCGGGCCACTTCCGGCAGGTACGTCGGGCATGATGTGCGGATGCTCTATGCGGTCATTCCGGCAGGTGGCAGTGGCACGAGGTTGTGGCCGTTGTCCCGCGCTGGCCATCCCAAGTTCCTCCACCCGCTGACCGGTACCAGCGCCTCGCTGCTCCAGGCGACCGTGGAACGGCTCGCGCCGCTGACCACACCGGATCGGACCCTTGTGGTCACCGGTGCCGCGCACGTCACGGCGGTGGCCCGGCAGTTGACCGTGCTGCCGGAGGAGAACATCCTGGTCGAGCCCTCTCCCCGGGATTCCTGCGCGGCGATCGCGTTGGCCGCGGCAGTGATCGCGGCGCGCGACCCGAACGCGGTGATGGGCAGCTTCGCGGCCGACCACCTGATCCGCGACCCGGACAGCTGGGTCTGCACGGTGCAGGAGGCGGTCCGCGGCGCCGAGCAGGGCATGCTGATGACCGTCGGCATCACCCCGACCCGCGCGGAGACCGGCTACGGCTACCTGGAGACCGGCGATCCGACCGAGGGTGTGCCGTGGCGGCAGGTGGCCGAGTTCAAGGAGAAGCCGGCCGCCGAGGTCGCCGAGGCGTACGTCCGTTCGGGCCGGCACCTGTGGAACGCGAGCATGTTCGTGTGGCGGGTCGACGTCTTCCTCGCCGAGCTGGCCCGCCAGCAGCCGGCGATGCACGCCGGCGTCGCGGCGATCGCCGCCGCCTGGGGCACCCCGGAGCAGGACGAGGTCCTCGGCGCGATCTGGCCGACCCTGCCGAAGATCTCCGTGGACTACGCGGTGATGGAGGGCGCGGCCACGGCAGGCCGGGTCGCGACGGTGCCCGGTGACTTCGGCTGGAACGACGTCGGTGACTTCCACACCCTCGGCGACGTGTTACCGGCCGACGAGGCGAACAACGTGGTGCTCGGCACGGAGGCCAAGCCGGGCGTCCTGCTGCGGGACAGCAGCAACCTCGTGGTCGTGCCGCAGTCGGGTCGGTTGGTGGCCGTCCTCGGTCTGCGTGACCTGATCGTGGTGGACACCCCGGACGCGGTGCTGGTCTGCCCGCGCGACCGGGCGCAGGACGTCAAGTCCCTGGTCGACGAGCTCAAGGAGCGAGGCGAAGAGGGCTACGTCTGAGGGCCGCGAGGGCCGGTGCGACAAGTTGGGCGGTCCCGCCGGCCAGCGGCTCGGGCAGCTGGTCCGGTGGGAACCAGCCCAGCTCCTCGGCCTCGTCACTGACCTGCTCCACCGCCGACGGCGGGGCGAGCACCGCGAACCGGACGTCGTAGTGCGCCGAGCCGCCCTGACACTGCACCTGGTGCACGTCCACGTCGATCGGCACCGGGTCGATGCGCAGGCCGGCGATGCCGGACTCCTCGGTTGCCTCGCGGAGCGCGGCGGCGACCAGGGTCTGGTCGGTCGGCTCGCAGTGCCCGCCGAGCTGCACCCAACGCCCGAATTTGGCGTGCAGGCACAGCAGCACCCGGGAGCCGGCGGAGTCCAGCACCAGCGTGCTGGCGGTGATGTGCCCCGGGCGGTGTTGCCGGCTCATCGCCACCGGGCCGGCGGCGAGCAGCGCGAGGGTCCGGTCCCGCGCGTTGGCCGCGTCCGGGCTGGTGGGCTGCCAGCCCTCCAGCAACGCGGTGGCGTCGGCGTGCAGCGCCGCGTACGTCTCGGGGTCGGTCGTCTGGGCGCTCGGGCCGGTGATCACGGTGTCAGGCACCCCGCCACTGTACGAGCGTGTGCTCCGTACGCTGGCCCGGTGACCCTGCGACTCGTCGAATTCGTGGTAGCCGGTAACGAGGCCAGCGATCTCTTGCCGGTGCGGTCTGCGGCGTTGCTGCGCGCGTACGACGCCAGGCGGGGCTTCTGGACGGTGCTGGACGAGGGGCCGGTGGAGCGCTGCCTCGCGCTGCTGCTGGAGCGCACCGACGGCGAGTGGACGGCCCGGCACGTGCGCGCCGATGCCGGTGTGGAGAACGGACGGACCGAGGACGGTGAGGCGCTCGCCCACCACGACGGCTGGGTGTACGTCTTCGGCTCCCACTTCGGCTCGAAGGCTGGCCCGCTGCGACCTCGGCGGGCCTTCGTGGCCCGGTTCCGCGAGGACGACGCGGCAGTCGGGCCGGTGCCGGTGCACGTGGTGCGCAACTCGTTCCGACTGCACCGGGCGGTGAACGACGCCCTCGCCGCGTCGCCGTTGACACTTCTGCCGGCGGGGGACCGGGTGCGGGAACGGTTCATCGTGGAGACGCTGGCGCGGGGGACCGTCCGGGAGAAGAGCTGGGTGAGCCGGCTGACCCCGGACGACCTGCCGTTGAACGTGGAGGCGGCGGCCTTCACCCCGGCCGGGACGGTGCTGCTCGGGCTGCGTTTCCCGGTCACCGACGCCGGTGAGCCGATCCTGGTCGAGGTGGCCGGTGTGCCGGGCATGTTCACTGCCGAGCCGGCGTGGCCGCAGGCGTTGGGCGCGTACGTGTTGACCGGTGTCACCCCGCCCGGGCAGCTGACCGGCTTCCGCGCGATCACCCCGACGGTGGACGGCGGGTACGCGGCCGTGATCGGCTCGATCGACGCGCTGGGCAAGGGGTCGGTCCTGCTCGACGACCATCCGGGTGGGGGCGAGGTCACCTCCCGGCACGTCCGCTTCCGGCTTCCCGGCGGCGCGGCGGGCGACGAGCGTCGACTCGTCGGGGAGGAAGTGGCGGACATGGCGCCGTTCCACCACGTCGAGGGGGTGGCGGAGCTGGACGGGCGGCCGTTCTACGTCACCGACGAGGACCATCGGGTCGCGCTCTGGGTCGGCTGAGTCGGCGCCGGGGGGGCGGATGACCGGACGGCACCTCCGCGGAGCAAGGGCCGCAGACCCTCGTGGTGCCGTCCGATCACCGGGGCCTCCCCGGTCCCGGTGCCCCGGCAGCGCGGGCGTCCAGGACGCGCGGTGCCGTGTTCGGGCATGGGAAGCATGCCGAACCGGCTGCGGAGGCGTCGAGGTTTTTCAGTCCAGGCTTAAAGATGGAGATTACTGCCGGCCAGGTAGAGTCGAACGGTCGTCCGGCATCCCCCTGCCGGCGACACGGGAGCGCTCCATGCTGAAGATCCACTTTTCTGGGGAGGACATCCTCCGGACCCGGGTGGCGCCGGCGGCGGACCCGGTCTGGGAGCTGGTCCTCAGCCTGCACGTGCTGCGCGGCCGCACCCGCGACCCGTTGACGGCCAACTGGCGGCGCAGCGTGGCCCGGGATCTGCGCCAGGACGCCGCCTCCGAGCAGCTGCGTCTGCTCTTCGCGTTGAACCCACCACGCGGTTACTTCCCCGACTTCCTCACCCCGTACGCCAGCGTCGAGGGCTTCGAGGCCGGGCTGGACGCGCTCCGCCGTACGCCCGCCGAGTTGCTGCACCGCGACCTGAGCGTGCTGGCCGCCGAGAATCAGCTGCCCTCCTCGGCGGCCGCGCTGGCCCGGGGAGAGGTGTCGGCGCTGCACCACCTGGCCGCCTCGATGGAGCAGTACCGGGCGCTGGCGATCAGCCCGTACTGGAGTCGGATCCAGGCCGCGGTGGCGGCGGACCGCGCCCGGCGGGCGCGGGCGCTGCTCGACGACGGTGTCGAGGGCCTGCTCGCGAGCCTCCGGCCGGCCATGCGCTGGGAGAGCGGGGTGCTGGAGGTCCGGAGTTATCCGCACAGCCGGGAGCTGCACCTGGACGGCCGGGGGTTGCTGCTGGTGCCGTCGTTCTTCTGCGCGGCCACCCCTGTCGCACTGCTCGACCCGGCGCTGCCACCGGTGCTGGTCTACCCGGTGGACCGGCTGGGCGCGCTGGTGTCGCCCGACGCCAACGGCGGGCCCGCGTCCGGTGCTGCCCGCGAGTCACTCGCCGCGCTGCTGGGCCGCACCAGGGCGGCGGTGTTGCAGGCCAGCGACGAGGGCTGCACCACCGGCGAGGTCGCCCGCCAGCTCAACATCTCACCCGCGGCGGCGAGCCAGCACGCCACTGTGCTGCGTAACGCTGGCCTGCTGGTCAGCCACCGCGAACGCAATAGCGTGCTGCACACGTTGACCCCGCTGGGCCGGGCCATGCTGGACGCGTGACCCGGCCGTTCCGGCACCGGACGGGCGCGGCGTCCTCGGGGTTCAGCGCGCTCCCCGGCCTTCCGGGTGAGTGCAGCGCTCGCCGGGCTTCCGGGCCTGGGCTTCAGCTCGCTCCCGGGCTTCCGGGCGAGGGCGGCGCTCGCCGGGCTACAGGGCGAGCGCGGCGCTCGCCGGGCTGCCGGGCGGTGGCGGCAACAGGGTCGACCCGACGCCCTCGGCGGCCAGGGCGACGCGCAGCCGGTGCAGGTCGGCGCCGAAGCGGACCAGCCCGATCGGCTCGACGGGCGTCGGGGCCGAGCCGAGCAGCAGGGCGGCGCCCTCCGGCCACCCGGGCATCTCGGCGACCAGACCGGCGCGTACCTCGGCCTCGTCGACCAGGGTGAAAACCGTGCCGGGGGCGACCACCCCGGCGACCGCGTCGATCGCCCGTCGCACCGCGCCCAGGTCGGCAGGTGTCGGGCCGGGACCGTCGGCCAGGGTGGCGGCGTCGGACAGCCCGGCGGCGCGGGCCTCGGCGGTACCGAGCGAGAACAGGTCCTGTGCCGCGTCACGGATCAGCGCCCGCGCGCCGCCAGCGTCATCGGCGTCGGTGGCGGGCAGGTAACCCCGCACCACCGCGACCGGGACCTGATCGCACTTGCCCTTGATCAGCTCGCCGGCGCCCGCCAGCTCGTCCACCACTGCCATCTGGGTCAACTGCAACTCGTTGCCGTACGGGTCGACCTCGCCCCGGTGGTCGCGGATGGCGGGCATTCCGGCCACGCCGAGCGCCACGTCGGTGAGCCCGTTGCGCCAGGGCCGGCCCATCGTGTCGCTGATGATCACGGCCAGGTCCAGGTCGTAGCGTTCCCGCAGCGCGTCCCGCAGCGCCCGCGCCGAGGCGTCTGGGTCGACGGGCAGCAGCACCAGTTGGGTCTTGTCCACGTTCGACGCGTCGATCCCCGCCGAGGCCATCACGAAGCCGTGATGGGTCTGCACGATCCGGGTCGCCCCCCGGCTGGCGACCACCCGGGCGGTCTCACCGGCCAGGACCTCGTCCCGTGCGGCCAGCCGTTCCGGCCCGTCCGCCGGCACGTCGACCAGCCGCCCCTCCGCCTTGGAAACGATCTTGCTGGTCACCACCAGCACGTCGCCGTTGCGCAGCCACGGCGCCGCGGTCGCGATCACCGCGGCCAGGTCGTCGCCCTCGGTCACGTGGCCGATGCCGAGCACCGGCAGAATCTCCAGCCTCACGTCAACTCCACCGCGGCGCGGACCATAGCCGCCGTCGCCGCCTCGTCGGTCATCCGCAGCGGCACCGCGCGGACCGTCACCTCGGGCACCACAGTGCCCGCGTCCTCCTCGGCAACCAGCCAACCGTCGAGCAGACCGCCGCTGGCCCGGCCGCCGTAGAGGCCACCCACCCCCGCCGCGCTGCACTCGACACCGAGCACGGCCAGACAGCGGTCGGCCATCCCCCGCACCGGCGCGCCGCCGATGATCGGGGAGACACCCACCACTGGCGCCGCGCCGTCCGCCACGGCCTCACGCAGCCCCGGTACGGCCAGCACCGGCGCGACGCTCACCACCGGGTTGCTCGGCGCGATCAGCACCAGGTCGGCCGAGGCGATCGCGTCCAGCACCCCCGGTGCCGGCTTCGCCGTCTCCGCGCCGACGAACACGAACCGCTGAGTGGGGATGTCGGCCCGGAACCGCACCCACCACTCCTGGAAGTGGATCGCCCGCTGACCCTGGTCGTCCTCGACCACGGCATGGGTCTCCAGACGGTCGTCCGTCGCCGGCAACAGGCGCACGCCCGGCTCCCAGCGGCTGGCCAGCGCCTCGGTGACCGCGCTCAACGGGTAACCGCCGTTGAGCATGGTGCTGCGGACCAGGTGGGTGGCGATGTCCTTGTCACCAAGGCCGAACCAGGTCGGCTGTGCCCCGTACGCGGCCAACTCCTGCTTGACCGTCCAACTCTCGCCGACCCGACCCCAGCCCCGTTCCGGGTCGGCGCCCCCGCCGAGCGTGTACATCACGCTGTCCAGGTCGGGGCAGATCTTCAACCCGTGCAACCACAGGTCGTCGCCGACGTTGACCACGGCGGTCACCTCCGCGCCGACGTCACGGGCGTACGCCCGGACCCCGAGCAGGAAGCGGGCGCCGCCGATGCCGCCGGCCAGAACCACGATGCGCATGTCGACCATCCTCGCGCACGTGACGCCTCCGATCCGTCGGTGGCCCGGGAGACTAGGCTCACGTCGCCCTGTCCGTTCATGCCCCGAGGGGGAGCTCGTGACCAGCCCCGCCGAGCCCGCGTCCGCTGACGCGACGCAGGCCCGCCAGCTGACCAAGCCACTACGGGAGCTCGCCGCGCTCGCGTTGCTGGGTGCCAACGCCGTGTTCCTCTTCGTGGGCCTGCTCCGGCTCATCGCCCCGAACGACTACAGCTCCTTCACCGATCGGGCGGGCAGCGCCTTCTACGCGTTCATCGGGGTGGAGGCGGTGGGTCTCCCACTGCTGGCGGTGCTGCTGGCCACGCACATCTCGCCGGTGCTGGCGAAGGCGAAGCTGATCACGCAGGCAGCTGTCGTCGAGTACGCGGTCAGCGCCCTGTTCGGCACGCTGACCATGCTGATCTGGACGGTGGGCCGGTTGGCCGAGGCCGAGGTGCTCGACGCGCTGCTCGGTGTGCTCACCCGGTTCGCCTGGATGGTGATCTTCGCGATCGCCGCGTGGGTGGTCTACACCATCTGGCGCGCCCACTACTACGTGCCGCGACCCAAGCCCCAGCCGGGCGTCTATGGCCAGCCGCAGCCGGGCTGGCCGCAGCCGCAGGGCGGTTGGCCGGCCCCGGGCCAGTCGGGTGGTTACCCGCAGGCTGGCCAGTACGGCCAGCCGTCGCCGCCGTTCCAGGCCCCGCAGTCGTCCCCGCCGTTTCCGCAGTCCGCGCCGCCGTTCCAGGCCGCGCCGCCGGCGAACCCCGCCCCGCAGTCGGCGCCGTCGTCCCCGGCCACGCCCCCGCCCGCCGCGCCGCCGTTCGGGCAGCCGCCGTCGGCCGACCCCACCCAGGCGATCCCGCGCCAGTCCGCCGACCCGACCGAGGTCATCTCCCACCCCACCGAGCCGGACGCCGACCGCACCCAACACATCAAGCCCAACGACCACCCCGACCAGCCCCGCTGAGTCCGCCACGATCAGCAGCCCCGCGCGGTTGGTGACGAGGCCGGTTCACGTTCGGCCGGTGGGCAGCGCGCGACCCCGCCGTGGGCCATCGCCAACGGCGCGGACCGCGGGTCGGCACTGGGTGAGCGCGACCCAGCCGTGGGCCATCGCCAACGGCGCGGACCGCGGTCGGCGTCTCCCGCTCGTCGACTTTCGGGGTCGCGAGCGCCGACCCGATCGGCAGACCCGGGGCCCGGGACGGGCGTGAGAGGGGCTGGCATCGGAGCTAACGGAAATTGTCCAAGATTGCCAGCTGTGGGGCGAAGCGGCCTGGGGCGCGGCGATCGCACGGTGCCGGGTAAGCGGGGGGATGGGCGGAAGCCGTCGCCGACCACGACTTCCATCATCGATGAGGTCGGGCAGGAGACGAATGGCCGCCGGCGGGCTCAGCTACGTCCCGTCGCGGTAGGCGCTGCCGTGCTCGTTCAGTGCCGTTTCCCACGGTGCGGGCCGGGACTGGTTGGGTGGCGTCGCACTGCGCATAGGGTGAGTGGATGGTTGATCGCACCCAATCCGGCCCGAGCGATGCGAGCGTGCGGCGGGCCCTGGGCCGGGCCGCGAACGGGCGGGCGCTGGACGTCGACGAGGCGACCGCGCTGCTCTCCGCCCGAGCAGATGCGCTCGACGAACTGCTCCGGATCGCCGGTGGGGTCCGCGACGCCGGGCTGCGGGACGCCGGGCGGCCGGGTGTGGTCACGTACTCCAAGAAGGTCTTCATCCCGCTGACCCGGCTCTGCCGGGACCGCTGCCACTACTGCACCTTCGCGACAGTGCCGCATCGGCTGCCGGCGCCGTTCCTGGATCGCGACGAGGTGCTGGCCATCGCCCGGGCCGGCGCCGCGCAGGGTTGCAAGGAGGCGCTGTTCACCCTGGGTGACCGGCCGGAGGAACGCTGGCCGGCGGCCCGGACCTGGTTGGACGAACGCGGTTACGACTCGACCCTTGACTACCTGCGGGCCTGTGCGGTCGCGGTGCTGGAGGAGACGGGTCTGCTGCCGCACCTCAACCCCGGGGTGCTGTCCTGGTCGGAGCTGCAACGGCTCAAGCCGGTCGCGCCGAGCATGGGCATGATGCTGGAGACGACCGCTACCCGGCTCTGGTCCGAGCCGGGTGGCCCGCACTTCGGCTCACCGGACAAGGAGCCGGCGGTCCGGTTGCGGGTGCTCGAGGACGCCGGCCGGGTCGGGGTGCCGTTCACCACCGGCATCCTGATCGGCATCGGGGAGACCCCGGCGGAGCGGGTGGACGCGCTGTTCGCGATCCGCCGCGCCCACCGGGAGTACGGCCACCTCCAGGAGGTGATCGTGCAGAACTTCCGCGCCAAGCCGGACACGGCGATGCGCGGCATGCCGGACGCGGAGTTGCACGACCTGGCCGCCACTGTGGCGGTGGCCCGGCTGCTGCTCGGCCCGAAGGCCCGGATCCAGGCCCCGCCGAATCTCATCGCCGGCGAGTACGACCTGCTGCTGCGCGCCGGCATCGACGACTGGGGCGGCGTCTCCCCGCTCACCCCCGACCATGTCAACCCGGAGCGTCCCTGGCCGCAGATCGAGGAGTTGGCCCGGCACACCGAGTTGGCCGGGTTCACGTTGCGGGAGCGGCTGACGATCTACCCGGAGTACGTGCGCGCGGGCGACCCGTGGCTCGACCCACGGCTGTTGCCGCACGTCGGTGCCCTGGCCGACCCGGCGACGGGCATGGCGGTCGAGTCGGCGATGCCGCAGGGGCGTCCGTGGCAGGAACCGGAGGAGCTGTTCGGCGGGCGGGTCGACCTGCACGCCACCATCGACACCACCGGCCGCACCGACGACCGGCGCGGCGACTTCGACAGCGTCTACGGCGACTGGTCCGAGGTCGCCGGCAAGGTCACCCCGGAGGCGACCGCCCGCCGGGTGGGCGTACCCGTGGCACCGGCCGGGAGTGGCGCGGACCGTGACCTGACGGCCGGGCTGCGGCTCGCCGCCGACGATCCGGCGGCGTTGCTCGACCCCGGGCACACCGACGCCGCGCTGGCGCTGTTCGGCGCGGACGGGCCGGCGCTCGACGAGTTGTGCCGCCTCGCCGACGACGTGCGCCGTGACGTGGTCGGCGACGACGTCACCTACGTGGTCAACCGCAACATCAACTTCAGCAACGTCTGCTACGTGGGCTGCCGCTTCTGTGCCTTCGCGCAGCGTGAGCGAGACGCCGACGCGTACCGGCTCTCCGTCGAGCAGGTCGCGGACCGGGCCGAGCAGGCGTGGGCGGCCGGCGCCAGCGAGGTGTGCCTCCAGGGCGGCATCGACCCGAAGATGCCGGTCACCGGGTACGCCGACATCGTGCGCGCCATCAAGGCCCGGGTGCCCGAGATGCACGTGCACGCGTTCTCGCCCATGGAGATCGTCACCGCTGCCGCGAAGGCCGGGGTGCCGGTCCGTGAGTGGCTGCTGCAACTGCGCGAGGCCGGGCTGGACACCATCCCGGGCACCGCCGCCGAGATCCTCGACGACGACGTGCGCTGGGTGCTGACCAAGGGCAAACTCCCGGCCGCCGCCTGGGTCGAGGTGGTCAGCACCGCCCACGAGCTGGGCATCCGGTCCAGCTCCACGATGATGTACGGCCACGTCGACCACCCTGGGCAGTGGCTGGCGCACTTCCGGGTGCTGGCCGGGGTGCAGGACCGCACGGGCGGGTTCACCGAGTTCGTGGCGCTGCCGTTCGTGCACACGAATGCTCCGATCTATCTGGCGGGTATCGCCCGACCGGGGCCGACCTGGCGGGAGAACCGGGTGGTGCACGCCATGTCCCGGTTGCTGCTGCACGGCCGGATCGACAACATCCAGTGCTCGTGGGTGAAGCTCGGTGACGAGGGCACAGTCGCGATGCTCCAGGGTGGCTGCAACGACCTTGGCGGCACGCTGATGGAGGAGACGATCTCCCGGATGGCCGGCTCCGACAACGGGTCGGCGCGTACCGAGGAGCAGTTGCGGGCCATCGCGAAGGCAGCCGGTCGGCCGGCGCGCAAGCGAACGACTGCGTACGGTCACGTTCGGCCCTGACGTCGAACCTTTCCCCGCCACCGGCCGTACCACGCGGTGCCGGTGGCGGTCGCGGCGAGGACCGCCGCCGGTGTCCCCTCAGGGGCCCGGCGGCGTCGTGAGACGGCACCGGACCCGTCCGTCTCCGCGGGCGCGCTCGCGCCACCGCCGGAAAGGTTGCCCATGACCAGTGATCAGCGGAAGCGGCAGTGGCCGCGACTGACCCGCCGGCAGACGTTGACCGCCGCGGCCAGCGCCACTCTCGGTGCCGCGGCGCTCACCGTGCCGGGCCTGTCGGCCGCGCAGAACGCCCCCGGCGCGGCCGGTCGAGCCGACGAACCGATCGTCGTGCACCTGCGTCACGCCGACTCGGGAACGATGGACGTCTTCGTCGGTGAGACGCGGATCGAGGTACGCGACCGCGGCCTGGCGGACCGGTTGCGACGCGCCGCCCGGCGCTGACCCGACCGCTCGTCCCGCCATCAGTCCCCGCCCAGTGAGGTTGGTCCGCCATGTCTTCCCACCGCGAGGCCCCGGAGATAGCCAAGGATCCGGTCGCCGACAGCTCCGACCTGTACGCGTTCGTCAGCCCCGACACACGCGACACGGTCACGTTGATCGCCAACTACGTGCCGTTGCAGCTTCCTTCCGGGGGCCCGAACTTCTTCGAGTTCGGCGACGACGTGCGGTACGAGATCCATATCGACAACGACGGCGACGGTCGTCCGGATGTCACCTACCGGTTCGAATTCACCACCGAGATCACTAATCCGAATAGTTTTCTCTACAACACCGGTCCGATCGATTCGCTGGACAGCAGGAACTGGAACCGGCGGCAGTTCTACAGCCTGACCCGGGTGGCCGACGGCCGCGAGCACCGGCTGGCGCACAAGCTGCAGTGCCCGCCGTGCAACGTCGGCCAACTGTCCACCCCGAAGTACGCGGACCTGGTGCGGCAGGCCAGCTACTCGCTCTCCACCGGGGAGCGGGTCTTCGCCGGGCAGCGCGCCGACGGGTTCTTCGTCGACCTCGGGGCGATCTTCGACCTTGGCACGCTGCGGCCGTTCCAGCAGCTGCACGTCGCCGGGAAGAAGATCTTCAAGGCCGAGGGGGAGCCGGTCAACGCCACTGACCGGATGAATGTGCACAGCATCGCGGTGCAGGTGCCGCTGGAGCGGGTGCGTCGGCGCGCCAACCGGTACGGTGCCGGCGACCGGGCATCGGTGATCGGGGTGTGGACGTCGGCGTCGCGCCGGCAGGTGCGGGTGCTCGGCGACCGGGGTGGGGCGGACACCGCCACCGGCCCGTTCACCCAGGTCTCGCGGTTGGGTAATCCACTGTTCAACGAGGTCATCGTGCCGATGTCCAAGAAGGACCTGTGGAACTCGCTGCCGCCGTCGGAGGACAAGCGGTTCGCTCAGTTCGTCGAGCAGCCGGAGCTGGCCGCGTTGCTGCCGGCGCTCTACCCGGACGTCTTCCCCAACCTGGACAAGCTCACCAAGGCCAGGAAGGCCCGAGCCGACCTGGTGGCGATCCTGCTCACCGGTGTGCCGGCCGGGCTGATCGACGGCTTCACCAACGCCACCGGCGACGTGCAGGCCGACATGCTGCGACTGAACACCGCGATCCCGCCGACCAGGCGTCCGGACCGGTTCGGGGTGCTCGGCGGCGACCTGGCCGGGTTCCCGAACGGGCGGCGGGTCGGTGACGACGTGGTCAGCATCGCGTTGCGGGCGATCGCCGGGGTCACCGTCCCGCTTGTGGACAAGACGTTCCAACCGGACGCGGCGGCCGCCGCGGTCACCCCGGGGCTGAGCGCCGCCGACGTGACCGCGCCGTTCCTCGGGAACTTCCCCTACCTGGGTACGCCGTACGACGGGTTCAACAACCCGCCGGCGGGGTCCTGATCGGCGCGGGGAGCGAGCGGATGCACGAACACGCGTACGGGCCGTCGGAGACCGGGAGTGTCGTCCTCGATCTGGGCGGCGACACCGGCGCCCTGATCGTTTACACGGGTCGGGATCTGCACGGTCGGGAGATCGAGATCAGTCGCGCCGATGATCGACGGGTCCACTCGGCGGTGCGCGAGCGTCGGGTGCGGGACGGCTCGTTGCACAGCGCGGTCTATCCGGATTTGCCGAGCGGAATTTATACCGTCTGGTGGGACGATCGTACGCCCGCCGGGACGATCTCTGTCCATGGTGGAGAGATAGCCGAGTTTGCCTGGCCGAGCAGCGGTTCTGGGGTCGCTGGCTGACCCCGACGCATCGGTTTCACCGCCGCGCCCCGTCCACATCGTGGACGGGGCGCGAGTGCTGTCCTCGGCTCGACAGGCGGTCTGCGCCGCGCCGCGTTAACCTGTCCCCCACCAAGATCAGCTTAGGGGTGGAGGTCTCTGGTGCCTTCTGGTCAGCGACTCGTCGGAGAAGCGCCACGGCAGAAAAGTCGGGCAACTCGCCGGAGAGGGCGTTACTCGGCCGGGGTCTGAATCGATAGGGCAGGTTGCGAGGCTGGACGGCCCGAGTGGCCGGCCGGGGGTGTCGGGAGGGCGACTCCATTATCAAGTTTGGCTTGACGGCGCACGCATTACACGCGTGTAATTTGAATGGGGTTGTTCGCACGGAACGCAACAAAACGGGACCGGACGGACAAGCACGCCTTTCGCGTGGGGGGTTGCAGCGGCGATGACGCCGGTGCGCGACAAGGAGGCATTTGATGGACGGCCAGCTTGAGGTGGCCGACCTGCTCGGAAACGCGCCGGAGTGGCAGGAGCGGGCGTTGTGCTCGCAGACCGACCCCGAGGCGTTCTTTCCCGAGAAGGGCGGCTCGACCCGCGAGGCGAAGCGGATCTGCTCGCGCTGCGAGGTCAAGACCGAGTGCCTTGAATACGCTCTGGGTCACGACGAGCGGTTCGGCATCTGGGGTGGGCTCTCCGAGCGGGAGCGGCGCAAGTTGAAGCGGCGGGCCGCCTGAGCGGTGCACGTCGTGGCGGTGGGGGCCCGAGCGGTGCGAGGTCGCGACGGTGGCCGCCTGAGCGGTGTGAGGTCGTGGCGGTGGGGGCCGCCCGACTCTCCGCTCGGGGGTTAGCTCAGGCGAGCTCGTCCGGGTCCACCCCGAGAAGGTTCGCCACCTGTTCGATGATCACGTCATGGACGAGATCGGCGAGGTCCTCACGGTCCATCGCCCGGAACTCCAGGGGCCGCCGGTACAGCACGATCCGCGGCGGCACCTCCTGCCGGCCCGGGCGACCGGGCAGCAGCCGGGCCAGCGGGACCTCGCCGTCCTCCAGCACATCGGAGTCGTAGACGTTCAGGTCCGGCGGGACGTCCTCGACCGCGAACTCGACCCCGGCCAGCTCCTTGGCGAACCGACGCTCCAGCGTCTCGACGGTGTCCAGAACCAGGTCGTCGAAGACCTCGGCCTTGGTCCGCGCCAGCGGCACGGTGGCCGGCACCAGCCGACCGCGCAGGCCGCGCCCGTGCCGGTCACGATGCGCACGCCGGCCGGAGCCGGGGCGGCGGTGTTCCGGACTCGTCATGAGGCAAAGGGTAGCGCCCGTGTCGGGCTGGCCAGCGGCAGCGCCGATCCCGTGGCGCGGCGCGCCCAGGGCGGTCGACTGTGATCACCATGACGGGCGTGTCGCAACGCGAAGCGATGCGCTGGACCCGGTAATGGAGATACCCTGCCGCACGTGAGGTCACCACGGCGCTGCTCCCGTAACGGCTGCCCCCGGCAAGCGGTCGCCACATTGACCTATGTCTACAACGAGTCGACAGCGGTGGTGGGGCCGCTGGCGGCGTTCGCCGAGCCGCACACGTACGACCTGTGCGAGCCGCACGCCCGCAGCCTGACCGCGCCGCGGGGCTGGGACGTCGTCCGGCACGAGGGCGAGTTCGAGCCGCCGCCGCCCACCACGGACGACCTGGTCGCGCTTGCCGAAGCGGTCCGCGAAGCCGCCCGCCCGGCCCCTCGCCCGCCGGAGCCGGACCAGAACCGCCCCGAAAACCCCCACCAGACCGGCCGCCGAGGCCACCTCCGAGTAATCCCCCCCAACCACTAAACCCGTAGCCCAACCTGGCCCGGCGGGCCCGGCTTGGTGCTCCTGCCCGGCTGGCGCCGGCTCTCCCGGCGCTCCCGCCCCCGCGCTTTCAGCGTTGATCATGAAGTTATTGCCCCGCGCCTCGGCGTGTCGTGGCAATAACTTCATGATCAACTTGGGGCTGTTGGGGGTTAGAGCTTGGTCCAGGCTTGGGTTAGGACCGTGCGGAGGATCTGCTCGATCTCGTCGAAGTGTTGCTGCTCGGCGATCAGGGGTGGGGCCAGCTGGATGACGGGGTCGCCCCGGTCGTCGGCCCGGCAGTAGAGGCCTGCCTGGAACAGGGCGGTGGAGAGGAAGCCCCGCAGCAGGCGCTCCGACTCGGCCTCGTCGAAAGTCTCCCGGGTGGTCTTGTCCTTGACCAGTTCGATCCCGTAGAAGTAGCCGTCGCCCCGGACGTCGCCGACGATCGGCAGGTCGTGCAGCTTCTCCAGGGTGGCCCGGAAGGCGTCCTCGTTGGCGCGTACATGGCCGACCAGGTCCTCGCGAGCGAAGACCTCCAGGTTGGCCAGGGCCACCGCGCAGGAGACCGGGTGACCACCGAAGGTCACCCCGTGGGCGAACATGCCGGTCTCGGTGAGGAACGGTTCCATCAACCGGTCACTGGCGATCATCGCACCGAGCGGGGCGTAGCCGGAGGTGATGCCCTTGGCGGTGGTGATGATGTCTGGCTGGTAGCCGTAGCGCACCGCGCCGAAGTACTCGCCCAACCGCCCCCACGAGCAGATCACCTCGTCCGAGACGAGCAGCACGTCGTACGCGTCGCAGATCTCCCGTACCCGCTCGAAGTAGCCGGGCGGCGGCGGGAAGCACCCGCCGGAGTTCTGCACGGGCTCCAGGAAGACCGCGGCGACCGTGTCCGGCCCCTCCCGCTCGATGGCCCGACCGATCTCGTCGGCGGCCCACCGGCCGAACGCCTCGGGGTCGTCGCCGTGCTCGGGCGCGCGGTAGAAGTTCGTGTTCGGCACCTTGATCGCGCCCGGCACCAATGGCTCGAAGTCGCTCTTGATGCCCGGCAGGCCGGTGATCGACAGGGCGCCCATGGAGGTGCCGTGGTAGGCGATGTACCGACTGATCACCTTGTACTTGTTGGGCTTCCCGGTGCGCTTGAAGTAGGCGCGGGCCAGCTTCCACGCCGCCTCGACTGCCTCGGAACCTCCGGTGGTGAAGAAGATCCGGTTGAGGTCGCCCGGGGTGAGAGCGGCGATCCGCTCGGCCAGCTCGATGGCCTTCGGGTGCGCGTACGACCAGAGCGGGAAGTAGGCCAACTCGCCTGCCTGCTTGGCGGCAGCCTCGGCCAGCTCGGTGCGGCCGTGGCCGGCGTTGACCACGAAGAGCCCGGCGAGCCCGTCCAGGTAGCGGCGACCCTGCGCGTCCCACACGTACGCTCCCTCGCCGCGCACGATGGTCGGCACCTCACCGGCGGAGTAGCTCGCCATCCGGGTGAAGTGCATCCAGAGGTGGTCGGTGGCGTTGGCCATGTCAGCCCCATTGGTCGTCGGGCCGGTCAAAGGGGTGAGGCCGGCCGCTCTGCCAACGGTTATCGCACAGTCCCGACCTCGGAAGCAAGTGTTATCGGCGGTATCACGGTCAGTTGGCGACGGATTTAGCGCACAGGCGTCACGGATGCAACGGAATCCGCACTGCTGCCGGCTGGTTGATCCACTCCGGTTCGCTGAAATCGCGGTATCCGGGCGTGGTTGATACCGCGATATTGGTGAAGTCGAGTGGATCAAGCGCGGGGGTCGGGGTCACGCGGGCCGGGTCGGGTCACGCGGGCCTTGGGACGCCGGCGGGACAGTTCGGGGGCCGTCGGGGGGCGTCCTGGATGCGCGCCAACACGTCCCACCGCAACACGCCGGTAGGTCGCAGCCACGGACACGCAGCGTGGCTATCGTCCGCCGCAACGTGCATCGAGCGACGTCGCAGCCTGCCTGCTGGGGCGGTGAGAGCTACGGCACGGAGGAGCGGCGGGAGGATCCGGTGGCGAACGAGGCGTTGCGGGTGGCGATGGCCGAGGCGGGGGAGACGGTCGAGTCGTTGGCCGAGAAGGTGCGCGTCGACCCCAAGACGGCGGCGCGGTGGCTCGCCTCGGGGCGCATCCCGCATCCGCGTACCCGGGTGGCGGTGGCCGAGGTTCTGCGCCGGGACGCGGCCGACCTCTGGCCGGAGCCGTTCCGCCGTCGTGACCTGCCGTGGTTCCGGCCGTGGGCCGAGCTGGAACAGGACGCGACCTCGCTCCGATGGTACGAGCCGCTGCTCGTGCCAGGTCTGCTTCAGACCGAGGGGTACGCCCGCGCGGTCCTGGGCACCGGTGGGCTGGTCGCACCGTCCGAGGTGGACCAGATCGTGGCGAGCCGCCTCGAACGGCAGGCGGTCCTTTGCCGCGATGCCCCACCGCAGCTCGTGGCGGTGATCGACGAGGTGGTGCTGCGCCGGCCGGTGGGCGACCGCGCCGTGATGGCCGGCCAGTTGGCTCACCTCGCGAGTGTGGCCGAGTGGGAGCACGTGCAGGTCCGAGTGATCCCAGCCGAGAGCCCGTGGCACACCGGGCTGGCCGGACCGTTCATTCTGGGGCGGCTGCCCGACGGGGCGGAATTGGCGTATCTCGACAATCAGCTCCGCGGTCAGGTCGTGACCGATCCTCTCGACGTCGCTAACCTGGGACGCAGGTGGGAGAGCGTCACCGGCGAGGCGTTCCCCCAACGACGGTCGATCGAGCTGATCAGGGAAGTGGTCACGACATGGACATGACCGACGCCCGCTGGCGCACCGCGACGCGCAGCAGCAACAACGGTGGCGCCTGCGTCGAGGTGGCCGACAACCTGCCCGGCCGGGTGCTGGTGCGCGACAGCAAGGACCGCGACGGCGGCACCCTGACCTTCGCGCCGACCGCCTGGGCGTCGTTCGTCGGCGCGGTGGGCACGGCCGGCGCGGTCCGGGCGGCAAGCCGCTGATCCACTCGGGTTCACGGAAACCGGGGCATCAGGGAGGCCCGCACACCCCGACTTCCTGAAACCCGAGTGGATCAAGGGAAGCTCAGGCCGTACCCCAGGTGTAGGTCTGCTTGCGTAGCTTGAGATAGACGAACGCCTCGGTGGAGAGCACCCCGGGCACGGCGCGCAGCCGTTGCAGGATCTCCAGCAGGTGGTCGTCGTTGCGGCAGACCACCTCGGTGAGCAGGTCGAACGAGCCGGCGGTGATCACCACGTAGTCGACTTCGTCCAGCTCGGCCAGCCGGTCCGCGACCGCCTCCAGGTCGCCGTCGGTACGCAGGCCGATCATCGCCTGCCGGTTGAAGCCGAGCTGAAGCGGATCGGTCACCGCCACGATCTGCATCACGCCGGAGTCGAGCAGCCGCTGCACCCGCTGGCGGACCGCGGCCTCGGACAGCCCTACCGCCTTGCCGATCGTCGCGTACGGGCGGCGGCCGTCCTCCTGGAGTTGCTCGATGATCTGCTTGGCCACGTCATCCAGCAGAGCGTGATTGGCGCCTTCACGGACAGCGACGCGTCGACCGCCGTTGCTGTTCTCGTGCTGCCGGTTTGTCATTGCCCGCTCCCCATATCCCGAATCGTGATGTCGCGCGTGTATCCCCGCGTAGTCTGGCGTATTTCGTCGTGCATCGCTATTCCCGCAACGGAATCCCTTGTAAGGGAGGTCACCTCATGTCAGGATCAGTCGTCAATGGCACTTGACCCTCCCGACATTCCCGCCGGCGCGCCTCCCCGTCCCGCCCGCCGACGATGACCCCTAGGAGTCGTCATGCGTACTCCCCTCCGGCCCCTCTCCCGGCGTGGACTGCTCACCGGCACTCTCGGTTCGGCCGCCCTGCTCAGCATGGGCGGCAGCCTTGCGGGCTGCGGCACCAAGGGTGCGCAGCAGACCGAAGCTGGCTGCGTCAGTGAGGACCTCTCCGGCACCGAGAAGAGACTTGCCTTCGCGAACTGGCCGCAGTACATGGACGTGGACGACAAGGACGAGTCCAAGCGGCCGAGCCTCGACGAGTTCATCACGAAGACCGGCATTCAGGTGACCTACACCGAGGACATCAACGACAACAACGAGTTCTTCGGCAAGGTGCAGAACCAGCTCGCCGCCTGCCAGAGCACCGACCGCGACATCATCGTGCTGACCGACTGGATGGCGGCCCGGATGATCCGGCTCGGCTGGATCCAGAAGCTGGACCCGACGAAGATCCCGAACGTGCAGGCCAACCTGCTTCCGTCGCTGCTCAACCGTCCCTTCGACCCCGAGAACCGGATCTCCATCCCGTGGCAGTCCGGTCTCGCCGGCCTGGCGTACAACGGCAACGTCACGAAGGAACTGCGGACGGTCGACGAACTGCTCACCCGCCCCGACCTCAAGGGCAAGGTGACCGCGCTCAGCGAGATGCGCGACACGATGGGTCTGCTGCTCGGGTCGAACGGGCACGACCCGGCGAACTTCACCGCCGCCCAGTTCGACGACGCCCTCAACAAGCTCAAGAAGGCTGTCGACTCCGGGCAGATCCGCAAGTTCACCGGCAACGACTACGCGCCAGACCTGGCCAAGGGCGACATCGCCGCGTGCATCGGCTGGTCCGGCGACGTCATCCAACTGTCTGGTGAGGACGAGAAGGTGCGCTTCGTCGCGCCGGACTCCGGCGTGATGCTCTACAGCGACAACATGATGGTCCCCAACAAGGCCACCCACAAGGGCAACGCCGAAGCCCTGATCAACTACTACTACGAGCCGGCGGTCGCGGCGAAGCTCGCCGCGTACGTGAACTACATCTGCCCGGTCAAGGGCGCCCAGGCCGAGATGGAGAAGATCGATCCGGAGTTGGCCGCCAACCCGCTGATCTTCCCGGACGAGGCGCTGCTGTCGAAGTCCAAGGTGTTCATGGCCTTGGACGAGAAGCAGGAGAAGGAGTACGAGGGCAAGTTCCAACAGATCATCGGGGCGTGACGGGGATGGCGCGCGAGACACCCGCCGGCGATCTGCGGCTGGCCAACCTCAGCAAACGGTTCGGCGTCTTCACCGCTGTCGACGACCTGAGCCTGACCATCGAGCAGGGCTCGTTCTTCGCGTTGCTCGGCGCGTCCGGCTGCGGCAAGACCACCACGTTGCGGATGATCGCCGGTCTGGAAGAGCCGAGCAGCGGCCAGGTGCTGCTCGGCGACAGCGACATCGCCCGGCTGCGGCCGTACAAGCGACCGGTCAACACCGTCTTCCAGAGCTACGCGCTCTTCCCGCACCTCACCATCTTCGAGAACGTCGCCTTCGGGCTGCGTCGACGTGGCATCCGCTCGGTCGACGACGAGGTCACCCGGATGCTGTCGCTGGTGCAACTCGACGGCTACGGCAACCGCCGCCCCGCCCAGCTCTCCGGAGGTCAGCAGCAGCGGATCGCGCTGGCCCGCGCCCTGATCAACCGGCCGCAGGTGCTGCTGCTCGACGAGCCGCTGGGCGCTCTCGACCTCAAGCTGCGCCGACAGATGCAGATCGAGCTGAAGCGCATCCAGACCGAGGTCGGCATCACCTTCGTCCACGTCACCCACGACCAGGAGGAGGCCATGACCATGGCCGACACCGTCGCGGTGATGAACGCCGGCCGGATCGAACAGTTGGGTGCCCCGGCCGACATCTACGAGTTTCCCGCCACCGCCTTCGTGGCGAACTTCCTCGGCCAGTCCAACCTGCTCGCCGGCGAGGCCACCGGCGTCAGTGGCGGCGACGTCGCGGTCACGGCGCACGGCACGCGCCTCTCGGTGCCCGTCGGCCGGTCGCGGGCCGACCACGGCCCGGTCCACCTGGGGGTACGCCCGGAGAAGCTGATTCTGGTCGGCTCCGCCGACCAGGTGCCCGCCGGGCATCAGCACGTCACCGGAGTGGTCACCGACGCCTCCTACGTGGGAGTCAGCACGCAGTACCTGCTGCGCACCGGCTGGGGCACCGAGTTGTCGGTCTTCGCCGCCAACAGCGGAACGTCGACGCGGGTGGCCGTAGGCAGCGAGGCGGCGGCGTGCTGGGATCCGCGGCACGCTTTCCTGCTGCCCCGTGACGCCGCCGACAGCGACCGGACGTCGCCGGTGCTCGACGAGCCGGTGGGTGCGGCGTCGTGACCCTCCTGGCGCCCACCGGAGCGGGGCACCCGCCACCCGCGCCACCGGCAGCCCGGTCCGGGCGGCGCCGACTCCTGCCGTACCTCCTGTTGTTGCCCGGTGCGGCCTGGCTGCTCGTCTTCTTCGGCGTGCCGCTGGTGCAGTTGGCGGCGGCCAGCCTGTACGACCCCAGCGGCTCGCTCTCCACCGGGTACGCGATGACCTGGGCGGTCAGCAACTACCCGGACGTGCTGCAGGCGTACTGGCCGCAGTTCCTGCGCTCGTTCGGCTACGCCGGGCTGGCCCTGGTGCTGGCGCTGCTGCTGGGCTACCCGCTGGCGTACGCGATCGCACAGAAGGCCGGTCGTTGGAAGAACCTGCTGCTGGTGTGCGTGGTAGCGCCGATGTTCACCAGCTTCCTGGTCCGCACGCTGGCCTGGAAGACGATCCTGTCGGACAACGGCGCGCTGGTCGGTCTGTTGCGCGACGTGCACCTGCTCGCCCCGGACGGTCGGCTGCTGGCCACGCCGTTCGCTGTGGTGCTCGGCCTGACGTACAACTTCCTGCCGTTCCTGGTGCTGCCGCTGTACGCGAGCCTGGAGCGGCTGGACCACCGGTTGCTGGAGGCGGCCACCGACCTTTACGCCAGCCCGGTGCAGGCGTTCCGTCGGGTGACGCTGCCGCTCTCCATGCCGGGTCTGGTCGCCGGCACGCTGCTGTTCTTCATCCCGGCCAGCGGCGACTACATCAACGCCGAACTGCTCGGCACCCCGAACGAATACATGATCGGCAACGTCATCGACTCGGCGTTCCTGGTCCGCCTGGACTACCCGCAGGGCGCCGCGCTGTCGTTCCTGCTGATGGCGGCGATCCTCGCGGTGGTCTTCGGCTATCTACGCAGGGCCGGCACGGAGGAGGTCCTGTGAGGGTGTCGCGCTGGTTGGCGGACCGCTGGGTGATGATCGTGGCGTTGCTGGTGCTCGGCTATCTGGCGCTGCCGATCCTGGTGGTGGCCGCCCTGTCGTTCAACCGCCCGTCGAGCCGCCTGTCGTACGACTTCAACGAGTTCACGCTGGACAACTGGCGGCAGCCGTGTGCCACCTCGGACATGTGTGACGCGGTGGTCCGCAGCGTGCAGATCGGCTTCATCGCCACGGTGGTCGCCACAGTGCTCGGCACCCTGATGGCGTTCGCGCTGGTCCGGCACCGCTTCCGGGGCAGGTCCGGGATCAACGTGCTGATCTTCCTGCCGATGGCGACCCCCGAACTGGTGATGGGCACCTCGTTGCTGGCCCTGTTCGTGTCGGCCGGGGTGCCGCAGGGGTTCTGGACGATCGTGATCGCGCACGTGATGTTCTGCGTGTCGTTCGTGGTGGTCACGGTGAAGGCGCGGCTCGCCGGGATGGACCGGCGGCTGGAGGAGGCCGCCATGGACCTCTACGCCAGCGAGTGGCAGACCTTCCGGCGGATCACGCTGCCGCTGGTGCTTCCCGGCATCGTGGCCGCCGCGTTGCTGGCCTTCTCGCTGAGCTTCGACGACTTCATCATCACGAACTTCAACGCCGGCACCACAGTCACGTTCCCGATGTACGTCTGGGGCGCCGCCCAGCGTGGTATCCCCCCGCAGGTCAACGTGATCGGCACCGCGATGTTCGCGGTCGCGCTGCTACTCGTGGGGCTCAGTTCGCTGCGCGGTCGACGGGCCCGCCGCGCCGACCTGCTGGCCGGGCCGGCACACCCCGCGCGCCGGTCGTCATGACCCTCCCGCACACCGGCCGGGCGTTGGCCGACGCGGCACCCGTGCCGTACTGGCTCGATCGCCCGGACCGCCCCGACCCGCTGCCGCCACTGGCCGGTCGGCACTCCGCCGACCTGCTGGTGATCGGCGGTGGTTACGGCGGGTTGTGGGCCGCGTTGTTGGCGAAACAGGCCGACCCGGACCGGGACGTGCTGCTCGTCGACGCCGGGACCTGCGGTTGGGCCGCGTCCGGGCGCAACGGCGGGTTCTGCGCCGCCTCGCTCACCCACGGCCTCGCCAACGGCGTGGACCGGTTTCCCGACGAGGTCGGCGAG
Source organism: Micromonospora sp. NPDC005171 (assembly GCF_040608575.1). Taxonomy (NCBI): domain Bacteria; kingdom Bacillati; phylum Actinomycetota; class Actinomycetes; order Micromonosporales; family Micromonosporaceae; genus Micromonospora; species Micromonospora sp. NPDC005171. Next base: position 390,241 of record NZ_JBEXIM010000002.1, on the reverse strand, counting down.
TTGGAACGCCTCGGCCGGGACAACCTGGACGCCATCGCCGCCACCGTCGCCACGTTCGACATCGACTGCGACTTCGAGCGCACCGGCGAGCTGGCCGTCGCCGTCGAGCCGTACCAACTCGACGGGCTGGCCGCCGACGCGGAACTGGCCCGCCGGTACGGCCACCGGGTGCGGCTGCTCGACCGGGACGAGGTGCGCGCCGAGGTGCACTCACCGACGTACCTGGGGGGCATGTTCGACGCCGACCGGGTGGCCATGGTGGACCCGGCGAGGCTGGCCTGGGGTCTGCGCCGCGCCTGCCTCGACCTCGGCGTACGGGTGCACGAGCACACCCGGGTCACCGGTCTGCGCGCCGACGGCGCGGCCCTGCACGCCGTCACCCTCGGCACCGACCCCGCCGCCCTGCCGACCGACCCTGACCGGGCCGAAACCCGGGCCGCCGGCCTGCCCGGCTCGATACGGGCGCGTCGGGTCGTGCTGGCCACCAACGCGTTCCCGCCGCTGCTGCGCCGGCTGCGGGCCTACCTGGTGCCGGTCTACGACCACGTGCTGATGACCGAACCGCTCACCCCGGAACAGCGGGACGCCATCGGGTGGCGCAACCGGCAGGGGCTCGCCGACACCGCCAACCAGTTCCACTACTACCGGATCACCGCCGACGGCCGGATCCTCTTCGGCGGCTACGACGCCGTCTACCACTACGGCAACCGGGTCGCACCCCAGTTGGAACAACGACAGGCCACCTTCGCCACCCTCGCCCGCCACTTCTTCACCACGTTCCCGCAGCTCGCCGACGTGCGGTTCAGCCACCGTTGGGGCGGGGTCATCGACACCTGCACCCGGTTCTGCCCGTTCTTCGGCACCGCCTACGGCGGCCGGCTGGCGTACGCCGCCGGCTACACCGGCCTCGGCGTCGGGGCCACCCGCTTCGGCGCCCGGGTGCTGCTCGACCTGCTCGACGGCGGGAACACCCCGCTGACCCGGCTCGACCTGGTTCGCCGCAAGCCACTGCCGTTCCCGCCGGAACCCGTCCGCGCGGTCGGCATCAATCTCACCCGCTGGTCACTGGCCCGCGCCGACGCGCGCGAGGGTCGGCGCGACCTCTGGCTCCGTACTCTCGATCGTTTCGGTTTGGGGTTTGATTCCTGATGCGTGTCCTCCTCGTCGGCGCCGGTGGCGTCGGCTCCGCCGCCGTAGCCATCGCCGCCCGACGGACCTTCTTCGAGACCATCGTGGTCGCCGACCACGACCCCGTTCGCGCCCAGCGGGCCGTCGCCGGGCACGGTGACCGCTTCGTCGCCGCCCAGGTGGACGCCGCCTCGGCCGACGCGATCACCGCGCTGTGCCGGGAGCACCGGATCACCCACGTGCTGAACGCCGTCGACCCCCGGTTCGTCATGCCGATCTTCAACGGCGCGTTCACCGCGGGCGCTGACTACCTGGACATGGCGATGTCGCTGTCCCGCGCCGAGACCGGGGTGAAGCTCGGTGACGAACAGTTCGCGCTGGCCGACACCTGGTCGGCGGCCCGGCGCCTGGCGCTGTGCGGCATCGGTGTCGAGCCCGGCCTGTCGGACGTGTTCGCCCGGTACGCCGCCGACGAGTTGTTCAGCGAGATCGACGAGATCGGGGTCCGGGACGGGGCGAACCTCACAGTCGACGGCTACGACTTCGCACCCTCGTTCTCCATCTGGACCACCATCGAGGAGTGCCTCAACCCGCCGGTCGTCTGGGAACGGGACCGGGGCTGGTTCACCACCGAACCCTTCTCCGAGCCGGAGGTCTTCCACTTCCCGGAGGGAATCGGGCCGGTCGAGTGCGTCAACGTCGAACACGAGGAGGTGCTGCTCATCCCGCGCTGGGTCAAGGCCCGGCGGGTCACCTTCAAGTACGGCCTCGGCGACGAGTTCATCGAGGTGCTCAAGACGCTGCACAAACTCGGTCTGGACGCGGTCTCCCCGGTACGGGTGCGCGGCGTCGACGTCTCCCCGCGTGACGTGGTGGCCGCGAGTCTGCCCGACCCGGCCACGCTCGGTGCCCGGATGCGCGGCAAGACCTGCGCCGGCACCTGGGTACGCGGCCTCGGCCCGGACGGGCAACCCCGCGAGGTCTACCTGTACCACGTGGTCGACAACGAGTGGTCGATGCGGGAGTACGGGCACCAGGCGGTGGTCTGGCAGACCGCCGTCAACCCGGTCGTCGCGTTGGAATTGCTCGCCACCGGCGCGTGGGCCGGTGTCGGGGTGCTCGGGCCGGAGGCGCTGCCGCCGATGCCGTTCCTCGACCTGCTCACCAACTACGGCTCGCCCTGGGGCCTGGAGGAGCGGTGAACGCGGCCCCGGTGACGGCATCGCGACAGTCCCGCCGACGCGATTGGACATCCGCTCTCCGGTCGATCCGGTGCGTGGTGATCTGCGGCTTTTGGTGGTGCTGATACCCGCACGATCGGCCCTGCCCGGCCGACCTGGAGGGTTGCCGGGCCTGTCGACTCGTCGCCCGCAACCGCGCCCACCGATCTTCCCGCGAGGCGAAAGGCGCAGGTGACGAGCGCGACGGTGGATATTGCCCACGGTGTTTGCGACGACACTCATCGCCGTGACGATGCAACCACCACAGAACCCGGGGCCGCCGTACCCGCCGCCGTACGGCCAGGCGCCGCGACCAAACTGGTTCCGCCGAGCCACCCCCGCCAGCCGCGTCGCCGTGATCCTCGGCTCGGTGGCCCTGTCGATCCTGCTGCTCTGCTGCGTCGGCACCGCCATCGTCGGTGCGCTGACCGGCGAGCCGGAGTCATCCAAGACCGGAACCGCAGCCGAGGAACCGCAGCAGCCGATCCTGGCCGCGCCCGGCGAGCCGACCGAGGAGGTGTCGCCGATCGCCGAGGCCTCCAGCGCGCCTCTCGCCACGCCCTCATCGACGCCCGCCTCGGCAACCTCGTCAGCGGCAGCCGTGCCCGTGGTGCAGGTGACGACAGTGACGGAGCGGGCCACGATCCGCCACGGCGAGCGGACCGTGAAGGACTCGTCGCTGGCCGAGGGGAAGCGGGTCGTCCGCACCAAGGGTGTGAACGGTGTCCGGACCCTGACCTACGAGGTGACCACCACCGATGGCGTGCGGACGGCCAAGAAGCTGGTCAAGTCCGTCGTGACGAAGCAGCCGGTGACCCAGGTCGTCGCGGTCGGCACCAAGAAGCAGCAGTCGTCGAACTGCGACCCGAACTACAGCGGCTGCGTCCCGATCGCCAGCGACGTCGACTGCGCGGGTGGCAGTGGCAACGGCCCCGCCTACGTCAGCGGACCAATCCGAGTGATCGGCGACGACATCTACGACCTGGACCGAGACGGCGACGGCGTAGCCTGCGACTAATCCCGGCCCCCGCCCCTTGCCGAGTGGATCATGGAGTTGTGGTGGGCGGAAGGTGCTGTTCCAAGGCACTTGTCCGCCACCACAACTCCATGATCGACTCGGGTGGCGGACTCGGTGCGCTATAGCACGGTTGGGGAGGGCTGCGGGGGTTGTGCACAGGGTCGGTGGTTATCCACAGAGCGCGTCGTTGGGGTCGAGGGTTGGTGAAGTGGTGCTGCAGATTCCTGCGGCATGGCAGAGCCTTCGTATCGATACTCGGAGTTACTCGCGGCCGGTCTCAGCCGGGAACAAGTGCGTAGGTTGACCGAGCAGTCCCGCCTGAACCGGCTGTCGCGGGGCGTCTACGCGCCGTCGGTCGACCAGGCCGGACGCCTGCCGGCAATCTTCCGACGGCTGCCTCCCAGCGCCGTCGTCGGCTTTCACACCGGCGCGCAACTGCATGGCTTCGGCGACGCGCGAAGCCCCAACGTGCACGTGATCGTGCCAGCGGGGGAGAACGTCCCCCGTATACGAGGCGTGGTTACCCACGAGGCAGTGCTGCCGGTACGTGATCCGGCACTGCTGGCCGGAGTGCCCTGTGCACCCGCTGCCAGGTGCGCGGTGGACCTGGCCCGGTTGTTGCGTCGCATGGAGGCGATGCCGCTGCTGGATCTTTGTCTTCGGGTAGGCGCCTGTCGGCCGGAAGAACTGAGGGTCGAGGTCGCTCGGCACGACCGGTTGCGCGGAGTCTGTCAGGCACGCGACCTCGTGCCACGCGCCGATCCTCGGGCGGAATGTCGGCAGGAGAGTCAGCTGCGCTTGGTGCTGTTGGACGGCGGCCTGCCGGCGCCCGAGCCGCAGATTTGGGTCCCGGACAGCAACGGAATACCGCTCTACCGCCTGGATCTTGGGTATCGGCGACACCGCGTCGGCGTCGAGTACGACGGATCGTCCCATCTGGACCGTGTTCGCCTCCGGCACGATCGCGCCCGAATGAACTGGCTCGCTGCCAACGGCTGGCAAATGCGCCACTTCACGGACCAGGACCTCTACCGTCGCCCCGCCCACATCATCCGAACCTTGTCCCCCCTCCTCCGCCCATAGCCGCCCCCAGCCGCCTGCGCCGGCCCCGCCCAGCCCAGCCTCGTCGATCATGGAGTTGTGGTGCCTCGCGAAAGGTGTGAAATAGGATTTAAGGCCCACCACAATTCCATGATCGACGCGACGCGACGCGACGCGACGCGACGCGACGCGGCGGGGGGCTTGCGGGTTCGCTCCGCCGGATCGACGCCGAATTTCAGGGCGAGCCACGGGTCAGCCATTGGACGACCTCCTCGGCCCCCATCGTGACGCAGCTCACCCGTGAGCGCCAACCGCCGTGGCCTTCGGGGACGGACGACGCAGCTGGCGTGCTCCGGGTACGAAGTCGACATCCCCTGGCTGGCGATGGTTTGCCCGCCGGACACTCGCGTGGAGGATGGCTGCGACGGGTGCTTACAGAACCCTTAACCCGGGCCTGCGACGGTATGCCCGGCAAGCCGAACTCGGGGGAGCGGGAAACGTGCGGGTGCTGGTGGCGGACGACGAGCGGTTGTTGGCGGACACGGTGGCCGAAGGGCTGCGCCGCCTTTCGATGGCTGTCGACGTCTGCTACGACGGTGACGGTGCGCTGGAGCGGGTCGGGGTGAACCGGTACGACGTCGCGGTGCTGGACCGGGACATGCCCGGTCACACCGGCGACGAGGTGTGCCGCAGCATCGCCGACTCGCAGGTCGGCACCCGGGTGCTGCTGCTCACCGCGGCGGCCGGCATCCGGGACCGGGTGGAGGGTCTCGGCCTCGGCGCGGACGACTACCTGACCAAGCCGTTCGCCTTCGCCGAGTTGGTGGCCCGGGTGCAGGCCCTCGGGCGACGGTCCACGCCGGCGCTGCCACCGGTGCTCGCCCAGGACGGCCTGGCGCTCGACGTGGGCCGCCACCTGGCCACCCGGGACGGCCGCCCGCTCGCGTTGAGCCCGAAGGAGTTCGCGGTGCTGCACGTGCTGCTGCGCGCGGAGGGTCAGGTGGTCAGCGCGGAGGAGTTGCTGGAGCAGGCCTGGGACGAGTTCGCCGACCCGTTCACCAACGCCGTACGGGTCACCGTGATGACCCTGCGCAAGAAGCTCGGCGATCCCGCGATCATCCACACAGTTCCGAAGGCCGGCTACCGCATCGGCGGTACGGCGTGAGCTGGACGCCCCGCCGTCGGGTGCTGCTGGTCGGTCTCCTGGCGCTGCTGGCCGGGCCGGTGCTGCCGGCGATGGGCAAGTGGCTGGCGGGGGTGACCTGGACCTGGGGGCAGCAGTTCTGCGACCTGCCCATGCCCGGGTTGCCGACGGTGTGCCGCGACGTGCGACCGGGGGCGTACATGCTGCCCCTGGGGGCCGTGCTGCTGGTGACAGTGGCCGCCCTGGTGGGGCTCTGGTTCGCTGCGGTGTGGTGCCTGCGCCCGGTCGCTGACCTGGCCGGGCCGATCGGTCACCTCGGCCCGCAGAACCTCGGTCACCGGATCCGACCCCGGGGCCGCGACGAGCTGGCCCGGCTGTCCCGGGCGATCGACGAGATGATGGAACGCGTCTCCGCCGGGTACGAGGGGCAGCGGCGGTTCGCGGCGAACGCCTCGCACGAGCTGCGGACGCCCCTCGCGGTGCAGCGGACGCTCATCGAGGTTGGCATGGCCAGGACGCTCACCGGCGAGCAGTTGGAGTTGTTGACCAGCCAGCTGCTGGAGACCAACGAGCGCAACGAACGCCTGATCGAGGGCCTGCTCGCGCTCAGCGAAAGCGACCAGGGCCTCCGTTCGCGGATACCGCAGCGGTTGGACACGATCGTGGAGGCGGTGCTGGCCGGGTACGTGGACCGGGCCCGGGAGGCCGGGATCACAGTGGAGACCCATCTCGGACCCAGGGTCGTCGTCGGTGAGCGGGTGCTGCTGGAGCGCCTGGTCACCAACCTGGTGGAGAACGGGATCAAGTACAACCGGCCGGGCGGCTCGCTGACCGTCGTGGTGAGCGGCGTACCGGCGCTGTCCGTGGTGAACACCGGCCAGCCCGTGCCGGCCGAGGCGGTGGCCGGGCTGTTCGAACCGTTCCGCCGACTCGCCCGGGACCGGACCTCGCAGGGCGGCGGGGCCGGTCTGGGCCTGGCCATCGCCCGGTCGATCACGCAGGCCCACGACGGCATCATCGCGGCCCGGCCCGCCGAGTACGGCGGCCTGCGGGTCGACGTCCAGCTACCCGTCGTGAACTGACACTTCCACCCACCTTCACCGGGGTCCACGTACCGCTGGATCCCGCCTGTGGTGTGCCCGAAAAGGAGAGACGATGACACGCACCTTTGGCCAGGTCCGGACCGACGTCGAGGAGGCCGGTCGGTGGCTTGCCGGCCGGGTGGTCCGCACCCCCGTGCTGCGGTCCCCGGTGATCGACGAGCTCGCCGGGGCGCGGGTCCTGCTGAAGGCGGAGAACCTCCAGCACGGCGGCTCGTACAAGATGCGGGGCGCGCTGCGCGCGGTCGGCCGCCTCGCCGCAGCCGGCCACACCGGGGTGATCGCGCAGAGCACCGGCAACCACGCGGTGGCGGTGGCGTTGGCGGCCCGGGAGCACGGGCTCGCGGCGACAGTGGTGCTGCCGGTCGACGCGGCACCGACGAAGGTCGACCGGGCGCGCGCGGCGGGGGCGCGGGTGGTGTTCGCCGGCACCGGCGTCGAGGAGCGGGTGGCGGTGGCAAACGGGCTCAGCGACGAGAGCGGTCACCCCGTCATCGACGCGTACGACCACCCGGACGTGATCGCCGGGCAGGGCACCGCGAGCCTGGAGCTGATCGAGGACGCCGAGCGCGCGGGTACACCGTTGGACGTGCTTGTCGTACCGGTAGGTGGGGGTGGCGGGGTGGCCGGCGCGTGCCTGGCCGCCGCCGGCTCCGGCATCGAGGTGTACGGCGTGGAGCCGGTGGGCTGCGACTCGCTCGCCCGCAGCCTGGCGGCAGGTGTTCGGGTGCCGGTCCCGCCGGCGTCCACCATCGCGGACGGGCTGCGGCCGTCCTGCGTGGGTGAGCTGCCGTTCGCCATCGTGCGGGACACGCTGCGCGGTGTCGTCCGGGTCGACGACGAGGAGATCGCTGCGGCGTTCCGGCTGATCCTGACGGAGCTCAAGGTGCTCGCCGAGCCGTCCGGGGCCGCGGGCCTGGCCGGTGCCCTCCGGCTCGCGCCGGAAGGAGACCGGCAGCGGACGGTCGGCGTGGTGCTGACCGGCGGAAACGTGGAAGCGGCGCTGGTGGCCCAGTTGATGGGCCCGCGGTCCGCCGACCTGACTGGGGAAGGGGCGGCGGCGTGAGCGCGCCAGTTCGGATCGGAATCCTGTTCGGTGGACCGTCGGCGGAGCACGAGGTCTCCTGTGCCTCCGCGCTCGGGGTGGCCCGGGCGCTCGCCGGCGGCGGCTACCGCACGGTCGCCATCGGCGTCACCCGCAGCGGCGGGTTACGGCTGATGCCGGACGCGCTGCTGGCCGAGTTGCGCGACCGTCCGGCCGGCGAGCGGGCCATCGACGACCAGTTGGTGGTGACCGGGCCGGCCGTCGAGTTGCGGGCCGGTAGGCGTCCGGGCGTCGTGCAGGTGACCGCCGGTAACGCCCCCGGCGCGGTGCACGCCGAGCTGGACGTGGTCTTCCCGGTGCTGCACGGCCCGTACGGCGAGGACGGCGTGGTGCAGGGGCTGCTGGAGTCGCTGAACGTGCCGTATGTCGGGTGCGGCATCCTCGCCTCGGCGGTCGGCATGAACAAGGTGGCGATGAAGCGGGCGCTGCGCGCCGAGGGCATCCCCGTCACCCCGGACGTGTCGTTCGACGCGCACACCTATCGGGCGGTGGACGACCCGGAGAAGCTGGTGACCGGGCTGAGCCGGCCACTCTTCGTCAAGCCGGCCAGCATGGGCTCGTCGATCGGCATCTCCCGGGTCGGTGCTGGTGACGACCTGGCCGCCGCCGTGCAGGAGGCGCTTCGCCACGACCAGCTCGTCATGGTCGAGCAGGGGGTCGCCGGCCGGGAGTTGGAGTGCGCGGTGCTCGGCGGCTGGCGTCCCGAGGCGTCGGCGGTGGGCGAGGTGCGGGTCGCCGGCGGCTGGTTCGACTACCAGCAGAAGTACTTCGGCGACGCCGACCCGATGATCGTCCCCGCCGTGCTGCCGGACGAGGTGACCGCGCGGGTCCGCGAGTTGTCGCTGCGCGCGTTCGCCGCGATCGGCGGTTGGGGCCTGGCCCGGGTCGACTTCTTCTACGACGAGACGGCCGGTGAGTTGTACGTCAACGAGCTGAACACGATGCCCGGCTTCACCGCGCACTCGATGTACCCGAAGGTGTGGGCCGCCGTCGGGGTCAGCTATCGGGAGGTGGTGGACCGGCTTGTCGAGTTGGCTCGGGTCCGGCACGCGGAACGGTTTGCGAGCACGGCGGGGAGCGTCCGATGATCCTGCTCTCCGATCCCCGGGTGGCGGCAGTGCGCAGCGTCGACGACGGCGAGGAGTTCGTGGACCTGCGTGAGTTGCCGGAGCTGCGGCTCGACGGCCGGGCTGTCGACCCGGCCGGGGCGTACGCCCGGTTGCGGGCCGGTGTCGTGGACCGCCTGCTGGCCGCGCAGCGTGCCCTGCCCGGTGGGCTGCGCCTGTTGGTGGTCGAGGGCTACCGGCCGTACCAGGCGCAGCTGGCCATCTTCACCGGCTACCGGGACGAGCTGCGCCGACGGCACCCGGACTGGTCGCCGCAGCGGCTGCACCGGGAGACCACGAAGTTCGTCTCACCTGTCGAGGTGGCCCCGCACAGCACGGGCGGGGCGGTGGACCTGACGCTCTGCACCGACGACGGTGTGGAGCTGGACCTGGGCACGGCCATCGACGCCACCCCCGAGGACAGCGCCGACGCCTGCTTCACCGACGCGCCGGCGATCGGCGGCACCGCCAGGCGGCACCGGCAGATCATGGTGGACGCCCTCGGCGGCGCGGGGATGATCAACTACCCGACCGAGTGGTGGCACTGGTCGTACGGCGACCGTTACTGGGCGCTGATCACCGGGGCGCCGCACACCCGGTACGGGCCGGTGGACCTGGCCGCCGCACGATCGATACCCGTGCCGGCTGAACGGTAGGGCGCTCCGGTCCGTACCAGGTGGGTGAAGACACCACCGAGGACGGGAGTGACGGCGATGAGGGTTCAGCGCAGGCACGTGCTGGCGGCGGGTGTGGCGGTGCTCGCCGTGGTGGGCGTGTCGGTGGGGACCAGTTTCGGGTTCGCCGACACGGCCCCGGCCCGGTCGTCGGTCTGCTCCGGCTCGGTCACCTTCTCGGCGGAGGGCGGTGCGCCGGCGGCGACCAGCGACCGGTTCCCGGTGGGTACCCGGCTGCGGGTGACGAACCTGGACAACAACCGGGCGACCACTGTGACGGTGACCGGACCGTCGGGCAGTTGCGTGCTGCTCAACGCGGCGGCCATGGAGTTGGTCCGCGAGCCGGGGAAGAACGTGATCCGCCGCAACGTGGTGGAACGCGTCGACGGCGCGGCGCCGCCCGCCGGCGCCCCGGCCCCCGGCACCGTCCGCCCCGGCGCAGCGTCGCCCGGCGCGCCCGGCCCGGCGCCCCGGTCGGCGTGCTCGGGGGCGATCACCTTCTTCGAGGAGGCGGCCGGGCCGGCGGCGACCAGCGGGCAGTTCCCGGTGGGTACCCGGCTGCGGGTGACCAACCTGGACAACAACCGGGCGACCACTGTGACGGTGACCGGACCGTCGGGCAGCTGTGTGCTGCTGAACTCCGCCGCCATGGAGCAGATCCGCGAGCCGGGCAAGAACCTGGTGCGCCGCAACACTGTCGAGGTGCTTCGCTGACGTCGGCGGAGGGGCCCGTGCGCCGGGCCCCTCAGCCGCTCAGCCGAACGCGGCGTCGAGGAGGTCCGCCCCCCGGATGATCTGCTCGTCGGAGATCACCAGTGGGGGCAGGAAGCGCAGCACGTTGCCGTACGTGCCGCAGGTCAGGGTGAGCAGGCCGGCGGCGTGACAGGCCGCCGAGATCGCCGCGGTGGCGACCGGGTCGGGGGTCAGCGTGCCCGGCAGCACCAACTCAATGGCGAGCATCGCGCCCCGACCGCGTACCTCGGCGACCCGGGGATCCCGTTCGGCGATGGCCCGGAGCCGGGGGACCAGCAGCGACTCGATCCGTCGGGCCGCGCCGGCCAGGTCCAGTTCGTGCATGGTCTCGATGGTGCCCAGCGCGGCGGCGCAGGCGATCGGGTTGCCGCCGTACGTGCCGCCGAGCCCGCCCACGTGCACCGCGTCCATCAGCTCGGCCCGACCGGTCACCGCAGCCAGCGGCAGACCACCGGCGATGCCTTTGGCCAGGGTCACCAGGTCGGGTTCGACGCCCTCGTGCTGACAGGCGAACCAGTCACCGGTACGGCAGAAACCGGTCTGGATCTCGTCGGCGACGAAGACCACCCCGGCGGCCGTCGCCCAGGCCCGCAGCGCGGGCAGGAAACCCGGCGCGGGTACGACGAAGCCGCCCTCGCCCTGGATCGGCTCGATGAGCAGCGCGGCGACGTTCTCCGCGCCGACCTGCTTCTCGATCATCTCGATGGCCCGGGTAGCGGCCTCCGCGCCGGAGAGCCCGCCGTCGCGCAGCGGGTACGACATCGGCACCCGGTAGATCTCCCCGGCGAACGGCCCGAACCGGTGCTTGTACGGCATGTTCTTCGCGGTCAACGCCATGGTCAGGTTGGTCCGGCCGTGGTACGCGTGGTCGAACACCACGACCGCCGGCCGCCCGGTGGCGTGTCGGGCGACCTTCACCGCGTTCTCCACCGCCTCCGCGCCGGAGTTGAACAACGCCGAGCGCTTCTCGAACCCGCCGGGCGTCAACGCGTTGAGCTGCTCGCACACGGCCACGTACGACTCGTACGGCGCGACCATGAAGCAGGTGTGGGTGAAGCGGTCCACCTGCGCCCGGACCGCCTCGACCACCCTCGGGGCCGAGTTGCCCACGCTGGTTACGGCGATGCCGGCGGCGAAGTCGATCCACTCCCGGCCGTCGACGTCGGTGATCGTCCCGCCGGATGCGCGGTCCACGTAGGACGGGATCACGCTGCCGACACCCCGGGCCACCGCATCGCCGCGCCGCTTGTGCAGCTCCTCGCTCGACGGCATGGGTCAGCTCTCCAGGTTGTGCATGACGTGCTTGATCCGGGTGTAGTCCTCCAGGCTGTAGACCGAGAGGTCCTTGCCGTGCCCGGAGTGCTTGAAGCCGCCGTGCGGCATCTCCGAGACGAACGGGATGTGCGTGTTGACCCAGACGCACCCGAAGTCCAGTCGACGGGTCATCCGCATGGCCCGGCCGTGGTCCCGCGTCCACACCGACGCGGACAGGCCGTAGTCGACGCCGTTGGCCCAGCGCACCGCCTCGTCCTCGTCGGAGAAGCGTTGCACGGTGATGACCGGCCCGAACACCTCGTCCTGGATGATTTCGTCGGCCTGACGCAGCCCGGAGACCACAGTCGGCGCGTAGAAGTAACCGCGTTCGCCCTGCCGGGACCCACCGGTCTGGATCGCCGCGTGGTCCGGCACGCGGTCCACGAACCCGCTGACCCGGGTGAGCTGGTTGGCGTTGTTCAGCGGGCCGTAGAGCACGTCGGCGTCGTCCGGGGCGCCGGTCTTCGTGTTGCGGGCCTGCTCGGCGAGCGCCGCCACGAAGTCGTCGTGGATGCCGGGGCCGGCCAGCACCCGGGTGGCCGCCGTGCAGTCCTGCCCCGCGTTGAAGTAGCCGCCCAGCGCGATGGCCTCGGCCGCCGCCGCCACGTCCGCGTCGTCGAAGATCACCACTGGGGCCTTGCCGCCCAACTCCAGGTGGGTCCGCTTCAGGTCGGGGGCCGCCGCGGCGGCGACCTCCATGCCCGCGCGGGTCGAGCCGGTGATCGACACCAGCTGCGGGGTCGGGTGCGACACGAGGGTACGACCGGTGTCCCGGTCGCCGCAGACCACGTTGAACACCCCCGGCGGGAAGAACTCCGCGGCGATCTCGGCGAGCAGCAGCGTCGACACCGGGGTGGTGTCCGACGGCTTGAGCACCACAGTGTTGCCGGCGGCGAGCGCGGGGGCGATCTTCCAGACCGCCATCATCAGCGGGTAGTTCCAGGGGGTGACCTGCGCGCAGACGCCGATCGGCTCACGCCGCACGTAGGAGGTGTGCCCGGCCAGGTACTCCCCGGCGGACCGTCCCTCCAACATCCGGGCGGCGCCGGCGAAGAACCGGAACTGGTCCACCGCCGGGGGAAGCTCCTCCTCGGCGGTGAGCTGGCGGGGCTTGCCGGTGTTGCGGACCTCGGCGTCGACCAGCTCGGCGGCGCGCGCCTCCACGGCGTCGGCGAGCTTGAGCAGCGCCCGCTGTCGCTCGGCGGGGGTGACCTCCCGCCAACTCTCGAAGGCGGTGGCGGCGGCGCTCATCGCCGCATCCACGTCGGCGGCGCCGGAGACCGGGGCCTGGGCGAACACCTCACCGGTGCAGGGGTCGACCAGGTCGGCGTAACCGCCATCGACCGGGTCGACGTAGGAGCCGTTGACGAAGTTGCGCAGCTGCTGCTGGTCACTCATGGCGGGATCACTCCGAGGGGGCCGGGGGCGCGTTTCTGCGGCGGTTATCGCAATCTCTCTGCCATCTTCGCTACTGAATTCGCGGCAGACAAGGGTTATCGCGACTGTTTCCGTCGGCTCATCCCTCGGCTACGCTGCTCGCCGTGGAGCCCGCACCCTTCTTCGTCGCCTCCCGCCCCGCCACCGGCGAGGGGGACCTGACCGTCCACCACCCGTACGACGGCCGCCCCGTCGGGCGTACCACAGTTGCCACGCCCGACCAGGTCGACGCCGCCGTCGCCGCAGCGGCCGGGGTGGCCGCGCAGGCCGCGGCCCTGCCCGCGCACGCCCGCGCGGCGGCCCTCGACCACGTGTCCCGGCGGCTCGCCGAGCGCGCGGGCGCGATCGCCGCCCTGATCACCGCGGAGAACGGCAAGCCGCTCAAGTGGGCCCGCGCCGAGGTCGGGCGTGCGGTGTCGACCTTCCGCTGGGCCGCCGAGGAGGCCAGGCGATTCTCCGGCGAGTTGCAACGACTCGACACCGACCCGGCCGCCGGCGGGCGGATCGCGCTGGTCCGCAGGGTGCCGAGAGGGCCCGTGCTGGGCATCACGCCGTTCAACTTCCCGCTCAACCTGGTCGCCCACAAGGTGGCACCGGCCATCGCCGTCGGCGCTCCGATCATCGTCAAGCCCGCGCCCGCGACCCCCCTGTCCGCGCTGCTGCTCGGCGAACTACTGGCCGAGACCGACCTCCTGGCCGGGATGTTCTCGGTACTGCCGCTGCCCAACGACCGCGCCGCCGAACTGGTCACCGACCCCCGGCTACCTGTGGTGTCGTTCACCGGCTCCGGGCCGGTCGGCGCGGCCATCCGTCGCGCCGCGCCGGAGAAACACGTGACACTGGAGTTGGGTGGCAACGCCGCCGCTGTGCTCTGCGCGGACTGGACCACCGACGAGGACCTGAACTTCGCCGCGCAGCGCATCGCGACGTTCGCCAACTACCAGGCCGGCCAGTCGTGCATCGCCGTCCAGCGGGTGTACGTGCACCACGCCCGGTACGCCGACTTCCTGCCCCGGCTGGTGGCGGCGGTGCGGGGACTGCGGACCGGAGACCCGGCGTCCGAGCTGACCGACGTCGGGCCGATGGTGTCCGAGGACGCGGCCCGCCGGGTCGAGACGTGGGTGGCCGAGGCCGTCGCCGCTGGCGGCACCGTCGAGGTGGGCGGCCTCCGCGACGGCGCGACCTACCCCCCGACAGTGCTCACCGGCGTGCCGGCGAACGCCAAGGTCGTGGCCGAGGAGGTGTTCGGGCCGGTGCTGGTGGTCGCCCCGGTCGCCGACGACCAGGCCGCGTTCGCCGCGGTCAACGACTCGGCGTACGGCCTGCAGGCCGGCGTCTTCACCCGGCGCCTGGACGTGGCCTTCGCCGCCGCCCGCGCGCTGGAGGTGGGCGGGGTGATCGTCGGCGACGTGCCGTCGTACCGCGCCGACCAGATGCCGTACGGCGGAGTGAAGGGCAGCGGCGTCGGCCGGGAAGGGCTGCGCAGCGCTATGGACGACTACACCGAGCCCCGGGTCATGGTGCTGACCGGCCTCGCGCTCTAGGACGCGGCACGGTGCCGGGCTAGTCGGCCTGCCAGGTGCCGTCGTCGCGAACCCGGGCGGGGGCGCGGCCGAGCAGCAGGGTGGTCAGCGCGGCGTCGATGGTGTCGCCGAGGAACCACTCGCCGGCCTGGTCGAGCGCGAACACCCGACCGCGTTCGTCCACCGCCAGGATGCTGTCCTGCTGCTCGGTGCCGATCGGAAAGAGGCGTACGCCGAGCACCGCGCCGAAGTCCGCGAGGGTGTCGGCGGTGTGCGCGATGGTGTGCGGGCGGATGTCGAAACGGGAGATCCACACCTGCTCGCCCCGGCCGCGCCGCGCGCCGACCAGGCTGGGGAACGCGGTGAGCGCCTCCACGGCGGCGGGAAAGACCTCGTGCTGATGGTTGCGCCCCGACACCGACGTGACGTCCCGTACGGCGGCGGCGGCCATGATCTGATCCCCGATGTGCGGTCGCCAACCGGCCGCGACCAGCGCGTTCGCGACCTCCGCCGGAAAACGCCCAGGATCGGGGTCGGGTGCCTCCGGCGCGAGCCAGGTCTCGGTGTAGGCGCGGGCCGACTCCGGCAGGACGTTCGCCCGCACCAGGAAGTTGAGGCACGAGTCGCAGGGCCGCTCGGCGGGCCCACCAGCCGGATCACCCGGCTCACGGATCCGGAAGATCTCGAAGCGGGCGCCCTCCAGCAGTGCCGCCGCCTCGGCCCGCCCCATCGGCGCGATGCCCTCGGCGGCGCGGCGGTGGTCGTACTCGTGCAGGACGTCGGAGACCACGATCAGCTCGGCGTGAGCCGCCCCGCCGCGAACCAGGTCGCCGGGAGGCAACTGGTGCAGATAGTCGCTCACCAGCGGGTGATGGTTGAGCGGCACGTCGGCCTTCGTGCCCTGGGCCGTCCAGATCCGCCCGTCGATGGTCAGGTGCGCGGCGGTGTTCGGGGTGGCGCCGCGGTGGATTTCCCGCACCAGCAGGCTCGACGGATCGACGGTGCGGGGAGCGGTCGGCCCCGGAGGCTGGCTACGTCGGTACAGCTCCGCCACCACAGTGCTCGGCACCCGGGGCCAGGTGGTGACAGTGCCGGTCTGCTTGTCGATGACCGTCGTCGGCAGGTCACCCGGCACCGTGCGCACCTCGGTGGGCACGACGGACGTGATGACGTAACCCAGGTCGAACTCGTCGACCATCGCTGTGCACTCGTGGCCGAGGCGCTGCGAGTCACGGCGGGCCCAGGTGGCCGCGAGCTGCTCGGCCTGTTGTCGGTCGATCACGCATTGAAACTACCGGACTACACGGATCGATGGCGGCCGGTATTGTTTCGCTCTACCGACGGTGACGGGGAGGGCGGCGGTGGACGAACAGGCGGACCGGGGCGTCAATCGCGAGCTACGGGCCCGATTCGACGACGTGTACGGGCAATACCAGCAGCTCAGATCCGGTTTGGACACGCTCCAGACGCGACTCGCCGCACTCCGGGTGACCCGCAGGTCGGCCGACGGGCAGGTCACTGCGACAGTGGGCGCCCAGGGCCAGTTGATCGAGGTCGAGCTGACCCCGGCCATCTACCGGGACCGCGACGCCGGGGCGCTCGGCGGAAAGGTCACCGAAACTATCCGGGCCGCCGCGACCGCCGCCGCCGACGCCACCCGCGACCTCGTCGCCGAGAGCATGCCGGCCGGCTCCGGGACGATGGACTTCCTCAAGACCGGCGACTACGCCGCGCTGCTCGGTCGGGCCGACGCCGTACTCGGCAAAGGTGAGGCGAAGGCATGACCGACGGGCAGCTCTGGCTTGATCCGTCCCGGGCCCGCCGGGGCGGTGCCGACCTGGCACTCGCCGGTGAGGCGGTGACGGCCCGCCGCGCGGTGGAGGGGGGCGCGATCGAGGCCGCCAGCGGTGCCCGGCCCTGGGGCCGCGACGACATCGGCGCCGCCTTCGAGCGCAACTACCGCGGGTTCGAGCAGACCGTGCTGCGCGCCTGGGCCGGCGTCGGGCACCGGCTCACCGAGCTGGGCGGCGACGTGGTCGAGGCGGTCGACGCGAGCGTGCAGACCGACGGGGCCAGCGCCGCCCGGGTCGGTCGGGCCGCCGACCGGCGCTGACGGCCGACGATCCCGATGAGCGTGCTGCCGAGTCCCATCCCGCACCCCCTGGACTACGCGCCGTGGGACGTGCCCGGCTGGATCTACGAGGCCCTCGACTGGGTGGTCGGCGTGCAGTGGCCGGAGGGCAACGAACGAGCCGTCTGGGACGTCGCCGACAAGTGGTACGCGGTCGCCTCCGTGCTCGCCGGGCCGCACGCCGACGCCGCAGCGGCCGCCGCCGAGGTGCACAACGGGTACGGCGGTGTCGGGGCGGTCGACGCGGCGTTCGAAGCGGCCTGGCGGGGGATCGCCGAGGGTGCCGACGCCCCGCTGCCCGTGCTGCTCGCGGTAACCGCCGACCTGGGCCGGCTGGTCGAGGAGTGCGGCTGCGACATTGAGGGCGCCAAACTCGAAGTCTGGATCGAGCTGGGCATCCTGGTCGTCGAGCTGCTCACCGTGGCGGTGGCGGCGGTGCTGACCGCAGGCGCCGCCACCCCGGCCGCCGGCGCGGCAATCACCGCGACCCGGCTACTGGTGCAACAGATCTTCAAGCGGCTGATGGGCCAACTCGCCAGCAAATCCCTCAGACACGGGCTCAAGGAGGCCGGCGAACGGGCCGCCAAGGAGGCCGCCCGAGGCGGTGTACGCGGGCTCGCCAAGCGGGCCGCCCGGGAAGGGCTGGAGGAGGCCACCGAGGAGGCCGGGATCACCCTGGCCACCCAGGCGTACCAGAACTCCACCGGGCGGGCACACGGCCTGGACCTCACCGATCTCGGTGCCTCGGCGGTCGGCGGGCTGGCCGGTGGGGCGGTGGCACCGCTGGCCGGTCTGGGCCGGCACGCGACCGGGCGAGCGGCGAAAGTCGGCGAGCACCTGGGGCGGGAGATGACCGGCGAGGTGCTCGCCGAGAGCGCCGCGAGCCTGGCCACCGGTCAGGGCCTGACCTCGATGGAGGACGTGGCGCGCGCCGCCGCGTCCGGGGCCACCGGTTCCGCGACCGGCCAGACCGACCACGCGCTACGCGCCCGGCTCGATGCGCAGGCAAACGCCCTCGCCGGAGGGTCGTACGCGGGTCCCTCCCTTCCGTCCGTACTGCCTGCTGCAGGGGACGCGGCCGCTGCGGCGTCGTCTTCCTCCCTCGGGGCCGCATCTGCGGCGCTGCCGTCTGCGGCGGTCTCGTCTGCGGGGCTCCCGTTTGCGGCGGTCTCGCCTGCGGCGGTCGCGCCCGACGCGCACACGTCGGCAACGATGCCGTTCGGTGCGGTGTCCGATGTGGAAGGTGTGCACCGATCGGTAAGTGCTTCCGAGACGACGACGTCGACGGGCGGGCCGTTCGGGGAGAGAGCTGGCCCGTCCCAGCCGGTCACGGCCAACCCCCCGCTTGTGGCGGTGACCACCGATCCGGCCACGTGGGCGGTGCGTGCCGATCCGGCCACCTCTGCTTCGACCACCGATCCGGTCAATTCTGCTTCGGCCGCCGATCCGGCCACGTCGGCGGTGGCTGCTGATCCGAGTCAGCCTGTGGTGGGTGCTGATCCGCGGCTTTCGTCGGTGTCCGCACCCGTGGCCGGTCCCCTCGAATCGGGCGGCACTCCGGCTGCCAACGCTGCGCCCCCGGCCCACCCCGGCAGCTCACCGCACCCCACCACCTCCGGACCGACCGCCTGGCCTCTGGCGACCGGCCCCTCCGCACCGACGATCGCCCCCGGCCCGGCCGCGCCGGTCACCTTCAGCGTCCCGACCACCACCAACGGGCCGCTGCCGGTCGCCGCCGCCGCACCGGTGGTGGGTCGGTTCGCCGTGCCGTCGCGTGTCCCGACCCGGGAGACGCCCGCACCGGTGCGAGCACCAGAGGAGCATCCCGCCCGGGGAAGGGCGTCGGTTCCCGTCGACGTGGCCGCGTTCGGTGCCCCGTCGGTGCGCGAACCCGAGACCACCGACTCGTACGCGGCGCAGTGGGCCGCCGCTGCGGAGGCCGCCGAGCGGCGGCGCTACCAGGAGCACTACGAGTCGCTGCGGCTCGGGTTCGAGAACACCCGCCGGCAGGCCGAGGCCGCCCGACTACGCACCCGTGCCGTGGAGCACGATCGCCGAGCCGTCGAGTACGCCACCTACGCCCGACAGCTGCACCAAGCCGGCAACCGTCAGTGGGCCGACGGCTGGCAGCGCGCCGCGAACGAGGAGGCACGCGCGTACTCAGAATGGCGTGACCTGGCAGACGCGGTGCTGGCCGGCAGCACGGCCCCGCCGGTCGTGGACATCACCGCCACCTTCGAACACGCCAACCGGGACGTGGGCGCGCTCGCGCTCGGCGCTGTGGAAACTGGTGGCCCGTCCCGGCTCACCGGCGACGACGATCCGCCGCCGATCGACGACTCCCGGCCGTACGGGCAGCCCGGAGGACTCCGGCCACCGCTCGCCCTGCACCAGGTCGACGTCGAACGGCAGATGCCCCGCGAGCCGGACGGCACCGTCGCCCGCACCGCCGACCCCCGACAGGGCGGCTGGTTCCGACTGCTCAACGACGGTGGTCCCGCAGCCGACGCCACCCGGGGCATCAACTGCCTGGACTGCACTCTGTCGCTGTTCGAAACCTGGGTGCACGGGCGACCCCGCGTGTCGGCGCCACGTACCTTCGACGGCTACCTGGACGGTGACATCCGGCGCCCCATCCGTGGCGAGGCCGGCGGCCCGGGTCGGGTCGAGGACGTGACCGGCGGGCGCTTCCAGCAACTCGTCGCCCCCGGCCAACGTACGGATGCCGCGCAGGCGCGGCAGGCCGCCGACCGGGGCTACCGCAACCTGCACGACCAACTGTTGCTGGGCGGCCACGGCAGCTACTCGTTCCTGGTCACCGAGTGGGCGCACGGCGGTTCGCACGCCTGGGTGGCGCTCAACCAGAACGGCACTGTGCTCTACGTGGACCCGCAGAACGGCGTGGTCCGGGACCGGCCGCTCTACCCCGACGTGGTCGGCATCGATGCGCTGGTGCTGAGCGGAGACGGTCGACCGATGCCACTCGGCGGACTGCCCCGGGGCCGGTTCAGCGAACGACCCGACCTGCCGGATCACCCGCCGACGCACGACGACGGCGGCCACGGCGACCCGTACATCAACCGGATGTACCTGCTCCTCGACGGCCCGGGCTCGGCGCAGTACCCGAACGAACCGGCTGGTGATCCGACCACAGCGAATGAGCTGGGTGATCCAGCCGTCGAGTTGGCGCGACTTACGGCAAGCGAGTTAGCGGCTCTGACGGAGCTTCGGCATCGCGCACTCGCGGCCGCCGATCGAGTCGAAGAGACTCTGACTCAGGTCGGGCGCAACGTGACGGAGGCTCTGGGTCTTAAAGAGCCGGTGCAGCTGCGCGACCGCGACTTTCGCGTCAAAGGGCTGGGTTCGCTGGCACGGAAGTTCGTCGATGAGGCACGGGGTCTGAACATTGGGGCCGAGGAATTCTCGCAGACGGTGAATGACGTCCTCCGGTTCTTGTTCGAGATGCCACCCGGGGAGAGCTATCGGCGGGGCGTTCAACTAGTGCTCGCGGGGCTCCGGGAAGCCGGGTTCTCCGTCCCGCAGTCGGACCTCAAGAATTTCTGGCGGGCGGGTAACAGGTTCTACGGATTCAACTGCACTCTCCGAACTCCCGACGGGCTCCTCGTCGAGCTGCAGTTGCACACGCGTGACTCGCGGGAGGTGTGGATGCAGACTCACGGCGACTACGAGATCCTGCGCCGGGTCTCAAGCCGGCCGGAGGAGCATGTGCACGCGTTCCTGCGGATGCTTGCCGCCAACCGTGAGCGCCGGATGCCGGAGTCCGTCCCGCCCGCCTTGGAGGACTATTTTCCGACTAAGGACGCAAGCTTTGCCAAGTGGTTGAGCAAGAACGGAGACGCCTGGCAGAAGTATCGATCATGGCTTGACCGTCAAGGGATCAGCTTTTCGCAGGTGGTGCATGAGTTGGGGTTGAATTCTTCCGACTTCCCAATAACAGCGGACGTCGTCATCAAGTTGGAGGAAGAGATTGTTGACGTATTACGTGATCTACCGAAATGACGAGAGGGTCGGGGGTCCGGCCGGACTCTTCGTAATGGACGTAGGCACAGGTAACGCCATCCTCTGGGATCACCGCAGCGGGCACTGGGCCTTCGATCCAGCTCTGGTCGTGCGCTTTGTGAACGACTATCGAAACGTCGACCGCTTCGAAACCGTTGATCGAGCGACGGCCGAGAGAGTGGCCGAGACCGTCAGCGGGGGTATTGCGCTGCCCGACGAGGACGACATCCGAGCCATGTTCGCGCCGGGTGCCGGCGACGCTGGCAAGCAGCCGTCCGGTCGGCAGTGATTGGGCGTGCGAGGGCCGAATAAGATCGACGCATGGCGAAATCCGGTACGCAGAGCGTCAGGTCCACCGTCTGGGCCTGGCCGGTCGGCATCCTGATCGGCCTGGCGATCGGCATTCCGGTGTTCGGTGCGAAGGGTGGCGTGGCCTTCGGTGTCGCCCTCGGCACTGCCTTCGCGCTCGGCCTGGGCGCGATCAGGGGCCGAGCCGACGGTGACACTGCCCGGGGTGGCCCGGACGGCAGCGTCGCCGGGGATGGCGCTGACGCCTCGGGCCGAGTGTGATCGACTCGGGTTCCTTGAAGTCGGGGCATCCAGGTCCGAGGGACAGCCCGACTTCCGTGAAGCCGAGTGGATCATCACGCGCGCCAGCCACGAGCGGCGCGCCAGCCACGAGCGGCGCGCCGGGCACGAGCGGCGCGCCGGGCACCGTCGGGCCGGGGAGTGTCGCGGAGGCGGTGGCCGTACAGGAGGAGTTGCGGCCGTTGGTGGACCTGGTCGGGCCGGGGCCTGGCGCGCCCGCGACGGTGGCCGGCCTGGACGTCGCGTACGCCGAGGGTGGTGACCTGCTGGCGGCGGCCGTGACGGTCCTGGATGCCCGGACCTTGGCGGTGGTGGACTCCGCGGTCGGTGTGGGGCGACCCGCGTTCGACTATGTGCCGGGGTTGTTCGCCTTCCGTGAGTTGCCCGCGCTGCTCGGTGCGCTCGACCGCCTGACCACCATGCCGGACC
Organism: Micromonospora sp. NPDC005171; assembly: GCF_040608575.1. Lineage (NCBI taxonomy): Bacteria > Bacillati > Actinomycetota > Actinomycetes > Micromonosporales > Micromonosporaceae > Micromonospora > Micromonospora sp. NPDC005171. The sequence continues at coordinate 368,510 of NZ_JBEXIM010000002.1, read as the reverse complement.
TGCTGGTCTGCGACGGGCACGGGCTGGCCCATCCGCGCCGGTTCGGGTTGGCGTGCCACCTCGGGGTGGTCACCGGGTTGCCCGCGATCGGGGTGGGAAAGACGCCACTGGTCGGGACGTGGGATCCGCCGTCAGCTGAGCGGGGTTCCTGGTCGCCGTTGCGCGACGGTGGTGACGTCGTCGGTCGGGTGCTGCGGACCCGGGACGGGGTGAAGCCGCTCTTCGTCAGCGTTGGTCATCGGATGAGCCTGGAGAACGCGACCGCGCAGGTGCTCGCGTTGACCCCGCGCTACCGGCTGCCGGAGACCACCCGCACCGCCGACCGACTCTGCCGCGACGCTCTCGCCGAGGCGGAGCAAGCCGGCTGACCGGCAGGTCAGTCCGGCCACCAGCAGGTCGGCGGGCCGGGTCGTAAACCGTAACGCCGCACACATCCGGGCCGCTCTATGACCGGTGGGGCAGGTGGGCCGGTAGTAGCCTGACCGCGGACCCCACCCGGGGAGAACGGCGAGGTGATCATGACAGTGCGTCGACGCGTGGCGCGGCTCGCGGCGGTCTGCGGTCTGGCGGGCGGCCTGGTGATGCTCGGTGCGTCGCCGGCGCTGGCTGACGAGGACTCGGTCCGGGTGGGCGCGGCCAGCAGCTTCGCCGCCGGTGGTTCCGCGCAGGGAGTGAACGTCGCGGTGCGTAAGCGCACCGACGGGTGCGTCCTGCTGCGTACCGCGCTGGGCTTCAGCCTGCAGGGTCTCCAGCCGAACCAGGTGGCGGTCCAGGTCAACGCGGGCGGGCGCTGGTTCCCGGTGGCCGTCACCGGCGGTGCCGGCCACGTGTCGACAGCGCAGACGTCACCCCTGAAGCCGACGCTGTGCAAGGGCAAGGCCATCACGGTGCGCTACCGGGTGGCGTTCGCGGCGGGTGCGCCGGGCGGCCGTCTGGTGGTCACCGGCGCGGGCATCAGCGCCGCCGGCCAGACGCTGGGCCGCGCCACCGACGCGGCGCGGCTGACCGGAGGGCGGGTCACCCCGTCGCCGACCCCGTCGCAGTCGAAGAAGCCGACGCCCACCCCGAGCCCGACCGAGGTCGCGACCGTCGACGACGCGGTGAACCCGGCGGCGCTGGGTGGGGTGTCCGGCGCACCGAACACCACGGCGACCGCCGCCGAATCGTCCGGAGGAGGATCACCGGTGATGTACTTCGGCATTGTGCTGGTGGCGGTCGGACTGCTGCTCATCGTGCTGCTGTTCCGCCGCTCGCGGCAGGACCGGAAGCCGTCCGACGACGCCCCCGGCGCCCTGCCGGGCAACCCCGGCGGCACCACCTACCGCGCCGGGGGTGGGTTGCCGGCCGCGCCCGGTCGCCCCGGTCAGGTGTACGGCCAGCAGCCGCCGGTCGACGGCTGGGGTGCTCCGGTGCCGGCCCCACGTCCCGCCACCGGCGGGGTCTACGGCGCGCGTCCGGAAACTCCTGCTCCGACGCCGGAGGCGACCCAGCCGATGCCGGGTCGGCCCGATGGTCGCCCGTTGCCCGGTGACCCGCCCACCGACGGCGGCGGCCACACCGTGTTCATTCCCCGGCTCCCCGGCTGAGCGGAGCGGGGCCCGGCCCCTCCGTTAGGCTCAGGATCGGTGTCTAACCTGCGGCCAAGGAGTGGAACACGTGTCTGATCTGTCCCAGATTGTGAAGGCGTACGACGTCCGCGGGACGGTGCCGGACCAGTGGGACGAACGGGCCGCCGAGGCACTGGGCGCCGCCTTCACCCAGCTGCTCAACTCCACCGACGAGCCAGGCGACGCTGTCGTCGTCGGGTACGACATGCGGGCCACGTCGCCCGGCCTGGCCGCCGCGTTCGCCGCCGGCGTACGCGCCGAGGGGCGCTCGGTGATCGAGATTGGCCTCGCCTCCACCGACCTGCTCTACTACGCGTCCGGCTCGCTCGACCTGCCCGGCGCGATGTTCACCGCCAGCCACAACCCCGCACAGTACAACGGCATCAAGATGTGCCGCTCCGGCGCCCGCCCAATCGGCCAGGAGAGTGGCCTGGCCGAGATCCGGGAGCGGGCCCAGGCCCTCCTGGATTCGGGCGACGCGCGTCCCGCCGGTGCGCCGACCCGGCCCGCCGAGCGGCGCGACCTGCTCCCCGACTACGCCGGCTACCTGCGCAAGCTGGTCGACCTCTCGGGCATCCGACCGTTGAAGGTGGTCGTCGACGCCGGCAACGGCATGGGTGGCTACACCGTTCCGACAGTGCTCGGCGACGCGGCCCTGTCGCCGCTGCCGCTGGAGATCGTGCCGCTCTACTTCGAGTTGGACGGCAGCTTCCCCAACCACGAGGCCAACCCACTGGACCCGGCGAACCTGGTCGATCTCCAGCGCGCGGTGGTTGAGCACGGGGCCGACATCGGCTTGGCCTTCGACGGTGACGCCGACAGGTGCTTCGTGGTGGACGAGCGCGGCGAGCCGGTCTCGCCGTCGGCGATCACCGCCCTCGTCGCGGCCCGTGAGCTGGCCAAGCACCCCGGTTCCACGGTGATCCACGGCCTGATCACCTCCAGCGCGGTCGCGGAGATCATCCGGGAGCACGGGGGGCAGCCGGTGGTGGCCCGGGTCGGGCACTCCTTCATCAAGGCGGAGATGGCCCGCACGAACGCCGTCTTCGGCGGCGAGCACTCCGCGCACTACTACTTCCGGGACTTCTGGTTCGCCGACACCGGCATGCTCGCGGCGATGCACACGTTGGCCGCGCTGGGCGAGCAGTCGCTGCCGCTCTCCGTGCTGGCCGGTGAGTACGAGCGCTACATCGCCTCCGGCGAGATCAACTCGACGGTGACCGACCAGGCGGCGGCGGTTGCCGAGGTGCGCGAGGCGTACCCCGACGCGGTGGCCGACGAGATGGACGGGCTCACCCTGCGTTTCCCCGACGGCGCCTGGTTCAACCTGCGCGCCTCCAACACGGAGCCGCTGCTGCGGCTCAACGTCGAGGCGCCCACCCGGGATCGGATGGTCTCACTCCGGGACGACGTGCTCGACCGCGTTCGCCGATAAGATCGCCTGCGCCGGTCGGCACCGCCGTCGGTCAAGCCGCACACGTGGAAGGAGCCGTGCCATGGCCCTGGATCCGCAGTTGCTCGAGATCCTTGCCTGTCCGGACACGCACCACGCCCCGCTCACCTACGACGCCGAGGCGCAGACGTTGACCTGCACGGAGTGCGGCCGGATCTTCGAGGTCCGCGACGACGTGCCGGTGCTGCTGCTCGACGAGGCGCGCGGCGGCCCCGGGCAGTCCTCATGATCGACGGTACGGCCGGGGTCAGTGGACGTCGTGACGCCGACGAGGCCCTGCTCGACAACCCGCAGGCGTTGGCCGAGGCCGACCCGGGCGGCATGCTCCGGCACACCGCGTCGGCCGGCGCGCAGGTGCGGGAGAGCGCGGCACTGGCGGCCGAGGCGAACCTGGCGGTGCTCGCCGACGACGGGCGGCCCCGGGCCGTCGTGATCGCCGGCATCGGCACGGCGGGGCGTACCGGGGACGTGCTGGCCACTGTCGCCGGCCCGCGCTGCCCGGTCCCGATCATCGGGCACCGCAGCGCCGGCGTACCCGGTTGGGTCGGCGCGGCCGACGTGGTGATCGCGGTGAGTGCGTCGGGGCGCAGCCCGGAGGCGCTCGGCGCCGCCGAGGCGGCCCACCGGCGTGGTGCCCGACTCGTCGCCGTGGGCGCCCCGGACTCGCAGTTGCAGTCGATCGCCGAGCAGGCCCGGGCTCCGTTCATTCCGGTGCCTCGGCGTGCCCCGGCGCGGGCCAGCCTCTGGGCGCTCACCGTCCCGGTCCTGCTCGCCGCCCGGTCCCTCGGGCTGGTGAAGGTCAACGAGGCGGACCTGGCGGAGACCGCGGCCCGGCTCGACGCGGACGCGGACCGCTGCCGGTCCGCCGCCGAGTCCTTCGTCAACCCGGCGAAGTCACTGGCACTGGGTCTGGCCGGTTCGATCCCGATCGTCTGGGGCTCGTCTCCGCTGGCCACGGTGGCGGCCCGCCGGTTCGGCGACACGCTGTCGGCGAACGCCCGCTACCCGGTGGTCACCGGGGCGCTGGGTGAGGCCGGGCGGGGTCGCGTCGGGCTGCTCGACGGCGTCTTCGGCGGCCTGGCCGAGGGGGAGCGGGACATCTTCGCCGACCCGGCCGAGGACGACGGCGAGGGCACCCGGCTGCGGCTGGTGCTGCTGCGCGACGGCGGGCTCAACGCCGAGGACGACACCGACGAGCCGCTCGCCGTCGAGGAGCGCCGTGCGGACGCGGTGCAGACCCTCGCGGAGCGTCGTGGCGTGCGGTGCGACGTGGTGACCGCCGAGGGCGGTTCCGCCCTGGAGCGGCTGGCGTCGCTGATCGCCGTGCCGGATTTCGCCTCGATCTACCTTGCCCTGGCTCATGGGCTGGACCCGATGGCCGTTCCGGCCATCACCGAGATGAAGGAGCTTTCGAACCAGTGAACGAGCGTAGGGGGCGGCGCGTCATGCGCGGACCGGGCGGCTTCGTGCGGCGAAGCGGAGCGGTGGCATGAGCGCGAACGGTGGGACGAAGGCGATTGTCGCCGCCCTGCTGGCCAACGTCGGCATCGCCGTCACCAAGTTCATTGCGTTCCTGCTCTCCGGGTCGTCGTCGATGCTGGCCGAGTCGGTCCACTCGGTCGCCGACTCCGGCAATCAGGGGCTCCTGCTGCTCGGCGGCAAGCGGGCGAAGCGCGCGGCCACCCCGGAACACCCGTTCGGGTACGGCCGGGAGCGCTACATCTACGCGTTCATCGTGTCCATCGTGCTGTTCAGCATCGGTGGTCTGTTCGCGCTGTACGAGGCGTACCACAAGTGGTCGGATGCCCACGGGATCACCGAATGGCAGTGGTTGCCGGTGGTCGTGCTGGTCGCGGCGATCGTGATGGAGTCGTTCTCCTTCCGGACGGCCATCAAGGAGTCCAACCACGTCCGGGGCAACCAGTCCTGGGTGCGTTTCATCCGTCGCGCCAAGGCGCCGGAGCTGCCGGTGGTGCTGCTGGAGGACTTCGGCGCGCTTGTCGGTCTGGTGTTCGCGCTCTTCGGTGTCGGCATGACCCTGATCACCGGCAACGGCCGGTGGGACGCCGCGGGCACCGCGATGATCGGCATCCTGCTGGTCGTCATCGCCGTCGTGCTGGCCATCGAGACGAAGAGCCTGCTGCTCGGTGAGGGCGCCGAGGCGTCCGATCTGGCCGCCATCGAGCGGGCCGTCGCCGACGGCCCCGAGGTGGAGCGGATCATCCACATGAAGACGCTCTACCTGGGCCCGGAAGAGCTGATGGTGGCCGCCAAGATCGCCGTGCCGGAGTGGGAGAGCGCCCACGACCTGGCGCGCGGCATCAACGCCGTGGAGGCGCGGATCCGCGCGGCGGTGCCGATCGCCCGGGTGATCTACCTGGAGCCGGACGTCTACAGTGCCGCGGCCGCGGAGGCCGGCACGGGCGCCGCCGCCGACACCGCCGTGCCGCAGCCGCAGGACACGTCGGGCGAGGCGGCCGGGCGGCCCGGGGGCTGACGGGTGGAGCCACTGTACGGCCCGATACGGGACTACGCCTGGGGCTCGCGCTCGGCCATCGCCCTCCTCCAGGGGCGCTCGGTGCCGAGCGCGGGCCCGGAGGCGGAGCTGTGGTTGGGGGCCCACCCGGGCGGCCCGGCGCACGTGGATCGCGCCGGTCTGCGGGTGAGCCTCTGTGACCTGGTGCGGGACGAACCAGGTCAGTGGCTCGGCCAGCGGGTGTCGGAGCGGTTCGGTAGGCGGCTGCCGTTCCTGCTCAAGGTGCTCGCGGCCGACGCTCCGCTGAGCCTGCAGGCCCACCCGGACGCCGAGCAGGCGCAGGCCGGCTACGCGGCGGAGGCGGGGCGCCCGGAGGGGCAGCGCAACTACTCCGACCCGCACCACAAGCCGGAGTTGCTTGTCGCTCTCACCCCGTTCGAGGCGCTCTGCGGGTTCCGCGACCCGACGGAGTCGGCCGAGGCGCTCGCCGCGTTCGGCGTACCGGCGTTGGCACCGGTGGTCGCCGCGTTGCGGGAGGGGCCAGCGGGGCTGCGGACGGCAGTGCGGACGCTGCTCGGCTGGCCGGTCGCCCAGCGGCACGAGCTGCTGGCCGCCGTGGTGTCAGCGCCTGCCGACGGCCCGGACGCGGAGCTGACCCGCCGGCTGGCCACGGCGTACCCGGGCGATCCGGGTGCGCTCGTCGCGCTGCTGTTGCACCACGTTCGGCTGGTCGCGGGGGAGGGGATCTGGATGCCCGCCGGCAACCTGCACGCCTACCTGAGCGGCTGCGGAGTGGAGATCATGGCCGCCAGCGACAACGTGCTACGGGGTGGGCTGACCCCGAAGCGGGTGGACGTCGACGAGTTGCTGCGGGTGCTGCGCTTCGAGGTGCTTGACGATCCGGTGCGAGCCCCGCAGCCGGTCGCCCCGGGTGTGGACTGGTGGCCCGTGCCGGTGGACGATTTCGCGCTGCACCGGGTGCGGGTGGACGCTGCTGTGCCCTCGGTGACGCTGCCGGTGCCCGGCCCCCGGGTGGTGCTCTGCGCTGGTGGCTCGATCACCGTGGACGACGGTGCCGGCGCGTTGACGCTGGCCTCCGGCGAGGCGGCGATCGGTATGTCGTCCGGCGCGGCGCTGCGCATCGACGGCGCCGGGCTGGGGTTCGTGGCGACGTCCGGGTTGCGCTGACCGCGCTACCGAACAGCGCAAGTCCGACTTTCCCGGAATAGCTTGACGCCGCATTGCCTGAGTGTGACTCTATGAGTACGCAGCGTTATCGCGACGACGGTCCGAGAACGTGCGGGGGAACCAAACCGGGGGGATGCACGGGGCGGGCGGGACGTGGGCGGGAAAGTCCGTCCATCACCGACCGCCCCGTGCGCTGTGCGCGGACCGTGCCTGCTGCCCGTCGCCGACGCGCGTAAGGTGGAGGGTCGGCGCAGACATCGTTCGACAGGAGCTTTCATGACCAGCACCCTCCCGGCGTCCGCCAGCGGTACGCCGTCCGAGGCCCGGCCGAGCACGCTCGCCGATGGCGACTTCAAGGTGGCGGATCTATCGCTCGCCGAGTTCGGGCGTAAAGAGATTCAGCTCGCCGAGCACGAGATGCCCGGCCTGATGGCGATCCGTCGAGAGTTCGCCGAGGCACAGCCCCTCGCCGGCGCGCGGATCACCGGTTCACTGCACATGACCATCCAGACCGCCGTCCTCGTCGAGACCCTGGTCGCGCTCGGCGCGCAGGTGCGCTGGGCGTCCTGCAACATCTTCTCCACCCAGGACCACGCCGCCGCGGCGACCGTCGTCGGCCCGGACGGCACCCCCGAGGCGCCGGCCGGCGTCCCGGTGTACGCCTGGAAGGGCGAGAGCCTGCAGGAGTACTGGTGGTGCACCGAGCAGGTGCTGGTGTGGCCGGACGGCCAGGGCCCGAACATGATCCTCGACGACGGCGGTGACGCCACCCTGCTGGTGCACAAGGGCGCCGAGTTCGAGAAGGCCGGTGTCGTCCCGCCGGTCGAGTCCGCCGACTCCGAGGAGTACGCGGTCATCCTCGAGGTGCTGCACCGCTCGCTCGCCGAGGACGGCCAGCGCTGGACCGGGATCGCCGCCGGCATCAAGGGCGTGACCGAGGAGACCACCACCGGCGTGCACCGCCTCTACGAGATGCACCGCGCGGGCACCCTGCAGTTCCCGGCCATCAACGTCAACGACTCGGTGACCAAGAGCAAGTTCGACAACAAGTACGGTTGCCGGCACTCGCTCATCGACGGCATCAACCGCGCCACCGACGTGCTGATCGGCGGCAAGATGGCGGTCGTCATGGGCTACGGCGACGTGGGCAAGGGCTGCGCCGAGTCGCTGCGCGGCCAGGGCGCCCGGGTCGTGGTGACCGAGGTGGACCCGATCTGCGCGTTGCAGGCCGCGATGGACGGCTACCAGGTCGCCACCCTGGACGACGTGGTCGAGCAGGCGGACATCTTCATCACCGCCACCGGCTGCTTCGACGTCATCACAAACGAGCACATGGCCCGGATGAAGCACCAGGCCATCGTCGGCAACATCGGTCACTTCGACAACGAGATCGACATGGCCGGGCTGGCCAAGCGGTCCGACGTCGAGCGGGTCAACATCAAGCCGCAGGTCGACCTGTGGCGCTTCGCCGACGGGCACGCCATCATCGTGCTCTCCGAGGGCCGCCTGCTGAACCTGGGCAACGCGACCGGGCACCCGAGCTTCGTCATGTCGAACTCGTTCGCCAACCAGACGATCGCTCAGATCGAGCTCTTCACCAAGACCGAGGAGTACCCGATCGGCGTCTACGTGCTGCCGAAGCACCTGGACGAGAAGGTGGCCCGACTGCACCTCGGCGCGCTCGGCGCGAAGCTGAGCACGCTGACCAAGGAGCAGGCCGCCTACCTCGGCGTCTCCACCGAGGGTCCGTTCAAGCCGGATCACTACCGCTACTGATCGACATCTCCGGACCGGGTCGGCTGTTCGCAGCCGGCCCGGTTCGTCGTCTCCGCCGCAGGCTCGGCGGGGTCGGCGTCTCCGCCGCCGGCTCAGCCCGAGCGAGGGCCGCGCCGGGTGGGCCGGAACCACGTCCAGACGCACCAGACCAGCCAGCCGACCGACACGACGGTGGCCAGCGCCCGCAGGCGTAGCGCGCTGAGCAGCAGCACCACTGCCAGCACGGCCAACCACGGCAGGAATCCCCTCACGGCGGGGATCCTTCCACAGCCGAGCGGCGACGGGGGCCGGCCGCCGGGCGGCCGTCGTCCTCGCCCCGGGCTTAGTGAGCTTGTCGTGAACGACTTGACGAGGGCCCCGAGCAGGGAGGAAGGTATGCCTGCCCTAAGTCAGCCAAGGCGTGCCTAACCTACTCGGAGCGCGGATGTTCGCCACCTACCTGATCGGCCTGCGGGAAGGGCTGGAAGCCACCCTGGTGGTCAGCATCCTGGTCGCCTTCCTGGTGAAGTCGCAGCGCCGGGACCGGTTGCCGCAGGTCTGGGCCGGCGTCGGCCTGGCCGTGGCGCTCTCGGTGCTCTTCGGCTGGCTGATCGAGTACACGTCGACCTCGCTGCTGTCCCGCTCCGAGGATCGCGAGTTGTTCGAAGCGATCACCTCAGTCGCCGCCGTGGTCTTCGTGACCTGGATGATCTTTTGGATGCGCCGGGCCGCCCGAACCATCGCCGGCGAGCTGCGGGGCAAGCTCACCGAGGCGCTGGCCGTCGGGTCCCTCGCCGTCGCCGGAATGGCCTTCCTCGCGGTGATCCGCGAGGGCCTGGAGACCGCGCTGATCTTCTACTCGGCCGCCCAGGGCGCGGCCGGCGACAGCGGGCCGCTGCTCGCGTTGATCGGCGGCATCGTCACCGCCGTGGTCCTCGGCGTGCTGCTGTACGCCAGCGCCCTGCGCATCAACCTCAGCAAGTTCTTCACCTGGACCGGCGCGCTGCTGATCCTGGTCGCCGCCGGCATCCTCAAGTACGGCGTGCACGACTTCCAGGAGGCCGGTGTCCTGCCCGGCCTGAACAACCTGGCCTTCGACATCACCAGCGTGCTCGACCCGAGCACCTGGTACGCGGCCCTGCTCGCCGGCATGTTCAACGTGACTCCCGCGCCCACAGTGCTGGAGACGATCGCCTGGGTCGCGTACGCCGTACCAGTGCTCCTGCTCTTCCTGCGACCGGCCCGGCGCAAGCCGGCACCCACCGCGACCACCACCACCGTCACCGAGCGCGGGGCCGACACCAGCGCCGAGGCCGAGGCGGCGCCCACGCCGCAGCGTGCCTGACCCACGAGGAGAGACAGCTCAGATGCGTACCACCCAGTTCTTCGCGCTGGCCGCCGCCGGCGTGTTGGCGACGGCCGGTCTGGCCGCCTGCTCCGACTCCGACAAGGGTGACTCGGCCGCGTCCGGCGGACCGATCGTGGTCAAGGCCAGCGACACCGCCTGTGAGGTCGGCTCGACCGACCTCGGCGCCGGCACCGCCACCTTCAAGATCACCAACTCTGGTGCGAAGGTGACGGAGTTCTACGTGTACGCCGACGGTGACCGCGTGATGGGCGAGGTGGAGAACATCGCCCCCGGGCTGAGCCGCGAGCTGCACGTGGAGTTGCCGGCCGGCACGTACCAGACGGCCTGCAAGCCAGGGATGAGCGGCAAGGGCATCCGGGGCGCGCTCAAGGTCAGCGGGTCGGCGCAGCCGCTCACCGCCGACGCCGCGCTGGGTGACGCGACGGACAACTACCAGCGCTACATCAAGAGCCAGACCGCCGCGCTGCTGGACAAGACCGAGGAGTTCGTCGGCGCGGTCAAGGCCGGCGATGTGGCGAAGTCCAAGGCGCTCTACCCGGTCGCCCGCACCTACTGGGAGCGGATCGAGCCGGTTGCCGAGATCTTCGGCGACCTCGACCCCAAGATCGACGGCCGCGAGGAGGTCATCGAGGAGGGGATGGAGTTCACCGGCTTCCACCGGATCGAGAAGGACCTCTGGCAGTCCGGTGACATCAGCAAGGACGGCCCGATCGCCGACCGGCTGCTGGTCGACGTCAAGGAGATCGTGGCCAAGGCGAACGCCGAGAAGCTCTCCCCGCTCCAGCTCGCCAACGGTGCCAAGGAACTGCTCGACGAGGTCGCCAGCGGCAAGATCACCGGCGAGGAGGACCGCTACTCGCACACCGACCTGTGGGACTTCGCCGCCAACCTCGAAGGTTCCAAGGCCGCCGTGTCCGCCCTACGCCCCGCCTTGCAACAGCGCTCGCCGGAGCTGGTCACCCAGCTGGACACCGAGTTCGCCAACGTCGAGGGACTGCTCGGCAAGCACCGCGACGGCGACGGGTGGAAGCTGCACACCGCGCTGAGCAAGGCCGAGCTCAAGGAACTTTCCGACGGGATCAACGCGCTCGCCGAGCCGATCAGCAAGGTCGCCGCGGCCGTCGCGAAGTGACCACGAGGCAGAAAGAGTCGAGCCGATGAGCGGGAGCAGGTTGACCCGGCGCCGGGCCATCACCCTGGCCGGCGCCGGGGTGGCCGGGGTCGCCGGAGTGGCGGCCGGCGCGGGGGCACTGCTGAACGGCTCCCACGGCCCGGCCGCGGCGAGCGACCACCCGGCCGGAGCGGTGCCGTTCCACGGTGAGCACCAGGCCGGCATCGTCACGCCGGCGCAGGACCGGCTGCACTTCGTGGCCTTCGACGTGATCACCAAGGACCGGGCCCGGCTGGCCGAACTGCTCGAGGAGTGGTCAGCGGCCGCCGCCCGGATGACCGCGGGACGCGACGCAGGGATCCTCGGCGCGGTCGGCGGGATGCCGGAGGCCCCACCGGACGACACCGGTGAGGCGCTCGGTCTGCCCCCGTCGCAGCTCACCCTCACCATCGGTTTCGGGCCGACGCTGTTCCGCGACGCCGACGGGCGGGACCGGTTCGGCCTCGCCGACCGGCGGCCCGCCGCCCTCGCCGAGCTGCCGAAGTTCCCCGGCGACGCGTTGCAGCCGCAGCTCTCCGGCGGCGACCTCTGCGTCCAGGCCTGCGCCAACGACCCGCAGGTGGCGGTGCACGCGATCCGCAACCTGGCCCGGCTCGGCATGGGCGTGGTGAGCGTCCGCTGGTCGCAGTTGGGCTTCGGCCGCACCTCGTCGACCTCCCGGGAGCAGGCCACCGCGCGCAACCTCTTCGGGTTCAAGGACGGCACCGCCAACCTCAAGGCCGAGGACACCGACCTGCTGCGCGACCAGTTGTGGGTGCAGCCGGGCGACGGGCCGGACTGGATGACCGGAGGCTCGTACCTGGTCACCCGCAAGATCCGGATGCTCGTGGAGACCTGGGACCGGACCTCCCTCGCCGAGCAGGAGGAGATCGTCGGCCGGACCAAGGGCAGCGGCGCGCCGCTCGGTCGGAGCGACGAGTTCGACGAGCCCGACTTCGCCGCCCGCGGCGCGGACGGGAAGCCGGTGATCGCCGAGCACGCCCATGTCACGCTGGCCCACCCGAGCCGGAACGGCGGCGCCCAGCTGCTGCGCCGGGGTTACAACTTCGTCGACGGCTCGGACGGCCTCGGCCGGCTCGACGCGGGCCTCTTCTTCATCGCCTACCAGCGCGATCCGCGCCGTCAGTTCGTGCCGATCCAGACCCAGCTGGCGCGGCACGACGTGATGAACGAGTACCTGCGACACGTCTCCAGCGGGGTGTTCGCCTGCCCGCCCGGGGTACGCGACGGCGGGGACCACTGGGGGCGTGGGCTGTTCGGCTGACCGTCGTCCGGATGGCGACAGCGGAATCCGTCCGAGCTGCGGTGGCGCCGGGGGGCGCCGAAGGGGGATCATGGTGGTAGCCAGGCCCGGGGCCCGTCCGAGCGCCGGCGCCGCAGCACGTGGGCGCCGCCGTCGGTCGCGGTGACAGGTCCGTCGGCGGCGCTGTCCCTTTACCGGCAGACGCCGGTCCCACCGAACTGAATGAGGATGCAATATTAATCCCATGAGAGCCCGCGTACTGGTGGTCGACGACGACCCCGCGCTCGCCGAGATGCTCGGCATCGTGCTGCGTAGTGAGGGTTTCCTGCCCTCGTTCGTAGCCGACGGCGAGCGGGCGTTGGCCGCATTTCGCGACAGCCGTCCCGATATCGTGCTGCTTGACCTGATGCTGCCTGGCATGAGCGGTATCGACGTCGCCCGGTCGATCCGGGCGGAATCCGGCGTGCCCATCGTCATGCTGACCGCCAAGAGCGACACCGTGGACGTCGTGCTCGGCCTGGAGTCCGGCGCCGACGACTACGTGGTCAAGCCGTTCAAGCCCAAGGAGCTGGTGGCCCGGATGCGGGCCCGACTGCGCCGAGGCGAGGACGTCGCCCCCGAGATGCTCACCATCGGGCCGCCGGACAACCAGATCACCATCGACGTGCCGGCGCACACCGTGAGCCGCAACGACGAGGAGGTGAAGTTGACTCCGCTGGAATTCGACCTGCTGGTCGCGCTCGCCCGCAAGCCGCGTCAGGTCTTCACCCGTGAGGTGCTGCTCGAGCAGGTCTGGGGTTACCGGCACGCGGCCGACACCCGCCTGGTGAACGTGCACGTCCAGCGGTTGCGGGCCAAGATCGAGCCAGATCCGGAGCGACCGGAAATCATCCTCACCGTGCGGGGCGTGGGCTACAAGGCGGGGACCGGATAGCCTGGTCGCACTGTGTCGACCTCGCCACCCCCACCCTCCCCGAACACGGCCCGCCGGCCCAGCGCCGGCGGGGAGTTCTGGCGCGCGTTGAGCGGTCGGGCCGCCCGGGTGGTGGGTCGGGCCCACCAGACCTGGCGCCGCTCGCTCCAGGTGCGGGTCGTGACCATCACGCTTGTCGCGTCCAGCCTGCTGGTCGGCGGGTTCGCGTTCCTGATCGCCGACAAGATCACCACCATCCTGCTCGACAGCGCTCGCAGCGACGTCCGGCAGCGGGTGACCAGCGGTGCCAGTTACGCGGCCAAGCAGGTCTCCTTCTACGGGCAGCCGCAGGAGGCGCAGCTCCAGGAGACCATCGACGGCACGGTCAACTACCTGGCCGGCGGCGACCCCCAGCAGACCAGCGGGGTGGTGGTGGCGATCACCGCCGACGACTACCCCAAGGACATCCAGACCCGCACCTCCCCGTCGGCGAACGTCCAGCCGCTGATCAGCCCCGAGCTGCGGGCCGCGATCGCCGACGGCAAGGTGGCCAGCCAGATCCGCACCGGTCGACTCACCGGCGAGACCACCAAATACCTCGTCTACGGCTCGCCGGTGCCCACCCGCTTCGGCCAGATCGAGCTCTACTACCTGGTGCCGCTGGGCCGGCAGGACGTCACCGCGGCCGACGCCCGAGCGACAGTGGTGGCCACCGGGGTCGCGCTGGTGATCCTGCTCGGGTTGCTCGCGGCGCTTGTCACCCGGCTGGTGGTCAACCCGGTCCGGGTCGCCGCACGGACCGCCCAGCGGCTCTCCGCGGGCCTGCTCGACCAGCGGATGGTGGTCAACGGTGAGGACGACCTGGCCCTGCTCGCCGCGTCGTTCAACCAGATGGCCACCAACCTGCAACGGCAGATCCTGCGCCTGGAAGAGATGTCCCGGTTGCAGCGCCGTTTCACCTCGGACGTCTCCCACGAGCTGCGTACGCCGCTGACCACGGTTCGGATGGCCGCTGACCTGATCTTCGCCGAGCGCGACGAGTTCGACCCGGCGGTCGCCCGCAGCGCCGAGCTGCTCCAGGCCGAGCTGGATCGATTCGAGGAACTGCTCACCGACCTGCTGGAGATCAGTCGGTTCGACGCCGGCTTCGCCATGCTGGATTCCGAGCCGACCGACCTGGTGCCGGTGGTGCACCGGGTCGTGGACCGGCTGGCTGGCCTGGCCGAGCGGGTGGGCGTACCGATCGAACTCGACCTGCCCGGCACGCCGGTGATCGCCGAGGTCGACCCGCGCCGGGTCGAGCGGGTGTTGCGCAACCTGGTCGGCAACGCGGTGGAGCACGGTGAGGCCCGCCCGGTGCTGATCACGCTCGGCATCGACGACACCGCAGTGGCGATCACCGTCCGCGACCACGGGGTGGGGCTGAAGGTGGGCGAGGAGAAGTTGGTGTTCAACCGGTTCTGGCGGGCGGACCCGTCCCGGGCTCGGCAGACCGGGGGCACGGGGCTGGGCCTGTCGATCAGCCTCGAGGACGCTCGGCTGCACGGCGGCTGGCTGGAGGCGTGGGGTGCTCCCGGGCAGGGCGCGCAGTTCCGGCTCACCCTGCCGGCCCGGGCGGGCGACCGGCTGACCACCTCGCCGCTGCGGCTGGTGCCGGCGGACGCCGCACTGCCGTTCGGCGGCCCCCGCGACGGTGGCCCACTGGCCATCGGGCCCGGCGCCGGCGGCGCACTGGCGATCGGCCCGGCTCCGGCCGGGGACGGGCAGCGGACGGAGGTGCGCTCGTGAGACGACCGACTCTGCTCGGGGCCCTCGGCGTGATGGTGCTGCTGGGTGCCGGCTGCGGCATCCCGGCGGCGTCCGACGTGCGGGTGGACGGCAAGGGTGGTGCCGCGACCGAGGCCGGTGTGATCAGCCGGGGCAGCGAGCCACCGACGCGGACGGCCAGCGGCAGTGTGAACGAGGCGTTCGTCCGCAACTTCCTGTCCGCCGCCGCCGGTGAGCCGGATCGGGCGTACGAGCGGGTCAAGGCGTTCGTCGCCCCGGAGGACAAGATCCGCCTGCAGGACAAGAAGGGCAGCGAGGTCGCGCTGAACGTGGTCCGGCTGCGCGAGGCGGTCTACACGCTCAACAGCGACTCGACCACCACCGTGAAGATCGCCGTACAGCAGATCGGTGTGCTACGGGCCAACGGCACGCTGGCTCCGCCGGTGGCGACCGAGACGGAGTACGAGTTCGGCCTGCGCAGCGCGTCGTTCAACGGCGGGGTCAATGACGATCGGGCCGGCCTGTACGTCATCAATCCGCCCAATGTGCTGCTGCTCAGTGACACCGCCCTGCGTCAGTATTACCAGGACGAAACGATTTACTTCTGGAGTTCGGACCGCACCCGCCTGGTGCCCGACCAGCGCTACCGGCCGCAGGCGGTGCCTGTCGAGCGGCAGGTCAACGAGGTGGTGAAATGGCTGGTCGGTGGCCCCTCCGACTGGCTGCGCCCGGGGGTCGTCGGGCTGCCGGACCGCACCGAGCTGATCAACAACGCCACCGGCGGCAACGGTCGGTGGGAGGTCAACCTGGACATGTCCGGTGACGACCAGAACGGGATCGAGCAGTTGATCACGCAGATCGCCTGGTCGTTGGGGGACCTGCCCGGTGAGCTGGAGCTGAAGATCCGCAACAACGCGCAACCGGTGGTGGACCTGAACGAGCGACGAGCCTCCCAGGCCCTCTACCCGCAGGCCGCCAGCCCACAGCGGTTCGGCGTGTACGACGGCGCGATCCACCCACTGGACTTCGAAGGCGAGCTCAGCGGCAGGGTGCCACTGGCGCCCGAGGTCAACCGCAACGTCGTCTCGGCCAGCCTCGGGCTGGCCAAGGACGGGCGGATCCTCGCCGCGATGGCTGTCACCGGCAGCAGCAAGAGCCGGTACCGACTCGCCGTGGGCACGGGCGTCGACCCGGTCTCCGTGCTCAGCCGCAGCGGCACCGAGTACTCCTCGATCAGCCGGCCGGTCTGGCTGCGTACCGTCGACTCCCGCCCGGGCCGCGGCCTGGTGGTGGCCGACGGGCACCTCTACCGGTTCGACGAGACGGCCCGGATGTATCCGGTGCCGCTCAACCTGCCCTCCGCCGAGGTCACCGCGGTGGCCGCCGCGTTGGACGGCCAGCGGGTCGCCTTGATCGCCGGCGGCCGGCTCTACGTCGCCGCGGTCAACCTCGACGGCGGCGGGGTCTCCATCGGCCCGCCCCGAGAGTTGGTCACCTCGCTGACCAACCCCACCGCTGTCGACTGGGGCAGGGAGGACCAGCTGGTCGTCGCGGGGTCGGCCGGCCAGCCGGCGATCTACGAGATCAGCGTCGACGGCGCGCTGGAGACGCCGCTGCGGACCGACCTCGGCGCCAAGGTCAACCACCTGACCGCGTACCCGAGCAACCGCAGCATGCGGGTGCCCAGCGGGGCCTACATGTACGAGGCGAACGGGGTGGCCTACCGCAGCAGCCCGTTCGAACGGATCGAGCCCGGCCGGGTACGCGACATCGCCCCGGTGCCGACCGGGGTGCGGCCGAGCAACCCCTCCGCGCCGTTCTTCCTCTACTGACACGGTGAGCGGGCTCTGGGCGGACCTCGCCGATCTGGTGCTGCCCGCCGACTGCGCCGGTTGTCGGGAGCGCCGACCCGGTCTGCGGCAGGGGGTCTGCCCAGCCTGTGTCGCGGCGCTGGGCGAATTGCGGCCACGGGCGGTCCGCCCCACCCCCGCTCCGCCGGGTCTGCCGCCCTGCGTCGCCCTCGGCCCGTACGCGGGCCCGCTGCGTGAGGCGCTGCTGGCGTACAAGGAACACGGTCGGCACGGGCTGGCCCGGCCGCTCGGCGCCCTGCTCGCCGAAGTCGTCGCTGCGGCGGTCGGCGAGGCTCGTCCGCTGGCGTTGGTTCCGGTCCCGGACACCGCGGCGGCGGCCCGCTCCCGTTACGGGGACCACCTCGACCGGCTGGCCCGGCACTGCGCGGCCCGACTCAACCGGGTCGGTTGGGCGGTGCGGGTGCGCCGTCCGCTGCGGGCGCTACCCCGACCGGACTCGGTCAGCCTGGACAGCGCAGGACGGGCGGCGGCGGCCGAGGCGGCCTTCCGGCCCCGCCCGACGGGGGCGGTCCGGGGTGGTGCCGCTGGTGCGGCGCCGGTCGTGGTGCTGCTCGACGACATCGTCACCACCGGCGTGACTCTCGCCGCCGCGAACAGGGTGCTGACCGCGACGGGGTGGGCACCGAGCGTCGCCGCGGTGCTCGCGGCGACCGAGAAAAGACACCAGTCGTAACCGATCGTGTTTCCGTTTCACCCGTTGGTGTATGAGGTGCGAAAAATTCTGGGCCGTCTCGGCAACATGGGGTGACTGCCGGGCAAACAGGAGTTAGCGTTTCGCTGTCGGGGGTAGGAGGTCGTTCCAACCGCCCCTGGCGGTGAGAGGAGGCGTAGCCGTACCAACCGGTCGACGCCAGCGGGTCCCCCCACGGCGCGCGGCCGGGTAACCGGATCGAAGACCGTCCGAACAAGGGAGGTCACGTGGACATCGTGGTCAAGGGCCGAAACGTCGAAGTGCCGGACCATTACCGGGTACACGTAGCCGAGAAACTCGCGAAGATCGAACGCTACGACCACAAACTTATTCGCGTCGATGTCGAGCTGTTTCACGAGCGCAATCCGCGCCAGGCCGACCACTGCCAGCGGGTGGAGATCACCTGCGTTTCCCGGGGCCCGGTGATTCGGGCCGAGGCCTGCACGAACGACTTCTACAGCGCGCTCGACGCGGCCATCGCGAAGCTCGACACCCGGCTGCGCCGCGCGGCCGACCGTCGCCGCGTACACCGGGGTCGGCACGCACCGATCTCCGTCGCCGAGGCCACCGCGGGCCTACCCGTCGCGGACCTGGTGCCCTCCGCGCTGAGCGCGCCGAGCGACGGCGCCCGCGCCGGCACCGCAGTCGCCGAGCGGGTCGAAGAGGAGCACGACGACCAACCGTGGCACATCGCCCGGGAGAAGGTGCACCCAGCGGAGCCGATGACCATCGACGACGCGCTGTTCGAGATGGAACTGGTCGGCCACGACTTCTACCTTTTCCAGGACAAGGAGTCCGGCCGCCCCAGCGTCGTCTACCGGCGCCACGCCTACGACTACGGCATCATCTCCCTCGACACCTGACCGGCAGTTCGTTGGGGTTGCGGTGGGCACTCCCACCGCAACCCCACGACACCTGTCAGCGGAGGTCGCCGGGGAGCAGCGCGAAGGTCAGGTCGTCCAGACGGGCGCCGGCCAGCCCGGGCAACCGGCCGCGCTGAAGGGCCTCGCGCCGAAAACCGACCCGCTCCAGCACCCGGTGCGACGCGGTGTTGTCCGGCACCGTGCCGGCCGAGAGCCGGGCAATACCGGCCGCGCCGAACGCCCAGTCCGCAAGCAGGCGGACTGCCCGCGTCGCGTACCCCCGGCCGCGCCACTCGGGCAGCAACGCATAGCCCATCGACGCCTCGCCAGCGGCCACATCCGTGTACGACAAGCCGCAACTGCCCACAGGCTCCCCGCTGGCCACGTCCGTGATGAGCAGCCGGGCGATCTCGCCGGTCAACCATCCGCTCTGCGCGAGACGACAACGACGCTGGATCGCCTCGCGTGTCGGCGGCACCGGCGGCGCCTGGTTCGCGACCACCTCGGGTCGGCTGTGCAGCCGGTACATCAGCGCCGCGTCGGCCGGCGCGAGCGGGCGCAGCGCCACCACCTGGTCGGTGAGCACCCCGCCGGGCAGGTCGGGCAGGAGCCGGGCGGTCGGGCCGGTCGGATCACCGGCGACGCGTACCCAGGCCAGCAGGTCGTGCCGGCCCGCGTCGCGGGACGCACCTGCCGACCGGCGCAGACCCTCGTAGCGGAACCCGGCGGCCAACGCGACCCGCTGGCTCGGGCCGTTCCCCGCTTCGGTGAGCAACTCCAGTCGGGCCGTCCCGGCGGCGAACGCGTGCTCGCTCAGCGCGCGCGTCGCCGCAGTGGCCAGCCCACGCCCGCGCGCCGCCGGCCGCAGCCAGTAGCCGATCTCCAACTGGCCCCGGGCGGGCACCGGGTTGTTCAACCCCACCGCGCCGAGCAGCCGATCGGTCGCGGGGTCCGCGACGGCGTACGCCGCGCCGCCCCCGGTCCAGGCCGCCGGGGCGCCGACGTCGATCCACCAACGGGCATCGGCCTCGGTGTACGGCATCGGCAGGTTCGACACGAACCGTTGAGTCAGCGGGTCCGCGCAGCCGTCCACCACATCGGCGCTGTCCTCGGCGCGGAACGGGCGCAGCCGTACCCCGTGCGCCTCGACCACCGGCGGCGGGATCATCCGAGATCCTTGGCGAGCAGCGCCCCGACCCACACATCCACCCGTTCGCCCCGGTGCTGCACACCGCCCCGGGCCGTCCCCTCGACCAGGAAGCCTGCCTTCTCCGCGGCCCGGCGGGAGGCGGTGTTGCCCACGTTCGCCCTCCACTCGATCCGAGCCACGCCCAACGTGCTGAAGCCCCAGGCACTGATCGCGACAAGCGCGGCCGGCAGATAGCCCCGACCCCGGGCCGCCGGTGCGGTCATGAAACCGACGTCGGCCAAGAGTGGGTCGGTGGGGGAGAGCCGCAGGTCGAGCGAACCCACGTACCGGTCGTCGAGGTCGGCGATCACGAAGCAGGCGGCGTCCCCCCGAGCCCAGGCGTCCCGGCTGTAAGCCTGGTAGCCCTGGGCGTCGGCGCGCTCGTACGGGTCCGGCACCGTCGTCCAGCGGATGCTCTCCGGGTCCCGGCAGGTCTGCACCACGGCGTCCAGATCCTTCTCCTCCATGGGCCGCAGACGCAGCTCGCCGGCCCGGGTGGTGGCGAACAGAACGGGCTGTGGGCGGCCGAAGACGGCGGCCCGCCGGGCGGCGAGGGTGCCCCGGCCGGCCGGCCCGGCCGACCCGGCGGCGGGCACCTCGCCCGGCAGCAGCGAGCCGATCCAGCCGTCCGCGCCGCCGTGCGTGGCCGGGTCGGCCAGCCGCAGCCGGCCGTCGATCCGGAA
This sequence comes from Micromonospora sp. NPDC005171, assembly GCF_040608575.1. Taxonomy (NCBI): domain Bacteria; kingdom Bacillati; phylum Actinomycetota; class Actinomycetes; order Micromonosporales; family Micromonosporaceae; genus Micromonospora; species Micromonospora sp. NPDC005171. The sequence continues at coordinate 348,271 of NZ_JBEXIM010000002.1, read as the reverse complement.
GCCGGCCCGGAGGGCCACCAGCCGCGAGGCGTGGTTGCCCACCTCTGACTGCCAGATGAGTCGACGAAGCCCGAGGGTGTCGAAGGACCAGCGGGCCACCGCCCGGGTGGCCCGGACCGTCAGGCCTCGACCACGCGCCCAGGGCGCCGTCCAGTAGCCGACCTCACCGGTGCCGTCGTTGTCGACGGAGACGAGTCCGTTGGAACCCAGCAGCTCCCCGGTGCTCGGGTCGCACACCGCGAACGGTGCCCCGGTCCCCTCGGCCCAGGCCTTCCGGCTCATCTCGGTGACAAATCCGTGAGCGTGTTCCGGTAGGTACGGGCGCGGTACGGTGGTCCAGCGCTGAATGTCCGGGTCCTGGCAGGCTCGGTGTACGGCCTCGGCATCCGCCTCTCGCCAGCGCCGCAGCAGCACGCCGTCCTCGATGATCTCCACGGGCTCCACTCGTGCATCCTGCCGCAGCGTTCGCCGACGGCGTAACCGGATAACGTTTGGTGCGGGCGAGGGACGCGAGTTATGTCGGGTTCTGCGGGGTCGAGCACCGCCACCAGTGACCATCGCGCCGATGGAGCGCCTACGATGGTTCGAGACTGTCTAGGGGAGCGTTGATCCGTGTCGATTCTGGAAAAGGTCCTTAACGCGGGCGAGGGCCGCATGGTGCGCCGGCTCAAGGCCATCGCCGCCGCCGTCAGCTCGATCGAGGACGACTACGTCAACCTCACCGACGAGGAACTGGCCGGCATGACCGAACAGTTCCGGGAGCGGCTCGACGAGGGTGAGACCCTCGATGACCTGCTGCCGGAGGCGTTCGCGGTGGCCCGCGAGGCGGCCGCCAGGGTGCTCGGCCAGCGCCCGTACGACGTCCAGGTGATGGGCGGCGCGGCGCTGCACTTCGGCAACATCGCCGAGATGAAGACCGGTGAGGGTAAGACGCTGACCTCGGTCATGGCCGTCTACCTCAACGCGCTCTCCGGCAAGGGCGTCCACGTGATCACCGTCAACGACTATCTCGCCCAGCGTGACGCGGCGTGGATGGGCCGGGTGCACGAGTTCCTCGGGCTGACCGTCGGCGTGGTGCTGCCCAACCGGCCGGCCGCCGAGCACAAGGCCGCCTACGAGTGCGACATCACCTACGGCACCAACAACGAGTTCGGCTTCGACTACCTGCGCGACAACATGGCCTGGTCGAAGGACGAGCTGGTGCAGCGCGGGCACAACTTCGCGGTGGTCGACGAGGTCGACTCCATCCTGATCGACGAGGCCCGCACCCCGCTGATCATCTCCGGCCCGGCCGAGCACTCCGCCCGCTGGTACGGCGAGTTCGCCGGTGTGGTGGCACGGCTCCAGCCCGGCACCGACGGCGAGGGCGACTACGAGGTCGACCACTCCAAGCGCACCATCGCGGTGACCGAGCGGGGCGTCGCCAAGGTCGAGGACCGGCTCGGCATCGACAACCTGTACGAGTCGGTGAACACCCCGCTGGTCGGCTACCTCAACAACGCCATCAAGGCCAAGGAGCTCTACAAGCGCGACAAGGACTACATCGTCAGCGACGGTGAGGTCCTGATCGTCGACGAGTTCACCGGCCGCATCCTGCACGGCCGTCGCTACAACGAGGGAATGCACCAGGCAATCGAGGCCAAGGAGGGGGTGGAGATCAAGCAGGAGAACCAGACCCTGGCCACCATCACCCTCCAGAACTACTTCCGCCTCTACGAGAAGCTGTCCGGGATGACCGGTACGGCGCAGACCGAGGCGAGCGAGTTCAACAAGGTCTACAAGGTCGGCGTCGTGACCATTCCGACCCACCGCCCGATGGTTCGCGAGGACCGGCCGGACGTCATCTACAAGACGGAGAAGGCCAAGTTCAACGCCGTCATCGAGGACATCGCCGAGCGGCACCAGATGGGCCAGCCGGTGCTGGTGGGCACCGTCTCGGTGGAAAACTCCGAGATCCTCTCCCAACTGCTGCGCCGCCGCGGCATCCCGCACAACGTGCTGAACGCCAAGTTCCACGCGCGGGAGGCCGAGATCGTCGCCCAGGCAGGGCGTAAGGGCGCGGTCACCGTGGCGACCAACATGGCCGGCCGCGGCACCGACATCCTGCTCGGCGGCAACGCCGAGTTCCTCGCCGCGAACGAGCTGCGCCAGCGCGGCCTCGACCCGGTGGAAAACGAGGAAGAGTACGCCAAGGCGATGGAGGAGGTCCTTCCCACCTGGAAGCAGGCCTGCGACGCCGAGGCGGACGAGGTCTCCGCCGCCGGTGGCCTCTACGTGCTGGGCACCGAGCGGCACGAGTCCCGGCGGATCGACAACCAGCTGCGCGGTCGTGCCGGCCGGCAGGGTGACCCGGGCGAGTCCCGTTTCTACCTGTCCCTGCAGGACGAGCTGATGCGGCGCTTCCGGGCCGGGGCGGTCGAGGCGGTGATGGAGCGCTTCAACATCCCGGAGGACGTGCCCATCGAGTCGAAGATGGTCACCCGGCAGATCAAGAGCGCCCAGGCCCAGATCGAGGGCCAGAACGCCGAGATCCGCAAGAACGTGCTCAAGTACGACGAGGTGCTCAACAAGCAGCGCCAGGTCGTCTACGCCGAGCGGCTCCGGGTGCTCAACGGTGAGGACCTCTCCGACCAGGTCCGCAACATGATCGACGACACCGTCGAGGCGTACGTGCGGGGTGCCACCTCCGACGGGTACGGCGAAGACTGGGACCTCGAGCAGCTCTGGTCCAGCCTCAAGCAGCTCTACCCGGTCGGTGTGACGATCGAGGAGTTGGAAGAGGAGGCCGGCGGCTCGCGGGCCGGCATGGACGCCGACTTCCTGGTGGCCCGCCTCAAGGAGGACGCCAACGCCGCGTACGACCGGCGTGAGGAGCAGCTCGGCACCGAGGGGGTGCGCCAACTCGAGCGGATGGTGCTGCTCCAGGTCATCGACCGCAAGTGGCGCGAGCACCTCTACGAGATGGACTACCTCCAGGAGGGCATCAACCTCCGGGCGTACGCCCAGCGCGACCCGGTGGTGGAATACCAGCGCGAGGGCTTCGACATGTTCGCCACCATGATGGACGGCATCAAGGAGGAGACCGTCGGTTTCCTCTACAACATCGACGTCCAGGTGACCGAGCCGGAGCCGGAGGCGGGAGCCGACGAGGTCACGCTGCTCGACAAGCCGGTGGAGATCCGGGCCAAGGGCCTCAACCAGGCACCGCGTCGGCAGGGGCTGCAATACTCCGCGCCAACCATCGACGGTGAGGCCAGCCCCGGTGCGGTCGCCGTGGAGCAGGCCGAGCAGCAGGCTCCGGCGCTCGGTGTGGGTCGACCGGCTCCGGGTGCCCCGGCGGCACCGGGGCAGAGCGCACCGTCCGCACCGCAGCGGCCGGCATCGGGGCTGCGGGGGCCGGCTGTTCCGTCGGCCGCCGCCCGTCGGCCGGCACCGAACCAGGCGGAGGCGAGCAACGGCCCGTCCCGCAACGCGCCCTGCCCGTGTGGCTCGGGTCGCAAGTACAAGCGCTGCCACGGCGCCCCCAACGGCGGCAACTGACAAACAGCGCCCGCACTGACAGCGTCTGAATCGACGGGTCCCGGCCGAGCAGGCCGGGGCCCGTCGGTGTCTTCCAGCCCCGTCTCCCCGACAAACCGCCCATCTCGGCTCCTCTTCCCGGAATACGCAAAGGCCGGCACCCACGATCAACTCGCCTTTCCGGAAAGCGGGGCATCACCGGCAGCCCGATGGCGCGCTTTCCTGAAACCGGAGTGGATCAACCAGTCTCGCCGCTCGGGCTCGGTCCGGTCCGCTCCGGCCCGGGTCCGGTCTGGCTCGGTCTGGCTCGGCTCGGTCTGACTCGGTCCCGGCTCGGCTCGGTCTGGCTCGGTCTGGCTTGGTCCCGTCTGACTCGGTCCCGGCTCGGCTCGGCTCGGTCCGGCTCGGTCCGGCTCGGTCCGGCTCGGCTCGGCTCGGTCCGGCTCGGTCCGGCTCGGCTCGGCTCGGCTCGGCCCGGTCCCGGTCCGGTTCGGCTGGGTCCGGCCAGCCCGGCTTGGGGGTGCTCGGTGGGTCGGGCCGGGCGGCGTTTGAGTGATCGACTGGGCGGTGTGGTCAAAGCACGTGTAGGGCGGTGCAGAGCCAGCGGCCCCGGCGATGCTCGAGGCGCAGGGCCATCGCCCAACTTCGGCCGCCCGCACCGGTGAAAACCGCTGCCGCCTCCACCGCCGCCTCCCGAGGTTCGCAGACTCGCAGGCGTAGCAGCCGGACCAGTGGTCGGCCGGTGCGGCGGCGGAATGTCCCGGCCCGGCTGGATGCGCGGGCGAGTTCGGTCAGCAGGTCGCCCGCTCGCGCCGGGTCGAGCAGCGCACGCACCTGAGCCGGCGAGCGATAACCGTTGACCACCTCCAGGCAGGTGCCGACGAAGCGGTGCGCAGCTCGGGTGGTTTCCGGAGCGGTCGCCGGCGGCAACGACGCGGCGGGGTGGGTGATGGTGGACCGGCCGGGCACCGGGCGCAGGACTGCTCGCCGCTCCGGCGGTCGGACCGGGTTGGGTCGAGTGGAGGCGAACAGATCGAGGGCGAGCTGACCGTCCGTCGGCGACGGCCAGTACGACCCGTCGGTCTCGTCGACGTACGGCGGGTCGAAGGGCGGGACGGGGCGCAGCCGCACGGGTGGTCGGGAAGGACCGGGTAGCGCTCCGCTCATCATGGCCCCCTTGATCTTGCGTTTGCTTACGTTTGCCTCCGACAAGCTCGATTCTGAGCGACGAAGCGGCCTCGGTCAATGGCTTCGGGCGAGCGGCCGCGTGGCAAAGCGCATGATCCACTCGCGTTCCTTGATATCGCGGTGTCCAGTCGGCCCCAATACCCCGACTTCCGTAAAACCGAGTGGATCATGGCCAGGTGGGCCAGGTGGGCCAGTTGACGGGCCAGGCCGGGCGGCGGACGAGGCAAGGCGGGCAGACAAGGCCAGGCGGGGGCAGCGGGTCAGACCGAGCGCGGCAGGCAACCCGCAGCGATCAGGGCCAGGCGGCTCGGCCGGGCGGGCAGAGAGGGTCAGGTGGGCAGGCTAGGCCGCCGCCGGGCCAGACCGTGCTGGCCAGGACATGCGGGCCAGGACATGCGGGCCAGGGCAGGCGGGCCCAGGCCGAGCGCGTCAGACCGGGCGGGTCAGACCGGGCGGGTCGGGCCGGGCGGGTCACCGGGCGGGCCAGGCCGGGCGGGCAGGCCGGGTGGACCGGGCCAAGTAAGGCGCTGCTCTGCTACTCGGGGTCGCGGTCCACCAGTGGGTTGCCCTGCACCCACTCTGCGGTTTCGTCGTATTTGCGCGTTATGTATTCCTCCAGGCGAGCGCGTTCGACGCGCCACTGACCGCGCCCGCCGATCTTGATCGCCGGCAGTTCACCGCTGCGCACCATGTGGTAGACCTGCGAGTCCGACACGTTGAGCTCAGCGGCCACGTCGGAGAGCAGCAGGAACCTCGGCTCCACAGGAACTCCCGGGGTTGATGTCGTTTGGCTCAGTTTGCCACCGACAGCCCCGACGGCCCAGCATCCAAACCCGGTTGGTGTCGGGGCAACCGCGGGGACACACCGGCTGGGAACTTCCTCCGGCCGGAGGCGGGGTGTATGACGGTCACGGCGTGCGGCATGATCTGCGCCCGTGCCGGCGGCCGCCGGTGGAGGACGACGCGGGGAGACGACCGGTGACCGACGAGATTGTCCGGGTGTACGTGCCGGCGACCGTACCGATGCTGGCCCGGCTGCGCGAGGAGGGGCTGGCCGCCGAGCAGGCGCACGCCGTTACCCCGGCGCTGCGCGAGTGGTACGCGGAGGGCGACGAGGAGGAGTTGGAGTACGTCGCGTTCACCCGGGCTGCCCAGGACGCCCTGCACCTGCTCCGGGCCGACCCGAAGGCTCCTCGCCGTCGCGTCGTCGTCTCGGTCGACCTGCCGTCGGCTGCGGTCGGACGCGGTGACGGTGAGCTGGGCTCCAGCGCGGTGACGTTGATCGACACCGTGCCGGTGGGTGCTGTCGCGGCCATCCACGTGGACGGCGCGGACGCGGCCGACGAGGTCGGCGCCGCGGCGGACGTGGTGGCCGAGGCAGCAGCTGGCGATCCGGACGCCCAGTTCACCGTCGACGGCGCCGAGGACCACGAGCTGGAGTGGTACGACGTGACGGAGCTGGACCAGCTCCTACGCGCAAGCGACTGAGCCGGACACCGGCCCGGCCGCGTGACCCGGACCCCCGGCCCGTGTGACCCGGACCCCCGGGCCGCGTGAGCCGGAACCCCGCGCCGCGTGAGCCGGACCCCTGGGCCCGCGTGAGCCGAACGAAAGCCGAGCACCGGCCGCCGCTGAGCGAGCACAACGCCGGCCCCGGGCGGCCTGAGCAGGACACCGGCCCACGCCCGGTGTCAGCGGGCCGGGTCCGCCTTGGCGGGGTTCGCCTTGGCCGGCTCCGCGTCGAACGTCTCAGCTGCGTCGTCGTCGAACGTCTCGGCCGGGTCCGCGTCGAACGCCTTGGAGTAGCCCGGCTTGTCGTCCTCCGGGTCGACCTGGTCGGCGACAGGGCTCGGGCTGTCGGCCGGTTCGTCGTCGTCGCCGTGGGCCGGGCTGAGCGTGCGGCCGAACGCGATGAGCGCGGTCAGCGCCCCCACGAAGAGCACCCAGATGCCGTTGTCCACCCGCGAGGTGCCCAGTGAGGTCTGCGCCACCGCGTCCGCCTCGCTGAGCGCGCTGGCGAGGTCGAGAAGGGACCGGCCGCCGATCCGGATGATCATCTCGGCGAGCAGCAGGAGGAGTCCGGGCCCGGCGCCGGCGAGCAGGTACGCCGGCCAGCGCAGCGCCGGGGCCTCGGGATCGCGGCGGACGGCTCGACGTCGTGCCCAGGTCAGGTAGCCGAAGGCCAGTAGCCCGGCCAGCAGCCCGGCGACGAGCGATTCGGTGCGGGACACCCACTTGGCCGCGTTGATCAACGATGCCTGGCTGTCGCCGGCACCGAAGAGGTCGAACAGCGGGTCCCGGGCGCGGCTGAACGCGACCACGAAGATCAGCGTGCCGAGCGCGGCGGTGACCACCGCACCGATCGCCGGGGCGGTCCGCGCGCCGGCCAGCGCGCCCCCGATGATCGCCGCGGCGGCCGTGGTGCCGGCGATCACGTTGGTGGTTGACGTGTCGAAGTAGGTGAGGTTGATCGCCACCGCGGCGGCGAGCCCGACCAGCATTCCGCCGCCGATGGCCCCGGCGAAGCGCAGGGTGGCCCAGTCGCCGTATCGGCGGGCCAGCAGGTTTCCACCGGCCACCGCGACGGCCGCCCCGGCCACCAGCGCGGCCGAGATCACGCCGGGCAGGGCGAACGCGGAGAGGCTGATCGCGGTGACCCCGGCCGCCGCCGAGGTGATGGCCTCCCGGGTGGACCAGAGCATGGCGGCCAGCCAGCCGAGCGCCAGCAACGCGAGCACCGCGGCGCCGGGCGCGGGCAGCGGCCGACTGCCGGCGCTGGCCGCGTCGACCGCCGGTTCGTCCGACTCAGCGGCCGGGACGCGGCCGGGCTGCTTGGTCATCGTCTCCCCTTCGAGGCGGCAGGTCACCGACCATTCAGGGTACGCGGGCCCGCTGGGCTGCCTGTCGCCCCGGGACGGCGGGACGGATCGACGCTGCCTCTCGCCCCGGGGCGGCGCGACGGATCGAGGCTGCTGTCGCCCCGGGACGGTGGGACGGATCGAGGCCGGTCGGTAAGGGGAGGAGGGGTGGGGCGGTCCTTGACGTAGGGCGGTGGCCGAGGTGGGTCGTGCGGCTCGTCATGGGAGAATCACCTGAGGTCCCGCCGCTGCTCGGCCTCCCGTGCGGCGTCCGGTGTCCGGCCGTCCGGTCGGCGCCTGCGGGTCCGGTTTCGCCACTGCTGTCGAGATCGCCAGGAGCCTTGATGGATGCCGTGTTCTCCGTTCCCGAGCCGCGCAACGAGCCGGTTCGCAACTACGAGCCGGGCAGCCCCGACCGGGACCGGCTCCAGCGGCGGCTGACCGAGCTCGCCGCCGAGCGCATCGACCTGCCGATGACCATCGGCGGTGAGCAGCGGATGGCCGGCGGTGACCCGATCAACGTGGTGCAGCCGCACAAGCACGCCCACGTGCTGGGGGTGACCGGGCACGCCACCCACGATGACGCGCGCGCCGCCGTGAAGGCGGCCAAGGACGCCGCGCCGATGTGGCGGGCGCTGCCCTTCGAGGAGCGCGCCGCGATCTTCCTGCGCGCCGCCGAACTGCTCGCCGGTCCCTGGCGCGACACCCTCAACGCCGCCACCATGCTCGGCCAGTCGAAGACCGCGATCCAGGCGGAGATCGACGCGGCGTGTGAGTTCATCGACTTCCTGCGGTTCAACGTGCACTTCGCGCGTCGCCTGCTGGAGGAGCAGCCGGCGTCCTCGCCTGGCGTGTGGAACCGCTTCGACCACCGCCCGCTGGAGGGCTTCGTCTACGCGGTGACCCCGTTCAACTTCACCGCCATCGCCGGCAACCTGCCGTCGGCGCCGGCCCTGCTCGGCAACACGGTGGTCTGGAAGCCGGGCCCGACCCAGCAGTTCGCGGCGCACTTCACCATGCGGCTGTTCGAGGCCGCCGGCCTGCCGCCCGGCGTGATCAACATGGTCACCGGTCGGGGCGAGGAGGTCTCCGATGTCGTGCTCGCCGACCAGGAGCTGGCCGGCATCCACTTCACCGGTTCGACGAAGGTCTTCCAGCAGTTGTGGCGGACGGTGGGCGACAACATCGCCCGTTACCGGGGCTACCCGCGGCTGGTCGGCGAGACCGGCGGCAAGGACTTCGTCGTCGCGCACAGCAGCGCCGACGTGGACGCTCTGCACACCGCGCTGATCCGCGGCGCGTACGAGTACCAGGGGCAGAAGTGCTCGGCGGCGTCGCGGGCGTACGTGCCGCGCTCGATCTGGGAGGGTGGGCTGCGGGACCGGCTGGCCGCCACCGCCGACTCGCTGACCTACGGCGACGTGGCCGACTTCAGCAACTTCGGTGGCGCCGTGATCGACGACAAGGCGTTCGCCCGGCACACCGCCGCGCTGGAGCTGATCGCCGGCGACGACAGCTGCCGGGTGCTGGCCGGTGGCACCGCCGACGACTCGGTCGGCTACTTCGTGCGACCGACCCTCTTCGAGTGCGGCGACGCCGCCCACGAGACCTTCACCACCGAGTACTTCGGGCCGATCCTGGGCGTGCACGTGTTCGACGACGCCCGTTTCGACGAGGTGGTCGCGCAGGCCGAGTCGATCGCCCCGTACGCGCTGACCGGCTCGGTGTTCGCCACCGACCGCCGGGTCGTCGAGTCGGTCGGTGAGCGGATGCGGTACGCGGCCGGCAACTTCTACATCAACGACAAGCCGACCGGCGCGGTGGTCGGGCAGCAGCCCTTCGGTGGCGCCCGCGCCAGCGGCACCAACGACAAGGCCGGCTCCTGGCTGAACCTGGTCCGCTGGGTCTCCCCGCGGACGATCAAGGAGACCTTCGTTCCGCCGACCGACCACACGTACCCGCACATGGGCTGACCGGCGACTACCCGCCGGCGGCGCGCGTGAGCGCCGCCGGCGGACGCCCGGAGGTCGCAATCCATCGATAGTCCTCAACGGACAGTCTGCCGCCGACAGTGCACTTAGGAAGTCCTGTTGGGTGGCAAACCGGCAAATCCTGGACGCCGGGTTCGCAAAGTGGCAGCGTAGTGGGCATGGCGGATTCCGGAGTCAACCCTACGGCGGCGGCCCTGCTCGGCCTCCTCCACGAGGGCCCGATGACAGGCGGTCAGTTGATGGCCGCCGCTGAGCGCCGTCTGGCGCCGTACTGGTCGATGACCCGCAGTCAGGTGTACCGCGAGTTGCCGGTGCTGGCTGAGCGGGGTTTCGTGCGGCTCGGTAAGCCGGGCCCGCGGATGAGCCAGCCGTACGCACTCACCGCCAGCGGAAAACGGACGTTTTCCCGCTGGCTCGCGGAGAACCCGGGGCGGGACACCATCCGCAACCCGATCGCGCTCCGGATGGCGTTCGGCAACCTGCACTCCGCCAGCCAGCTCAAGGGCCTGTACGCCTCGGCCAACGAGTACCACACCGAGGCCCTCGCCCAGGTCCGCGAGCAGGTGAAGAACGCCAAACGGGACGGCGAGACGTACGACGCCAGCGCGCTGGAGTTCGCCGTCGCCTACCACCGGGCTGCCCTGTCGTGGCTGAAGTCCGCCCCCGTCGGGTGACCTGCGGCCAGTTCGCGCATCCACAACGAGCGGGGCGGCCTGCGAAGGCGCTGTGTCACTTTCGCGCGGACCTGCGGGGCTCGCAAGCTCACTGCTCGTCCGCGCAGTACGCTTGTCTGTCGTGACCGCTGCCGATTACGCCGAACAGCTCAAGGAACTCGACGCGACCCTGCGAAACATCGAGGCCGTCCTCAACATCGACCGTCTGCACGAGGACAAGGCCCGCCTTGAGCAGGAGGCGTCCGCCCCCGACCTGTGGGACGACCAGGCCAAGGCTCAGCAGGTGACCTCGCAGCTGTCGTACGTCAACGGCGAGATCAGCAAGCTGGGCAGCCTGCGTTCCGGCCTCGACGACGCCCAGGTGCTGCTGGAGCTGGCCGAGGCCGAAGCCGACCCGGGCGTGCTGACCGAGGTCGAGTCGGAGATCACCGGGCTGACCAAGGCCATCCAGGAGATGGAGGTCCGCACCCTGCTCTCCGGCGAGTACGACTCCCGGGAGGCGCTGGTCGCCATCCGGGCCGGTGCGGGTGGCGTGGACGCCGCGGACTTCGCCGAGATGCTGCTGCGGATGTACCTGCGCTGGGCGGAGCGGCACGGCTACCCGACCGAGGTCTACGAGACCTCGTACGCCGAGGAGGCGGGCCTGAAGTCGGCCACCTTCGCGGTCAAGGTGCCGTACGCGTACGGCACGCTCAGTGTCGAGTCGGGCACCCACCGGCTGGTCCGGATCAGCCCGTTCGACAACCAGGGTCGTCGGCAGACCAGCTTTGCGGGTGTCGAGGTCCTGCCGGTCACCGAGCAGACCGACCACATTGACATCCCGGAGAACGAGGTACGAACCGACGTCTACCGCTCCTCCGGCCCGGGCGGGCAGAGCGTCAACACCACCGACTCGGCGGTGCGGCTCACCCACATCCCCACCGGCATCGTGGTGACCTGCCAGAACGAGAAGTCCCAGCTGCAGAACAAGGCGTCCGCGCTGCGGGTGCTGCAGGCCCGACTGCTGGAGCGCAAGCGCCAGGAGGAGCAGGCCAAGCTCGAAGGGCTCAAGGAGAACGCGGCCGGCTCGTGGGGCGACCAGATGCGCTCCTACGTCCTGCACCCGTATCAGATGGTGAAGGATCTCCGAACTGAGCAGGAGACCGGCAATCCGAGCGCGGTCTTCGATGGCGACTTGGACGGTTTCATCGAGGCGGGCATCCGTTGGCGCAAGCAGCGGCAGCTCGCCGGCGACGGTGCGTGACGGGGCGCGGGCGGAGCGCGTCGTCGATCTCCAGGTAGAAGCCTGATTCGACGACTCGCGCCGGATCGGCGGGGCGTGGGGCTTGGCTCAGTTGTTACACCGCGTAGACTCACCACCCGTGATTCAGCTTGAGCAAGTGACGAAGACGTACCCGAAGGCGTCCCGGCCTTCGCTCGACAACGTGTCCGTCTCGATCGAGAAGGGCGAGTTCGTCTTCTTCATCGGTCCATCCGGCTCCGGCAAGTCCACGATCATCAAGATGCTGCTGCACGAGGTGGCCCCCAACAAGGGGCGCGTCGTCGTCAACGGCAAGGACGTCACGTCGATGCGCTCCTGGAAGCGACCCCACTTCCGGCGTTCGATCGGCTGTGTCTTCCAGGACTTCCGGCTGCTGCCCAACCGCACCGCCTACGAGAACGTGGCGTTCGCCCTTGAGGTGATCGGCAAGACGAAGGCGGTTGCCCGCCGGGTCGTGCCGGAGGTGCTGGAGCTGGTCGGGCTCGGTGGCAAGGAGCACCGCTACCCGCACGAGCTCTCCGGTGGTGAGCAGCAGCGGGTCGCCGTCGCCCGGGCGTTCGTGAACCGTCCGCTGATCCTGCTGGCGGACGAGCCCACCGGAAACCTGGACCCGGACACCTCGATCGAGATCATGCGTCTGCTGGACCGGATCAATCGCACCGGCACGACCGTCGTGATGGTCACCCACGACTCCAACATCGTGAACCAGATGCGCCGCCGCGTCGTTGAGATTGAGAGCGGTCGCATCGTGCGTGACCAGGCCCGCGGCGTCTACGGGTGAGCCGGCGCTCCACCCCTGCGCAGCCTGACGACGAACACCTCATGCCGGAGACCCGGAGGAAATCCCGATGCGCGTGAAATACGTCCTGTCCGAGGTACTGGTCGGACTGTGGCGCAACGTGACCATGTCCATCGCGATGATCATCACGATGGCGGTCTCGCTGACCATGCTCGGCGCCAGCGGTCTGATGTACCGCCAGGTCGACGACATGAAGGACCTCTACTACAAGAACATCGAAGTCTCGATCTTCTTGACCCAGGAGGTGACCGAGCAGGAGCGCACCGACCTCCAGACCAAGCTCGACAGCGACCCCCTGGTCAAGGACGTCCTCTACGTCAACAAGGACGAGGCGTACAAGCGCTTCAAGGAGATGTACCAGGACGCGCCGGACCTGGTGAACGCCGTGAAGCCGGACCAGCTGCCCGAGGCGTTCCGGCTGAAGCTCAACAACCCGGAGCAGTACAAGGACGTCTACGACCAGTACAAGGACACGGCGGGCGTCGAGGAGATCATCGACCAGAGTCGACTGCTCGACAAGATCTTCAACATCCTCACCTCGATCCAGAACATCGCCCTGGCCGCCGCCATCGTGATGGCGATCGCCGCCCTGCTGCTGGTCGCGAACACCATTCAGGTGGCCGCGTACAGCAAGCGGCGTGAGGTGGCGGTCATGAAGCTGGTCGGCGCGTCCAACTGGTTCATCCAGGCGCCGTTCGTGCTGGAGGCCGTGGTGGCCGGGCTGATCGGTTCACTGCTCGGTCTGGTCGCCCTGGTCGCGGCGAAGTATCTGCTCTTCGACGGGTCGTTGAGCGCGTTGCAGGGTCTGCTCTCGCCGATCACCTGGGGCGACATCCTGTTCATCTTCCCGTTGATGGCCGGCGTCGGTGGTCTGGTCAGCGCGGGTACCGCCTGGATCACCCTGCGCTTCTACCTGCGGGTCTAGGCACCGTACGGGTCGCCCCGTCGTCTCCCGGGGACCCTCCCGCGGCCGGAAATAAACGGCGCGGGAGGGTCCTTGTCAATGAGGCTTATTCGGGCGGCCCTGGCGATGGCACGGCCTGCTCGGCGGCGAGAGCCCGAATAAGCCTCATTCGGGTAGCATGATCGGTTGTCCGGCCGGGGTGAACCCGGCCGCGGACCAGGGAGAGGGGGTGGCGCCGATGCCACGGGAAAAGGGGCGCAAGGTGGTCGCCTCCAACAAGAAGGCGCGCCACGACTACGCCGTCCTCGACACGTACGAGGCGGGCATGGCGCTGACCGGCACCGAGGTCAAGTCGCTGCGGGCCGGGCGGGCGTCGCTTGTCGACGCGTTCGCGCAGGAACGTGACGGCGAGCTCTATCTGCACTCGATGCACATCCCGGAGTACACCCAGGGCACCTGGACCAACCATGAGCCCCGGCGTACCCGCAAGCTGCTGCTCAACCGGGCCGAGATCGACAAGCTCCTCGGCAAGACCCGCGAGGGCGGCTACACGATCGTCCCGTTGCAGGTCTACTTCTCGGACGGCTGGGCCAAGGTCGAGATCGCCCTGGCCAAGGGCAAGAAGTCGTACGACAAGCGTCAGGACCTCGCCAAGCGGGACGCGGACCGGGAGATCGCCCGGGTGTCCGGTCGACGCGGCAAGGGAATGGACGACTAGTTCATCCTGTTTGTCCGGGTCGGCGTGCCCGCCCGGGGCTCGGGATGAAAGCTGTTGCGCCAGGCGTTAGTCTTGTCAGTGCCGCCACATCGGCGGCCTGTCGAGGGGGTGACTGGTTTCGACTTCGTACGCAGCGACAGGGGAAGCGAGCCGAGGAAGCCGACGTCGTCTCGAGAATCGGTCGTCGGAAACTTATAAGCGCCAAGCACAATCGCGCTGACTTCGCTCTCGCCGCCTGAGGCGAGTAGCTAAGTCTGTCGGCCTGGGAACGCCTTCGTCCCAGTAGCCGGCATCAGCTAGGAGGCTGGCCAATCGGACCCGGTCGCGGGGTCCGTGCGGCGAGATTAATCAGCGACTGGGCCCGTCACACCAACTTGCTCGCGTGAGCGGTGGGGCCGAGTAGAGGCACAGCGAGCTGCGCTCGGAGAAGCCCTGACAAACCGGCGAAGGACCCGGGTTCGATTCCCGGCACCTCCACCACCTCGAACGAAGCGCCCCGGCCCACCAGCCGGGGCGCTTCGTTGTGTCGAGGGGGTCTTACGCTGCCTCCTGTGACCAACCAGGAGCTGCGCCTGTCGGTCGGCGCGTCGCCCGGTCAGCGCGTCGTGGCGGTGGTGGCCGGTGTCCTCCTCGCGGCGGTCGGCGCGGCGTTCGTGGCGCTGCCCCTCGTCGCCGACGGGCTGCTGCGTCGGCTGACCGGCCCGGGTGACGCGTTCGCCTCCTATGAGGAGGCTCGCGACCTGCCCCCGGGGTTGCTGCCGCCCGGGCTCCGCGACTCCGCCGACCCGCAGTCCGGTCCCAGCCCGTTCCTCGGCCTGTGTGGTCTGCCCTTCGTCCTGCTCGGCCTCTACCTCGTGCTGCGGGTGCTCCGCACGGCCGCCTGGCTGGACGGCAGCCGGGCACGGGTACGCGGTGCGCTGCGCACCCGCACCGTCGACCTCGCCACCGCCCGGATCGAGTCCGGCGTGGTGTCGTATCGCGAGGCGGACGACGATGGTCCGGCCGGCGGACCGCAGGTGCGGGGCCTCCTCGCCACCAACCGGGGGAGTACGCGGGCTGTCACCATCCCACTGCGCGGCATGGGGCTGCCCAGCCTGCCGCCGTCCGAGCTGCGGGCGCTGGCCGAGGCGATCACGACCGGTCGACCGGGCGACGGGCGGGACACCGACGCGCACGCTGTGGCCGAGCACCTGCACCGCCTGGCGGAGCGTCGGTCGACCGCCTGAGGTAGGCGTACGTTCCCACGGCACCAGTGCGGCTGGTGGGGCCGGTGGGACATACGGGGCAGATGAGAAGGGTCGGGGCCCTGGACAGGGCGGGCCGGGCAGCCTCACCATCGCGGTATGGGATAGCAAGCGCCGTGCGGGAGGTGCCATGGTCACCGGTCCGGTCCAGCAGCCGTCACTCGTCGCCCGGCCGCGCGTCGCGCAGCCGGCGGGGCTTCCCGCCGATCCACGTTCCCTCGGTCTGCCCGGCGAGCCGCGCCCTGCGGGCCTCGCCGGTGACGTGCACGCCCTCGGCCGTGCCGTCGCCGCCGCCAGCACCGAGCCGCGCTGGCGCGAAACCGTTCTCCTTCGGGTGCGTCCGGTGCGCCAGGGCTTCGCCGAGCACGTCCGGGCCACCGAGGGCCCCACCGGCCTCTACCGGGAGCTGCTCACCCAGTCGCCGCGACTGGACCACGGCGTGCGGCTGCTGACCCGGGAACACGCGGCGATCGTCGCCGCGATCCTGGCGGTCCAGCAGATCGCCGAGCGGCCCGAGGCGCACCCGGACGAGCTGCGACATCGGGCCGGGCACCTGCTGCGGCGGTTGGCCCGACACCGGCGGCGTGGCGCCGACCTGCTCTGGGAGGCGTACCAGACGGATCTGGGTGGCGAGACCTGAGCCCAGATCGGGAACCGGCCGGCCGGGGGACACGTCGAACCGTGCATGCGTCGATCGGCTCTGCTGCTCGTACTCCCGTTTCTGCTCACGGCGGGCTGTGCCGCGACCGACGCCGGTCCGGCCGACGGCCCGCGCAGCCCCACGCGCGGCGCGGACGCGTTCGACAAGCGGGCCGGTCAGGTCGCCGAGGCGTGGCGGCCCGGCCCCGACTGGCGCACCGGCTACGTGCCGTTGGAGGGGCCAACCCTGCTCACCGGTGACCCGGGCTTCACCCCCGACACCGAGGCGGCCTTCCGGGCCGGGTGGTACCGGGCGCAGGTCGGGATACCGCCCACCCGGGTCGGCGGCGAGATCCAGTTCCCGGACGGACGGCTGACGCTGCCGTTGGTCAGCGCCGCCGAGGCGTACCGGCAGCTCGACCAGGGTGACCCACTGCCCTGCCCGGGGCGACCGAAGCGGCCCGGCCGGCCCACCCCCGGCGGCCCCACCGTCGAACCAGGGCCCGACGGGTGGGCCACGAGCAGCACGCAGACCGCCTGTCTCCCGCTCACCGTCACCGGCGTCACGTTCGGCGCCGTGCCGGTCCGCACCAGCCGGGGTGTGGCGCAGGTCCCGGCCTGGCTGTTCACCATCAAGGAACTCGCCACGCCTGTGGCCCGGCTCGCCGTCGCACCGACGGCGGTCACCCCCGTCCCCGAGCCCACCGCGCCGGCCCAGCCGCTGCCGGACGGCTTGGTCGCGGCCCAGGACCTGGCAGCTGTCGACGGCGCCCGGCTGACAGTGCGGCTCGGCGTCGGCGCGTGTGACACCGGCATCACGCCGTTGGTGTGGGAACGGCCGGACGTCGTGGTGGTGGGCGGTGGCGTCACCCGGGCCACCGGCGAGTGCATCGCCCTGCTGAAACTGGAGCCGGTCACCGTCACCCTCGCGGCGCCGCTGGGGGCCCGACCGGTGCTGGACGTCTTCACAGGTGCCCCGTTGTCGATCGCACCGCGCTGACGCGGGACCGGTTCAGAGGATGCTGGGCACATCGGTGGTGATCGGCACCGGCAACACAGTGGGACGGTCGGCGCGCAGCCCGGCGGCGAGTGCCGCGCCGAGCTGATCGGGGGTCTCCACCACCTCGGTGGCACAGCCGTAGCCGGCCGCGATGGCGATGACGTCCAACCCCGGCAGGTCCAGGCCGGGCACCCCGGGAGTGTGCTTCAGCTCGGCGAACGCCTTGAGAATCGCGTACTGCTGGTTGACCGGGACGACGACCACCACCGGCAGTGCCAGGCGCGCGGCCGTCCAGAGTGCCTGCACCGAGTAGTGGAAGGAGCCGTCGCCGATCACCGCCACCACCGGGCGACCGCGCCCGGTGTCCCGCTCGGCCAGTGCGACGCCGACAGCCGCCGGAAGGCCGTAGCCGAGGCCGCCGCTGGCCATCGTGAAGTACGACGCCGGGCGGGTGATCCGCAGCTGACGACGCAGCGCGGACAGATTGGACGGTGACTCCTGGACCAGTACGCCGTCGGTCGGCCAGTGCGCGGCCAGGGCGGCGAACAGGGCGTCGGCGCTCAGTGGGGTGCTGATCTCCGGCGGGGGCGGTGCGTGCCGTCGCGTGGGAGCCGGCCGGTCGCTCGGCGGCACCCGTTCGACGAGCGCGGCCAGAGCCAGCCCCGGGTCGCTGAGCAGGCTGTCACCGACCGGGGCCCGCGCGGCCTCGTCCGGGTCGTCCGTGACGTGCAGCAGCCGGGCGCCCTCGGGCAGGTGCCCACCCGGCACGTACGGGTAGTAGCGAAACACCGGGGCGCCGATGACCAGCACCGTGTCGTGCCCGCGTAGTGCCTCGGCGAGCGGACCGATCGCGTACGGCAGCACGCCGCGGAAGTGCGGGTGGTCCTCGGGAAACACCGCCCGCTCGGGGGCGGGAGCCGACCAGACCGGCGCGGCGAGCCGCTCCGCCAGCGTGACCGCGGTCGGCCAGCTCGCGGAGCGGTCCACCCCCGGCCCGTACACGAGCACCGGGTTGCGGCTGCCGGCCAGCACCCGGACGAACTCCTCCAACCGCTGGGGGTCCGGTGCGAACCGGGTGGCCACCGTTCGCGGCGCGGGCGGCGGGTCGGCGGGCTGGGCCCAGTCGTCCATCGGCAGGGAGAGGAAGACCGGCCCGGCCGGTGGCTGCACCGCCGTCGCGTACGCCCGCAGCATCGCCGCGGGGATGTCCTGCGCCCGGGCCGGCTCGTAGGCCCACTTCACGTAGGGCTGCGGGAGCTCGGTGGGTCGGCGGCTGGTCAGCCGGGGTTCCAGGAGCAGCATCTCCCGGGTCTGCTGGCCGGCGGTGACGATCAGTGGGGTTTTGTTGTGCCAGGCGGTGACCAGGTTGCCCATGCCGTTGCCGGCGCCCGGGGCGGTGTGCAGGTTGACGTGGGCGGGCACTCCGCCGGCCTGGGCGTAGCCGTCGGCCATCGCGACGGCCGTCGCCTCCTGTAGCGCGTGGACGTAGTGGAAGTCGACGGGAAAGTCCTGAAGGAACGGCTCCTCGGTGGAGCCGGGGTTGCCGAAGACAGTTGTCATGCCGAGGGTGCGGAGCACGTCGTACGTCGCGTCCCGGACAGTTGCCATCGCCACCCGCCTCCGTGTCGCGGGCAGGGGCGACCGCGGTCGCCCTCCCGATCAGCCGAATCTATCGGGATGTGACGGACCTTTCGGGCGTTTCTCGGCCGTCGGTGGTCCCGATCCGTCGATCACCGGGAGGTCTGTCACCGGACGCATCGACCCTTCGTCTTAACTGTCCGATCACCCGCCGGTCAGACCTTAGCCAGCACCCAGGACGCAGGCTATGGTGCCAGGCATGGCGTTGACAGCGCGGCTGAACCCGATGCGCCGGGCGGATCCGGTCGATGACCGGCCCCCGGCGCGGGCTCACGGTTGACGGGTGTGTGGCATGCAGGGAGAGGGCCAGGCGATCGGCGGACGAGCGATGGAGTCGATGACCGGGCGGCTGCTGGTCGCGACTCCGGCGCTCAAGGACCCGAACTTCGACCGTACTGTGGTGCTGCTGGTCGCCCACGAGCCGGGCGGCGCGCTCGGCGTGGTGCTGAACCGGGCCACCGAAGTGCCGGTGGCCGAGGTGCTCGGTGACTGGAGCGACCTGGCCCGCCACCCGGCGGTGCTCTTCGAGGGCGGCCCGGTGCAACCCGACTCGGCCATCTGCCTCGCCCGGATGCGGCACCCGATGCGCCGGGTGAAGGGTTTCCACCAGGTCTCCGGAGCGGTCGGCACGATCGACCTCTCGGTCGACCCGGAGCGGCTGCGGGAGAGCATCGGCGGCATCCGGGTCTTCGCCGGCTACTCCGGCTGGGGCAGCGGCCAGTTGGAGCAGGAGATCGCCGACGGGTCCTGGTTCGTGCTGGACGGGCTGCCCGGCGACGCCTTCGTCGACCGGCCCGACGACCTGTGGCCGATGGTGCTGCGCCGGCAGGGCGGGATGATGGCCGCCGTCGCGCACTTCCCGCCGGACGTGGCGCTCAACTGACCCGGATCGGCGGGGGACCCCGCGAGATGACCATGCGGGCCCGTCTGTGTATAGTTTCCCAGTGCCCGGGCGACCGGGACAACAGCAAGGGGCCGTGGCGCAGCTGGTAGCGCACCACACTGGCAGTGTGGGGGTCAGGGGTTCGAGTCCCCTCGGCTCCACCCTTGAGAAACGCCCTGGTCGGGATGATCCGGCCAGGGCGTTCGCTGTTGCTCGTGGTTCCCCTTACCGGGGGCCGCCCTCCGCAGGCGCTACCGGATGATCGGTGACCACTCCCGTTGGCCGGTGATCGTCACCCCGGGGGTGCGGTAATAGGGGTCCTCGGCGACGATCGCGGCGAACGCCTCGGCGTCCGGGACGTCGAAGATCAGCAGTGCTCCGGAGTCGTCGGGGAACGGCCCTGCCATCACCACTTTGCCCTCCTGGTGCAGGGCCTTCAGAAGCTCCCGATGCGCCGGCCGGGCGGCGAGTCGGTCGGGTTCGTCGCCGAAGGACAGCTCCAAGATGAACACGGTTCCTCCTCACCGAGGGTGATCTCTCGAGGCACCCTAGTCGATCCGGCACGCCACCATCGTCCTGCCGCCGACGCCCGTCGGCGCTGGTCAGGGATCTCCTCCTGATCGGTGACGCGAAAACGCCCCGACCGGATGACCCGGTCAGGGCGTTGGCGACTGTATGTCCGGTTCGGGCTGGGATCAGCCCTGGCGGCTCTTCCACTGCGGGTTGGCGCGGTTCACCACGACCACCCGGCCGCGACGGCGGACCACCACCGAACCCGGCTTCTGCTTCAGTGCACGCAACGAGCTACGTACCTTCATCTCTGCCTCCTCGGTGCAAGCGGTTCCGAGTATCGAAACGCCACACCCACCCGCAGGATTCCCGGCCGGTCAGCGTCGAACCTTTGCCGTCCCTCAGCCGTACCAGTGGGCGGAGGTCACCCTCATGCCCGTACGCCGGCTCGTCGCCACGGTGCTGGTCGCTGCCGCGACAGTGCCCCTGGCCGCCACGCCCGCCGCCGCCTACGGCGCCCCGACCGACCCGATCAGTCGCGCGGCGGCCTGCGGCCCCGAGGGCCGGTACGCGGCCACCAGCGCCTGCCGGGCGGCGATCGAGGCCGGCGCGGCGGTACGCGAATGGGACAACGTGCGCGTCGCCGCGATCAACGGGCGAGACCGGGAACGGATCCCGGACGGTGAGCTGTGCAGCGGCGGACTGTCCGCGTACCGGGGTTTGGACCTGCCCCGCACCGACTGGCCGAGCACCGAGCTGACCACCGGAGCGAAGTTCACCTTCCGGTACCGGACCACCATCGAGCACCGGGGCACCTTCCGGCTCTACGTCAGCACGCCCGACTACGACCCCCGCAAGAAGCTCACCTGGGCGGATCTGGAGTCGCGCCCGTTTCTGACGCTGACCGACCCGCCGGTGCGGGCCGGGGCGTACCAGTTGGCGGGTCGGCTGCCGGCGGACCGCAGCGGCCGACACCTGATCTACACGATCTGGCAGAACTCCAACACCCCGGACACCTACTACTCCTGCTCGGACGTGGTGTTCCGTGGCGCCAAGGCCACCGCCACCCCGTCGAAGGCCGCCGCGACGAAGAGCGCGGCGCGTACCGCTGCGAGTGAGCCGGCGACCAGCGGCCCGGCGGTGGCGGCGGCGGCCGACCCGGGCGTGCCGGTGGCGTCGGTGACCGACCTCGGCCGTCGGTGGCCGATGCCGGCCGGTGCCGCCGCCGTGCTGGTCCTGGCGCTGCTGATCGGCGCCGGACGGCGACGCCGCAGCGCCGCCGCGCCGGTGGGCCGGCAGTGCGAGGTGCGCAACCACCGGGCCGGGCGGCGCCGGATCTGGTGACCCGACCCGCCCGGGGGCCGGCGGTACTCAGCCCAGGTGGCGCTCGATCTCGGCCAACTCGTCGGCACTGAAGTCGAGGTTGTCCAGCGCGGCGATGTTCGTCTCCAACTGCTCGACGCTGCTCGCCCCGATGATCAGGCTGGTCATCCGCGGGTCACGCAGCGCCCAGGCCAACGCGAGTTGGGCCAGCGACTGGCCGCGCCCCTCGGCGACAGTGCCGAGGCCACGGATGGTGGCCATCTTCTCCTCGCTGAGGTCGCTCTCGTTGAGGAAGACGCTGGTGCGCACCCGCGAGTCGGCCGGAATGCCGCCCAGGTAACGGTCGGTCAGCAGGCCCTGAGCCAACGGGCTGTACGCGATGCAGCCCGCGCCGACCTGCTCCAGCGTGTCGAGCAGGCCGTCGGACTCGGTCCAGCGGTTGAGCATCGAGTACGACGGCTGGTTGATCAGCAGCGGCGTACCCAGTTCACGCAGGATCGCGGCAGCCCGCGTGGTCTGCTCCGAGTTGTAGTTCGAGATGCCGACGTAGAGCGCCTTGCCGGAGCGGACGATGGCATCGAGCGCCCCCATCGTCTCCTCCAGCGGGGTCTCCGGGTCGAACCGGTGCGAGTAGAAGATGTCGACGTAGTCCAGCCCCATCCGGCCCAGCGACTGGTCCAGCGACGAGATGAGGTTCTTGCGCGAGCCCCACTCCCCGTACGGGCCGGGCCACATCAGGTACCCGGCCTTGCTGGAGATGATCAGCTCGTCCCGGTACGACCTCAGGTCGGTGGCGAGCATCCGGCCGAAGTTCTCCTCCGCCGAACCGGGCGGTGGGCCGTAGTTGTTGGCCAGGTCGAAGTGGGTGACGCCCAGGTCGAAGGCGCGGCGCACGATGTCGCGCTGCCGTTCGAACGGGCGGTCCGGACCGAAGTTGTGCCACAGGCCGAGCGAGACGGCGGGCAGCCGCAGGCCACTGCGTCCGCTGCGCCGATAGGTCATGGAGTCGTAGCGGTCATCCGCGGCGAGGTAGGTCACGATCATGAGCCTAGCTCCGGCCCAGCCTCACGCGGATCTGGCGTGGAAACCGGGACATCGGGGTAGTTTCGACGCCATGCGTTTCATTGCGCTCGACACTCCGAAACCGCTGTCCAAGATCGGCTTGGGCACCTGGCAGTTCGGCTCCCGGGAATGGGGGTACGGCCCGGACTACGAGCGGCAGGCGGCGCAGATCGTCCGACGGGCCGTCGAGCTGGGCGTGACGGTTTTCGACAGCGCGGAGATCTACGGCTTCGGGCGCAGCGAACGCATCCTCGGCGCGGCCCTCGGTGACGACCGGCCCAAAGTGGTGGTCGCCAGCAAGATCCTGCCGGTGCTGCCGGTGGCCGCGGTGGTGCAGCAGCGGGCGGTCGCCTCGGCGGCCCGCCTCGGTGTCACCAGCATCGACCTCTACCAGGTGCACCAACCCAACCCGCTCGTCGCCGACCACACCACCATGCGCGGCATGCGGACCCTGCAGGACGTCGGGCTGGTCGGCGAGGTCGGCGTCAGCAACTACGGGCTGCGCCGCTGGCAGGTCGCCGAGGCGGCGCTCGGCCGGCGGGTGCTCAGCAACCAGGTCCGCTACAGCATGCTCGACCGCGCACCCGAGCAGGACCTGCTGCCGTACGCGCGGCAGGCAGGTCGGGTGGTCATCGCGTACAGCCCGCTCGCGCAGGGCTTCCTCTCCGGCCGCTACGACGCCAAGAACCCGCCGGCCGGCGCGGTCCGGCGCGCCAACCCGTACTTCCTGCCGGAGAACCTGGAGCGCGGCACGGCCCTGATCGACACCCTGCGCCAGGTCGCCGACGCCCACGACGCCACCCCCAGCCAGATCGCGCTGGCCTACCTGCTGCGCCACCCCAACGTGCTCGCCATCCCCGGCGCGTCCGGGGTCGAGCAGATGGAACGCAACGCCGCCGCCGCTGACATCGACCTCGCCGAGGACGAGTACACGGCGCTGGCCGAGACCGCGAAACGCTTCCGCCCGATCACCGGACTCGCCGCGATGCCGGCGATGCTGCGTGCCCGGTTCGCCAACACCACCGGAAAGTGACCACAGTGGACGACATCACCGCGCTGATCCTGGACGACCACGCCGCCTTCCGGCGTGGCTTCGCCCGCCTCGACGACGCCCGCGACGAGCAGGAGATGCTCGCCATCTGGGACGCCCTCGCCCTGCACCTGGACATCCACGCCGAGGCGGAGGAGGCGATCCTCTACCCGCACCTGGTCAAGCACGGCGACGACGGTGAGGACGAGACCGCCGACGCGATCGGCGACCACAACAAGATCCGCGACGCCGTCGCCGAGGCGAAGCTGCACCCGGTCGGCTCGGACCAGTGGTGGGAAGCGGTCGGCACGGCCCGCCGGGAGAACAGCGAGCACCTGGCCGAGGAGGAGGACGAGGCGCTGCCCGACTTCCGCCGGCACGCCAGCACCGAACTCCGCGCCGAGCTGGGCCAACGCTGGCTGACCTTCTACGGCGAGCACAAGAACGGCCGCAACCTGCCCTTCCGCGACAAGGACCCGCAGCAGTACGTCGCCGACCACCGCTGAGATCTCCCCGACGCGGGGGAGTCGCCGGGACCGTCGCCGGCAGCAGAATGACGAGGTGACCCTCCGAGCGGCGCTGGCCCCGCTGGTCGCCGGCACCACCTGGCGACGCGGCGTGTACCTGCTGCTCGGCGGCGTGCTGGCGCTGCCGTACGGGCTCCTCGCGGTGACCTTCGCCCAACTGCTCGCCGACTCGGCGATCCCGCGCCCACTCGTCTACGTCCTGCTGGTCATCGCGGTGCTGATCGCCGTGGTCCCGTTGCTGCTGGACGGCAGCCGCGCCCTGGAGATCGCCGCCGTCCGGGCCCTGCTCGGTGTCGACCTGCCCGAACCCGCGCCCGGGCACCACGGCGACCGGGAGACCCGGCTGCGCAGCGCGCTCTGGATCGCCACCCACCTCATCATCGGCGCGCTGGTCGGGATCGCGCTGTTCAGCGCCCTGCCGATGGCGTTGGCGTTCATCGCCCAGCAGTTCGGCATCGGCGAAGAGCTGACCAGCCGGGAACGGTTCGGGCCGCTCGACGGGCATGACAGCGGATGGCTGACAGTGACCGGGGTGCTCCTGCTGGTCGGCCTCGGCTACGCCGTCGCCGGGCTCGGCGCGCTCGCCGGGTCCATGGCGCCGGTGCTGCTCGGCCCGGCTCAGGCGGAGCGGATCGCCGCCCTCGAAGCACAGGCCACCCGGCTCGCCGAACGCAACCGGCTGGCCCGGGAACTGCACGACTCGGTCGGTCACGCGCTGACCGTGGCCACCCTCCAGGCCGGGGCGGCCCGCGAGGTCCTCGACACCGACCCCGAATTCGTCCGGCGGGCGCTCACCGCCATCGAGGACGTCGGGCGGACCGCCATGGACGACCTCGACCACGTGCTCGGGCTGCTCCGGGAGAACGGACGCGACAGGCCCGTTGTGGCGCCGCAGCGTACCCTCGCCGACCTGGACCGGTTGGTCACCGACGCCCGCGCGGCCGGCCTGACCGTGCACGCGCATCGCGCCGGTGACCCGACCCGGGTGCCCGCCGCGGTCTCCCGGGAGGGCTACCGGATCGTCCAGGAAGGACTGACAAACGCGGCCCGGCACGGCCACGGCCCGGTGACGGTACGCCTGGACCTGCACAGCGACGCGCTGGAGTTGGAGTTGGTGAACGCGATGAACCAGCCCGGACGGGCCCGGCTGGGGCGGGGCGGTCGAGGCCTGGACGGCATGCGGGAGCGGGTGCTGCTGCTCGGCGGCCGGATCACCGTGGGCCCGGACGGCGACAGGTGGCTCATCCGGGCCCGCCTGCCCTACGAGGAGACGCGATGACCACCGGGGTGCTCATCGTCGACGACGACGAGCTGATCCGGATCGGGCTGCGGGCCATCATCGACGCCCAACCCGACCTGCACGTGCTCGCCGAGGCCGCCGACGGGGCCGAGGTGCCGCCGCTGGTCGCCCGGCACCGGCCGGACGTGGTGCTGATGGACGTGCGGATGCCCGGCATCGACGGCATCCAGGCCACCCGGCACCTGCTGGCCACCTCCGCCGACCCACCCCGGGTGCTTGTGGTCACCACGTTCGCCAACGACGAGTACGTCTACGAGGCGCTGCGGGCCGGCGCCTCGGGGTTCCTGCTCAAACGGGCCCGGCCCGCCGAGGTGGTGGAGGCGGTCCGGGTGGTCGCGGCCGGTGAGTCGCTGCTATTCCCGGCCGCGATCCGCCAGCTGGTCGGGGCGTACGGGCCGGTGGGCGGCGACCGGTTGACCGCCGCCCGGCTCACCGAACGGGAGGCCGAGGTGCTGCGGTTGATGACCACCGGCCGGTCCAACCCGGAGATCGCCGCGCACCTGGTCGTCGGGGTCGAGACGGTGAAGACGCACGTCGGCAACGTGCTGGCCAAGCTGGGCGTCCGTGACCGCACACAGGCGGTCATCGCCGCCTACGAGTCCGGCTTCGTCACCCCGTCCGGCTGATCGGTCCCTCGACCGGGGGAGCGGGTTCACCGGCAGCCGGGAGGGAATCCGGCGGTCAGCCGCCGAGGCTGAGAACATGACAACGATCACTGCCTCCCGACCCCGTACCGACTCCCGCTGGCCGGACCGGCTCGCCCCCCTGGCCGCCGGTTGGCTCGGCCTGTGGGGCGTGCTCGCCCTGATCAGCATGCTCACCGGCGCGGGCTACCCGTTCGGCCCGAACGACCCGCACGGCGGCGACGTCAGCCTGCTGCGCCTGATACCCGTGGACGTGGCCACCCCGCTGTTCGCCGGCGTGCTGCTCACCGCCGCGGTCGCCGCGCTGGCCATGAGCCGCCCCGCCGCACGTCCACCCGGCCAGGCGCGGGCGCTGCTCGCCGGCTACGGCTGGGCGGTCGCGTTCGTGCTCGTCATGGTCGTGCCGGACGTCCGAGTGCTGATCATCCTCGGCTACCTGCCGATACTGATCGTCGGAGCGCCGTTCGGCTGGCCCCCGGTCGACTACTCCGACGTCTTCACCTGGGCGCTGTTCGCCCGGTTCGCGGCGCTGGCCGGCGGGCTGCTGCTGGTCGGAACGGTGCTCGCCTGGCAAAGGCGTACCGCCGGGACCTGCGTCGGCTGCGGCCGCGCCGACACCGGCCAGGGGTGGACCACCCCGGCCGCCGCCACCCGCTGGGGCCGGTGGGCCGCCGGCCTCGCCGCTGCCATCCCATTGACGTACGCGTTGACCCGGTTCGCCTGGGCGGCCGGCATCCCGCTCGGCATCTCCCGCGAGTTCCTGACCGAGATGCAGGACACCGGGCTGGTCTGGGCCGGGTTCGGGCTGGCCGCTTTCGCCACCGTTGGCGCGATCCTCACCCTTGGCCTGGTGCAGCGCTGGGGCGAGCGGTTCCCGCGCTGGATGATCGGCCTCGCCGGTCGGCGGGTGCCGGTGAAGCTGGCCGTGGTGCCGGCCACCCTGGTCGCCATCGCGGTGACCGCGGCCTCGCTGGGCCTGCTCAGCAATCCTGAGTTCTGGCGGCTGACCGGCGGCTTCAGCATCACCGGGGCGCCGATGCTGCTCTGGCCGCTGTGGGGCGTGGCGCTGGGCGCCGCCACCTACGCGTACCACCTGCGTCGCCGGGGCGCCTGCCGGCGTTGCGACCGGGGCTGAGGGTGGTAGCGGGGGTGCTCCTTTGATGCCCGGGGCACCCGCGCGAATGTGAGCTAGCGTGGGTCGGGTGACTGCGCCTACCCCGGTAATCCCGGTTCCACCGGCCGACCTGCCCGGCACGCTCGGCGCGCTACGGGCGGCCGGTCACCAGTACCGCACCGTCAAGCAGGAACTCCGCGACAACCTCCTCGCCCGGATGCGCTCCGGCGAGACCCGTTTCCCCGGCATCGTCGGCTACGACGACAGCGTGCTGCCCGAGGTCGAGCGGGCACTGCTCGCCGGGCACGACATGGTGCTGCTCGGCGAGCGCGGCCAGGGCAAGACCAGGCTGATCCGCTCGCTGGGCGCGTTGCTCGACGAGTGGACCCCCGTACTTCCCGGCTCGGTGCTCAACGAGCACCCCATGCACCCGCTCACCCCGGCGTCCCGCGCCCAGGTCGCCGAGGCCGGCGACGAACTGGCGATCGGCTGGCTGCACCGCTCGATGCGGTACGGCGAGAAGTTGGCCACCCCGGACACCAGCGTCGGCGACCTGATCGGTGACGTCGACCCGATCCGCATCGCCCAGGGCCGTACCCTCGGCGACCCGGAGACCATCCACTTCGGGTTGGTGCCGCGCACCAACCGGGGCATCTTCGCCGTGAACGAGCTGCCCGACCTGGCCGAGCGCATCCAGGTGGCGCTGCTCAACGTGCTGGAGGAGCGGGACATCCAGGTTCGCGGCTACCAGCTGCGCCTGCCACTGGACCTGCTCCTGGTGGCCAGCGCCAACCCGGAGGACTACACCAACCGGGGCCGGATCATCACCCCCCTCAAGGACCGGTTCGGCGCCGAGATCCGCACCCACTACCCGGTCGACCTGGAGTTGGAGCTGGCGCTGATCCGCCAGGAGGCCGACCTGGTCGCCGAGGTGCCGGAGCACGTCCTGGAGGTGCTGGCCCGCTTCGCCCGCGCCGTCCGGGAGTCGCCGTCGGTGGACCCGCGCTCCGGTGTCTCCGCCCGATTCGCCATCGCCGCCGCCGAGACGGTCGCCGGTGCCGCACTGCGCCGCGCCGGGCTGCTCGCCGCCTCCGGCACCCCGGACGGGCGCCCCGAGGCCGCCGTCGCCCGCGTCGGTGACGCGGTGTCGGTGACCAGCACGCTGCGCGGCAAGGTCGAGTTCGAGAGCGGCGAGGAAGGTCGGGAGATCGAGATCCTCGCACATCTGCTGCGGACCGCCACCGCCGAGACGTTCCGCGCCCACCTGGCCGGGCTGGACCTGTCCGGGTTCACCGCCCTGGTCGAGGACGGCGCCGCGATCGAGACCGGCGAGTTGGTGAGCGCCGCCGAGCTGCTGCGCCAGGTCGGCACCGTACCCGGGTTGGCGAAGGTCCTGGACCGGCTCGACCTGGGCGACGCGCCCACCTCCGAGGAGGCTGCCGCCGCCGTCGAGTTCGTGCTGGAAGGGCTGCACCTGACCCGCCGGCTCGGCAAGGACGTCACCGACTCGGGGCGCACCGTCTACGGCGGCCGGGGCTGATTGTGGCCGGCAACCGGTTCCGTTACGGGCAGTGGAACGGCGGGCCCGACCCGCTCGCACCCCCGTACGACGTGCGCGAGGCGGTGGACGCGGTCGGTGCCGAGGTGCTGGCCGGCGGCAGCCTGCGGGAGGCGCTGCGCGACCTGTTGCGCCGAGGCCCGCAGGGGCGGGGTGGCCTGGACGACCTGGCCGCCCGGGCTCGGCGGCTACGCCGGGAGGCGCTGCGCAGGGGTGACCTGGATGGCGCGGTGACCAGGGCCCGGGCACTGCTCGACCAGGCCCTCGCCGCCGAGCGGGACGAGCTGCGGGGTCGCGACGACGACGACGCCCGGTTCGCCGAAGCGGTGCTGGACAATCTGCCCCGCTCGACGGCGCGGGCGGTGGAGGAGCTGTCCGGCTACCAGTGGGTCAGCGACGACGCCCGCCGCTCGTACCAGCAGATCCTCGACCAGCTCCGCGACGACGTGCTCGGCCAGCGCTTCGCCGGGCTGCGCGACGCGGTGCGCGCCTCCGCCGACCCGGCCGCCCAGCAGCGGCTCGCCGAGATGATGGGCGACCTGAACGACCTGCTGGCCCGGCACGGTCGCGCGGAGGACACGACCGACACGTTCGCCGAGTTCATGCGCCGACACGGTGACTTCTTCCCGGAGAAGCCGGAGTCCGTCGATGAGTTGATCGACGTGCTGGCCCGCCGGGCGGCGGCCGGTGAGCGGCTGATGAACTCGCTCTCCGAACGGCAACGCGCCGAGCTGGCCGGCCTCATGCAGCAGTCGCTCGGCGACCGCCTCGCGGGGGAGTTGTCCGCGTTGGACGCGAACCTGCGGGCACTGCGACCCGATCTGCGCTGGGGGCGGGGCGAGCGGGTCCGCGGCGACCAGCCGCTAGGCTACGCCGACGCGGCCGGCGCGCTGGGTGAGATCGGCGAACTGGACGACCTGCTGGACCAGCTCGACCAGGAACACCCGGGGGCGACCCTCGACGACGTGGACGTCGACGCGGTGGCCCGCACGTTGGGCCGGGACGCGGCCGACGACGTTCGCCGGCTGCGCGATCTGGAGCGGGAGCTGCGCCGCCAGGGTTGGGTGAGCCGGGACGCGGATGGGCTGACGCTGAGCCCAAAGGCGCTGCGCCGGCTCGGCGGGACCGCCCTGCGGCAGGTCTTCGCGGAGTTGACCGCCGGGCCGCGCGGCCAGCACGACCTGCGCTCGGCCGGTGCGGCGGGCGAGGTCAGCGGCGGCTCCAGGCCCTGGCAGTACGGCGATGAGCAACCGTTGGACGTGGTCCGGACGCTGACCCGGGCGGTCAGTCGGGCCGGGCCGACGGTTCCGGTGCAGCTCGCGGTGGACGACTTCGAGGTGGTGGAGACCGAGAGGCGTGCCTCGGCCGCGGTGGTGCTCTGCGTCGACCTGTCGTACTCGATGATCTCTCAGGGTCGTTGGGGGCCGATGAAGCAGACGGCGCTGGCGCTGGCCCACCTCATGGAGACCCGCTTCCCGCAGGACGCCCTGCAGATCGTGGGCTTCGGCCGGGAGGCGATGACGCTCACCCAGCAGGAGTTGGCGGCCGTGGAGCCGGACATGGAGCAGGGCACCAACCTGCAGCACGCGCTGCGGTTGGCGGGCCGGCACCTGCGCCGGCACCCGGACGCCGAGCCGATCGTGCTGGTGGTCACCGACGGTGAGCCGACCGCCCACCTGGACCCGGACGACGGGGAGGCGCTGTTCCACTGGCCTCCGCTGCCGGAGACGATCGAGGCGACGGTCCGCGAGGTGGACCGGCTGAGCCGCTACGGCGCCACGCTCAACCTGTTCATGCTCGGCGACGACCCGGGCCTGCGGCGCTTCGTCGACGCGGTGGCCCGCCGCAGCCGGGGCCGCATGTTCACCCCGGACACCGACGACCTGGGCGAGTACGTGGTCAGCGACTACCTCCGCTCCCGCCAATCCCGCCGCTAATCCGCGGTCTGGCGGGTTGACTGGGGAGATGGAGAGCGGGGGATTGCGGCGGGCGTACGGTGCCCTGTTCGCGGAGGTCGATGCTGGCGGGTTCGGTCCGGCTCCGGAGGGACAACTCAGTGCCGAGCAGATCGTCGCGCATCTGGTCGCCAACGACGAGCTGATGATCCAGGCCACCGAGGCGTTGTTGGCCGGGTCGCCGTTCGCCTACTACGAACTGGAAGAGGACATCCGCCGCCCGCAGCTCGACGCGCTCGCCGCCGAGCAGGGTGGCTTGCGTGGCCTGACCGCGCTGCTGCACGGCACGAGCGACCGACTGTGCGGGCTGGTCGACCAGCTCGGCCTGGCCGCGGACACCCCTGTCGAGACGCACCTCCGCGAGGGCTTCGACCTCATCGTCGATGAGCCGCTGCCCTGGTCGCGCACCCTGGACCTGCACACCCGGGTGCACCTGCCCAAGCACCAGTCCCAACTGCACCTGCTCCGGTCCTGAGCGGCGCTGTTCTTTGAGCCGCCCCGTTCCGGCGCTGTCCGGCGTTGCCGGCTGCCCGGCGTGGCGGGCTTCCGGCGGGACTCGCGCCGCGCGCCTGGGGAGCAGCGCGGTCGGCATCGGCCGGGGGGCTCAGGTTTCGATCAGCTCGGGGCGGGGGTGGAAGGTGCGGCGGTAGGTGGACGGGGCCACCCCGATGCGTTGGTGGAGTTGCTGGCGTAGGGCGGCGGTGGTGCCGAAACCCGAGCGGTGGGCGATCTGGTCGACGGTGAGGTCGGTCGTCTCCAGCAGCAGTCTCGCGTGGTCGGTGCGCTGTTGCAGCAGCCACTGGGCCGGGCTCAGGCCGGTCTCCAATCGGAAGCGCCGGGTGAAGGTGCGCACGCTCATCCGCGCCTGCTCGGCCAGGTCGCGCAGCGCGATCGGTTCGTGCAGTCGCTGGCGTGCCCACTCCCGGGCGGCGGCCGTGCTGGTGTCGGTCGCCTTCGGCACCGGTTGCTCGATGTACTGCGCCTGACCGCCGTCGCGCCACGGCGGCATCACGCAGCGGCGGGCCGCCCGGTTGGCCACCTCACTGCCGTGGTCGAGGCGGATGACGTGCAGGCAGAGGTCGATGCCGGCGGCGACTCCGGCCGAGGTGAGCACCCGGTCGTCGGCGATGAAGAGCACGCCCGGGTCGAGGTCCACCCGGGCGTGCAGGCGGCGGAACCGCTCGGCGTACGCCCAGTGGGTGGTCGCCCGCCGCCCGTCGAGGAGCCCGGCGGCGGCGAGCACGAACGCCCCGGTGCAGATCGACATGATCCGGGCACCCCGCTGGTACGCCGCGTGCAGCGCCACGGTGACCTCCGGCTCGACGGCGCCCGAGGTCAACGCGGTGCCGTCGTGGATGCCCGGGACGATCACCGTGTCGGCGGTGCCCAGCAGCTCCAGACCGTGGTCGGGGACCACCTGGAAGCCGGCGGTGCTGCGTACCGGCTGCCCGCCCGGGGTGCACACCCGGACGTCGTAGAAGGGTGTCCCGTCAGCGGCGCGGGCGGTGCTGAAGACCTGGGACGGGGTGCCGAGGTCCAGGCCAACCACCTGGTGCAGCGCGAGTACGGCGATCCGGTGCGGGCGAGCGCTCATGGCCCGATTATTGCGCATGATGGCTTTCCGGCCACTCGTCGAGGTGAGTGGGCCCGCTCAGACTTGTCCCGTGACCAAGAACCGCCGTCTGCATCCCGCCTGGCTGGTCGCCGCCGTCGCCTTCGTGGCGCTCGTCGGCGCGGCCGGCTTCCGCGCCACCCCGTCGGTGCTGCTGCACCCACTACACGAGGAGTTCGGCTGGCCGCTGGCCACGATCTCCGCGGCCGTCTCGGTCAACCTGCTGCTCTACGGGCTCACCGCGCCGTTCGCGGCCGCCCTGATGGACCGGTTCGGCATCCGCCGGGTGGTCTCGGTGGCGCTGCTGCTGGTCGCCGCGGGCAGCGGTTTGACGGTCTTCATGACCGCCAGCTGGCAGCTTCTGCTCTGCTGGGGTGTGCTGGTGGGGCTGGGCACCGGCTCGATGGCGTTGGCGTTCGTGGCCACCGTCACCGGCCGGTGGTTCGTCCACCGACGGGGCCTGGTCACCGGAGTGCTGACCGCCGGCGGGGCGGCCGGACAGCTGGTGTTCCTGCCACTGATCGCCATCCTGGTACGCGACCACGGTTGGCGTACCGCCGCACTCGTGGTCGCCGCGGCGGCGCTGGCGGTCGTACCCCTTGTGGTGTGGCTGCTGCGCGAGCACCCGGCGGATCTCGGCCTGCCGGCCTACGGGGCGACCGAGGTCGTCGCGGCGCCGCCCGCGACCGGCGGCGCGGCGACCAGGGCGCTCGGCGCGCTGGCCACCGCGGCCCGGACCCGCCCGTTCTGGCTGCTGGCCGGAGGGTTCGCGATCTGCGGGGCGACCACGAACGGCCTGGTCGGTACGCACTTCGTGCCGGCCGCACACGACCACGGCATGGCCCAGACCACGGCGGCCGGGTTGCTCGCCCTGGTGGGGCTCTTCGACATCGTCGGCACGATCGCCTCCGGCTGGCTCACCGACCGGGTGGACAGCCGCCTGCTGCTCGGCATGTACTACGCGCTGCGCGGGTTGTCCCTGCTGGTGCTGCCGAGCCTCTTCTCCGGCACCGCCGAGCCGAGCATGCTGGTGTTCATCGTCTTCTACGGCCTGGACTGGGTGGCCACCGTGCCACCGACAGTGGCGCTGTGCCGGGAGTACTTCGGTGGCGCCGGAGCGGTGGTGTTCGGCTGGGTGTTCGCCGCGCACCAACTCGGCGCGGCGGTCGCCGCGACCGGCGCGGGGCTGGTCCGGGACCGGCTGGGCGACTACGCGATGGCCTGGTACGTGGCGGGCGCGCTGTCGATCGGCGCGGCCGGGCTGTCGTTGCTGCTGCGCCGACGACCGGGCCGACCGGTGCCGGAGGCCGTGCTGGTCGCCGCGACCGCGCCGCGGGCGTGGAGCTTCCGGGGCTGAGCGGGTCGGACGGTCAGCCGAGGGTCCACTGCTGGGCGGGTCGGCCGTCGCAGGCGCGCTGCCGGATCTCGTCGTCGGGCTCGTCGCCGTCGTCGTCGGCCTGCCCGCACCTGCCGCTGTGCACAGCCACCAGCAGCACCGGGCCGGTGCCGGTGGGGGACAGCCGCCACTGCTGGTTGGTCCCGCCGTGGCAGGGGAACTGGAGCAACCGCGCGCCGTCGTCGGTACTGCCACCCTCGACGTCGAGGCACTGCCCGTGGGCGGCGTTTGTCAGCGTCACCACGCCCGCGCCGGCCGGGTTGACGACCCACTGCTGCTCCGGGCCGCCGGTGCAGACGGCCAATTCGGCCCCCGCCTCCTTGTCGTCGCCGTCGAGCCCCAGGCAGAGCCCGGACGCGACCCGCAGCACCCGGGGCCCGGTGGTCGGTGCCGCCGAGGGCGTCGGCGACGGCTCGACCGCCGGGGTCGGTGTCGGCTCGACCGCCGGGGTGGTGGCCTCCGCCGCGCCGGACGTCGCGCCGACAGTGGCCGGCACGGCCGGCTCGTCGTCGTCGCCGTCGAGCAGCCCGGTCGCGAAGACCAGCCCGAGGAGTGCCCCCACCAGCCCGACCCCGAGCGCCACCCGCAGCAGCGGGTCGGCGAGCGGGCCGGAACGCGCGGCCCGTCGGCGGCCGCCGTAGACGGTGCCGGCGGGGTCGGGGCGTTCCTCGGGCGCGGGCATACGGGCCATCCTCACCCACCGCCGTCGGCCACGGCCAGTCGGTGCCGTCAGTCGACGACCCGGACGTCCTTCCAGAACGCCACCCGGTCACGCACCATCTCGGCGTCCGGTTTGGGCTCCGGGTAATACCAGACCGCGTCCTTGCTGGTGCTGCCCTCGTGCTCGAGGGAGTAGTAGGAGGCGGTGCCCTTCCACGGGCAGACGGTGTGCGTCGTGGACTCGCGGATCAGGTCGTCACGCAGGGCGGAGCGAGGGAAGTAGTGGTTGCCCTCGACCAGCACGGTGTCGTCGCTCTCGGCGACGACCAGGTCGTTCCACACGGCTTTTGGCATGCCCCCAACACTATTCCGCGCCGCCGCCCGGGGTTGCGCTCAGCGGGTGGGCTGCGGGTCGGTGACGTCGGCCACTGTGGCGTCGAGGGCGGCGATCGCGGTGTCGGCGTCGATCGCGATGGCGAGACCCCGCTCGCCGGCACCGAGGGTGATCTCCCGTCCGCGTAGTCGCTCGTCGGCGACAACCGGCCAGGCGGTGCTCGCGCCGAACGGGGTGATGGTGCCACGTTCGTAGCCGGTGGCGGCCAGGGCGCCCGCCGCGTCCGGCATGGAGAGCCGGTGCACCCCGAGCAGGGCGCGCAGCTTGGGCCAGGAGATCACCCGGTCGCCGGGGGTGAGCACGAACAGGTGATCGGCTTCACTACGGCGTACGACGATCGTTTTGACCACGTCGGGCACGGCCACGCCTCGGGCGGCGGCGGCCTCCGCGAGACTGCCTACCGCACCGTGGCTGACCAGCCGATACGGCAGTTGGGCGGCGTCCAGGGCGGTGATCGCTGGCGATGGCATGCCCGCCACGTTAACCGTCGGGCCTGCCACCGGACGGGAAACTGCCACCGCCGACATCCCACGGTTTCCAAACGGCGAGCGTAAGGTGATCACATGCGCGCTGAGCGTGTGGATCAACCGATTGACCATGATCAAGCGGTGGACACGTTGCGGCGGTCGTACGCCGCGGTGCCCACGGGCGAGCCTGTCCGGCTGGCCAAACGCACCTCCAACCTGTTCCGCCCCCGGTCCGCTCCCCGGACTCCGGGGCTCGACGTGAGTGGCCTGAACGGCGTGCTGTCGGTCGACCCGGCCGGCCGTACCGCCGACGTGCAGGGCATGTGCACCTACGAGGACCTGGTCGACGCGACGCTGCCGCACGGGCTGATGCCGCTGGTGGTGCCGCAGTTGCGCACCATCACGCTGGGCGGCGCGGTGACCGGCCTCGGGATCGAGTCGACCTCGTTCCGCAACGGCCTGCCGCACGAGTCGGTTCGGGAGATGGACGTCCTCACCGGCACCGGTGAGATCATCACCGCCCGCCCCGACGGGGAGCACGCCGACCTGTTCACCGCGTTCCCCAACTCGCTGGGCAGCCTCGGCTACGCCACCCGGCTGCGCATCGAGCTGCAACCGGTCGGCCGGTACGTGGCGTTGCGCAACGTCCGGTTCACCCGGCTGGAGGCGCTGACCGACGCGATCGCGGAGGTGACCGCCACCCGTTCCTGGGCCGGCGAGCCGGTGGACGCGATGGACGGGGTGATGTTCAGCCCCGGCGAGGCGTACCTGACCTTCGCCACGTTCACCGACGCGGCCGGTCCGCCCAGCGACTACACCGGTCAGGCGATCTACTACCGGTCGCTGCGCCAGCGCACCCGCGACGTGCTCACCGCGTACGACTATCTGTGGCGCTGGGACACCGACTGGTTCTGGTGTTCGGCGGCGTTCGGCGCCCAGCACCCGGTCGTGCGCAGGCTCTGGCCGGCGCGTTACCGGCGCAGCGACTTCTACCACCGACTGGTCCGGTTGGAGCACCGCCACCAGGTGGCGGCCCGGATCGACCGGCTGCGCGGGCAACCCGCCCGGGAGCGGGTCGTGCAGGACGTGGAGATCCCGCTGGACCGGACGGCCGACTTCCTGCGCTGGTTCGCCGGCGCGGTGGGAATGAACCCGGTGTGGCTCTGCCCGTTGCGACTGCGTGAGCCGGCGGGGCCCGGCTCGGCGCGGTCCTGGCCGCTGTATCCGCTCCGGCCGGGGCAGGACTACGTCAACATTGGGTTCTGGGGGAGCGTGCCGATCGCGCCGGGCGCCGCCGACGGCGACGTCAACCGCACGATCGAACGCAGGGTGTCGGAGTCGGGTGGGCACAAGTCGCTCTACTCCGATGCGTACTACGACCGGGACGCCTTCGATCGCCTGTATGGCGGCGACACGTGGCGCGCGGTGAAAGACCGCTACGACCCGGACCACCGGCTGACGGGACTGTACGAAAAGGCGGTAGCACGAGCATGAGCCTGACCGACAGAGATCAAGGGGCGGCGAGCGTCCCTGCCACCCCGCCGGCGGGGGGCCGGCACACGGGTCCGACCGTCGCGGATGTCGTCCGCGCGGTCACCACGGGGCCGTTGCCGGTGCGGATCACCGGGTACGACGGCAGCGCCGTGGGCCCGTCCGACGCCGGCATCACCCTGGGGATCCGTTCCGAGCGCGGGCTGTCGTACCTGCTCACCGCACCCGGCGACCTGGGCATGGCCCGGGCGTACGTCAGCGGTGACCTGGCGTTGCAGGGCGTGCACCCGGGTGACCCGTACGAGGCGTTGCGGGTGCTCAAGGACGAGCTGCGGTTACGTCCACCGTCGCTGGCCGAGGGGCTGGCGCTGGTCCGTGGGCTGGGCTGGGAGCGGCTGATGCCGCCGCCGGCACCGCCGCAGGAGGCGCAGCCCCGCTGGAAGCGCGTGATGAACGGAATGCGGCATTCACGGGTGCGGGACAGCACGGCCATCTCGCACCACTACGACGTCTCCAACGCCTTCTACGAGAAGGTGCTCGGCCCGTCTATGACGTACACCTGCGCGGTTTTCCGGTCCCCGGACGACACGTTGGAGCAGGCCCAGGCGGCCAAGTACGACCTGGTCGCCGGCAAGCTGGCGCTGAAGAAGGGGATGCGGCTGCTGGATGTCGGCTGCGGCTGGGGTGGCATGGTGCGCCACGCCGCCCGCGAGTACGGCGTCAAGGCGCTTGGGGTGACCCTGTCGAAGGCGCAGGCGCAGTGGGCGCAGGCCGCGATCGAGCGGGAGGGGTTGACCGAGCTGGCGGAGGTGCGGTACCTGGACTACCGGGACGCGCCGGCCGAGCAGTTCGACGTCATCTCGTCGATCGGGTTGACCGAGCACATCGGGGTGCGCAACTACCCGGCCTACTTCGGGGCGCTGCGCAGCCGGCTGCGGCAGGGCGGGCGACTGCTCAACCACTGCATCACCCGCGCGGACAACCGGGCGCCGCACCGCTCCGGCGCGTTCATCGACCGGTACGTCTTCCCGGACGGTGAGCTGGCCGGCCCGGGCCGGCTGATCAGCGAGGTGCACGACGCCGGGTTCGAGGTGCACCACGAGGAGAACCTGCGCCAGCACTACGCGCTGACGCTGGCCGCCTGGTGCCGCAACCTGGTCGAGCACTGGGACTTCTGCGTCTCCGAGGTGGGCGCGGGCACCGCCCGGGTGTGGGGGCTCTACATGGCCGGGTCGCGGATGGCGTTCGAGCGCAACGGCATCCAGCTGCACCAGGTGCTGGCCACGCACAACGGCCCGGATGGGGTGAACGGCTACCCGTTGCGGCCGGACTGGTTGCCCTGATCACCTGCTGAACGCCGCCTGAAGCCGCGTCGAGAAAGTCGGCGCGGCTTCTCGCAAAGCCATTGACAAAGAAGTTTTGTACGTACAAACTGATTTTGCCATGAGAGAAGTCCTGTACCTGGAGCAGATCGAGCAGGCCGAGGCCCTGCTCAAGCCGCAGCGCGTCGAGGTGCTGCGGCAACTGGCCGAGCCGCGCACCTGCACCGAGGTCGCGGCCCGACTCGACCAGACGCCACAGCGCGTCTACTACCACGTCAAGCAGCTCGTCGCGGCCGGCCTCGTCGAGCTCGTCAACGAACGCAAGGTCCGCGGCATCACCGAAGGCATCTACCAGGCCGCCGCCCGGTCCTACTGGCTCTCCCCGCGGCTCGTCGGCCGGATCGGCCTGCGCCGGGCCCGCGACGAACTGAGCCTCGGTTACCTGCTCGACCTGATGGAGGAGGTCCAGGCCGACATCGCCGGCCTGGACCGGGCGGCACCCGAGCTGCCCTCGATCGGGGTCTCCGGCGAGATCCGGGTGCCGGCCGAGCAGCGCCAGCAGTTCATGCACGACCTGCAAACCGCACTTCAGGACCTGTTCACCCGCTACGGCGGCAGCGAAGGAGATGCCTTCAAGCTGGCCGTCGCCTGCTATCCGAAAGGGAACGCCAATGAGTGAGCCGATGAAGGTCAAGGCCCGTCTCTCCGCACCGGTCGGGCGCGTCCGCCAAGCCCTGACCGACCCGGCCGAGCTGCGTCTCTGGCTGGCCGAGCACGCCGAGGTCGAGCTGCCCCAGCGGTACGAGTTCTGGGGTCGCTACACGCCCGAGGGCGACGCCCCGCACCAGCGGCTGCTGCACGCCGACGACGACACGCTGCGCTTCAGCTGGCTGCTCGACGGGGTGGAGACCACCACCGAGTTCCAGTTGACCGCCGAGGGCACCAACAGCACAGTGCTCACGCTGACCCAGAGCCACTTCGACTTCGCCGAGGCGATGAGCGGCTCCAGCATCCGGGGCGTGCTCCAGACGTTCTGGGCGCTGTCCATCGCCAACCTGGCCGCCCACGTGGAGGGCAAGCCACTGCTGCCCCGCACCGACTTCACCTCCGCCGACCTGCGCGGCGAGCTGGTCATCGCCGCCCCCGCCGACAAGGTGTGGGAGTCGCTCACCGACTCCGAGCAGGCCAGCGCCTGGTTCGGCTACCCGATCGGCATCGAGCCCTGGGTCGGCGGCCGGTACGCCATGGGCGGCTTCGAGAACGGCTACGCGGCCAAGGTCGTCGACCTGGAGCCCGGCCGGCGGATGTCCATCGACTGGGGGCCGACCGGCGTGTCGACCTGGGAGCTGGCCGAGTCCGGTGGCCGGACCACGCTGACCTTCGTGCAGAGCGGCTTCGACGAGGCCAACCCGCCGTACGGGGCCTGGAGTGGCTCGGTTGCCGGGCTGTACGAGCTGCGCCGCTTCCACGAGGTGCCGAACTGGCAGCCGATCTGGATCTCCGAGGAGATCCCCGGCCTGGAGCCCGCGCCGACCAGCTGAAGTTTGATCATCTCGCCTTGATCGTGCTCGATCAGGGATGTAGTGGCCTCGTTCACCCAGGAGGCCCCTACATCCTGGATCGAGCACGATCTTGTGTCCCGTGACCCCGATTTCCTTGATCCGAAGGCGGGATCTGGTGACTTTTCGCTGTCGAGTGGGTACTGGCGGGCGATGTTCTTCATCTTTGGTCTGCGTACCAAGGTCGACCGGTCCGGTGTCGTGCAGCAGGTCTGCCGCCACTGCGGCAACCAGGCCGCGCAGGTGATCACTCGCCGCTCGACGAAATTTACCCTCTTCTTCATCCCTCTCATTCCGATCCGCACCCGGTACGCGCAGCAGTGCACGTTCTGCGGGGCGGAGTACGAGATCTCCAAGTCCGACGCCGAGCGCCTCCCGGTCGGCTGATCCGACGATGGAACGCTTCCTCTGCTGGCTGATCGGCCGACCGACGTCCTCGGTCGACGTGGCAGTGCACACCGTTGCCCGCCCGCCCTGCACCCCTGGCCGGCGCAGACGTCGCCGGGCACGCCGTCCGATGGCCGGCACCGCGCTGCCCCGCTCACCCTGGAACCGATCCGCGGGCCGCTGACCGGAGGCGCGACGATGCTCGACGCGGCAGAGGCCGCACCGGGAAAGGCGCCGTCGCGGGGTGCACGTTCGGCTCTGGCGGCGTTTCTGAGCGCTGGTTAGGCTTTCGAGGTTTGCCAAGGACCGGCGCCGCCGAGGGTGCACGCACGACGAAAGAGCCGGAGCGACCGTGTCCCGTCAGGACGGAAAGCAGGCTGCGGGGACGCTCAACCCCACCGGTGCGTTCGTCGCGGCTGCGGTCATCCTGCTGGAGGCGGGCTGGCTGGTCGCCGCGTTACCGGGTGCCGCCCTGGTCAGTGACATCGGCGGGATGCTCGTCGCCGGCTGGGCCACGCTCGCGTGCATCGGGGTGGCCCGTCGGCATCCCGCGCCACTGCGCCGGTTCTGGACGCTGCTCGCCGTCACCATGGCGCTCGCCGCCATCGGCCGGGCGATCTGGACGGTGCAGCGGCTCGTCGGCGGCGACCTGCCGCACACGACGACGGTCGGGGTGGTCTTCACCGCCGGCATCCTCACCGGCACTGCCGCGCTGCTCAGCTCGCCGTCCGCACCACGGACCGCGGTCGGGCGGGCCCGCACGTTGCTGGACGGGGTGATCGTCGCACTGGCCCTGGTGCCGATCGGTTGGGTGCTGGTCTTCCGGGGGGTCGCCGCCGCCGAGCTGGCCGACCCGGCCCGCACGCTGGGGCTGCTCTTCCCGATGTTCGACCTGATGCAGCTCACCATCCTGGTCGCGGTCTCCGGGCCGGCCCGGCCGCTGTGGCGGCCGATGACCATCCTCGCGGCGAGCCTCACCCTGCGGGTCGTCGCCGATGTCGTCTACGTGTCGCTTGTCGCCCGCGCCGACTACACCGCCGGTCACCCGATCGACCTGTGCTGGCCGTTGAGTTACCTGCTGATCGGCCTGGCCACCCGGAACCCGCCGCCGCCTGACTGCGACGGCACCGATGACACCGCCGAGTCGCCGCTGCCGCCCTGGTGGCGGGTGGCGCTGCCGTACCTGCCGGTGGGT
This sequence comes from Micromonospora sp. NPDC005171, assembly GCF_040608575.1. Classification (NCBI taxonomy): domain Bacteria; kingdom Bacillati; phylum Actinomycetota; class Actinomycetes; order Micromonosporales; family Micromonosporaceae; genus Micromonospora; species Micromonospora sp. NPDC005171. Next base: position 307,449 of record NZ_JBEXIM010000002.1, on the reverse strand, counting down.
GGGGCGATCATCGCGGTGGTGCTGGCCCGTCGGCCCACCGGGCAGACCCCGCAGCTGGTGTTCGTGACCATGATGGTGCTGCTGGCGGCCCTCGCCGTCCGGCAGGGGTTTGCCGCCAACGAGAACCTCCGGTTGGTGGCCCGGCTGCGCCGGCTCGCGTACGGCGACCAGCTCACCGGGCTGCCCAACCGGCTGTTGTTCAACCGGCGGTTGCGCCTGGCCCTGCGCGACGGGCGGCCGGTGGCCGTGCTGCTGCTCGACCTGGACGGGTTCAAGCAGGTCAACGACCGGTTCGGGCACGCCACGGGTGACACCCTGCTGACCGGGCTCGCGGCCCGGATGCACGCTGCCGTGGACGGCGACGGCACCATCGCCCGGCTCGGCGGTGACGAGTTCGCGGTGCTTGTCGAGGGCGACCGGCCGGTGTCACCCGAACGGCTCGCCGAGCGGCTGTTGGACGCGTTGCGACCCTCCGACGACGAGGAGGACGTGGGGGTGCACCCGTCGGCGAGCATCGGCATCGCCGAGTACGGCCCGCAGCACGCCTCCCACACCGACCTGCTGCGCGACGCCGACATCGCCATGTACGCGGCCAAGGCGGCCGGGAAGTCCGCGTACCGGACGTGCACATCGGCGCTGCGGGAGTCGGCCGTCTCCCGCGCCGAGTTGATCGCCGACCTGCGCCGCGCGGTCGACGAGGAGCAGCTGCACCTGGAGTTCCAGCCCATCGTCGACCTGACCAGCGGCACGGTGCGCAGCGCCGAGGCGTTGGTGCGCTGGCGGCACCCTCGGCTGGGGATGTTGCCGCCGTCGAGGTTCCTGCCGCTGGCCGAGGAGACCGGGCTGATCCTGCCGATCGACCGCTGGGTGATCCACGAGGCGTGCCGGGCCGCCGCGACCTGGCGGGGTCGGGCACCGGAGGCGACCGTCGCTGTGAACATCGCCGCGTCGCACCTGCGTCGGCCGGACCTGATCGCCACTGTCACCGCGGCCACCAGCGCCGCCGGGCTGGCGCCGCGGGCGTTGACCCTGGAGCTGACCGAGTCGGCGCTGATCGAGGGCACCGAGGCGGTGTTGGAGCGGCTGCACCAGCTCCGCGAGCTGGGCATCAGGATCGCCATCGACGACTTCGGCACCGGCTACTCGTCGCTGAGCTACCTGCACCGCATCCCGGCCACCGAGCTGAAGATCGACAGGTCGTTCGTGGCCCGGCTGGGCAGCGACGACCGGGCGTACGCCACCGTGGAGATGGTCACCCGGCTGGCCGGCGCGTTCGACCTGGCGGTGGTCGCCGAGGGGGTGGAGACCGAGCGTCAGCACGAGGCGGTCACCGCGATCGGCTGCCCACGCGGCCAGGGCTATCTGTACGGGCGGCCGGACGGCCCCGCCATGGTGGGCCAGAATCGGAGTTGACTCTCACGTAACGGCAGGCAGGAGCCTGGTTCCCGGAAGGGAGGGGGACCATGGCGTACACGGTGGGTCAGGTGGCGAAGGTCGCCGGCGTGACGGTGCGGACGTTGCACCACTACGACGAGATCGGGTTGCTCTCGCCCAGCGGGCGGACCGCGGCCGGTTACCGCCGCTACGACGACGCGGACCTGCAACGGCTGCAACTCGTCCTGTACTACCGGGAGCTGGGTTTCCCGCTTGAGGAGATCACCGCGATCATCGACGACCCGGCGGCCGACCCGGCCGCGCACCTGCGCCGACAGCACGAACTGCTGACGGTACGGCTCAAGCGGTTGCAGGAGATGGTCACGGCGATCGAGTTCGCGATGGAGGCGACCAAGATGAACATCCAACTCACGCCGGAGGAGCGGTTCGAGGTCTTCGGCGACTTCAGCCCGGAGGAGCACGAGGCCGAGGCGGAGCAGCGGTGGGGTGACACCGACGCGTACCGGGAGTCGAACCGCCGGGCCTCCCGCTACAGCAAGGACGACTGGCTGCGGATCAAGGCGGAGAACGAGGACTGGGGTCGGCGGATCGTCGCGCTGATGGGCTCGGGCGCGCCGGCCGACAGCCCGGAGGCGATGGACCTGGCCGAGGAGCACCGGCAGCTGATCAGCCGCTGGTTCTACGAGTGCTCGTACGAGATGCAGACCGGGTTGGCCGACATGTACCTGGCCGACGAGCGGTTCACCGCGCACTACGAGAACATCGCCCCGGGCCTGGCCGCCTATCTGCACGAGGCGATCCACGCCAACGCGATCAGCCGGGCCTGAGCGGCCGGGAGGCCGACCGGGAACAGCAGCGGGTGCGGTCCGGCTAGTCTGGCCGGACCGCACCGCCCCCGGGGGAGATGACAGTGCAGAAACCGAAGCTGATCGCCGCTGTCGCCGTGCTCGTGGTGGCGGTCGCTGCCGGGGCGTGGGCGCTTGGCGCCGCCGGCGACGACGAACCGGACGCGGGTCGCCCGGCGGCGTCGGCGAGTGCCGACCCGGTAGGTGTACTGAAGGCCGCCGCCGCGAAGGCCGACGAGCAGCCGTACAAGCTGACAGTGGGCACCGGCGGCGCGGACGGGGACGCCACTGTGCTGCTCTGGGACCCGAAGGCGAAGCGTGGTCTGGAGACCACGTCGCTGAAGGTGCCCACCGGGGTGGTGAAGATCGAGCGGTTGACCACCGGGCCGGACGTGTACGTGCGGGTCAGCGCCCCGGACCGCCGCGTCCCGGTGTGGGACGGCAAGACCTGGTGGCACGTCGGCGCCCCGGGTGCCCCGGCGGCCAAGCAGGGACTGGACAACACCCGGCTGGCCAGCACGCTGGGCGCGCCGGCGGGGGTCCGGCAGACCGCCGCGCGGGAGTACGCGGGCACGCTGGACCTGCGCCAGAGCGGCGCGGTGCTGGGCAGCGGCGTCGGTAGCGTGCTCGGTGGCCGGGCCGCGGCGGTGCCGTTCACCGCGGCGGTGGACGAGCAGGGCCGGCTGGTCCGCTACCGCATCGAGTTGGCCAGCGAGCAGTCGCAGACCGCCCAGCTCGACCTGACGTACTCGGACTTCGGGCTGTCGGTGGCGGCGGACCCGCCGGCGGCCGGCCTGGTCGGCGAGGATCCGCCGGCGAACATCCCCGGCGCCTGACGTCGGTTCACTCCTCGACCGCCCCGTCGACCGGGGTGACCAGGAAGTCGTAGACGGTGCGGGCCATCCGCCGGACCGTCTCGTCGCCGGTGGCCATGGGTCCGGCGGTGAGGAACGCGACGGCGGTCTCGGTGCCGGGGATCAGGTAGTAGCCGACGTCGTGGGAGGCGTCCGGCAGGTCCCCGGTCTTGTGGGCCACCGGCACGCCGGGTGGCAGCGCCGCCGGGATCTTCGTGTTCAGGGTCTGCTCCCGCATGAACCCGATCATCAGGTCGCGGGAGGCGGGGGTGAGGATCTCGCCGTCCCAGACCGCGCCGAGCAGGGACACCACGTCGTCCGGGCTGGTGTAGTTCTCCTCGCCGCGTTGCGCGGCGGCGCTGTCGAGCATCCGGCGGGCCAGGATGGTGGAGCGTTGGTTCATCGAGTCGATCAGGGCGTTGACCGGGGCGAACCCACCCAGGTAGGTGATCAGCACGTTCGCGGCCACGTTGTCGCTGTACTTGATCAGGTACTGGGCGAGCCGGTGCACTGTGACCACCTGCGGGAACGTCTCGAACTGCAGTTGACCGGTGCCGCCGACCACGTCGTCGGCGGTGACCAGCACCCCGTCGTCGAGAGAGACCTGTCCACAGTCGACCCGACGGAGCAGCTCGACGAGGATCCACAGTTTGATGACGCTTGCCGCCTTGGGGCGCAGTGAGCCGTTGACGGCGATCTGCTGGTCGCCGTAGCGGCCGGACAGGTCGCGGACGGTGACCCCGGCCGGGTTGAGGCTCGCGTCCGCGACCACCCGGGCGAGTTGCCCGCTGAGCGGAAACAGTCGGGTCCCGGCGACCGGATCGGTGGGTGGCTGCGGGCTGGTGACCACCACGCCGGTCAGCGTCGTCGGCGGGCGGTGCCGCTGGATCACCTCCAGCGTGCCCTCGCTGCGCCCGATCAGCGGCACCCGGTAGCGGTAGGCAGTCCCTCCGACGACGACCGCCCCACTGGCCACGCCGGCGACGACCCGCATGGTCGGGTCGGCGACCCGACCGGTGTCGCCGTCGCAGGCGCGGTAGCGCACCGTGTGCCCGAGCGAGTCCACAGCGAACACCCCACCGGGAAACGACAGCCAGGACACTTCGCTGGTCGGCGGGCGCCCCGGCGTCGGGTCCACCCCGGGCTCGTGGCTCTGACCGTCACCGGGCTCCACCCCGTACCCCGGCGTGGTCGGCTGCGCCGGGTCCGCGACGGGCTCGCGGCCCGGGCCGTCCGCGGTGGCCGGCCCGGTCGTCACGAGCACCGCGAGCGCGACCGCCGCCGTCAGCACCTTCAGGGGTACGCGGGCAGAGTTCCCCAGCAGGGAAGATGAGCGCCTCTTGTCGCTGTTTCTCACGTTTGCACGATATGAAGCGCCGGAGGCTGGTGAGACCAACGGGACCGGCGTCACCCGTCCGGGCGGCAACGTCCCGGAGAGCGTCACCACCCACAGGTATACATGTGACCCAGGGTCATCAGGATCCCCAGCCACTCATCCCCACGGAGGACCCATGCTGATCATCGCCGGCAGTCTGCAGGTCGAACCGGCCACCCGTGAGGCGTACCTGTCGGACTGTCAACAGGTCATCGCGCGGGCGCGGGCCACCGCCGGTTGTCTCGACTTCCTGCTGGCGCCCGATCCGTTGGAGCCCGGGCGGATCCACGTCTACGAACGCTGGGAGTCCGCGGAGCAGTTGGCCGCGTTCCGTGGCTCTGGGCCGGACGACGCGCAGGAAGCGGCCATCCTCGACGCCGACGTGCAGCGCTATGTGATCGCCAGCGTCGAGGCACCCTGACCCGACGGCGAGCCGGCACCGCTCACGTTGGTGGTGAGGGGCCGGTGGGCAGGCCGGGTGCCATCCGACGGAGCGAGGCGAAGGCGGGCGTGAGGGCCTCGTACAGCTCGGCGAAGAGCGGCAGCAGCGCCGCGTAGGTGGCGGCGGCGGCCGGATCCGGGCGGACCGTCTCCTCGATTCGCACCAGGTCGGCGGCGACGTCGATGCTGGGGATCAGCCCGAGCGCCTCCATGCCGAGCAGCGCCGCGCCGAAGCTCGACCCCTCGTGTGCGGCCGGGAAGCTCACCGGCAGGCCGAGCGCATCGGCCAGCATCTGCCGCCACAGGCCGCTGCGGGCGAAGCCGCCACCGGCCCGGACCTCGCGGACCTCGTTGCCGGCGGCGCGCACCGAGCTGAGCACCAGCGCGAGCTGCTGGCAGACGCCCTCCAGCGCGGCCCGCACCAGATGCTCGCGGCGGTGTGCGTGGGTCAACCCCACGTACGCGCCGCGCGGCAGGGCGCTCCAGTGCGGCGCCCGTTCGCTGTGCAGGTACGGCAGCATGATGAGCCCACCCGAGCCGACCGGCGCGCGGGCCGCCAGGGCGACCAGGTCCTCCTCGGAGTGCTCGCCCAGATCCGGGGCGAGCGCGGCGCCGGCCCACTTGAGCACGATGCCGCCGTTGTTGATCGCGCCACCGACCGCCCAGCGATGCTCGGTCAGCGCGTAGCAGAACACCCCGCCGAGCGGGTCCACGCCGGGCCGCTCGACCATCACCCGCATCGCGCCGCTGGTGCCGATCGAGCAGGCCACCATGCCGGGGTGCACAGCGCCCAGGCCCAGGTTCGCCAGTGGTCCGTCGCCCGCGCCGACCACCACCGGGGTGCGCTCCGGCAGGCCGGTCTCGGCCGCGGCCTGCGGGGTGAGGTTGGGCAGCACGGCGGTGGTGGCGACCAGTTGGGGGAGCTGTTCCCGGGTGATGCCGGCGATGCTCAGCGCCTCGTGGTCCCACCCCAGGGTGTGGATGTCGAGCAGGCCGGTGGCCGAGGCGATCGAGTGGTCGGTGACCAGCGCGCCGCAGAGCCGCAGCAGCACCCAGTCCTTGATGCCCACCCAGTGCGTCACCCGCTCGAAGAGTTTCGGCTCCTGCTCGGCGAACCAGAGCAGCTTGGGCAGCGGCGACATCGGATGCATCGGCGTGCCGGTGCGCCGGTGCAGGGCCAGCCCCGACGGCACCGCCCGCAACCGCTCGGCCTGTCGCGTCGACCGCGAGTCGGCCCAGGTCACCGAAGCGGTGAGCGGATTGCCATCCCGGTCCAACCCGATCAGGCTGTGCATGGCGGAGCCGAACGACAGCCCGGCCACCGGCTGGACCAGCTCGGCCACGACCATGCTGATCGACTTGAGCACCGCTTCGAGGATGAGCTGCGGGTCCTGCTCGGCGTAGCCGGGTTGCGGGTTGTTCAGCGGGTAGCCAACCAGGTGACTGCCGAGCTGCCGCCCGTCGGTGTCGTACGCGACGGCCTTCGTGCTGGTGGTGCCGATGTCGACCCCGATCACGACCCCGGAAAGCGTGACTGCCGGCACGACCGCCACCTCCCTCGGAGAACATGAACGCCTGCACCAGTATCCCCCTATCGTGCTGGTTGCTCCGCCGATCGGGTACTTCGCCCGTTTCGGCGTGTCCGGCCGGCGCGCCGCACCTGTTAAACCGGGTGACACCCCAGATTGGTGGCCTACGCGGCGAAGGAGTCGGCGTGGCAAAGACTGATTCGACGGGTTCCACCTGGCGGTACCGGTGGGCGCACCGGCAGAACGTGCGGCGGGTCAGCACGTACCGCGGCGCCGAGGCCGCGTGGCGGCGACGCGACGACGAATTACGGCGGCTTCGCGCCCTGGCCGCCGACTTCCAGGGCTCGGCAGCCGCCGGCGCCGGGCTGGCGTTGGAGTTGGCCGCCGACGAGGTGGTGCTCTGGGCACTACCCGCGGCGCAACTGGTCGAGGTACGGCACACCACAGTGCTGCCCGCGCCCGACCTCACGGTCGCCCGAACCGGGCCGCTACGCCCGCGCCGCCCGGACGGCGTACGCGTCACCGACGCCGGCATGGCCGTGATCACCAGCCGTCGACTCGTGCTGCTCGGGGGGCGGGGCCGGCGCGACTGGGCGTACGGCCGAATAACCGGCCTGGCCCACGACCCGGCGGCGCCGGTCACAGTGATCCAGGTGCTGGACCGGCGGCGTACCTCCGGGTTGTTGCTGCCCACCGACGCCGCGCCGGACTTCCGGTTCAAGCTCACGCTGGCCTTCGCCGACGCGATCGAACAGCGCGCCGCCGTGATCGCCCAACTCGACGAGCTGATCGCCGAGCACGCCCAGCTCAAGCCGTTCCGGCCGGCCGTGGCCACCCCCGGGCAGGCCCGGCTGTCGTCGTTCGTGCCCGGTGGCCGCAGGAGCATCGCGGTGGCGGCGGCCATCGCGCTGCTGGTGCCGGCGGCGCTCATCGAGTCCGACCCGTCCGACCCGACAGGTGGCCCGGAGGTCGCCGTCGCCGCCACCCCGGCACCCACCGCCAGCGTGGCACCCGCGCGGATCGGCCCGGCGCTTGCCCTGAAACCCCCGCCGCCGAAGCCGACGAGGTCCCCGCGCCCGTCGCCCAGCGCGACCCAGGGCTCGCGCTGCGGTGCACCGGAGAACCCGCTGGGGTACGACTTCTGCGGCGGTACGCGGATCCGCAAGCCGGCCGCCGAGGTGTGCGACTGGTTCGCCTGCGTACCGCAGTTCTGGTCCGGTCGGGGTTACCTCGTGCAGTGCCGCGACGGTTCGGTGAGCCTGGCCGGCGGCCGGTCCAACGCCTGCGCGGAGCACCGAGGTGTGCGACGAACCATTACGAAGTGAACCATTTCAGGCTCGAAGTCCGGTTCAGTCGGCCAGAATGATCGAGTGGAGATCCGGTCTGACGATGGCGCTCGGGTGCGGATACGCCCCGTCGGCTACCAGCCCGGCATCGACCCGCCCGACGACCCCGACGGGGCCACGCCCGGCTGGCACGACTGGCTGCTCATCGAGGTGGACGCCCGCACCGCCGACGGTCAAACCTGGTCACACCACTACCCCAGCCTCATGGTCGAGGAGGCCCGCGCACTCGGCGGCTGGCTGCACGGGCAGGCCACCGCCGCCCTCGGGCTGAGCGCGCCACCGGCGATGGTCCGGTTCACCGAACCCAACCTGGCCCTGCGCAGTCGGGTGCTGCGCCGCCGCCGGCTGGAGCTGATCGTGGAGTTCTCCGCCGAGTCGCTGCCACCGTGGATGCGCCGCCCGTCCACAGCGATCTACCCGCTGATCCTCACCGTCTCCGCGGACGCCCTGGCCACCGCCGCCGAACACTGGGCCGAACACTGCGAGGCGTACCCGCCGCGTACCCAGTCGCGGTTCCCGACCCACGGCCCGCAGCCGTACCGGCGGCGGGCCGGCTGACCGTCGTCCGGTACGGTGATCGCCGTCAGCCATGAGAGGAGGTGAGCCCGGTGACCACCCATCGTCATTCCTGGGCGCTCTTCTCGGCCGTCCCCCTCAGCTGACCTCTCGCGTCGGGGAGCGCCCTCCTTACCGGAGGACCAATGTCTTTCTCCTCGTTCCGCATCGACGTGTCCGATGCGGTCCTCGACGACCTGCGGGCCCGCCTGGCCCGTACCCGCTTCACCGGCCGCAGTGGCCACCGGCCGTGGCAGGGCGGCGTCGACCCCGACTACCTGCGGGACCTGGTGTCCTACTGGCAGGACGGGTTCGACTGGCGTTCTCGGGAGGCCGAGCTCAACGCGTACCCCCAGGGCCTGGCCCTGGTCGGCGGCCGGAAGCTGCACTTCCTGCACGTCCGGGCCCCGCGTCCGGCGGGCACGCCGGCACCGGTGCCGTTGCTGCTCAGCCACGGCTGGCCCAGCAGCTTCGTCGAGATGCTGCCGCTGGTCGACCGACTGACCGACCCCGACCGGCCCGGCGGCGCGTTCGACGTGGTGGTGCCCTCACTGCCCGGCTTCGGTTTCTCGGAGGCGCCGAACGAGCCGGTGACCCGGGCGCTTCTCGCCCGGACGTTGCACGAGTTGATGACCGACGTTCTCGGCTACCAGCGGTACGGCGCCTTCGGCGGCGACGTCGGGGGTGTGGTCACCGGCTGGCTCGGCGCCCTGTATCCGCAGCAGGTGGCCGGCATCCACATGATCCATCCGCCGTTCCCGGCCAACTTCGACGCCCGTCCGTTGTCGCCTGCCGAGCAGGCGTTCCTCGACGCCGAGGCCGCGTACGACGAGACCGACGGCGGCTACAGCGCCATCATGGGCACCCGGCCGGACACCCTCGCGGCGGCGCTCGCCGACTCGCCGGCCGGGCTGGCCGCCTGGCTCGTCGACAAGTACCGCGACTGGAGCGACAACCACGGCGACCTGGCGAACAGCATCGACCGGGACACCCTGCTCACCATCGTCACGCTCTACTGGGTGACCGGCACGATCGGCTCGTCGTTCCGGCAGTACGCCGACTTCGCGCACAACACCAGTCGACCCGCCATTACCGTGCCGGCCGCGTTCACGGTGAGCACCGAGCCCTCGCAGGCCAACTTCCCTCGCTCGATCGCGGAGCGGGCCTGTGCCGACATCCGGCACTGGAGTGAGCCGGGTCGCGGCGGGCACTTCATGCCGCTGGAGGAACCGGACCTGCTCGCCGCGGAGATGCGGCAGTTCTTCACCTCGCTGTAGGGGTGATACCCGGCGGCGGAGCCGAGCCTAGCGTGGCCGGCTCCGCCGCTGCCTGAAATTCTCTTCTATCGGGCGCAAAGGGATGCATCGATCCCGGCCGCGTTGCCTGTCACGTACGTGAGCGGTTGTACCGCGTGTGACCGTGACCTCTGTGGCCTGTGCCCCCTGGCGGATCGCCTGGGCAAAGCGCGAGAACGAGCGCCGGCAGCGGGCGTACCGCGACGCCACCGACGCCTGGCGGCGCCGCGACGACCACCTGGTCAGGCTGCGCATCGAAGCCGCCAGCTTCCTCGGGTGTACGCAGCCTCGCAGCGGCCTACCCGTCGAGCTCGACGACGACGAACTCGTCTTCCGCGTCCTCCCCGTTGCCCAGTTCGTCGAGGCCGAGGCGCGGCACGTCCCCGGCCTGCCCACCCCGGGCTTGTGTTCCTTCGCTGAGCCCTCTTCCGGCGCCCTGCCGCCGGGCCTGCGGGTCGTCGACACCGGCATGGCCGTCGTGACCAGTCGACAGGTGGCCTTCAGTGGTGGTGCGCACCGGCGCGAGTGGCGGTACGCGGACCTGATCGGCCCGGCCCACCACCCCGACGTCCCTGTCACCCTGCTGCCCGACCGCGGACGACTGGCCGGACTGCTGGTCCCGGCCAATGCCGCGGTGAACTTCCGCTTCTATCTCACCCTCGCGGTCGCCGACGATCGCGCTGCCGTCGTCGCGCAGGTCGACGCGCTGCTGGCCGCGCACCGGAACACCCGGCCTGCACTGCTGCCGTGGGTGCACCCCGACGAGGCACCGCTGACGGCGGTACGCCCCGACCGGCGGGCGCTCGGTGCCGCCGCCGTCGCGGCCGTGGTGTTCGTGACGCTCGGCCCGGGTGCTCTGGGGCCCGGCGCGTGGGGTCCTCGTGGGCCGGTGCGCTCGGCGGAGGTCATCGCTTTGGACGCACCTCGGGCTGGGGCGGTCATCGTTCCGATCGGTGCCGTCGGGCCGGTGGCGCCCAGGTCGCGGGTCGGATCGGCCGACAGTGCCATATGGAGCCCGCCGGATGTTCCGGCTGTCCGGCCGTCGGCCGTCTCTACAGTGGTGGCACCTGCCGTCGCGGTGGCCCTGCCGCCGGCCGCTGCGCCGTCCGTCGCTCCGATCCCGCCGGCCAGTTCGGTGCCGACGCCTGGTCCGGCCCCCACCACGGACCCGCCCGCGTCAGCCTTGCCGACACCGCCCGTCGCGTCGCTCACGCCAACGCCGACCGCGACTCCGAGCGTGACGCCGTCACCGGATCAGGGGCTGCTGGCGATCTGCCTGGATCCTCTCCAGCTGCCGCTGCTGGACCCGCTGCTCTGCCCGTCGCCGGCGCCCTGATCGGCGTCGTTGCGGGTTTCTCGGTGCCCGCGGCGGCTTGTTCAGTTCATGGTGCTGAAGTCGGGGACGGTCAGGGTGCCGCCCTCGGCGAGGGTGAAGCCCGGGTTCCAGGCGATCTCCCACAGGTGGCCGTCCGGGTCGGCGAAGTAGCCGGCGTAACCGCCGTAGAAGGTCTCCCGGGCTGGCTGGTCACCGTCGCGCCGGCCTTGGTCGCGGTGGCGATCACCTCGTCGACCTCTGCCCGGGAGCGGACGTTCTGGGCGAGGGCCACCCCGCCGAAGCCGTCGGTGCCTCCGTCTTCGATGCTCGCGTCGTCGGCTAGCTTGTCGCGGCCCCAGAGGACGACCGCCAGGCCGCCGGCCTGGAAGAAGACCGTCTCCTCGACCTCCTGGCCTCGCCAGCCGAGCTGCTCATAGAACGCTTTGGCACGGGCTACGTCCGCGACGCCCAGAGTGATCAGACTGATCCGCTGCTCCATGCCCTCAACCTAACGCCAGGCGCACTCTCGCACTGCTCATCCCATAGCATTGATGCTATGAGGTTGGAGCGATGAGTGATCGTCTGGACTGGAACGACCTGCGTGAACGCCGGATGGCGGAGCCGGGAGCGGCCGAGACGTACGAGGCCACTCGGATCGCCTTCGAGCTTGGGCAGGAGGTGCGCCACCTGCGCGAAGGGCACGGCTGGAGTCAGAGCCAGTTGGCCCGCGCCGCCGGTATGACTCAGTCCGCAGTTGCCCGCTTCGAGGCAGGCGGGACCGTGCCGACCCTGCCGGTCCTGGAACGGCTAGCCAGAGCCTTGGACAGGCGATTGGACGTCAGGTTCACGCCGAACGCCGACGCAGCCTGACTGCCGGCGCCTATCGCGATCAGCGGCAGATGCGTTCGCGTCCGGCAGCCGGCGGTCGTTGATCTAGGATTCCAGGTCATGCGGGGGTTCTTCACGGTTGGTGGTCGGAGGCTTTCGTATCTGGACGTTGGCGGTCCGGGTAACCCGCTCCTAACTTTGCACGGGCACTACAACGAAGCGTCGGCTTTCGCGCCGCTGGCGGAGGCGTTGGCACCGCGATGGCGGGTGATCGCGCTCGACCAGCGTGGGCATGGAGAGTCCGACCGTGCCGACAGCTATGAGCGGGACGACTACGTTGCCGACGTCGCCGCGTTCCACCAGCATCTGAAGGTCGGCCCCGCTGCGGTGTTGGGCCACTCACTGGGAGGGGTGAACGCCTACCAGTACGCCAGCCGGCACGCGGATCGGGTCACCGCGCTGATCGTCGAGGACATCGGCGCGGTGGTGGACTGCGACTGGTCGTTCACCACAAGCCTGCCTCGCCGCGCGCCATCCCGCGACGCGCTGGCCTCAGCCCTGGGTGCGGCGGCGCCCTATCTGGAGTGCTCCTTCCGGGAGTCGGAAGACAGCTGGGGCTTCTCGTTCGACATCGATGACACGGTGGCGTCCCAAAAAGCGCTCAACGGCGACCACTGGACGGACTGGGTGGCGGTGACCTGCCCCACCCTTCTGATCCGCGGTACGCGCAGCGACGAGCTGACGGCCGATCACGCCCGCGAGATGATCGCCCGTCGTTCCGGCCAGGCTCGGCTTGCTGAGCTGCCAGCTGGTCACGTCGTGCATCACGATGCTGAAGCGCAGTTCGCCGCTGCGGTCCGTGCCTTTCTGTCCGAGTCGGTCCGCGTACTTGGGGAGTAGTGCCTCCGACTTGACCAGCGTGACGAAGAACAGGTCGGCCTGCGCAGCGCGCCGGCTTCCGCCAAAATCGCTTCAGCCGGGCATCGCAGCCGGTCAGCGACACCGACGGCCCTCAGAGGCTGAAGTGCAGCATGCCCTGCTGCGGCGGGCGATGGCGCGCGCCTACGACCGGGAAGAGTTGCCGGACGAGGCGGAGACTGAGACGGCCGATCGGCGGGCGCTGGAGGCGGCCTTCCACGAGGCAATGGTGCGCACCTATGAGCGGGCCCGCGACGAGGCGCAGTACCACGCGGCGCTGCTGTTGCGGATGGTGACCGATAAAGGCGGGCTGGCGACAGCCCGGCAGTTGCTGCACCACCCGGTGGTGTCGGACGGGTTCACGGCGCTGTGGGAGCGGGGCCGGGTGGACCTGACGGCGGAGGCAGTAGTGATACGGCCGCGGTTCCGGGCGCTGTTCACCGAGGAGGAGTTGGCGATCGCCAGCATTCGGGTGGTGGACGCCTCGGCGCACACCACTACCTGAGGCCACTGTCCGCCCTCGCTGAGCCAGTGATTCGCCAGCCGCCATTCGGTCAGGACTGTTGACTGATCGAAGGTTCTGACGGCAGCAGTCCCGACGAACAATTTGACCAGTCCATATGCGTCGTTGTGCGGCGTGGATTCGTCAGATCTCGGGGGTGGCGATGGTGGGAGGAAGGGGCATTGGCGACTTCTACGCCAATGCCGAAGGCCGCGATTTGGAACTGCCCGGGTATGACTGGGAGAACGACGACCGTCCTGATCGTACCCCCGACGTGTGGCTCGACCGAGTCGTTTCGTCGTCCGCAGCCCAGCGCCCAGGTGTGCTGCCACGCGCCGCGCCGAAAAGCGCAGCAGGCCAACGGCGGACCGCGCAGCGCGCGACTAGCAAGGCAGGTCGAGCCGCCAGTGCCCGTCAGCGCCCTTCCGAGCGCGAAATCGCGGACGCCGCCCACCGCGTTCGAGCGAAGATACCGAACATCGGCCCCAAGGGGATCGCGAAACGGCTCCGCCAAAGCGGCTGGGCCTTCGTCGGCTCGACGGCCGTCGACCAAGCTCTGAAACGCTATCCGACCCCCAGTACGCCTCAGGTGAGCCGCAGTGCACCCAGCAAGGCGGCCCCAACTCGTGCCCAGCAGCCGGCCCGGGCGAAGGCAGTAATAACTGAATATCGCCCTGGCATCGCCGGTCGGCGGCTGCGCGGTTTCGCGAAGGCCGCTCGCGAGCTAGCCGCATACGATCCCGCCTTGAGTTTGGCGGGCATGGTGGGCCGGCTTCAGCGTCGGGGCTGGCCCACCTGCAACGAGGTAGACGTGCGGAAGGCGTTGGGTATGAGTCCTACCCCTGACGCGCGGGCAGGCCGGGCCTCCCAGTCACCGAAGAGCACCCGCACAGCGGTGGCGGCTTTCAGCCCTTCACCACGAGCGGCGCCCCGCCCTCCTGCGGACGTCTGCCCCTCGTGCGGGGTACGCCCCTCGGTTCTCGGCACCTGCCGCTGCTCCTAGCTCCTGTGCCGCCGCCAGAGCGGCACAGGAGCTGGCTCGTTGCTCAAGCCGCGATGGCTCGAGCTGCGGCATAGAGGCCAGCGGGGAGCGGGTGTGCCAACTCCCACTCAATCCGCATCGGGCGATCCCCGCTGTGCCGCCGGTACGTCATCGGCCCGGCGTATAGGTACGCCGGCACGCCCAAGGCGCCCTCCGCCACCTTCGTCTCCCGCACGAACAGGTGCACCGTCGACCCCTGCGACGCGTGGTTGACGTACCGCTGCCCGGTCGCCGACGCCGACGACGTGATGCTCTGTGACTCCCACTGGAACAGCGTCTCGGTGATGGCCCGGTCGGCGTACATGGTCGTGGGGGAGTAGTGCTGCTCCGACTTGACCAGCGTGACGAAGAACAGGTCCGCCCGCTCCGACTCAAGCCACTTCACGCCCTCCCGCAGCGACCCCGGGTTGGGCATTCCGAACGCCGCGCACGCCTCGTTGCGGCTGTACCGGGCGTGCACCCGCAGCGGCACCTTGCCGAGCCCCACCGGTTCGGTGACCCGGTGAATCCGTTCCCGCAGCACCTCGGCGACCTGGCGTAGCTCGGCACAACGGGCCGGCTCCGCCCAGAGTCGCCCCAACCGCGCGTCCCGCTCCGACAGCGGCGCGTTCGGCCCCCACAGGCTGAAGTGCAGCATGTCCAGCATCCGCCCGCCGGTCACCGGTCCGCCCGACGCCACCTGTTCCCACAGCGCCAGCCGCTCCGGGTCATCGGTGTGCAGCATCCGGCCGATCGCCCGACCCAGCTCCCGGTCGTCCGGCCCCGGCACGGACGTCTCCACCCGGGCGAGCCGTCGCAGCCCGGTCCACCCGCCCAGGGTCGCCGACCGGTACACGTCCTCGATCTCCAGGCCGGTGTCCCGCAGGAACTCCGCGAGGGTCACATCGCCGAGCTGGCGCAACTCGGCAACCATGTTGTTCTTCGACGACGGGACCGCCTTCTCCAGGTTGCGGAGCACCACCTCCTTCGCCACCCGGTCCAGCTCAACGTGGCACCCGCTCGGCAGCGACGGGAAGTCCTCCTCGACCGTGTCGTACACCTCTCGGCGGCTGACCCCGGTCAGGGCACGCCAGCGCAGGTCGAAGCGGAAGTTCGCGTGCTGCCCGCCGATGAAGTCGAGCACAGTGAGGCAGGGCTTGTCGTCGTCGAGGCGCAGGCCACGGCCGAGCTGTTGCAGGAAGATCGTGGCGCTCTCGGTGGGCCGCAGCATCAGGATCGTGTCGACCATGGGCAGGTCAACACCCTCGTTGAACAGGTCCACAGTGAAGAGCACCCGCAGCTTGCCGGCCTTGGAGTCCCGCAGCATTCCCTTTTGCGTCGAGCGGTCGACTCCCGAGGTCACCGCCGCCGCCTCGACGCCGTGCTGCCTGAACCAGTCGGCCATGAACTCCGCGTGCCCGATGCTCACGCAGAACCCCAGCGCCCGCATTCGACCGACGTCCACCTTGTCGCGGACCGCACGCAGCACCGACCGCGCCCGCGCGTGGTTGCCGGTGTAGAGGCCGTTGAGTTCAGCCAGGTCGTAGCCCTGCCCACGCTTCCAGGTGACCTGCGACAGGTCTACGTCGTCATGCAGCCCGAAATACTGGAACGGCGCCAACAACTGCCGCTCCAACGCCTCCCACAGGTGCAGCTCAACAGCTGCATGACCGTCAAACCACCGCCGCACGTCGCCGCCGTCGGCCCGGTCGGGCGTCGCGGTCAGGCCCAGGAGTACGCGGGGACGCAACCGCTCCAACAGTCGCGCGTACGTCGGTGCCTCGGCGTGGTGAAACTCGTCGACGATCACCATGTCGTACGCCTCTGGGTCGACCTCCCGGCGGTGCAGCGACTGGATGGAGGCGAAGACGTGCTTCCAACCGTTCGGCTTCTCGCCCGCGACCAGCGTCTCGCCGAAGCTGCCATCGCCCATCACCTGCCGAAACGTCGACAGGCTCTGCCGCAGGATCTGCTCCTGATGAGCGACGAAGAGCAGCGAGTCTGCGCGGCCCGCCTTGTGTAGCCGGCGGTAATCGAGGGCGGCGACCACGGTCTTGCCGGTGCCGGTCGCCATCACCACTAGGTTGCGCCAGCGCCCGTGCACCAGGCGCTCGGCGTCCAGGTCCGCCAGGATCTCGGCCTGATAGGGGTAGGGGCGCACGTCCAGGTTCGAGATGGCGGTCGGGGCATCGTCGCGACGCTCCCCGCTCAAGGCGTGCCGTAGCCGATCGGCGTCCCTGGTCGCGTCGTACGCCTCGAACGCCGGGTCGTTCCAATAGTCCTCGAACGTCGCCGTGAACGTGTCGATGACGTGCGGCTGCTCGATGTTCGAGATGCGTACGTTCCACTCCACGCCGTCCACCAGCGCGGTCTTCGACAGATTCGACGAGCCGACGTACGCGGTGGTGGTGCCGTTAGCCCGGCGGAACAGCCACGCCTTGGCGTGCAGGCGGGTGGTCCTCGTTTCGTAGGACACCTTGATCTCGGCGCCCAGCTCGGCGAGTCGGTCGAGCGCCCGCTGGTCGGTCGCGCCCAGGTAGGTGGTGGTGATGACCCGGACCTTGCCGCCTCGGGCGATCAGCTCGCGGATGGCTGGCTCGACGATGCGCAGGCCGTACCACTTGATGAACGCGCACAGCAGATCCACCTGGTCGGCCGACGCCATCTCGTGGTTGACCTCGTGGCCGATGCGGGGCTGATGGCGGCCGTTGACCAGCAGTGCGCCGGTGGAAAGGGGGGTGGTGGGGCGGTGTGGGAAGGCTGGCAGCGCCGGTGGGGTTGGTGGGGCGGCGATGGCGTGGAGCAGGTGCTTGGCATCGGTGACCTGGTCCTGTTCCGTCGCGGCCTTCGGGCTCAGGGCGGCGATGGCGTCGGCGATCTGGTTCGCCATTTCCACCTGGTGGTGGAGCTTGTCGTCGCCGTTGGGGAGGGCTTGCAAAGCTCTCGCTGCCAGGGTGGCGATGTGCCGGGCGAGGGCGGTGTGTGCGTCGGCGGGGTCGAGTTTGTGGTGTTGGATCAGGGCGGGGTCGACGTGCTGGAGTTGGTTGGCCAACTCGCGAGTGATGAGGTGCTCGTAAACACCCCGCTCAAGATCCGTCATGCACGCAATCTAATTCGTCCTGGGCTGAGGCGATGCCCTGACTACGCGTCGAATTCCATCTGTCGGGCCGCCGACAGAAGAGTGAGTCGGTGGTTAGCCACCATGGCTAGCTGAAGGGACGAGGGCAAATTTGGGTGGTGCGTACCATGACATCGAAAGTCGGCGCAGTCTCCCAGTCGGGGCGCAGCCTAGTGACCTTGTTCCAGCCCCACGATCGGTACGCCATCTGGGCGGCATCATTGTCGGGCCGGACCAAGAGCGTGATCCGCGGTTCGGCCCGACCCATGACCAGCTCGTCATGCAGTGCCGCCGCCACGCCCTTACGTCGCCAGGCGGGGTGTACGAGCAATTCGCTGAGCGCGAAGGTGCGGGTTCCGTTCTCCTCGGTAAACCCGGGCGGCACCGGCTCATGGATGCCTTCCCACCACCGTGTCTGTGCCGGTAGCGGAAAGCCATATACGTAGCCGATCAGGCTCCCGTCGACCGTTGCGGTAATCAACTCCCACCCAACTCGCTGCATGTGCAGGTCAAGCTGGCGCCGGTAGCGGTCCTCGCTGTAGAACTCGCCACCACCGGCGTAGACCACCAGGTAGAGGTCCACAAGCTGATCCAAGATCCCCTTGGCTTCGTCAGCGCGGCGATGACGAAGTTGCAGACCCTCGATCACAGGCTCGCCGCCTGGTCGTAGGCGTCAACGAACTGGCGGGTCGTCGTGGTCGCCTGCCGTGGCGCCGCCAACGTCCGACGCACCTGCGCAAGATGCTGGGTCACCCGCTTCGAGTTGATCTGACGCACGGCAGGCAGGACGTCGAGAGCGATACGAGCTGCCTCGTTGACGTCGCCCTGTTGGTATGCGGCCTCCGAGAGCCGGACCGTGTAGTAGACCTGGTTGCGTCGATGACCAAGCGAGGGGTTGGCTGTGATTGAGCGCAACGACTGAACAGCGCGCTCAGGTCTGTTGAGGGCAAGGTAGGAGAGCCCTTCGATCCCGTTCAACTCTTGGGCGTTCACGAAGTGCACGAAACCCTGGTCATCCTCTTGGGAACCGCGGTCGAACTCGTGCCGAGCTTTGGTCATTTCGCGGCTGAACCCACTGGCATCCGTCAGGACGGCGTATGCGTGTGCCCGGCGCAAGTGCAGCAACGTGGTGAGTCTAGGTGTGGCCCACCCGCCAGACACCCGTAAAGCGGCTTCGGCGCAGTGCAGCGACTCGCCGGGTTGGCTCTCGCGGATCAGCAGTGACAGGTGCGTGAGAGCGCGGACTTCCACTCGCGGGTCATCTGCGATTCGCGCACGAGTGATGGCCTCGTTCAGGTACGGCCTTGCCTCGGACCGGCGATCGGCGTCAATGGCGAGCCAGGCTGCCTCGATGGATAGATCAGCCAGCGCGCTTTGAAGAGCGTCGCCGACCTCTCTGCTGTAGCTCGCCCGTGCTGCCCAAGCCGAAAGCCGGGTGTGCGCTTGGATGGCGACATCGCAAAGCAGATCTGCACCCGCGACCGCGTCTGCTCGCCGGAGATCATCGACCAGGGAGCTGGCCAGCTGCACATGCTCAATGCCGATGTTCCTCGGGACCTCGGCGGGCTCTGCGAGCAGGTATGTGTGTCCGCCTGCGGCGAGCCCCGCGAGCGCGGCCAGTACGTTGAAGCGTCGGCGGTCCGTAGCGCCACCCCCTTGGCTTGGTGCGTCCTCCACGCTAACTGCCGCAATAGATCGGCCGCGCTGCTCGGTCACCTGATCGTCGCCATCTGCGCGATCGGCTCCGTCCGCCACGAGGTTGTTGTCGGTCCAGCAAGGTTGACCAGGGAGGCGGAACCATAGGCTCTCCGCCGGTACCCGCAGCAGCTGTGCCCAATGGGCCAGACGATCCAGGTGCACGAGCGGCGGGCCGTTCTCCACCCGACTTAGCTGCGCTTGGGTGATCCCCAGCCACCCCGCCACCACGGTCTGCGGCAAGGGGACCCGACCGTGGTATGGGTGGCAGCGATACGCCCGGATCACCCGCCCCAGATGCCGCTCGGCCAGCGCCAGTCGCACCGGCTCGTGCCCCCAGAAGCTCGCTGGCACCACCGGCGGCGCGCTCAACCGGTCCCGCTCGGCGGCCTGGCATGGCGCGCACCGTCCGCTGTCGTTGTCCCGGGCCAGCCGTCCACCGCACCGAGGGCAGTTCGCGTATGTCACCGGCGGCTCCTCCGTCTTGCCTCATCGAGGCTATTCATTGAACACGCTGTGTGGATCGCTGGTATACGCACAACGCATATCGTGAGGACCGCCGGACGTGGAAACGAACTGCAACTGTTCAGGACGGGCGAGCCGCCTGCACCGCCTCGATGACCACGCCCCAACGCTCCGACCCATTCACCGGGTCCAGCGGCTTTCCGTCGGCCACGAGCACACCGGCAGCGCGCAACACCGCCAGGTGACCGGCGTACGCGGGATGGGCAGCCAACTCCGCCTTGGTGTGCGGAAACGCGATGATCGGCAATCCCGCGCCCAGTGACTCGTTGAGGACGCCGAGCGCCAGCGTGTCGTTGATGCCCAACGCCCACTTCGTCACCGTGTTGAACGTGACCGGCGCGGCCACCACCACATCGGCCGGTGGGTGGGGCTCGGGGTCGCCGGGCATCCGCCACTCCACGCGTACCAGATAACCGGTCTTGTCTTGCAACGCCGCACGGTCGAGCCACGGCGCGGCGGTGGGGCTGACGATCATGCAGACCTGCCACCCGTCGGCGATCAGGAGGTCGACCAGCTCGTCGATGTGTTCCGCCGGACCCGCGGCGCAGACGACCAGGTGCAGCACCGGACGTTCCGTCATGCCCGCAGTCTGCCCGATTCGACAGTCGCGGCGTGGAGCGCATACCGATCACGCATGCCGCCGATGATCACCGTGGCATGCCGTTGTGCCTGGTCAGCCGGGACAGTCGACGCATGGCCCGGGGCGGGTGCTCGGTCCCGGAACTGCGCCGGCCCTCAACGGCGCAGCTCCTCCAGCCCGCCCCGGTGCCAGCCCACGAGTCGACGACTTGGAGCCGGCATGCCCAACCTGATCGATGACCATCCGGCCCGCGTCGGCCTGGCCGCCGCCTGGGAGTCGGTCCACCCGCAAGCTGCCGGTGACTTCTGGTGCACACTCGAAGACCGCCGACCCGGCGCCGAGGGTGATCAGGCTGATCCGCTGCTCCATGTCGCCAACCTAGACGCGTAATCATTTGGGACGTGGCAGACGGCCTCGGCGTTGTAGCTGCGGCAACACACGCAGCCCTCGGAGCTGAAGCATCCGAAAAGGAGTGCCACGCGGAGGTAGTCTGCACAGCGGGTAGCGAAGCCCGCCTGAGTGACGGGCGGATGCCCTGGGCGCTCCGGGCCCAGACGTCGATGGTGCCGAACACACGGGGGAAACCATGTTCGAGCGGCTGGGCAGATTCGTTGTGGGCAGGGCGTGGTGGGTGATTGCCGGGTGGGTGCTCGCGGCAGCCGCCATCATCCTCACCACACCATCGCTGAGCGACATCACCTCCGCCGATCAGGAAAGCTTCCTACCGCGCTCGTACGAGTCCGTGCAGGCCACCGAGCTCGGGCAGAAGGCGTTTCCGCAGCAGGCCACCGCGACGGCGATCATCGTGGTCAAGCGCGCCGACGGGCAGAAGCTCACGCCGGCGGACGAGGCGAAAGTAGGCCAGCTCGCCCAATCGCTCAAGGCCAAGAACATCCCGCACACGTCCGGCTACGTGACCGGTCCGCCAGCTGTGGCGCCGGACAAGTCGGTGCAGGTGGTCAACGTCGGGCTCGACGCCCCTGCCCCAGACGACCCGGCGTTGCTCGACGCCGTACGTGATCTGCGCGCGGACATCGGCCCGGAGCTGGCGAACAGTGGGCTGACCGCGGGCGTGGCCGGCGACGTGGCGAGCTTCGTCGACAACGAGGACACCTTCAACAGTGCCTTCGCCGTGGTCGGCGTCGCGACGATCATCCTGATCATCGGACTAATCCTGATCATCTTCCGCAGCCCCATCGCCGCGCTGCTGCCCGTGGTGGTCGTCGGCGTCGTTCTGAGCATCACGACGGGTCTCGTCGCCGCCGCGGGCAAGGCATTCGATCTCAGTGTCAGTCAGGATCTGCAGACGATCCTGCTGATCGTGTTGTTCGGCATCGGCACCGACTACATCCTGTTCCTGCTCTTCCGCTACCGGGAGCGGCTGCGGGCCGGTGACGACAAGCGCACCGCGATGATCGTCTCCGTCCAGCGGGTCGGCGAGGTCATCACGTCGGCCGCCGGAGCGGTCATCGTCGCGTTCCTCGTGCTGCTCCTCGCCTCTCTGGGCTTCTTCGGCTCGCTCGGCCCGGCGCTCGCGATCGCGGTCGGCGTCATGCTGGTCACCTCGCTCACTCTCGTCCCGGCGGTCATCTCGCTGCTCGGCCGGTACGTCTTCTGGCCGTCGAAGGCGTGGCAGCGTGCGCCCAAGGCGACCATCTCGCACCGGCTCGGCACCGTCGTCGGGCGCCGGCCGGCACTCGTCGCGGCGGCATCCGGCGTCCTCCTCGTCGCGCTTGCCGCAGGCGTACTGAGCTACAAGGCCGACTACGACTTCAGCGCCGGCTTCCCGCAGGACACCGAGTCGGCGAAGGCCGCGCAGGACCTGCAGCGCGGGTTTGCCGCCGGTGCGCTCGCCCCTACCGAGGTCTACCTGACCACCAGTAACGGGTTGCCGCTGACCGAGCAGCAGGTCAACGACTTCGCGGCGGCCGTAGCGAAAGCCCCGGGTGTGGGCCAGGCACAGCCCCCGGAGCGCAGCACCGACCCGAGTGTGGCCCGGGTCAACCTGCTGCTCAACGAGAACCCGGTCTCCAACGACGCGATCACCCTCGTCCGCGAGGACCTGCGCGGTGCCGTGCACGCGGCGGCCCCGCCCGGCACCCGGGCGTTGGTCGGCGGGACCACCGCGATCTTCGCGGACATCAACTCGGCGAACAACCGCGACCTGTCGGTGATCCTGCCGGTCGCGGCCGGCCTGATCGCGCTCATCCTCGCGCTGTTGCTGCGTAGCCTGGTCGCGCCGATCTACCTCGTGATCGCGGTGCTGCTCAACTTCGCCGCCACGCTGGGTGCCACGGTCTACCTCTTCCAAGGGCTGCGGGGCGAGCCCGGTGTCACCTTCCAGCTGCCGATCATCCTCTACCTCTTCGTGGTGGCGATCGGGACGGACTACAACATCCTGATGATCGCCCGACTACGCGAGGAGGCGCGGGAGGGCAACGAGCCACACGAGGCTGCCGCCATCGGCGTGGAACACGCCGGCCCGACCGTCGCGGCGGCCGGACTGATCCTGGCCGGGACGTTTGCGGTGCTCCTGCTTGCGCCGATTTCGTTCCTGCAGCAGATGGGCTTCGCGGTGGCGATCGGCATCGTGCTGTCGGCGTTCGTCATGTCGATGTTCTTCGTTCCGGCGTTGACCGCGCTGATCGGGCACAAGGCATGGTGGCCGGGGCACGGCGACGAGCGGCCGACCAGCGGGCCGCACACCCCGCCGGAGCCGGCGACCGTGGCAAAGGGATAGCGCGAGTTGCCTACGCGGAGGGTCTCGACGCGGTGCGCCGAGTGGCGGACGGTTCCAGGAGTGTCTGATGCCGGTGACTCATCGTGATGACTCACCGGCATCACGCCCGTCAGGACAACGGTAGGCCGACGATCAGGTGTTCGTGTCGCCGAACTGGCGTACCCCGTCGACGTCCAGTGTGATCCGGTCGTTCTCGGTCCATCGGCCGGTGGCGGCGAGCCAGCTCGGGTCGTCGCGTTCGTCGATGGTGCTCCAGCTGTGCCGGTGGTGCCGCAGCTGGATCGGCCCGGTCGACTGGCCCGGCGCGAGCGTGCCGTCGGTGAAGGTCAGCTCCACCCAGCCGGGGACCGGCGTCCCTGGAGCCGGGTACGGCGGCGCTGTCGTCGTCATCCCGCCGGGCGGCCCGCCTGGCGGGATGAAGAACTGCACGGTCTGTCGGATCCGGTCACAGCCCAGTGCGGCCCAGTCGCAGTTCGGCACCAGCGAGGTGTTGCCGCCCTCGAAGCGCAGGTGGTAGCGCACCTGCACCGTGCTCAGGTCGAGCGGCTCGGTGCCCGTGTTGGTGAGCTTCAAGAGGTGCTGGATCTGGTTGTTCGTCGGGGACCAGTCGAGATTGAGGTAGCTGACCGTCGCGCGGCCGCTGGCGGTGCGCACTGTGGTGGTGGGCGAGGTGTCCGAGTAGCCGCCGAGCGCGCGGGCGGCAATCGCGATCTGGTACGTCGTGCCGGGTGCCAGGTCGGTCAGCGTGATCGTGGTGTCGGTGGTGGAGCCGAGGAAGCGGTACGTGTTGGGCCCCAGCGGCACCTGCACCTCGTAGTTGATCGGCTGCTCCGACCCGGGCTCGACCCAGGTGGAGGGTGCCCAGCTGAGCGTCAGCTGATGTGGTTCGTTGGCCACCACCACCGGGGTGCCGGGGGTGCTGATCGCCGGGCCGTCGGCGCGGGCGGCGTTGACGGCGAGCAGGCTCGCCAGCGCGGCGAGGGCGATGGTGGCGGTGACGCGGCGAGCGGGCATAGCCGAATGGTATGCACAAGCATCGATGCCTTTGCATCGTCCGTCAGTCCAGTGACAGCGACGACGGATCCAGCTTGTTACGCGACGTAGTCAACTTGGAGATAATGCCTGGTCAGGTGGCTACCTAGCGTGAACCCGTCAACACGAACGGCCCTGACGTCGGCGTCGCACCTGCCGCCCCGTCCGGCCTCAGACGGGAGAAACGCATGCGTACTCAGAAAGAAACCCGGCGGTTCGACGCTCGAGCGTCCGTACTCGTGCTCGGTCTTGTCGCGGCCGGGGCGGTGCTCGCCCCCGCGAGCCCGGCGTCCGCCGCGGTCCCCGGTCTGGTGCGGGTCGCCGCGACCAGCGTCAGCGACTCCGCCGATTACCACAGCGTCACGGCGACCTGCCCGGTCGGGAAGGTGCTGACCGGCACCGGCTACGAACTCAACGGCGTCACCGGCGAAGGCATCGTCGACGACCTGCGCCCCAACGGCGGCGTGGCCACGGCACCGACCGCTGTCACCGTCGGTGCCTACGAGACCGAGGCGTTCGCGGGGAACTGGTCGGTGACGGCGTACGCGATCTGCGCCAACCCGGTGCCCGGCCTGGTCCGGGTCACCACAACCAGCGTCAGCAACTCGACCGACTTCCGCAGCGTCACGGCGACCTGCCCGCTCGGCAAGGTGCTGACCGGTGCCGGCTACGAGCTGAACGGGGTGACCGGAGAGGGCATCGTGGACGACTTCCGCCCCAACGGCGGCCCCGCGACCGCCCCGACGTCCGCCGCGTCCGGCGCGTACGAGGAGGACGCGTTCGCCGGGAACTGGTCCGACACGGCGTACGCCATCTGCGCCACGCCGTAGAAACCGATCAGCCGGTGCAGCCGCCCAGCGAACGTGGCGAGCCGCTGCACCGGCTGAGTGGTCGGCTCAGGAGCCGCCCTGGCGCTGGATCCGCCCGTCGCCCGAGACCTTGGCCCGGCCCAGGTCGCGTTCGGTGCCGGCCGGGCCGGTCGCGGTACGGCGGTGCCGTTGGTCGGGTGAGTGCTCCACGGGCGAGCCCTGGCGGCCCGGAGCGCCGCTGCCCGAATGTCGCCGGCCTCGCGCCGACTCGCCGCCGCTGTCGTGTTTGTTCTGCTTGTGGCTACCCATGGATCGCGCGTACCCGGTCACTGTGCGGCTAGTCCTGAGCCCTCGACGCTCACGGGAGCGAGCGGAGTCACGGATTCCAGTAGACGAGGACGCTGGCCTGGTCGAAGCGTCGCTCCTTCAGGTCGGCACGCTGGATCACCCAGTGGATGCTCGCGCCGCCCTGTCTGCCGCCGTGGAACTCGGCCAGCACCACCCAGTCACCATGGTCGGGTGGCCCACCACCGCGCACCGGCCCGTCGTAGCCGGACCAGCCCGAGGGGTTGGCCCCCAACCTCCACGTCGGCAGCGGGGATGTCGCCTCGGCGCGGACCTGATCGAGGATCTTCGCGTTTCGGGGAAGCACGGGAGCACCGTAGGTCAACAGTGCGACGGTCACGACCCCGCCGGATGCTGGCTGCCCGGAAGACAGGCGCCCCCGCAGTCGATACCGCGATTTGCCGTCGGCGGGCGGCAGGTGGAAGCGCCCAGCCCTAGCGTCCGAACCACGGAGTTCCGCGAGCGCGCGCTCCGAGGGAGGCGACCATGCAGACGACCAAAGGTGTGGTGTTGCCGGGCGAGCGAGCCCCGGTCACCGTCAACGTCGACCGCTGGCGGGCGGGGCTACCACCGGAGGTGTGGCCCGATTCCCTGCCAGCGAGCGGTCAGCTCTGGCGGCACGACATCTTCGCGGTGGCCGACGCCTACCGGGCGGGGTCCGCGAGCCCACGGCAACTGCTGACGGCCGTGCTGGTCTGGGCCTACGGACCCATCGGGTACGGCCCGTGGCGCGCCGCCAGGTCGCTCGACGCCGACCCGGACGGCAAACGCCTGGCGTACGCGCTGGAAGAGGTGTCCACGCCAGCGCCCGAGGAGGCCGCGCTGTCTACGGCCTACCGCCGCTTTCGCGACCCCGATCACGCTCGTCTGCCGTGGTTGGGGCCGGGCCTGTTCACGAAGGTTCTCTACTTCGCCGGTTACCGGCGTGGGGTGGGCGGTGTGCAGCCTTTGATCCTCGACCGTGTCGTGGCCAGCCAACTCCCGGCCGAGGCGGGTGTCGGCCGCCGCAATGGGTGGTCATCCGAGGAGTGGCTGGCCTACCTGCGCTGGGCGGCCGAGCAGGCTCGGGTCAGGGGAGTGGAGCCGGACGCGGTGGAGATGGCGGTCGCGCTCGACAGGTGAGGTGGCTATCCGGTGGCGCGCAGCCGGGCGTCCAGCGCGTCCAGGTCGGGGAGGAACCAGATGTGCCCGCCCTGGTTCGACTCGTGCACCAGCGCGCGCAACGCGGAACTCTCCGCGAGCTGCGCCGAGATGTCGCCGACGACGGCCAGTCGCAGCCGGTAGTTGACGAACTTCTGCATCACGTCGCCGGCGAAGCGGGTGCCCAGTGAGAAGAAGCGTTCGTCGAGCCGGTTGGCGGGCACGGCGACCACCTGGGCGCCGAGGAACGCCGCGCCGATCAGGTCCAGCGCGTCCTGCTCGGTGGCCAGTGGCGGGCCGTCGGGGTCACAGACCAGCACCGGCACTCCGGCGCGTTCCTGGATTTCGTCAGGCATCGTGGACCTCCCGGTCGAGTAGACCGTTGTCGGCGTTGAGCACGGCGTCGAGCAGGTGCAGCAACTCGGCGGTGGCGGCCGGGTCACCCAGGATGATGATCTTCATGCGGTGACGGTGCTCGTCGTACACCGTCTGCACCCGCAGTGGGTTGGCCTGGTCGTGGCCGGTGTTGGCGCTGGTGAGCACGAGCGTGCCGAGCCGGTCGGCGGCGGCTCTGTCGACGCCGTCGACCTGCACGATGCTCGACACCTCCGCCTGGCCCCTGGTGGGGGTGGTGGCCGGAGTCTGCCCGGTGAGGGTGTCGAGATCGCCGGCGGCGATCCGGTACTGCTTGCCGATCCGCACCGCCCGGAGTCGGCCCGAGCGGATGTAGCCGCGCACCGTCCGCACGTGCAGGCCGAGCCGGTCAGCGACCTGCTCAACTGAGTACATGTCCTCCATCATCGTTCCCTATCCTACACAGATAGGGAATGTTAGGGACAGGTAGGGGGCGACATCAGCTCGAAAGCGCCCGGTCAACGCCTGCGCTTCCCGAGGCCAGGAGAGGAGGCTGGACGGCTAACTCGCTCGCGCTGTCGGATGGTTGCAGTACCGTCTGGAAACCATGGACGCGCGGCGCGGCGACGCCATCATCGGGCGGGATCATCCCGCGGGCCTGCTCCGCGCCGAGTTGGATCGTGCCACCACCAGCCACGGTGGCCTCGTCCTGGTGACCGGCGAGCCGGGCATCGGCAAGACTACCCTCGTCACGTCGGCAGCCCGCGACGCCCGGCAACGCGGCGCGCTGGTGCTGGGCGCCGCCTGCTGGGATTCCGACAGCGCCCCCGGCTACTGGCCGTGGGTGCAGGTGCTGCGCGGCCTGCGTCGATCCGTCGACGACTGGGCGGTGGCGCGGCCGGACGCCGAGCCGGCCCTCGCGGCACTGCTCGGCGAGACCGACACCAGCAAGCAGCAGGCCGAGCGGCTCACCAGCTGGGCCGGCGTCGACACGGACAGCGCCGACCAGGAGGCGTTCGCGCTGTACGACGCGGTGACCGCCGCGCTGGTCGCGGTCTCCCAGCAGCGGCCGGTCATGGTCGTCCTCGACGACCTGCACTGGGCCGACCCGGCCTCACTGCGGTTGCTGAGCTTCGCCGCCCAGCACACCTGGTTCGAGCGGTTGCTGCTGGTCGGCACCTACCGCGACGCCGAGGTCGAGTCGGGCGAGCACCGGCTGCGCCCCCTACTGATGCCACTGGTCGCGAAGGCCACCACCATCACCCTCACCGGTCTCGCCCGCAACGAGGTGGCCGCGCTGATGGCACGCACCGCTGGGCGGGAACCCGACGACGACCTCGTCGACGAGGTGCACCGGCGCACCGGGGGCAACCCGTTCTTCATCGAGCAGACCGCCCGGCTGTGGCACGCCGACGACGCGGCCGGCACCATCGCACCCGGCGTACGGGAAGCGGTGCGCCGCCGCCTGGCCCAGTTGCCGCCGGCCGTGGTCGAGGCGCTCACCGTCGCGGCCGTGCTGGGCCGCGAGTTCCACCGTCAGGTCCTGGCGGCCTGCGGTGCCGCCCCGGTGGCGCAGGTCGACCGGCTGCTCGACCGTGCGGTGACCGCCCGGCTGGTGGTCGCGCGGGGCGGCGGCCGGTTCGCCTTCGCTCACGACCTGGTCCGGGAGACCCTCTACGACGGGCTGTCCCACGACGAGCGGCAGGCGCGGCACGGCGCCGTCGTCCGGGCGGTCGACGACCTGCGGGAGCTCACCGATCAGCTGATCCCGGCCGACCTCGCCCGCCACGCCTACCTCGCCGGGCCCGCACTCGACCGTGCGCGAGTGGCCACGCTGCTGGTCGCCGCCGGACGGGACGCGTTCGTCCGGCTGGCCGCCGACGAGGCGTCGGTGCACTTCCGTCGGGCGCTGGAGGTCGTCGAGGACCCGGAGCAACGCGTGCGGATCCTCGTCGAATTCGGCGAGGCGCAATATCACCACGCCGGCCAGGAGGAGGCCGCGGCACTGCTCGCCGAGGCCGGTGCGCTGGCTCGCACGCTCGACGACCCGGTGTTGCTGGCCCGCGTCGCCCTGATCGTGAACCGGGCCCGTCAGGTGGAGATCGCTCACCCGATCGACGCGGCGGAATTGGTGCGCGACGCGTACCGGAAACTGATTGGCGAACCAGCCCCCGACGCGTCGGTCGGCGCGCTGGTCGCCGACCTGATCACCGCCACCGAGACGATCGCCCGTCGAGGGCAGGACGACGAGGCGCTCACCTTCAGCCTCTGGGCCCGCCACGACACCACCTGGGGGCTGGGCACCGCGACGGCCCGCGCCGCGCTGACCGCCGAGATCCGGGAGGTGGCCCGCCGGACCGGAGACCGGCAGACCGAGCTGTGGGCCACCTCGTTGCGCTGGGTGGCGCTGCTGGAGCTGGGCGACCCGCACTTCAACGAGGAGTTCACCACCTTCGTCAGCGTGGACCGGCACGGCGACGCAACCCGGCACCGCATCGCGGCCGCCATCGACAGCGGGATCATCGCGGCTTTCCGGGGTGACTTCGCGGAGGCCGACGAGCGGTTCGCCGTCCTCGACGACCAGACCGACCCGAGCCACGCCGAGTTCGGGTTCATGGGCCATCACCTCCGCTGGTCCCGGTTGCTGCTCCAGGGTCGGTTCGCCGAGGCCGAGGCCGTGCTGGACGCGCTGGCCCCAATCGACTACCCCTATCAGGAGTTGCTGCGGGCGATCACCGCGGCGGAGCGGGGCGACGGCGAGACGGCGGTCCGGCTGACCGCCGGCATCGAGGCCGCCGCCATCCGCTACCCGCGCCCGGTGTCGCCGCTCTGGCTCCGGCTCCGCGCGCAGGCCGCCGCCGCGTCCGCCGACCCGCAGCGCTGCGACGCCGCGCGGGCCGCGCTCGCCCCGCACAGTGGCGAATGGATGGTCGGGCTCTTCGGCTGCGACATCAGCGGCCCCGTCGACCACTGGTTGGGGCTGATCGACTGCGCTCAGGAACGCTGGGACGACGCCATCGCCGGTTTCACCGCCGCCCGTGACTCCGCCGACCGGCTGGGCTCCCGTACCTGGTCGCTCATCGCCCGTGCCGGTCTCGTGAACGCCCTCGCCGGCCGGGGCCACCCGGGCGACGCCGCGACGCTGGCCGCACTGCGCGCCACCACCGCGCAGCAGGCAGCGGCTCTCGGTATGACGCAGGTGCTGCACCGGGTCGCCGAACCCGCCCCCACCGACGCGGCCGAGCAGACCACCACCGCACGCCAGGCCGTCGCGCCGGGTCAGGCTATCGCGCCGGCCGCAGCAGCCGGGCCAGGCCAGCTCACCGGGCCAGGCCAGCTCACCGGGCCAGGCCGCCTTCCCGGGTCGAGCCAGCTTTCCGCGTCGGGTCAGAGCGTCGGGCCGGCCAACGCCGGGTCAGGCCAGGCTGCCGTGCCCGGCCAGGCCACGGCGGTCCCGCCAGCCGGCGAGGGGTACGAATTTCGGCGCGACGGGCCGGTCTGGCAACTCGCGTACGCCGGTGTCGTGGTGCATCTGCCCGACGCCAAGGGTCTGCACGACCTGCACCTGCTGTTGAGTACGCCGGGCAGCGACGTGCCGGCGGTGGAGTTGCTCGACCCGTCCGCCGGCCCGGAGCTGGTCGCCGCCCGGCGGATGGGTGGTGATCCGATCCTCGATGACGAGGCGAAGGCCCGCTACCGGCGGCACCTGGCACGCCTCGACGAGGAGATCGACCGGGCCGCCGCACGCGACGACCATCGCAAGGTGTCCGCATTGGACGTTGAGCGGAGCGCCCTGCTCGACGAGTTGCGTGCCGCGGCGGGCCTCGCCGGCCGGAGCCGCCGCCTGGGCGACGAGGCCGAGCGGGCCCGCAAAACGGTGACCGCGCGAATCCGCGACACGCTACGCAAGCTCGACGACAGACACCCGGCACTGGCCGGCCACCTGCGCGAGTCCGTCTCCACCGGCAGCACCTGTCGTTACCTGCCGCCCGAGCCGCCGCCCTGGCGGCTCTGAACCCATGGCCGGCGCGCCGGCTGGTCAGCGCCGGCCATGGGTCGGGTTCAGTCCTTGAGGTCAGGGCCGGGTTCCAGAACTCGGGCGAGCCAGTCGGCCTGGGTGCGCCGTGCCGCGTCGGAGACGCGAACGTGCGGGAACAGCGCCGAGAATCCGTGGAAGCCGCCAGCCCACACGTGCAGCTCGGCCTGGCCGCCGGCGGCCCAGATCCGGGTCGCGTAGGTGACGTCCTCGTCGCGGAACACCTCGGCCGTCCCGGCGTCGATGTAGGTCGTCGGCAGGTTGGACAGGTCGTCAGCCAGGGCGGGTGAGACGTACGCGGAGACGTTCTCGCCGGTGTGATCGCCGAGGACACTGCGCCACCCGAATTCGTTCATCTCCCGGGTCCACACGCCGTCCAGCCCGCTGTACTGGAGGCTGGAGGTGCTGCTGTTGCGATGGTCGAGCATGGGGCACGACAACAATTGGGCGGCGATGGCCGGGCCGCCGAGGTCGCGAGCCATCAGAGTGACTCCTGCGGCCAGGCCACCTCCGGCGCTGGCACCGGCCACGACGATGCGGGCCGGGTCGATGCCGAGGTCAGCGGCGTTCTCGGCCACCCAGAGCAGGCCCTGGTAGCAGTCGTCAACCAGGGTCGTACCGGTGGCTTCCGGGGCCAGCCGGTAGTCGACGGAGATCACGACGGCACCGAACCGGTCGAGCCATTCCAGCGGGATGTCGATGTTCGAGAAGCGGTCGCCCCACATCATCCCGCCGCCGTGGATCCAGTACACGCAGGGCGCCCCGGCGGCACGGTCGGTGGGGCTGAAGATGGACAGCGGGATCGGAACTCCGTCGCTGGCGGGCACGGCGACCTCGCGCCGGGAGATCGCGCGGCCGTCCAGCTGGGTCTCGATCGACGGTTGCGGGAAGTGGCGTAGCTGCTCGATCACCTCGGGGCCGAGGGGTGGCATGTGCGGCAACTCGGTCAGGGGTACGAGCAACTCGGGGTCGATGCCCGGTCGGGGGAGGTTCATCAGGATCCTTTCGCTGGTACGGGTCGGGGTGGCGGGGTGTGGTCGCTGGCTCAGAAGGTGGCCTTGCCGCCCACCGGCACCGCGTCGGTGTACGTCGAGTCGCCAGCCAGCAGCGGCTGAAGCTTCGCGACCAGGGCCTGCGCCTGCTCCCCGGCGAAGAACGCGCTGTGCGCCTCGGCGCTGGTCCAGCCCTCGATCACGTGGACGACGTCACGGTCGGCGGCCGAGCGGGCCACGAGGAAGACGACGCAGTCGGGGTGGGGCAGGGACGGCGCGTCGAGCAACAGCTTGATCAGCTCGTCTGCCTTGCCCGGCTGAGCGGTCATGGTGGCTTGGAAACCGTGGTGAACGGTCATCGAAGTGACTCCTAATCGTCGCGCTCTTGCTGCGATCTCGGAAAACTGACACTTCAATGAGAGCACCGCCACCAGCGAAAACGTTAGACCGATGCTCTCCTGTACTTGTCTGATCCTCTCGTTGCGGCGAGCATCGGTCATCTGCTTGAATTGCCCCGTGTACCTCGATGAGCTTCGGGCGTTGCTGGCCCGCCACGCGCGCCCGGACATGTCCACCGCCATCGACGGTGTGCTGATCTCGAAGGTCGACCAGCGAACCGCTCCGACCACCTCGATGTCGGGCACGGTGCTCGCGCTCATCGCGCAGGGCGCGAAACAGATGGCGCTGGGCGATCGCGTGTATGAGTACCGGGCCGGCCAGTACCTTGTGGCGTCGGTGGATCTGCCGGTCACCGGCCGTTTCACCCAGGCCAGTGCTCACTTACCGGCTCTGGGGTTCGGGCTGCTGCTGCACCCGGCCACGATCGCGGAGTTGCTGTTGCAGGCGGCGCCGGGCGACCTCCCGTCCCTGCCGGGCGGGGCACCGTCAGGGATGGTGGTCAGCGACGCTCCCGACGAGCTCGGCGACGCGGTGGTCCGACTGCTTCGGCTGCTGGACCGGCCCCGGGACGTCACGGTGCTCGCGCCCCTGATCAAAAGGGAGATTCTCTGGCTGTTGCTCAGCGGGGAGCAGGGTGCCGCGGTCCGGCAGCTCGGCCTGGCCGACAGCAGCCTCAGCCACATCGCCCGCGCGGTGCGGTGGATCCGCGACCACTACGCGGAGGCGTTCCGGGTGGAGGATCTGGCCCGGCTGTCCGGGATGAGCGTGTCGGCGTTCTACCGCAACTTCCAGGCGGTGACCGCGATGAGCCCGATCCAGTTCCAGAAGCAGATCCGGTTGCAGGAGGCCCGGCTGCTTCTCGCCACCCACCCCAACGACATCACCGGGGTGGGCAGCCGCGTCGGTTACGAGAGCGCGTCCCAGTTCAGCCGTGAATACCGCCGCCAGTTCGGCGCGCCACCCAGCCGGGACGTCGTCCACCTGCGCGGCGTCACACGAGTCGACGTACCGGCGGTCGTCTGACCGTCGACCGACACGCCGACAACGGACGGGCGCCGCCACGGCCGTGGCGGCGCCCGTCGTTCGAACCAGGGTCAGCGGCGGTTGTACTTGTACATGGTCAGGGTGCCGAAGACGAGGACGAAGCCGG
This sequence comes from Micromonospora sp. NPDC005171, assembly GCF_040608575.1. Classification (NCBI taxonomy): domain Bacteria; kingdom Bacillati; phylum Actinomycetota; class Actinomycetes; order Micromonosporales; family Micromonosporaceae; genus Micromonospora; species Micromonospora sp. NPDC005171. The sequence goes on along the minus strand of NZ_JBEXIM010000002.1, from coordinate 274,315 downwards.
CGCTCCAGAGCAGCAGCCACATCGTGGCCGACGGGTCCGACTCGCCGCTCATCGCTCCCCGGATGGCGGCCACCAGCTGCGTCACCGGGTTGACCTTCACGAACGCCTGGAGCCAGCCGGGCATGGTGCTCGGCTCGACGAAGACGTTGCTCAGGAACGTCAGCGGGAACAGCACCATCATGCTGACCCCCATCACCGACTTCTCGCTGCGCAGGACCAGCCCCAAGAACGTCCACACCCAGGAGAACGCGAACGAGAAGACCACCAGCAGCCCGATCCCGGCGGCCGCACCGATCACCCCGCCTTCGGGCCGGAACCCGAGCACCAGCCCGAGGCCCAGGATCACCACGGCGGCGAGGATGTAGCGCAGCATGTCGCCGAAGATCATGCCGACCAGGGCGGACGGACGCCAGACGGGCAGCGTCCGGAACCGGTCGAAGATGCCCTTCTCGATGTCGGCGTTGAGGCCGACGCCGGTGTACATGGTGATCATGACGACGCTGGTCACCATGATGCCGGGCAGAAAGAACTGCAGGTATTCACGCGGGCTGCCGGCGAGGGCGCCACCGAACAGGTACGTGAACATCAGCACCATGATGATCGGGAACGCGGTCACGTCGAAGAGCTGCTCCGGCACGTGCTTGATCTTCAGCATGGCCCGCCAGCCGAAGGTGAGCGACGCGCCCAGCGCGCTCGGCCGGGGCGGTCGGGCACCGGGCGCGAGCACGGTCGCCAGCGCCTCGGCGGACGGGACGTAGACGGTCGGCGCCCGTTCGGTCGTGGTGGTCGTGGTGTCGCTCATCGGGCTGCCTCCAGCTCGTCGTCGCGCTCGTCGGTCGGCACGGCGGGGTGGTCGGTCAGGGCCAGGAAGACCTCGTCCAGGCTGGGCTGACCGAGGGAGAAGTTGTCGACCACGATGCCGGCGCGGGCCAGGTCGCTGAGCACGCGAGCGGCCTGGGCGCTGGCGTCGAGGTCGGTGCCGGCCTCGCCGACGCGGGCGGTCAACGCCATCGGGTCGGCGGCGAGCTGCACCGGCACGCCGAGCGCCTCGCGGAGTACCCGCTCCGCATCGGGGCGCTGCGCGGGGTCGCGCAGTCGCAGGTGGACGGTGCCGGAGCCGATCGACGACTTCAACTCACCCGGGGTGCCCTCCGCGATCACCCGGCCGTGGTCGACGACCGCGATCCGCCCGGCGAGCTGGTCGGCCTCGTCGAGGTACTGGGTGGTCAGCAGCACCGTCGTGCCGTGCGACACCACCGCCCGGACGATCTCCCACACCTGGTTGCGGCTGCGCGGGTCGAGACCTGTCGTCGGCTCGTCGAGGAAGAGCAAATCCGGGGTGTTGACGATGCTGGCGGCGATGTCGATGCGTCGCCGCATCCCACCCGAGTACTTCTTCACCTGGCGGTCGCTCGCCTCGGTCAGCCCGAACGCGGCCAGCAGGGCCGCCGCGCGCTCCCGTGCGGCCGGCTTGCGCAGGCCGAGCAGGCGGGCGAGGAGCACCAGGTTCTCCGTACCGGTCAGGTCCTCGTCGACGGAGGCGTACTGGCCGGTGAGGCTGACCCGGGAACGGACCTTGTCGGCCTCGGTGACCACGTCGTGCCCGAAGACCCGGGCCGAGCCGCCGTCGGGTCGCAGCAACGTGGCGAGCACCCGGACCGCGGTGGTCTTGCCCGCGCCGTTCGGGCCGAGCAGGCCGTAGACGGTGCCGGCGGGCACCTGGAGGTCGATGCCGGCCAGCGCCCGGGTGTCCCCGAACGAGCGGGTGAGCCCTTCGGCCTCGATGGCCAGACCGGTGGTGCGTCTACTCATGATCCTTACCTTTCGTGGTGGGCGTGTTCAGGAGACGTAGGGCCGTGCCGCCCGGCCGTCGCGCAGTGCCAGACCCCACCAGCGCAGCTGGTCGAGCAGGACGCCGACGTCGCGTTGCAGCTCGTCGGTGCACTGGGCGGTCGGCTCGCCGGCGAGCAGGTCGATCCCGACGACGTCGCGGACCGTCGTCGCGTGCAGGGCGGTGAAGACGGTACGTAGCTGGTCGACCGCGTGCAGTCCAATGGACCGGCAGCCGTACGACACGAAGCCGACCGGTTTGGCCTGCCACTCGTCGTACGCGTAGTCGATGGCTTCTTTCAGGGGTGCCGGGAAGCTGTGGTTGTACTCCGGGGTGACCACGACGAACGCGTCCGCCCGGCCCACCTCGCGGACGAACGCCCGGATGGACGCGGTCGGCTCGGCGGGGTAGGAGGCCGGGAAGTCGTACTCGGTCAGGTCAACGACCGTCACCGCCAGGTCGTCGTGCCGGGCGGCCTGCTCGACGAACCAGTGGGCGAGCCGGTCGCCGACCCGTCCCTCCCGGGTGCTGCCGACGATCACGGCGATCCGCAACTGTGTCATGGCCACCCCCTTCCACATTGAAGGCGCGAGGTGACGACACGCGCCCGCTAGATCCGATCTAGCGGGCGGGGTTCGAGGCGAAATGTCGGTGGGATCGGCTTGACTGGGGGTCGACGAACGGGGAAGCGGGATGGCACAGGTACGCATCGAGCCGTGGCACGAGGACGACCTCGACCTGCTGCGGCAGCTCAACTCACCGGAGACCCGTAAGCACACTGGCGGCCCGGAGACCGACGAGCAGGTGCTCGCAAGGCACGACCGGTACGTGCACTTCGCCGACACCGGGCAGGGCTGCATGTTCACGCTGGTGCTGCCGGACGGGGCACGGGCGGGCAGCGTCGGCTACTGGGGCCGCGAGTGGCGCGAGCAACAGGTGTACGAGCTGGGCTGGGCGGTGCTGCCCACGTACCGGGGGCAGGGGCTGGCCACGGCGGCGGTGCGCGCGGTGGTGGACGTCGCCCGCGCCCGAGGGGACCGGCGCTACGCCCACGCCTACCCCTCGGTCGACAATCCCGCCTCGAACGCGGTGTGCCGCAAGGCGGGCTTCACGCTGCTGGGTGAGACCGGTTTCGAATACCCGCCGGGGCAGCTGATCCGCGCCAACGACTGGCAGCTCGACCTGACCGCCCCACCGACCGGGAGTTGAGGTCGGCGGGGCGGCTGGTGACTGTCACCAGGTGGTGTCGAGGCGGTGCCGTTGCTCGGCGGTCAGCTCCAGATCGACCGCTGCCAGGCTCTCCTCCAGTTGCGCCACCGAGGAGGCGCCCACCAGCGGAATGGACGGCAGGTCGCCGCCAAGCAACCAGGCGAGCACCACCTGGTTGACCGTCGCGCCGGTCTGCCCGGCCACCTCCCGCAGCGCGGCCAGTCGTCGGGGCGCGCTCGGCAGGTCGTACGCGGCGCTGAGCGGCTTGTCCGCCCGCGTGAAGGCCCCCTTGAGCAGCGGCGAGTACGCCACCAGGGTCAGCTCGGGCTCGGCACGCAGATAGCTGAGCAGGTCACCGCTGACGCCGCCCGGCTCGCCGTCCGGGTCCAGCTCGCTGACCATGTCGGTGCGGTTCGGCAGGTAGCTGCGGTGGTACTGGAGCACCTCGTACCCGGGCAGGCCGGCGGCGGCGGCCAACGCGCGGGCCCGCTCCACCCGCCAGGCCCGGTGGTTGCTGGCGCCCAGCAGACCCACAGTGCCCTCGGCGACCAGCTCGGCGAAGCCCTCCACGGTTCCCTGGAGCGGCACGGTCCGGTCCTCGATGTGCGCGTAGAGCAGGTCCAGCCGCTCCACCCCGAGCCGTTCCCGGCTGCGCTCCGCCGACTCGCGGATCACCTTGGCCGAGAGGCCCTCGGCGTTGTCCAGGTAGCTGGTCCCCGGGGCCAGCGGTCGGGCGCCCAGCTTCGTGGCGATGACGATCTCGGCACCGACGCCCCGGCTGCGCCGCCACCGGCCGAGCAACTCCTCGCTCTGCCCGCCCTGCCCGCCGTCCACCCAGAACGCGTAATTGTCCGATGTGTCGATGAACGTGCCGCCGGCTTCGACGTACCGGTCGAGGATCGCGTACGAGGTGGCCTCGTCGGTGGCGCTGCCGAAGAGCATCGCGCCGAGGCTGAGCACGCTGACCTCGCGCCGGGTCGCCGGGTCGGCGCCGATGGTGCGGTACCGCATGGGGGTCTCCTCTCGTGCGCCCTACCGGTGGGCGCACAGGTCACAGTGCCGGCTGGAGCGCACTCCAGGTCAAGCGCTCATCGTCACCAGGGCAGCACGCCGTACCCACCGCCGCCGTCCATCTGGAAGCCCCAGAGCAGCCCGTTCGGCCCGTCGGCCGGCAGGGTCGCCAGGTGCACGCTCACCTCGGCGCCCTGCTCGGCGGTGCGGAAGCCGCTGTTGCCGTTCAGGTCGGTGGCGCAGTAGCCCGGGTTCGCCGCGTTCACAGTGATCGGGGTGTCCCGCAGTTCCTTGGCGTACATCGCGGTGAGCATGTTCAGCGCCGCCTTCGACGACGGGTACGGCACGGAGGTCAACTCGAACAGCGCGCCGTTCGGGTCGGTCATCACCGCGATCGAGCCGACCTCGCTGGAGACGTTGACGATCCGGGCGGCCGGTGCCCGGCGCAGCAGCGGCAGCAGCGCGTTGGTGACCGCCACCACCCCGAAGACGTTCGTCTCGTACAGCCGGCGCATCGTCGCCACAGTCGTCTCGCTGGGCAGCCCCCGCGCACCGTCGGCGAGGATGATGCCGGCGTTGTTGACCAGCACGTCCAGCCGGCCGTACTCCGCCTCCACCCACTTCGCGGCAGCGGTCACCGACTCGGCGTCGGTGACGTCGAGCGGCACGAACACCGCGTCCGCGCCGCCGTCGCGCAGTTCCCGCTCGGCTGCCCGACCTCGCTCGGCGTCCCGGGCGCCCACCAGCACTGTCATCCCCAGGGCGCCGAGCTGCCGGGCGGTGGCGAAGCCGATTCCCTTGTTGGCCCCGGTGATCAGGGCGATCATGTTCGTCATGCCGTCGAGCGTGTCCGTGCCGACGGCGTCCGGGGAGAGCCGGGCCGAGGCTGGGACCGGTGGTACCACCCTGGCCGGCCCGGGTCGGGGCATGCTGGGGGCATGACGAGCGGCGGCCTGCGGCGTGACGAACTGGCGGCGTTCCTGCGGATCCGCCGCGCCCGGCTGCGCCCTGCCGAGGTCGGGCTGCCCGAGGGCGAACGCCGGCGCACCCCCGGGCTGCGCCGGCAGGAGGTCGCCCAGCTCGCCGGGATGTCGATCGACTACTACATCCGGCTGGAGCAGGGCCGTGGGCCGCACCCGTCCCGGCAGGTGCTCGCGTCGATGGCCCGGGCGCTGATGTTGAGTCGGGACGAGCGCGAGTACCTGTTCCGGATCGCCGGGGAGAACCCGCCGCCGACCGTCGGCCCGAGCCGGGAGGTGACTCCCGGGCTGCGGCACCTGCTCGACGCGATGACCGAGACCCCGGCGTACCTCGTCGACGCCGCGTACCACGTGCTGGCCTGGAACCGCATGGCCACGTACTTCCTGGGGGATCTCGCGGCCGTGCCGGACGCGGAGCGCAACATGATCCGCTGGACGTTCCGGCAGCCGGTCACCGAGGGCCATTGGACCGATGCCGACGCCCGCCGCTTCGTGCACAGCACGGTGGCGGACCTGCGGGCCGCCTACGGCCGCTACCCGGCCGACCCGGCGATCCGTGATCTGGTCACCGAGCTGCTCGGCATGTCGCCGCGGTTCGCCCAGCTCTGGGCCGAGCACGAGGTGGAGGAGCGCCGTCCCGTGATCAAGCGGGTGCCGCATCCCCGCCTGGGGTCGTTGGAGTTCGAGTGCCGGGTGTTGCTGGTGCCGGAGACGGAGCAGCGGCTGATCGTCTACGTCCCCGAGCCCGACTCGCCGACCCAGGCGGTGTTCCACCGGATCGCCGAGCGCGTCGCGCCCTGACCTGGCCAGCAGCCGACCAGCCCGTCCCCGTGGTCGGACCGCCGGTAGAGCACGCTGTGCCGCTCCCTGGTGCGCACCACCAGGCCGGAGCGCAGCAGCACCCCCAGGTGGTAGGAGACGGTGGCCGGCGCCAACCGGTGTCGCTCACTGAGCTGCCCGGTGGACCGGGGGACGTCCAGGTCCGCCAGGATCGCCGCCCGGCTCGCACCGACCAGGTCACCGAGCCGATGCGCCCGGCGCTGGTCCGTCGGCCCGGCGCCGATCGGGTAGACCAGCACGGCGTTGCCCTCGTCGCAGAGCTGCGTGGAGAGTTGAGGCCAGGCCAGCGCCGACGGCGCGAGCACCAGCTCCGCGCCGGTCAGCGCTGTGGTGATCCGGTACGAGCTGTCGATGGTCAGCGAACTGCCGGTCCAGCCGACCTTTGGGTGCAGGCTGTTGAGCATGCTGCCCACTCCTGCGGTGGCCATCGCGGTGGCCCGTACGGCCAGCTCTGCCTCCAGCGTGGCCCGCACCGCCGGCCACTGCTCGCCGAGCGCGGCCTGCCAGAAGTGACGCAGCCCGTCGGTGACCCGCCGGGCCAGGGTGCCGTCCTCGACCGCCGCGCGGACCCGGGCCGGCATTCCGCCCGCCGGGAACCGCTCGTTCACCTGCGCCGCCACCTCGTCGGCGGGCGTCGCCGCCGTGGCCGCCAACTGCTGGTCGAAGGCCGTGTCGAGTGGGCCCAGCGGCGGCTTCGGCGTGAGCAGGTCCGGCGTGTAGCCGAGCCGGCCGGGCGGCGTCATCAGCTCTGCGACAAGGGCCACGTCGGGGTGCCGCAGCGCGGCGCGGGCGGCCGGACCGGGATCGCCGTGCACCGGGTGCCCGAAGCGCGACAGCGTGGCCCGCAGCCAGGACGTCACCTCCGACGCCGGCGAGATCGCCAACCGGAGCCGGGCAAGGCTCGAACCGTCCAGATGCGCGACCATCACAGCGCGGATCGTACAAGCGGGGACGTCGATGTGTGGTCAGCATTCGAGCTGGCTCGAATCACTGGTCGGTGGCGCGGCGGGTCAGGTTGGCTGCGACGGCACAACCACTCGTCCTGAGGAGAACCGATGCGCCCACCTGCCTCCGCCCGTCCCGCCGGCCGGCTCGGCCGCACGATCGCCCTGCTCGGGCTCACCGCCGGCCTGCTGGCAGCGGCTCCTGCCGCGGTGTCGGCCGCCACTCCGGGCCCGGCCGACACGACAACCGGCGACGCTGCGGCCCGCGGCTGCGAGCGCGCCTTCGACCGCGCCGTCCGCGCGTACGTGGAGACCACCGAACGGCGCGACCTGGACGGCTTCGCCGCGCTGCTGCACCCCGACGTCACCTCCGTCTTCGCCTCCGACGGTGAGGTGCTCGACGGCAAAACGGCCACAGTGGACTGGTTGCGCGGGTTCTTCGCCGACGACTCGTGGACCCAGTCCTTCAGCGTGGCGAAGCAGACCGTGGTGGGCTGCCGGACCGGGTTCGTGCTGTTCGACTCCGTCTACGCGGTGCCGGCCACCGGCACCAGGGTGCCGCTGCTGATCGGGGTCAGCTACACCTACCAGCACGGCCGGTGGCTGGTGCTGCAGAACCAGGACTCCGTGGGCCGCGTCTGACCAGGGGGGTCGCCACCCGGGGGGAGGGGCGGGCGCCACCGCGGCGGCGCCCGCCCCTCGGCGGACCAGGTCAGTTGGGCAGGTAGGCGAAGGTGTCCGGGTTCGGGCCCTGCCGGCCGGCCTCGCCCTTGTCCAGCGCGGTGATCCGCTCCATCGCCGCGTCGTCCAACTCGAAGTCGAAGATCTGGGTGTTCTCCTCGATCCGCTTCGGCGTGGTCGACTTCGGGAAGATGATGTCGCCGCGCTGCACGTGCCAGCGGAGCACCACCTGCGCCGGGGTCCGGTCGAGCTGCTCGGCGATGTCGACCACCGTCGGGTCGTCGAGCACCTTGCCCTGCGCGATCGGCGACCACGCCTCGGTGAGGATGTTGTGGCCACGGCCGTAGGCGCGGACCTCGTCGTTGCCGAAGTACGGGTGCGCCTCGATCTGGTTGACCGCCGGCACGACGCTCGCCTCGGCGGCCAGCCGCTCCAGGTGCGACACCTGGAAGTTGGACACGCCGATCGAGCGGGCCCGGCCGTCGCGCTGGAACTCCTCCAGCACCTTCCAGGTCGAGACGTAGTCGCCGTCGTACAGGGTGGGCAGCGGCCAGTGGATCAGGAACAGGTCGATGTAGTCCATCTTCAGCGCCGCCAGCGTCGAGTCGAACGCCCTGCGGGCGTCGTCGGGGCGGTGGAAGGCGTTGCTCAGCTTGCTGGTCACGTAGACCGAGCTCCGGTCGAGGTCGGACACGCGTACCGCCTCGCCGACCTCGGCCTCGTTGCCGTACATCTCGGCGGTGTCGATGTGCCGGTAGCCCACCTCCAGGGCGGTGGTCACCGCCGCGACGGTGTCCTTCGGCTCGATCTGGAACACCCCGAAGCCGAGCTGCGGAATGGTGGTGCCGTCGTTCAGGCTGATGTCGGGAATCGTGATTGCCACTGCGGCTCCTTCGCGTCTTCGTTTCCTGTCATCCATACCCGGGTGGGTGGACGATTCACCGCCCAACCGGGGGTGACGAACACAACGGCCGATCGGTTCACCCGGTCGTGTCGAACAGCACCGGCCACGGCCGTGCCGCCGGCACCGACGTCGCGGGCGGCGCTGGCGCGGTGGGCTCGGCGTCGGCCAGCACCTCCGCGGCGAGTTGGCCGAACATCGCCGCAGCGGGGTGCGCCGACCGGTCCGGCCAGGCCGCTGAGGTGCGTTTCGCCAGCGGCGCGTCGGTGATCGGCCGCCAGGCCATCCGGGGTTCCCGGCGGGCCACCGCCGCCGGTTCCACCGCCACCCCGCCTCCCGCGAGCACCAGCCCGCACAGGAACTCCGGATTGCGGGCCGGGCGCACCCGGGCCGGGCGCCAACCGTGTTGTCGACATACCGCCAGCAGGTGGTCGTGCCAGCCGGGGGCGGTGGCGCGGGGCGCGGCCACCAGATCCAGACCGGTCAGCGCCGCGAGCGTCACCTCGCGGCCGCGGGCCAGCGGCGAGGTCCGCGGCAGCAGCACCCCGAGGGGTACGTCGACAGGGGCGCCGAAGCGCAGCCCGTCCGCCGCCACCGGGTGGTGCACGAGCCCCACGTCCAGGGTCCGCTCGGCGAGCATCCGCACCTGTTCGGCGGTGGTCAGCTCGTGCAGCTCCACGTCTAGGCCGGGCGCCCGGGCGCTGAGCCCGTCCAGCAGCGAGCGCAACGTCACGGCGGGCGTCTCCGGTGGCACGCCGGCCCGGAGTACACCCAGCTCACCGGCGCGGATCTGCCCCATCAGGCTGCGGAGCCGACCCTCGCCGGCAAGCAGTTCCTCCGCCTCGCCGAGCAGCAGCTCACCGGCGGTGGTGAGGCGTACCTGGCGGCGGGACCTGTCGAACAGCTCGACAGTCAGCTCCCGTTCCAGCCGTTGGATCGACTGACTCAGCGGCGGCTGGGCCATCCCGAGCAGCTCCGCGGCCCGCCCGAAGTGCAGTTCGTGTGCGACCACCACGAAGTGCCGCAGGTGCCGGAGCAGGTCCACGGCCGGGACCCTACGCCAGCGCCGGCACGGCGGCGCTGGATACCGTGCTGGCGTGGACGTGGAGGAACGCATCGGGGCCATCTTCGCCGCCGTCGGGGTGACGGCCAGCCTGCACGTCGTCGACCTGGACGCCGTCGACCTGCGCGCCGTCGAGGGCGGCGGACCGGGTGGCGGTCTTCGGGAGGTCGGGGTGCGGGCCGACGAGCAGGTGGTGATCGCCTCGATCTTCAAGATCCTGTTGGTGTTGGAGTTCGCCCGGCAGGTCGATGCCGGTCAGCTGGATCCGACCGAGCGGGTCCTGGTCACCGCCGCCGACCGGCTCGGCGGGTGGGGTCTGGCCGGCTGCGCCGACGACGCCGAGGTGTCGCTGCGCGATCTCGCGTACTTCGCCATGTCGGTCACCGACAACACGGCCGCCGACCTGCTGCTGCGCCGGGTCGGCCCGGACCTGCTGCCGATGCTCGCCGTCGAGCTGGGGCTGAGCCGTACCCGCGTCCTCGGTGGTCCTCGGGACCTGGTCGAGACGATGCTCGCCGACGTGGGCGCGCGGACCGAGGCGGAGTTCGCCCGGATCTTCCCCACGCTGCCGGCGGACCGGGTCCGGGCCATGCGGGTCTTCGACCCCGCGCACACCACGTCCAGCACCGCCCGGGAGATCACCCGGCTGCTCACGCTGATCTGGCGGGACGAGGCCGGGCCGGCGGCGGCCTGCGCGATGGTGCGCGCCTGGATGGCCCGGCAGATCTTCTGGACCCGGCTGGCCGCCGGTTTCCCGCCCGGGGTCCGGGTCTCCGGAAAGACCGGCACCCTGCCCGGGTTCCACCTGGAGGCCGGCGTCGCCGACTACCCCGACGGCGGGCGGTACGCGATAGCCGTCTTCGCCCGCGCCGAGGAGTTGACCCCGCGCCGCATCGACGTGGACCTGGCGATGGGGGAGGCCGCCCGGACGGCCGTGGAGGCGCTGCGCGGCGACTGATTTCGCGCACCTCCGAGCGTCGCCGCACCCCCGCCGAGCAGGCTTGATATCCGCCTACGTATCGTAGCCGACTGCCCTTGATCTTGGACCGCGCTCGGGTGCCGCTGATTTGCTCGTGGTCGACACATCGCCCGACCACGGGGAGTAGATCCGCATGCCCAGTCTCGACCGTCGCCGCTTCCTGCGCGACGCCGCCGCCACCACCGCACTGGCCTCCGCCGGTGGCCTCGCCGCCGGCGTCGCCACCCCGGCCCAGGCCACGCCCTCGGCCGCCGCGCCCACGCCGACCGCCCGCCGCAAGGGGGCGGTCAGCTTCCGCTGGTGGGGTACGGCCGGCTGGCGCGTCGACATCGGCGACCGCACCGTCCTCGTCGACCCGTTCCTCAGCCGGATCGACACCGGACTGTTCACCGGCGCCTTCCGGACGGACACCCGGTTGACTGTGCGCACCGACGTGATCGACCCGCGCGTCGACAGGGCCATGACGGTGCTTGTCACGCACACCCACTGGGACCACTTCATGGACGTGCCGTACATCGCCAAACGCACCGGCGCGCGGGTGTTCGGCACGCTCACCGCGTACCACCTGGGGTTGGCCTACGGGTTGCCGTCGACGCAGCTCAGCGCCGTGAAGGGTGGGGAGGTGCTGGACCTCGGCGACCACAGCGTCGAGGTGGTCGGCTCACTGCACAGCCGCAACCCGTCGTACTCGGTGGCCTTCCCCGGCGTGCGGGTGACCCCGCCGCCGCAGCCGGCCACCATCGCGGACCTGCCGGAGGGCGACACGCTGGGCTACCTGATGCGGGTCGACAGTGGCCCCTCGGTCTACTTCACCGGGGCCAGCGACGTCGCCGAACGGAACCTCACCGGCCTCGCGCCGGACGTGGCGATGGTGGCCATGCAGAACGCCACCACCACCGGCGACTACCTGCCCCGGCTGCTGGCCGGCCTCGACTACCCGAAGGTCGTGGTGCCGGTGCACTACGACAACTTCGAGACGGTGTTGCAGAACCCGCCGCCGGTTGCCCCGACCGACCGCACCCGGCTGAACGAGATGATCGCTGCGGTGCGCCGGATCTCGCCGCGCAGCCGGGTGCTGGTGCCCGAGTACGAGACCGCGTACCACTTCTGACCAGCTCCGGTGGGGGTCGCCGAGCCGCGGCCCCCACCTGAGGTCAGGAGGCGGTCAGCTCCGCCAGGGCAAGCACCGACTTCCAGTTGCGGGAGGTGGCCACCACGCCGAGCTTCTTCTCCAGGTAGGCGTTCGTGAACTTCGACCGCCCGTAACCGCCGTCGACGTAGTGCAGGAACACCTCCCGGCCGGTCACCGTGAACGACACGTTCTCGCCGCCGGGCACGGTGAGGGCGTCCACAGCGGACTTCTTCGGTGCGGTGGCGAGGAAGGCCACCAGCAGTCGCGTCGGGTCGTCCGATCGGTCGGCGTACGGGTTGCCGCCGGCGATCGCCGCCAACTCCCGGCCGCTGCGCACCAGCACCGGCACTGTCAATGCCAGCTCGTCGGTGAGCGCCCGCGCGATCCCGGCGGCCAGCTTCTCCGCGTCGCGCACCGTGCTGCCGAAGGCCACGTTGCCGCTCTGCAGGTACGTCTTGACGTCCTCGTGGCCGAGGTCGGTGACGATCCGGCGCAGGTCGGCCATCGCCAGCCGGGTGGTGCCGACGTTGACCCCGCGCAGCAGGGCGACGTACCGGGTCATGGCTCCTCCTCGGGTGCGGGCAACCCGCTCAGCGTAGGCCGCCCGGCCTCACCAGACCCGTCTCGTACGCCACGATGACCAGTTGCGCCCGGTCGCGTACCGCCAGCTTGGTCAGCAGCCGCCCGACGTGCGTCTTGACGGTGGCCTGGCTCAGGTTGAGGTGCGCGGCCAGCTCCGCGTTGGACAGGCCCCGGGCGATCAGCGCGAGCACCTCCCGTTCCCGATCGGTCACCCCGTCGAGCTGGCGGGGCAGCGGCCGGGTCGGCTCCGGCTGCCTGGCGAACTCGTCGATCAGCCGGCGGGTCACCGTCGGCGCGAGCAGCCCCTCCCCGGCGGCGACCACCCGGATCCCGGTCAGCAGGTCCGCCGGTGGGGTGTCCTTGAGCAGGAACCCGCTCGCTCCGGCGCGCAGCGCCCCGTAGACGTACTCGTCGAGGTCGAACGTGGTCAGGATGATGACCCGGGTGCCGGCCGTCGCCGGGTCGGCGCAGATCCGCCGGGTCGCCTCGATGCCGTCCATCTCCGGCATCCGGACGTCCATCAGGACCACATCCGGCCGGTGCTGCTCGGTCAGTGCGACAGCCTGCGCGCCGGTGCCCGCCTCACCGACTGTGGTGCAGTCCGGGCTGAGGTCGACCAGCAGCTGGAAACTGCCACGCAGCAACGCCTGGTCGTCGGCGATCAGCACGCGGATCACGCGGCCACCCGGTAGGGGAGGCTGGCCGTCACCGCGAAGCCACCGCCGGAGCGTGGGCCGGCGCGGAACTGCCCGCCGTGCAACGCCACCCGTTCCCGCATGCCGACCAACCCGTGCCCCTCCGTGCCGAGCAGGATCGGCCGCTGGCCGTCGTCGGTCACCTCCACCCGCACCTCGTCGGGCCGGACCGTCACAGTGGCCCGGCAGGCGGCCGGTGCCGCATGCTTCACCACGTTCGTCACCGCTTCCTGCACGATCCGGTACACCGCCAGGCCCACCGACTCCGGGACCGCGCCGGCCGGATCCTCCCGCCGCACGTCGAGCTGCACGTCGACGCCGCCGATCGCCGCCTGCCGGGCGAGGACCGGCAGCTCGTCCAGCCCTGGCGTCGGCGCGTACGGGCTGTCCTCGCGCAGCATGCCGAGCACCCGACGTACGTCGGTGAGCGCGGTCCGGCCGGTCTGCTCGATGACCCGGAGCGCGGCGCCCGCCTCGCGCGGATCGGCCTCAGCGACATGGTTGGCGACTGCCGCCTTCACCACGATCAGGCTCAGCGTGTGCGCCACCACGTCATGCAGCTCGCGCGCCACCCGCAACCGCTCCTCGGTGGCGGCCTGACGGACCAGCTGGTCACTCTGCCGGCTGGCGAGGGCGCGTCGCTCCCGGATCAGCCAACCTATCACCCAGGCCGGTGCGACCATGACGGCGGCGTAGACGACAGCCCCGGTCCGCGACCAGAGGTCACCTGCGGTCAGCACCAGGGCGACGCTCACCAGTGCGAGACAACCGGCGGCGCAGAGCATCGACCGGCGGGTGGGCGTCGCCACGGCCACCGTGTAGAAGGACAGGCCGATGGCGAACGCCGGCGCGGCGGCCGCGAAGTTGGGTATCACACCGCTGATCAGGGCGACGGTGGCGATCGAGCTGATCACGACGGCCACCGCCATCGGCCACCGACGCCGGACGGCCAACGGCAGCCCGAGGGCCAGCCCGACCAGCACCGACGCCCAGAGCGGCTCGCGTACGCCGCCGTGCAGCGGCGACTCCAGTGCCGCGTACGGGCAGAGCAGCCCACCGACGGCCACCGCCAGCAGGGCGTCCACTCTGTACAGGTCCACCGGCCGCATCCGTCGGGTCAGCAGGAGAGCGGTCACGCGTCGAACGGTAACGGGCGGCTGCGCCGGCCGCGTCAGCCTGCGGGTGGTCATCCCGCAGGACGACGTACCGGCGGTTGCCGGCCGCCGACTCCACCCGGGGGAGGGCCGGAAAGTGCCCGCTCCGGCTCGACGCGCCGCACCACTGGCGTTCGGCACCGTAACGGTCATGACCACACACACGGTGACCCTGACGGGGCTGCGCGCGGTGTACGGCACCGGAACCCGGCGGGTGACGGCGCTCGACGGCGTGACCACCGGCTTCGCGAGCGGCACGTTCACGGCGGTGATGGGCCCGTCGGGCTCGGGAAAGTCCACACTGCTGCACTGCGCGGCGGGGATGGACCGCCCGACCGAGGGGATCGTCACGATCGACGGCATTCGCCTCAACGACCTCGGTGAGGACGAGCTGACCCGGCTGCGGCGGGACCGGATCGGCTTCGTGTTCCAGGCGTTCAACCTGGTGTCCACGCTGACCGCCGCGCAGAACGTCGAGTTGCCGTCGCGGCTTGCCCGCCGCCGCCCGCCGGCCCGGGACGTCGCCGCCGCCCTCGACGCGGTCGGCCTCGCCGACCGGGCCGGGCACCGGCCGAGTGAGCTGTCCGGCGGCGAGCAGCAGCGCGTCGCCGTGGCCCGAGCGTTGATCACCCGTCCGGCGGTGGTGTTCGCCGACGAACCGACCGGTGCGTTGGACAGCGCGTCCTCCCGGCAGGTGCTTCGGCTGCTCCGGGCGCTCGTCGACGACCACGGCCAGACAGTCGTGATGGTGACCCACGATCCGGCCGCCGCCGCGTACGCCGATCGGGTCCTTCTGCTGGCCGACGGCCGCGTCGTCGACGAGCTGACCGGCCCGATCACCGCCGCTGCCGTCGCCGCCCGGATCGCCGAGCGGGAAACCGTCGCGGAGTCGTCGTGCTGAGCGTCCGGCGGTCGGCCAGCGCGTTCGTGGCAGTCGCCATCGGGGTCACACTGGTCGCGGCGGCCACACTGCTGCTCGCTTCCGGCCGTCCGCAGGTGCCGGACCGGCTGGCACGGGCGGCGGTCGTGGTGCAGAGCCCCGAGGCGGGTGCGTCCGCTGACGAGTTCGTGCCGACCCGGCCCTGGTCCGCCAGCGCGGCCGCGGAGTTCGTCGGCAGGCTGGCCGGTCTGCCGGACGTGGTGGCGGCGGTGCCGGACCGTACCTTCTACGCGCAGCCGCTCGTCGACGGCCGACCCGCGGCGGCCGACACCCGGCGGGAGGACGCCTATCAGGGGCACGGCTGGTCCAGTGCCCAGTTGGGTGGGCTGCGCCTCACGGCCGGCGATCCACCCCGCCGGCCGGGCGAGGTGGTCGTCGACAGCGCGCTCGGGCTGCGCGCCGGCGCGCCGGTCACCCTGCTGACCGCCGCCGGCCCGGAGTCCTACACCGTCACCGGTCTGGTCGACGGGCCGGGTGTCCATGTCGCGGACGATGTCGCCGCCGCGCTCGCGCCCGGCGTACGGGCCATCGGGTTGGTGCTCGCGCCGGGGGCCGACCCCGAGCGGGTCGCCACGGCGGCTCGCGGAGTCGTCGCCGGCGACGGACGAGTGCTCACCGGCGCCGCTCGCGGTGCGCTGGAGCCGCGTGGCGACGCCCGCACCCGGTGGATCGGTATGCAGGTGCTCACCGCCACGGCGGCCCTCGCCGGCTTCGTCACGGTGTTCGTGGTCGCCTCCACCTTCGCGTTCACCATCGCGCAGCGCCGCCGTGAGCTGGGCCTGCTGCGCGCCGTCGGCGCCACCGGACGTCAGGTCCGCCGCATGGTGTACGCCGAGGCGCTCGCCGTCGGCGTCTCCGCGGGGCTGATCGGCCTGCTGGTCGGCGCGGCGCTCGCCCCGTTGCTGGGCCGGCTGCTCGTCGACGTCGGCTACGAGCCGTCGACCTTCCGGGTCCGCTACGAACTCTGGCCGGTCGCGGTCTCGCTCACCGCCGGGCCGGTGATCGCGTTGCTGGCCGTCTGGTCGGCGTCCCGCCGGGCGGCGCGGGTCCGCCCGTTGGAGGCGTTACGCGATGCCGCTGTGGAACAGCGACCGATCGGACGGCTGCGGGCCGTAACCGGGGCGCTGCTCCTCGCGGCGGGAGTCGCGCTCAGTCTTGGCACGGCGACCGCCGACGAGGCTCGGGTGGGGGCGCAGTACGCGCTCTACGCGGTGATGGCGCTGGTGGCCGGCGCCACGGTGCTTGCCCCGGTGGTGGTCGGGCCGCTGGTACGGCTGCTGCGTTCTCCGGTGCGTCGGCCCGGTGGCGCGGTCGGGATGCTGGTCCGGGGCGGGGCGTTGACCGCGACCCGGCGGACCGCAGCCGTCGCCGCGCCGGTGCTGCTCACTGTCGCCTTCGCGGTGCTGGTGTCCGGGATGGTGCGCACCACCACCGCCGCGTATGCGGCAGGTCGGGCGGACAACGTGAACGCCGGCTGGATCGTCGTGCCGGACCGCGCACCCGGCCTGTCCGACCGGGCCGTCGCCGCGACCGGCGGCACCGCCCTGTTGCCGACCACCGTCTACCGCACCGACCCCGCAACGTCGCCGCAGGACCGGCCGATGACTGCGCTCGGCGTGGATCCGGAGGGCTTCGCCGCCGCGAACCGGGTGCTCAGCGTCGTCGCCGGCTCGCTCAACGACCTGAAGGGCGACGACACGGTGGTGGTCACCGCCTCGGCGAACCGGCTGCCGTCCGAGCCGTACCCGGTGGTCTTCGCCGACGGGACGTCGGTGTCGTTGCGCGTCGTCGCAGTGGTCACCGACACCTCGATCCCCGGCGACCTGCTCGTGCGCCGGGCCGTGGTGCGGGCGCACGACCCGTCGGCGCTGACGTCCACCGTGTACGTCCGGGACCGGATCGATCCGCCGGTCGGCGCGCGGATCCTCGACGTCCCGGGCTGGGCGGCCGAGGCGGACGCCGCCGAGGACCGCCTCGTCTGGCTCTTCACCCTGCTGCTGATCGGGGTGTCCGCCGGTTACGGGGCCATCGCGGTGGCCAACACCCTGCTGCTGGCCGCCGCCGGTCGCGCCGCGGACCTGCGGCTGATCCGGCTGGCCGGGGCGACCCGACGGCAGGTCATCTGGCTGGTCACCGCCGAGTCCGCCCTGGTGGTCCTGATCGGCGCGCTGCTGGGTGGGGCTGTCGCGTTCGTCGGTCTGCTCAGCATCAGTGCGGGCCTCGCCGAGCAGGTCGGCGCCCCCGTCGACCTGGTGGTGCCGTGGCCGGTGGTCGCCGGGGTGGTGGGGCTGTGCCTGCTGCTCGCGGTGCTGTCCAGTGTGCTGCCGACGTGGCGGCTGCTGCGCCATCGTCCCGCGAGGTCACCGGTCGGCCTCGTCGGATGACCGCGCCCCCCGCTCGGGCGGTAGGGCCGCTACCGTCCATGGATGCGATCCGCGCGCCCGGTCGGGCTGCTCCTCTCCGCCGCCGCCGTCGTGCTCTGGGCGTACGGCATGACCAGGTGGCAACCGCTGACCGAACCGCTCGGCCCGTGGTCGGAGCACCTGCCGGGCAACAACGCCTACTGGGCGCGCGACCTGCGGTTCCTGGCGATCATGGCGGTGCCGCTCGGGTTGGTGCTGGCCGGGCGGGGGCACGTGCGGTGGAGCGGCCCGGCGGTGGTGCTGGGTGGCTGCTGGGTCGCCGCCGACGTGGCGATCGACCGGGCCGATCCGATCGGCGTCGACGCGACGGTGCTGCTGGCCGTCGCCGGCTGCGCCGTGCTCGGCGTGGTCGCGGCGATCCTGTTCTGGTGGGAGCGTGGCACGCCGTCGGCGTCGGATCCTGGTACGCGGTCGGCACGGGGGCGCGGCACGCCGTCGGCGGCCGACCGCCGCGTGCTGACCGGCGTGGCCTGCGTGGCCGGGGTGCTGACGCTTGTGGCGGCCGGCATGGAGTCACCGACCGACCGGGAGCCGGAGCTGAACCAGGGCGCCCTGGCCACCGGGGCGCTGCTGGTGGCACTGGCTGTCGGCGCGGCGTTGGCGGCGGCTCCGGCGCGGACCCGGGCTCGGGTCGGCCTCGCGGCCGGCCTGATCGTGGCGGCAGTGATCGGCGTGGGGCTGGTCCGTGCCGTCGCGCCCGGCGAACGACTCCTGCCGGAGGCCGCTCTCGGGGCGGTGCTGCTCACCGGGGTCACCCTGCTGGCCTGGGACTGGCCGGGCGGCCGGCCGATCTGGCGGCACCACGCCCTGGCCGCGCTCATCGCACTGGTGGGCCCGCTGCTGTTCCTGGTGGCCACCGGCATCACCATGATTTTCACGCTGCCGATCGGCCCGACGTTCACCGAGTTGGCCGGCAACAGCCCGATCAACTCCGCCGACTCCGATCTGCTGCTCTCCCTGGCCGGGCTGATCGCCGGGCTGGGAATGGCACTGCTGCTGGCGCGGCCCAGCGTCGAGGACCGTCGGCAGCTCAGGTAGCTACTCGACGACCGGCAGCACCACCTCGTTGCGGCGCAGGAACCACGGCTTCCACGGCGGGTCGAAGCGCGCGTACCGGATGGCGCCGGTGGGTTGCAGGCCGGCCGCGGTCACCGACCGGCCGAGCATTGTGGCCCGCTGGCTGAACGCCTGTTCCGTCCACCGCCCGGAGAACCGCATCGCCGCCGCGAGCCGCGCCGGAACCGCGCGGATCCGTACCCGGGCGTCCACCGGCTCGGGCAGTGTGGCGGTGGTGAAGGTGGCCGGCATGACGAACTGGATCAGATACGCGCCCGGCCACTCGCCCTCGATCTGCACCACCGGCACGGTCATGGCGATTTTTTCCGAGCCGCTGTCCACCGCTGTCGTCGGCGCGGCGGAGCCGATCGGGTGCCGGGCCCGATTGGCGCCACCGATGTACGCGGCCAGCGGCCGGAACGCCTCGATCGGCGCCCGGGTGAAGGACGCCTGGATCTGCATCTCGGCCACCAGGTGAGCGGGGTACCGACGCAGCTCGAAGCCGGGGTGTCGGGACACCACCCGGTACGGCTGCTGTTCGGTCATCGCGCGGCTCCCACTGTCTGCTGGGACAGACGCTACCGCCCGTCCGCCTCCCGCTCGGCCGAAGTCGGCTGCTCCGGCCCGGGGGCGAGGGCCCGGGTGGTCGACCGCCAGTACTGCCGCTTGCCCTCGTCGCGCAGCACCACCCCGATCTGGCCCAGCTCGCGGCGCAACTCCCGGGCGTCGTCGCGGCGGTCCCGTTGGATGGCCCGTTCCCGGGCACGCAGCAGCGCATCCGCGCCGGCCGGCAACCCGGGCAGGTCCGGAACCCACAGCCGGTACGCCGACCGGTGCGGGTCGTCGTCCGCCCAACCCCAACCGTGCTCCCGGAACGCCGCCGCCAGTTGAGCGGCCGGCAGATCCGTGGACTCCCGGACCAGTTCTGCGCCGTCGGCGTCGAGCAGCACCAGGTGCTTGTCGGCGAGGAAGACCACCCGGGTGTCGACCCGCGCGACGGTCCGGTTCTGGTCGGAGCGGCGCAGCTGGACCTGCGCCGCGTCGACGGTGACGATCAGCCGTTCGGCGGTGCCGATCCCGGCGATGACCAGGCCGGCCAGCACGCCCACCGCGATGGTGCCGGCGGTGGCCTGCGGCTCGGGCAGCCGGTCCAGCCACTCGATCAGGTCGCCGAACGGCACCCAGGGCAGCCGGGCGAGCCAGCCCGTCGCCGCCGCGAGGAGCCATCCGGCGCCCGCCCCGAGCAGCGGGAAGCCACCCCAGAGGACCGCCAGCTCCAGGGGGCCGCCGCTGACCACGGTGCGCGGACGGTAGCTGGCCATCTCCATGGTCAGGACACCTCGCGGCGCAGCGTCCGGAACAGACCGGCGGCCAGCGGGAGGACCATCCAGACCAGCAGGGACACCACTATCCGCCCCCACTGCTCGCCGGTGACGGCGTCGCTGCTGAACAACGGTTCCATGGTCTTGCTGGTGTCCAACCATTCGGACGGGCCACGCAGCGGCCTGACCATCTCGCCGAGCACGCCCCACAGGGTGGGCAGCAGCAGGTAGCCGACGATCGCCAGCGGCGGGTTGAGCAGCAGCAGACCGAACGCGGCGCCCATCAACACGCTGGTGACCTGGAGGACCGCCGCGTTCAGGACCAGCGACCAGTCGAACTGCCAGGTGCCCGCACCGCCGGTGGCGGACGCCACAAGCGTTCCCGCGGCGGCGACGGCCAGGCTGGTCAGCACCGAGGCGAGCGCGGTGAGCATCACGGCGAGCAGCTTCGCGGCGACCACCCGCTCCCGGCGGGGCACCAGGGCGTACGTGGTGAGGGCGGTGCGCTGCGACCACTCGCTGGTGATCGACAGGATGCCCAGCACCGGCAGCAGCACCGACACCGGCAGCAGCGACGGAACGAAGAAGTTGAGGAACGTCTGGTCGGCGTCCTTCGCGTAGATCAGTTGCAGGGTGACGATCGCCGCGGTGGCCAGGCCGATGGTGATCAGCAGCCAGCGACCGGCCCGGGTGTCGACCAGCTTGCGCAGCTCCACGCCGGTGAGCCGGAGCAGCGACGGTCGGCGGACCGGGGTGTGGTGCCGGGGCGCGACGGCGCCGGCGGCGGGCGCGGTGGTGGTGGTCATCGGACGGCCTCCTTGGTCGATTCGCCGGCGGTCAGGGTGAGGAAGAGTTGTTCGAGGCCACCGCCGCTGGCGGGGCGCAGCTCGGCCAGCGCGACGCTGGCCTCGGCGGCGGCTTGGCCCACCGCCTCGGCGTCGGCCTGCACGAGCAGCCCCTCCGAGCTGTCGACGGCGGTCAGGTTGGCCAACTCCAGCGCCCGCCGCAGCGCCGCGTCGTCGCGGGCCCGGACCACGGTGCCGCCACCGGCCAGCAGCTCGTTCTTGTCGCCCTGGGCCACGATCCGGCCGCCCCCGATCACCACCAGCCGGTCCGCGACCGCCTCCACCTCGCGCAGCAGGTGGGAGGAGAGCAGCACGGTGCCGCCCCGGTCGGCGAAGTCGCGCAGCAGGCCGCGCATCCAGAAGATCCCCTCCGGGTCCAGGCCGTTGGCCGGCTCGTCGAGGATCAGCACCCGGGGGTCGCCGAGCAGCGCGTGCGCCAGCCCGAGCCGTTGGCGCATGCCCAACGAGTACGCCCGTACCCGACGCTTCGCGGCCACCGCGTTCAACCCGACCAGGTCGAGCTTCGCGGCGACCTCGCGCCGGTCCAGACCCATCGTGTACGCGGACAGCGTCAACGCCTCGCGGCCGGTGCGCCCGGCGTGCTGGGCGGAGGCGTCCAGCAGCACCCCGACCTCCCGCCCTGGGTTGGGCAGATGCTGGTACGGGTGCCCGGAGATGGTGGCGCGACCGGCGGTCGGCGCGGTCAGCCCGCAGATCATCCGCATGGTCGTCGACTTGCCGGCGCCGTTGGGGCCGAGGAAGCCGGTGACGGTGCCCGGCTCGCACTGGAACGACACGTCGTCCACTGCCGGGTGTGGCCCGTATCGCTTGGTGAGGTTCTCTACGGTGATCATGTCGTCGAGCCTGCCCGCGCCGTCCGGCCATCCGCTGCGGCCACCGGTAGGTGCCGCGTCGACCTTGGTCGACCGGCGGGTCTCGACTTTGGTAGCTGGTCGTGTCGCCGGTCGGCTGCCTAGCATGGCGTCGTGACCAGCCTCGCCGTCCCGGAGCACCCCTGGCTGCTGCCAGGGGAGCTGGTGGTGCCGGCCGACAGTGGGCGTACGCGTCCGCGCCGCACCACCCGCGACTGGATCGTGGACAGCCTCGCGTTCCTGGTCTCCGTGGTCTGGGTGCTGTTCGCCACTGCCGATGCCCTGTCGCCCGACCCGGCGATGGCGGCCCCGCTCCCGCACGACTGGATGACCGGCGCCGACGCTGTGATCGGGCTGGTCTGCTGCGGGCTGCTCTGGTTGCGCCGCCGATGGCCACTCGGGCTGGTGGTGGCGACGACACCGCTCACCTTGTTCTCGATGGCCGCCGCCATCCCGCTGTTGATCTTCTACTTCACTGTGGTGGTGCACCGGCGGACCGCCATCGCGATCGCGGTCACCGGTGCGGGTCTCGTCACCAACCTGGTCTTCAGTTGGACACGCCCGGACCCGAGCATGCCGTACTGGGCCACCGTGTCCTGGGGTGTGGTGCTCAGCCTCGCCGTGCTGGCCTGGGGGATGTTCGTCCGGGCCCGGCGGCAGTTGATCGTGTCGCTACGCGAGCGGGCCGAGCGGGCCGAGGCGGAGCAGCAGCTTCGGGTCACGCAGGCCCGCCACCTCGAACGCACCCGGATCGCCCGGGAGATGCACGACGTGCTGGCCCACCGGATCTCCCTGCTCAGCCTGCACGCGGGTGCGCTGGAATTCCGCCCGGACGCGCCGGCCGACGAGGTGGCCCGGGCCGCTGGGGTGATCCGGGGCAGCGCGCACGCCGCCCTGCAGGACCTGCGCGAGGTGATCGGGGTGCTCCGCGCCGAGGACGACGGTGCCGGCGACGCCCCCGAGCCGCCGCAGCCCACCCTCGGCGACCTGCCGGCCCTGATCGCCGAGTCGCGGTCGGCCGGGGTGCGGGTGAACGTCAGCGACAGCGTCACCAGCCCGGGGGAGGTGCCGGCGGCGCTGGGCCGGGCCGCCTACCGGATCGTGCAGGAGGGGCTGACCAACGCCCGCAAGCACGCGGCCGGCGCGGCCGTCACCGTTGACGTGGCCGGCGGGCCGGGCGCCGGGCTGACCGTGGCGATCGGCAACCGGTGGCCGGTCGGCGCACCGGCCGGCGGCACACTGCCAGGTGCCGGCACCGGCCTGGTCGGCATCAGCGAACGGGTCACCCTGGCCGGCGGGCGGCTCGCCTACGGTCGGGACGACAGCGGTGACTTCCGGCTGGCCGCCTGGCTGCCGTGGCCGGCGTGACCAACCCTGCCAACGCCGCCGGTGCACCGGGCGCGACCAACGCCGCCGGGACGCCGGTGCGTGTGCTGATCGTGGACGACGACGCGTTGGTCCGGGCCGGGCTCTCGATGATCCTCGGCGGTCTGCCGGACCTGGCCGTGGTCGGCGAGGCGGCCGACGGTGGCGAAGTGCCGGCGGCTGTCGCCGCGTACGCCCCGGACGTGGTGCTGATGGACATCCGGATGCCCCGGGTCGACGGGCTGACCGCCACCGAGGCGCTGCGTGCCCAGCCGCACCCGCCGGAGGTGCTGGTGCTGACCACCTTCGACGCCGACGAGCAGGTGCTGCGGGCGCTTCGTGCCGGGGCGGCCGGTTTCCTGCTCAAGGACACCCCACCGGCGGAGATCGTGCGCGCCGTACGCCGGGTCGCGGCGGGCGAGGCGACGCTCTCCCCGACGGTGACCCGGACGTTGATCGCCCACGTGACCGCCGCCGCCCCCGGCCCGGTCGGCCCGGACCCGCGCCGCGAACGGGCGCTTCGGCTGCTCAACGGGCTCAGTGAGCGGGAGCGGCAGGTGGCGGTCGCGCTGGGGCGCGGCCGTACCAACGCGGAGATCGCGGGGGAGTTGTTCATGAGCGTGGCAACGGTGAAGGCGTACGTCTCCCGGCTGCTGACCCGACTGGAGCTGAACAACCGGGTCCAGGTGGCGCTGCTCGTGCACGACGCCGGCCTGGTCTGACGGTCGGTTTCGCCGGCACCAAATGATCGGGCAGGTGACCCGGCTAAGTTACACTCATTTTTGGTTGTTCCAAATTTGGCAGTGTCAGGAGTGATAGTGGATGACTTTGTCGGGCGAGACCGTGAGCTCCACCTCCTGGACGGCATGCTCTCTCGGGTGCAACGGGGTGGCCGTGCTGGTCGGCCAGGTCGGGCCCTGCTCATGCGAGGTCGCCGACGGGTAGGCAAGTCCCGACTGGTCGAGGAGTTCGTCGATCGGGCCGATGTGCCGTACCTCTTCTTCACCGCCTCCGCGCAGCCGACCGTCGCAGCCGACCTCGACCTCTTCGTGGAGGAGGCCGCCGCCTCGACGCTGCCAGGCGCACAGATTCTGCGTGAGCAGCGACCACAAACCTGGGACGCCGCGCTTACCCTGCTCGCCGCCGCGCTGCCGTCCGACCGGCCGAGTGTCGTCGTCCTGGACGAGATGCCGTACCTCATCGCGAGCGACCCGGGCTTCGAAGGAACGCTGCAGAAGGTCTTCGATCGCGAGTTGTCCCGGCGGCCGGTCCTGCTGATCTGTGTCGGGTCGGACCTGGCCATGATGGAAGCCCTCAACGACTACGGCCGGCCGTTCCACCAGCGAGCCACGGAGATGGTCATTCCGCCGCTCAGCCCGGCCGACGTCAGCGACATGCTCGGCCTGTCCGCCGCGGATGCGTTCGACGCCTACCTGGTGTCCGGCGGTCTGCCGCTGATCCTCGACGAGTGGCCGACCGGTGCGTCCGTCCACGAGTACCTCACCGATGCGGTACGAGATCCAACCTCTGCCCTGCTGGTCAGCGGCGAGCGGGCACTCGCGGCGGAATTCCCGCCCCAGTCCCAGGCGGGTCTGGTGCTGCGGGCCATCGGCTCAGGCGAACGTACTTTCTCGCTGATCTCCCGTGCGGCGGGGGATCTTCCGCAGGCGTCCCTGAACCGCGCCCTGCGCCTGCTGACACAGAAGCGGGCCGTGGAGGTCACCGTTCCCTTGTCGACCAAGCCGTCGCGGGAAACTCGGTACGCGGTGGCCGACCCGTACCTGCGCTTCTGGCTGTCGTTCCTGGGGCCGCACCTCCCGGAGATCGAGCGAGGGCGGGGCGATCTGACCCTGGACCGGATCGACCGGTCCTGGGCGTCCTGGCGGGGGCGGGCCATCGAACCTGTCGTCCGGGAGGCGTTGCGGCGGTTGCCCAGTGACCATCTGCCGGCGGAGGCCGCGATGATCGGCGGCTACTGGACCCGGACCAACGACCCGGAGATCGACATTGTCGGCGTCGACCGTGCGCCCGTCGCTGGGCGCATCTGCTTCGTCGGATCGGTCAAGTGGCAGGAGAACCGGCCCTTTGACGCGCATGACCTGGGCCGGCTCCTCCTGCACCGGTCGCGGCTCCCCGGCGCCGACGAGTCGGTGCCGGTCGTTGCCGTGTCGCGCAGCGGCACCGCCGTCGACGGCATCCGCGTGTTGTCGGCGGAGGATCTGCTTACCGGGTACCGGAATTGAACTTTCGTACGGTGTCCGCCGTACTCATGGCCGAGGATGTCGGTGCGGTGGGTCCGCCGTACCGCTGCCGAACTGCGGGAGGCCTGCCGTGCGAGTTGGTGAGCAGTCGACGGATCCCATCGACCTGGTACTGGGTGAGGTGCCAATGCCGGCACCGCTGACCCCGGAGGATGTCCGGCTCGCGGTCCGGGCGGTGGTCGTGCACACCGCCGAGGAGTGGCCCACCGGGCCGCTGTGCCGCAACGACGGCGCCTCCTACCCGTGCCGCCTGCACCGCTGGGGGCGCCGGGTGTTGGAGACACACGGGCTCAACGAGCGGCAGATCGAGGCGTTGATCCGGCACGGTAATCCGTTCGTGCACGTGCCCTTCCCGTTCACGGCTACCGGGCCGTCGCGGCAACAGGCCGCGCGGGTCGTCCCCCAGGGGGTACGGCCCACCGCTGCTGGCCGGCCGGTGACTCCCCCCGTCACCGCGCCGCGCTGGCCCCGGGCGAGCTGAGCGCGCCACCCCCTCCGCCCACCAGCCCCGGGGCGACACGACGTCGGCCCGGCGCGGAGATTCCCCCTCCGCGTCGGACCGACGTCGCTCTGGGCGGATGGCTCAGTTGCCGATCCCGCAGTCCGGGGCGGACCAGCTCGTCGTGTTCGAGCTGCGGTCGCTGTTGTTCTCCCGACGCGAGTCGACGTGCACGTGGTCGTCGTGGTCGGGGTAGCCCGGCCCGTAGAGACCACTGAAGCCGTTGTTGCGGGCGTTGCGGGCGACCTGGCACAGCGAGGACGTCCGTGAGGTCACGTCGGCCGCGTTGCCGTACAGGTGTTGGCTGTCGGACGCGCCACCGACCTGGTTGTTGCAGGCGCGACTGCGGAAACCACTGGACACGTTGAGCGGCTTGTCGCCGAGGCCCTTACGCAGCGCCTCCAGCTTCCACATGGTGCGCAGCGCGTTCTGCTTGGTCTGGTTCGCCGACAGCGGGCCGCCGCTCCACCCGCTTCCGCCGCACCCGTTGTCCAGCTCGCTGTAGCTGAAGTGCGCGGGCGTGCAGTCGTTGTCCTGGAGTTGGTACAGCTTGGCGAAGGTCTGCGGGCCGGCGATGCCGTCGGCGCGCAGCCCGTACGCCTGCTGGAACCGCTTGACCGCGGCGGCGGTCTTCGGCCCGTAGCGGCCGTCGTTCTCCACGATGTCCCGGTAGCCGGCCCAACCGGCGACCCGGATCTGCAACTGGCGGACGTCGTTGCCGGAGCGCCCCTGGCTCAGGGTGCGGTTCCAGGTGTAACAGCCGTCCGCGTGCGCCGCCGGTGCGGCGACCACCGTGGCGATTGCGGCCCCGGGCAGTGCCAGGGCGAATGCGACGGCGGCACGCTTCAAGGTGTTTACGCGCACAGAAGTCCTCCCGATAGGAGAGCGAATGGGGTGGCACCGGGACATCGACCGAGAAGTCCCGTGATTTCCACCCTGACACTGATCCGTGCGGTTGGAGGGGATTAACGAGAATCGTGCTCACAAACTGCTGTCCCTGGGTATTGGCTGGGAATTCAGCTGATTTGCGAAACAGCCACTTCCCGCCGATCAGCCCTTTCGTGGCCAAGCACACCGAACGTCGCAATCTGCCACACCGAGGGTGATGTTCCCGGGGTAATGGCGGCCGGTAACGTCATCAGCGGGCGGCGGACTGGCGGAGGTGCGCGTGGCACGGGGTGGCGTCTTCTGTGTCGAAGGTCAGTGGCACCGTGACCTCAACGAGCGGGGCTCGGTGCTGCCCACCCTGGAGCTGTTGGAGCGGCTGGGCAAGATCCGCTTCATCCACAAGGACGCGGCCACCCGCGACGAGCTGTTCTACTTCCTGGACCGTTGGCTGCTCAAGCAGTACGCGGACCACCGGGTCGGCTTCTTCGCCATGCACGGCGAGCCGAGCCGACTCTGCCTCACCGACTGGCAGTCGGTGGAGTTGAACGAGGTGGCTGACCTGATGGCCGGCCGCGCGGAGGGTCGCCGACTCTATTTCGGCAGTTGCTCGGTGCTGCGCGCCTCGGATGCGGTGCTGCGCGAGTTCCTGGAGGTCACCGGAGCCGCGCTGATCTGCGGTTTCACCCGGGAAGTCGACTGGGTCGAATCGGCGGCCTTCGAAACCGTCCTGCTCGACGTGCTCGCCAACGGCCAGCGACACAACGCCGCCGAGCTGCGGATGGGCTCCGCTCACTGGGCGCCGCTCGCGTCGTACCTCGGTTTCCGGGTGATCTACGCCAACGGTCGGGCCTGGCGTCCGTCCGGTCGCCCCCGGGTGCCCACCCAGACGGTGCACCGCGCCGCGGCCCGACCCCGCTGACCCGCCGCCACCGCTGCGCCGGCGCCCTGGTAGGAACGGGGAATGGCACGCAGCATCGCAAGGAACACCCGGGTCGACCGGGACGGCCTGCTCGACTTCGTCCGGCCGCGACACCGCGTCCTGCTGATGACCACCCGGGCGGACGGGCGCCCGCAGTCCTCCCCGGTCTCCGCCGGGGTCGACGGGCAGGGGCGGCTGGTCGTCTCCACCTACCCCGAGCGGGCCAAGGTGAGCAACCTCCGCCGCGACCCCCGGGTCTCGGCCTGCGTGCTCAGCGACGACTGGAACGGCCCCTGGGTGCAGATCGACGGCACCGCCGAGGTGCTCGACCTACCCGAGGCGCTGGAGCCGCTGGTCGAGTACTTCCGCAGCATCTCCGGGGAGCACCCGGACTGGGACGACTACCGGGCGGCGATGGTGCGCCAGGGCAAGTCGCTGATCCGGGTCACCATCGACGCCTGGGGTCCGATCGCCACCGGCGGGTTCCCGGCCCGCCTCGCCGACTGACCACGGCTGGCCCGCACCCGGGTCAGTACGCGGCGGTGAAGCGGGCGTTCTGGTGTCGTGGCTGCTCGATCTCGTCGATGATCGCCACCGCCAGGTCCTCATAGGTGAGCACCGAGCGGCCCTGAGCATCGGTGACCGGCTGGTCGGTGCCGGTGCGGTAGTGCCCGGTGCGCGCGCCGGGGTGGAACTCCAGCGGGGGTGGCGAAACATACGTCCAGCTCACCCCGTCGGCGGCGGTGCGGTAGTAGTCCAGCGCGTCCGCCTGGCCCAGCGCCGACTCCCGGTACTCCGCCGGGAAGTCCGGCTCGTCGAGAATGCGGGTGCCGCCCGGGGTGAGCAGGGTGGACCCGCCGCCCAGGTGGATGACCCGCGGTGCGGCAGGCATCCCGCGCAGCGTGGTCACCAGGTTCTCCGCCGCGTTGCGCCACAGCTCGCGCTCGCCGCCGCCGATTGCCACGACCAGCGCGTCGGCGTCCGGCGCCAGCTCCCGGACACTCCGCTCGCTGGTCGCGTCGCCGGTGACCGTCCGCGCCCCGGCCGGCAGGTACGAGGTGGCCTCCGGGCGGCGGACCGCGGCGATCACCCGGTGCCCCCGGTCGACCGCCTCGGCAACGACCCGCGAACCGGCGGTGCCGCCCGCGCCAAACACGACGATGGTGCTCACCAGCTCAGGCTAGGGACTGGGCCGGCTGCCCGTCGGCGGAACGACGATCCCGTCAGTCGACCAGGGCGGCGTAGACGAGTTGGCGCAGCTGGGAGCGGAGCGGGTAGGTGCTCGACGGCATCAGCTGCGTGAACAGCAGCGCGGTGATCTCCTCGGCCGGGTCGACCCAGAACGCGGTGCTGGCCACCCCGCCCCAGTAGTACTCGCCGACGCTGCTCGGCACCCGGCTGGGGATCGGGTCGTCGACCACAGCGAAGCCGAGGCCGAAGCCGATCCCGTCCAGGGTGCTCTCGGCGAAGCCGCCGGTGGACAGGGCGCCCAGGTCCTGACCACCCGGCAGGTGGTTGCGGGTCATGAAGCGCACCGTGCGCGGCCCGAGCAGCCGGACGCCGTCCAGTTCGCCGCCGCGCAGCAGCATCGACGTGAAGCGGTGGTAGTCGGCGGCGCTGGAGATCAACCCGCCACCGCCGGAGAGCAGCGCCGGCTTGCTGAACGCGAGCGACCCGAGGCTGTCGTGGCGGACGGCCCGGCCACTGCGCGGTTCCGGGACGTAGAGCGCGGCCAGCCGGTCGGCCTCGTCGCCCTCCACCCACCAGCGGGTGTCGGTCATGCCCAGCGGGCCGAAGATCCGGTCGGCGAAGAACGCGTCGAGGCTCTGCCCGGAGATCACCTCGACGAGTCGGCCGAGCACGTCGGTGGCGACGGAGTAGCCCCACGCCGAGCCGGGCTGGAACAAAAGCGGCAACTCGCCGAAGGCCGCGCAGGCGCTGGCCAGGTCGACGTCCGCCGGCGGGTACAGGTCGTAGCCGGCGGCCCGGTAGAGCCCGTCGACCACCGAGGTCTGCATGAAGCCGTACGTCAGGCCGGCCGTGTGGGTGAGCAGGTGCCAGACCCGGATCGGCTCGACCGCCGGCACCGTGTACGGCTTGAGCGCCGACCCCTTGGAGTAGACCCGCAGGTCGGCGAACTCGGGCAGCCAGCGGCTGATCTCGTCGGTCAGCTCGAACCGACCCTCCTCCCACAGCATCATCGCCGCGACCGAGGTGACCGGCTTGGTCATCGAGTAGATCCGCCAGAGGGTGTCGTCCTCGACCGGTGCGCCCGACTCCCGGTCGCGCAGCCCGTACGTCGAGGAGTGCGCCACCTCGCCGTGCCGGGTGACCACCACCTGCCAGCCGGCCAGCCGGCCGTCGTCGACGTACCGACCGAAGTGCTCGTCGATCCGCGCCAGCCGCACCGGGTCGAAACCGATCTGATCCGGGTCCTTGCTCCGAGCCACACTCACGCCGCCGAACCTACTCGCCGGTACGCCGACACCGGAAGGGGCCTGCCTGCCGTCCGCTGTCGAAGGCGCCCACTAGCCTGGCCGGATGCCGGAGTTGACCGAGGACGTGACCTTCCGCGACGAGGACTGGTACGGCGAGGAGTTGACCGACCGGCACTTCGTGGGTTGCGAGTTCTTCGGAGTGGACCTGACCGAGGCGGTGAGCAGAGGCGCGGTCTTCACCGGCTGCACGTTCGGCAACGTGGCGTTCAACGCCTCGCGACATGTCGACTCCGCCTTCACCCGTTGCGTCTTTCGGCGGTGCAACTTCTTCGAGGCCGAGTTCACCGGCTGCAAGCTGGTCGGCAGCACCTTCAGCGAGTGCGATCTGCGTCCGTTGACGGTGGACGGCGGTGACTGGTCCTTCGCGGCGCTGCCCGGTGCCGACCTGCGCGGCGTTCGGCTGACCGGGGTGCGCATGCGGGAGGTGGACCTCACGAGGGCCAACCTCACCGGTGCTACGGTCACCGGTGTCGATCTTTCCGGAGCGCAGCTGACAAACGTCCGGCTCGGCGGCGCCGACCTGCGGGGCAGCGACCTCACCGCGCTCGACCCGATGGTCGTCGAACGGGCCGGTGCCATCATCGACGTCGAGCAGGCAGTGGTCGTCGCGCAGTTGCTCGGATTCCGGATCGGCTGACGCGAAAGGCGCTCGTGGTTTGCCGGAGTGTCAGTCCGAGCGGACCGGGTTGTCCGACAGCGTCCCGTTGTGGGGTGGACACGTCCGGCAGTCCGGATCTAGCGTGTCGTCCACGCCCGGGTAAACGTGAATCGGCCCACAGTGGACGGTGTGGTCCGCGGCGGTCCAGAACGGCCGGGCGGTGGAGTTGGAGGGGTCGGTGGCGGACGAAGACCGCACGCGGGCTGGTTCGAAGGCTGGCGACGCGCCGCCGAGGCACCGTCCGCGTGCCATCACCGCCGGGGTGACCCGGAGCGTGTTGCGCCGGGCCCGGCAGCGGCGACGCTGGGCGGTGGAGGGTGCCGCCGTACTCGCCTGCCTGGTGGTGTTGGTCTCATACCTCGGCACCCGGTCCGGTCCCGAGCCGGACGACGCCCAGGCGGGTCCGGGCGGCAGGCCCGCCGGGGCCGCCCGTTCCCCCGGTCTCCCGGCTGCCGACGGGCGCACCGGCGAGGCCGGGCCAGCGACGCCCGGTCTGCGTCCGCGCCAGCGCCCGCCCTCGCCGGACCCGACGCCGTCGACCAGCGCACCTGCCCCGCCGCCGGCCAAGCCCGGTTCGCTGGCGCTGTCGGTGAGCCGGGGGGAGATGCCCGCCGCCGTCGACCTCACCGCCGTGGGCACCCGGGACTGGGTGCACTGGGGGGAGCGCGGCGGCAGGTCGACGAACCGCAAGCGCTCCGGCTCCGGCGAGATCATCGACGGGGGTGGCGTCGGAAGCCGGGTCGGTTGGGACGGCAACCAGGAGTACGTGCGTTGGTCCGACGGCACGCCGGAGCGATCCAGGAACGGCAGCTCCAACGGCGTCTACACCTGCGGCGCCGGAAACGGGTTCAACCTCGCCGTCGCCGGCAGCGGCGAGCCGCGCACCGTCCAGCTCTACGGCGGCATCTGGATGGCTCGGGGGCGACTGGAGGCGCGGTTGTCCACTGGCGGGCCGGCCCGCACCGCTCGGCTGGAAGATCCCTACACCAGTCAGAGTGCCCAGTTCACCATCCGCTTCACACTGCCGAAGGGCGCCAAACTGCTGCTGAAGTGGACCGTCGAGAAGGTCTTCACACCGCACTGCGGCAACGTCGGCCTCCAGGCCGTGACGGTGCGCTGACTGACTGACCGGTCGCCGCGCGAGCGGGCGGCGGGACAGTTTGTCCGTCGCGGACCGTCGAACGCGTCGTAACTTTCTGCTGTCCCCATCCGACGATCCAGTGTGGAGGCAGCGGAGATGAGTAGCAGCACCGCCCACCGCGTCCGTCGTGCCGCTTCGTCCGGCACCGCTGAAGCGTCCGGGGAGGTTCTTCGCGACATTCCCCTCCCGCCGTACGTGACGGGCGAGGACACCCAGTTCGCCGTACGGGCGGTGGTGGTGCACGCCCCTCGACGGTGGTCCGGTGGTGTGGTCTGCCGCAACGATGCCAGCCCGCACCCGTGCCGCCTGCACCGCTGGGGCACCCGGGTGCTGGCGCTGCGCGGGCTGCGGGCCGCTGAGATCGCCGCGCTCATCGAGCGTGGTGACCCGACGGCGGTGGTCCCCCCACCGGACCGTCCGGCCTGAGCGCTCGCCGGGCCGGGAGGCGCGTGCGCGCCTCCCGGCCGCCGCTCAGCAGGTGATCGGTTTGACCCAGGAACACTCGACGCCCTCAGGGGTACGCGGCGTCGCCGGCACCGTCGGCGTGGCGACCCGTGCCGTCGATGCCTCACCCTCGCGGAAACCGGCCAGCGCCACGGCGATCTGGTCCTCCAGCGGCTTCAC
This sequence comes from Micromonospora sp. NPDC005171, assembly GCF_040608575.1. Classification (NCBI taxonomy): domain Bacteria; kingdom Bacillati; phylum Actinomycetota; class Actinomycetes; order Micromonosporales; family Micromonosporaceae; genus Micromonospora; species Micromonospora sp. NPDC005171. Next base: position 242,002 of record NZ_JBEXIM010000002.1, on the reverse strand, counting down.
CGACGCCGTCAGGTAGTTGTTCAGCAGGATGGAGAACGCCAGCAGTCGACCATCGGCGCTGGTGACGTAGCCGGAGAGCCCGGAGACACCGGTCAGGCTGCCGGTCTTGGCGTGCACGTTGCCCGCAGCCGGGGTGCCGGCCATCCGGCTGCGCAGGGTGCCACCGACGAACCGCTCAGGCTGGCCGGCGATCGGCAGCGCCGCGTACCAGGTCGCGAACCACGGTTCGGCGCGGACGGCGCTCAGCAGGTCGACGAACTCCGCCGCCGGGATCAGGTTACGGCGGGACAACCCCGAGCCGTCACGCTGTCGCAGTCGCCCGGTGTCCATTCCGGTGTCGGCGACGTACTCGCTGATCGCGGTGAGCCCGGCCGTCCAGGTGCCCGAGCCGGAGAGCACCCGACCGATCTCCTTGGTCAACACCTCGGCGTGCCCGTTGTTGGACAGCTTGAGGAACGGCGTCATCAGCTCACCCAGGCTCATCGAGTCGTGGCGCGCCACCGACTGGGCCGTCTCCGGGGTGGGCTGGCCGAGAACGGTCCGGCCGAGCACCCGGACGCCGTGTCGGTGCAGCGCCGCCCGGAACACGTCGGCCGCGTAGCCGGTGGGTTCCCAGACGGTGACCCAGTCGCTGGCCGGCTCGTCGCCGACGGCGATCTGGCCGGTCACCACGACTGTGTTGCCGCCGTGCTCGCGCTCGATCGAGATCGAGGTCTCGCCGTCGCTGACCGTCTGGGCGCGGTTGTCGACGCGGACGTACCCGGTGGCGGGGGTGGTGGTGACCACCGGCGGGGCGCCGGCCCGGTCGGCCGGTGCGGCGTGCACGATCAGGGTGCCCGCGTCGTAGTCGGTGTCCGGGGCGACGGTCAACGCGGAGACCTGGGCGGCGTAGTAGTAGGGCTCGTCGTCCCAGGTCCAGTCGGGGCCGAGTCGGGTGCTGTCGTAGCGGGTGTCGTCGGCGACCAGGTTTCCGGTGACCACTCGGACGCCGTCGGCGGCGACCTTCGCGGCGAGCGCGTCGTAGTCGGCGGCGAGCATTGTCGGGTCGCCCCCGCCCTGCAGATAGAGGTTGCCGGAGAGCAGGCCCGCCCGGCGCTTGCCGCTGGCGCGTACGTCCGTGCTGAAGCGGTGGCCCGGGCCGAGCAGCTCAAGGGCCGCGGTCGAGGTCAGCAGCTTGGTGTTGGATGCCGGCACCAGCCGGCGGTCACCGTTGCGGTCGTAGAGCGTCTGTCCCGTGCCGGTGTCGACCACGACCACCGACGCCTGCGCGCCGGTCAGCCGGGTGTCGGCGAGGATCGTGTCGATGGTGGCGCGCAGGTGGGTCGTCGCGGGGGTGGGCGACTCAGCCGTGGCACCGGGCGCGCCGGCGGTGGCCGCGGTGGCGACCAGCGCGAGCAGCGCGAGGGCCCGGGGAAAGTGACGGCGATGCATCCGCTGATGCTGCCACGGAGATATTCGCCGGAGAAGGGCTTCCGGCGAAAGATATTGCCGTCTGTGCTATTTCGGGCCGCCGACCGATTTTTCGTGACCACCCCAGTAGTGCCGCTGCGCCCCCATGACCATCGGCGCGACCAGCGCGGCAAGCGCCCCGCCGAGCAGCGGGAAGACGATGAACACCCAGAGCTGCCGCAGGGCCACGCCGCCCTCGAAGACCGCCGGGCCGAACGCCCGGGCCGGGTTGACCGCCGCGCCGGTCAGCGTCACACCCACCAGTTGGGTCACGGCGAGGGCCAACCCGATGGCCAGCCCTGCGGTGCCCGGATTCTCGCTCCGACTTGTCACCACCAGCACGACCAGCACGAAGAGGAAGGTCAGGACGATTTCCAGCACGGCCGCGCCACCCCTGTTGATGTGCGCGCCGTAACCGTTCGTGCCCAGCGCCCCGGTCTGGTCCGCCACGTCACCCCAACGGGTCAGCGCCCAGAGCACGAAGCCCGCGACGGTCGCCCCGACGAACTGCGCGATCCAGTAGGCCACCGCTCCGACCAGCGAGATCTTTCCGGAGAGCAGCACACCGAGCGTCACCGCCGGGTTGACGTGGCTGCCGGAGAGGGGGCCGATCGTGTAGACGAGGGCCACCATCACGAAACCGAAGGCCAGCGCCACCACCACCACGCCGCCCTGCACCCGTGCGGCGACGGCGCTGCCCACGCCGAAGAACACGAGCAGCAGGGTGCCGAGGAATTCGGCCGCGTACCGACGGAAGTCGCTCATTCACTCAGCGTATGTGCAGGTGAGGTCGTCGAAGTCGGAATGGCCGCCTGTGATCGGCGCGACGGTCGAAGACGGGCACAGCGGCGACATCGGCGGCGTTGTAGCGCACGTGGACACCCACTCCGCGGACGTGGTGGTGATCGGCGCCGGCCAGGCCGGCCTGAGCGCCGGTTATCACCTGCACCGCACCGGCTTCGCGCCCGGCAGCGGCTTCGTCATCCTCGACGCCGACAACGGGCCCGGCGGCGCCTGGCAGCACCGCTGGCCGACGCTCGTCTTCGACCGGGTGCACGGCTGCCACGACCTGCCCGGGCTGCCGCTCCCGCCCACCGAGCCCCAGCGCCCGGCTTCCGAGCAGGTCAGCGCCTACTTCGCCGCGTACGAGAAGGCCTTCGACCTGCCGGTACGGCGGCCGGTACGGGTCCGGGCGGTGCGCTCCCGCCCCGACGGCCGGCTGGATGTGCACACCGACCGGGGCACCTGGACCGCCCGGGCTCTGATCAACGCCACCGGCACCTGGACCAGGCCGTTCTGGCCGCACTACCCGGGTCGGTCGACGTTCCGGGGGCGGCAGCTGCACACCGCCGACTACCGAGGGCCGGCCGAGTTCGCCGGACTTCGCGTGGTGGTGGTGGGTGGTGGCACCTCGGCCGTGCAACTGCTCGGCGAGGTCTCCACCGTTGCGGCGGCCACCACCTGGGTGACCCGCCGGCCGCCGACGTTCAACGACGTGGAGTTCGGCCCGGAACTCGGCCGCGCCGCGGTGGCCCGGGTGGACGAGGCGGTCCGGGCCGGACGACCGCCGGGCAGCGTGGTGGGCGTGACCGGGCTGCCGGTCACCCCCGAGGTGCGCCGACTGCGCGAGCGCGGCGTCCTCGACCGGCTACCCATGTTCGACCGGATCACGCCCGACGGGGTGGCCTGGACGGACGGGCGGTTCGTGCCGGCGGACGTGATCCTCTGGTGCACCGGCTTCCGGGCGGCCATCGACCATCTCGCCCCGCTGGGGCTGCGCGCGCCGGGCGGCGGTATCACGATGGACGGCACCCGGGTGCTCGCCGACGCGCGGATTCACCTGGTCGGGTACGGCCCCTCGGCCAGCACGATCGGGGCCAACCGGGCCGGCCGCGCGGCGGTCAACGAGATTCGCGCCTGGCTGGCCCCGGCCGCCGTTCTCCACTGACCTGGCTCTATTTGACGGATGGTCCGCCAGCGGGCACGGTGGGAGTGACGGGGCCGTCAGCTGCCCCGATCCGATGCGACGGCGACGACCGTTCGCCCCTCTGTCGCCTCCCACGTGTGCTCGTACGCGGGCCGGTTGTCCGGTCCGCGCGGTATCCGACCGCGAGCCGAGAATCCACGAGGAGTTCCATCAATGCTCACCATGACCGATAACGCCGTGCTCGTCATTCGTGACCTCGCCAACCAACAGGACGTCGCCCAGGACGGCGGGGTGCGAATCGCCGCCGACACCGAGGCCGGTTCGCTCACCGTCGAGTTGGTGCCCGAACCGGTGCAGGGCGATCGGGTGGTCGACAACCAGGGCGCCCGGATCTTCCTGGACGAGGACGCCGCCGAACTGCTCGGCGACGCGTCGGTGGACGCCACCGTCGACGACGAGGGCATCATCCAGTTCGGTTTCACCGAGAAGCAATAGACCCGACCCTCACCGCGGTCGCCCCCGCTGCGGCGGACCCTGCCCGGGGTGCCACCTCGGCGCGCCGTCGGCGGCCGGATGCAGCAGGGTGGCGAGCACATGGGCCAGGTGGTGCGAGGTGCTCCAGGCCGCCCAGTTGGCGGCCGAGCCGGCGCCGGCCCCCCTGCGGGCCCGGCGTAGCAGCTCATGGTCACCCCAGGAGAACGCTGCCCCGGTGGTCGGCCAGTGAGGTGCCGACACGAGCGTGCGACACAGGTCGGCGAAACGGTCGTCGCCCCGGCCACCGCGTCGCGCCCAGCGGTAGACCCACCAACTGCCGTCGTCGGTGTATCGCACGGTCGGTAACCGGTCACCGGGGTCGCCGGTGCCCGGCCCAGCCGGGTGGACGCCGTAGTCGCCGTAGTCGACCCCGGCGTCGGTCAGCCGTCGCCACAGTTGCCAGTCCCAACGGTCCAGTTGGACCGGCTCGTCGGTGGGCAACCGGGACAGCGTCGGCGGCATGCCGCCCGCCGCCACCGTCACCGACCGCCAGGCGTGTCGGCGCGCCCAGTCCAGCAGGTGGCGCACCCGGGGCTCGGCGGTCCGCACGTCCGCCGGGCAGCAGACGTCCCCCGCGTCCACCAGCAGGTCGCACTCCTCCGGGGCGAGGTCGGTGGACCGCCAGATCCGTTCCACCGCGGTGGTGCTCGCGTCCGGCCCGGCCCGGTCCTGGCCGGCCCGCAGCCGGATGAGCGCACGCCGGCCGTGGGCCCGCGCCGCCGCGCCGTGCGCGACCAGCCGGTGGTCGCTCTCGGTGAGCCCGATGACCGGCACCACGGGTACGCCCCAGCGGGTCAGCTCCGCCTCGGGGATGTCGGGTAGCGCGCTGACGTCGACGGCGGGCAGCAGCCCGGCCGGCAACCGGCGAACCGCGTCCATCATGGACCGATCGATCGCCCCGATCTCCAGGATCGGGGCGACAAGTGTGGTGTGGGAGGGGTCGAGGTGGCTCAGGGCCTCAAGCTCGCCTCGTCGGCTGGCGAGGATGGGGCGGTAGACCGGTGCCGCCGCCCGGCCCCCGTGGGCGGGCGCCATATTTCAATCTAGCCACGCATACGCGCATCCCCCAGGGATGTAAGCCGGAATTCGGCTGCTGCGCTGTCGGTTCGGCGACTACCATCCCCCGATGCTCACGCCAATCCACCGTTACCGGTCGGACGAAGAGGACAGCGCGCGGTGGACCGGCTTTCCGTTTCGCGACGGCGACATCGTGATCAGCACCCGGTCCAAGAGCGGCACCACCTGGATGCAGATGATCTGTGCGCTCCTGGTGCTGGGCACCCCGGAGTTGCCGGCACCGCTGACCGTGCTGTCACCCTGGCTGGACTGGTTGGGCGAGCCGCAGGACACGGTGTACGACCGGCTGGCCGCGCAGCCGCACCGGCGGTTCATCAAGACGCACACCCCGCTGGACGGGGTGCCGCTCGACCCTCGGGTGCACTACGTGGTGGTGGCCCGGCACCCGCTGGACATGGCGGTCTCCCTCTACCACCAGGCCGCCAACCTGGACCGGGCACGCATCGCCGAGTTGACCGGCCGACCCGCCCCGGCCGGGCCACCCGGAGAGCGGCCTGCGGTGCGGGAGTGGTTGCTGAGCTGGATCGACCGGGAGGCCGACCCCCGCGCCGAGCTGGATTCGCTGCCCGGGGTGCTGATGCACCTCAGCGACGCGTGGGCCCGTCGGCACGAGCCGAACGTCGAGCTGGTGCACTACGACGACCTGTTGGCCGATCTGGGCGGTGAGATGCGCCGGCTCGCCGACCGGTGGGGCGTCGCGGTCCCCGCCGCGCGCTGGCCCGAACTCGTCGAGGCGGCCACCTTCGATCGCATGCGGGAGCGCGCCGACCGGCTCGCACCGGACACGCTCGGCGTGCTGCGTGACAGCAGGTCGTTCTTTCGTCGGGGAGGCTCGGGCCAGGGACGCGACCTGCTGGACGAGGCCGCGCGATCCCGCTACCAGGAACGGGTCGCGGCCCTGGCCCCACCCGACCTGCTCACCTGGCTGCACCGCTGAGTCGGGCGAGGAAGCCCCTCGACATGCCAGAGCGCACGGCGCCGTTTCGACAGTGGTCGGAACGTCGCCGTGCTCTGGCCGTCTCCCACCACCGCAGCCGTTCGGCGGTACGTCGGCGGGGACCTGGCTCGACCGGCTGTTCGTGCCGGTCAGCGTGTCGATCCCCGGTTCGCGCGGATCCAAACCCTCCGACCGTGGGGAATTCCACCATTCGCCAGTCCCGGCGTGGCGCGCCGCCGGACGGGGTATGAGCGTGGCATGGAGCATTTCACTATCGCGACTGTCGCCGAGAAGAGCCCGGATTTCCGGCGGGTGCTGTGGACCGGTGAGCACACCCAACTGGTCATCATGACCATCCCCGCCGACGGTGAGATCGGCGAGGAGGTGCACGAGGACATCGACCAGATCCTCACCTTCGTCAGCGGCGTCGGCGAGGCGCGGGTCGCCGGCGCCAAGCGGAAGGTCGTCGCGGGCGACCTGGTCGTGGTGCCGGCCGGCACCAAGCACAACTTCGTCAACACCGGCCCCAACCCGCTGGTGCTGTACACGGTCTACGGGCCGCCGGAGCACGCCGACAAGGCCGTTCACAAGACCAAGGAGGAGGCCGACGCGGCCGAGGCGGCGGGCGAGGACGAGCCACCGACTGAGTGATCCGCTGGCGGCGGCCTGATCGGGGCCGATGCGGGTACCCCCGGCGGGTGGAGCAGCAGCCGCCGATCTCCGACTACGGGTTCCTTTCGGACTCCCGTTCGGGGGCGTTGGTCGGCAAGGACGGCTCGATCGACTGGTGGTGCCCGCACCGGTTCGACGGGGTGTCCGCCTTCGCGCGGTTGCTCGACCCGGGAGCTGGCCACTTTCGGCTGGCGCCGGTAGGGGTCGGCGGCCCGGGTCACCGGGTGGAGCGTGCTTACCTGCCGGACACGTTGGTGCTGCGGACGGTGCACCACACTCCGCACGGCAGCGTGGCGGTCATCGACGCCCTTGCCGCCGAGGTCGGCGCCCGTGCGCACGAGCTGGGCAAGAATTCACCCGCAGTGCTGATCCGGGTGGTCCGGGGGCTTTCCGGGCGGGTGCGGATGGCGTTGGACTTCGCGCCCCGTCCGGAGTACGGCCTGCTCACGCCGTACCTGCATGAGCAGCCGGACGGCGGGGTGCTGGCGGGCGCCGGCCCCATGGTGCTGGTGTTGCGTGCCGGGGGTCTGCACCTGCGGGCGGGCAAGGACCGGGTGACCCACGAGTTCGAGATCTCCGCCGGTCAGGTGGTCGGGATGGACGTCGCGTTCGGCGAGGCGTACGGTGACCCGCCGGCCCAGGTGGACCCGTTGACCGCTCTCGCCGAGACGACGCAGGCGTGGCAGGCGTTCCGGGAGACGCACGGGTACTCCGGCCGCTACCCCGAACTCGTCAAACACAGCTCGACGGTCCTGACCGGCCTCACGTACGCCCGCAGTGGCGCGGTCGCCGCCGCGCTGACCTCCTCGCTGCCGGAGCAGATCGGTGGCAACCGGAACTACGACTACCGCTACTCCTGGCTGCGGGACTTCTCGTTGACGATGCGGGCGCTCTGGGTGGCGGCCTGCCCCGACGAGACGTCCCGGCTGTTCGCCTGGGCGACCCGGTCGATCGGCCGGTTCGGCGATGAGCCCGTGCCGGTGCTCTTCGGGCTGGAGGGCGAGCGCGACATCTCCGAGCATCACTGCGACCACCTGCGCGGCTACCGCGACAGTCGGCCCGTGCGGATCGGCAACGACGCCTGGCGGCAGCGGCAGCTCGACGTGCCGGGGGAGGTGATGTCGGCGGTGTGGCGGCTGCGCGACTACCTCGGCGCGACGTTCGAGGACGAGTTGCGGGAGATGGTGCTCGGGTTGACCGAGCAGGTGGCCGCGACGTGGCGCCTGCCGGACCGGGGCATCTGGGAGACCCGGGAGGACGAGCGCCACTACGTTTCGTCCAAGGTGGCCTGCTGGCTCGCCATGGACCGCGCGGTGGGTCTCGCCGACCGGCTCGGCGATCGGGCCGACCCGGCTCGCTGGGCGACGGTCCGCGACGAGATCCGCGACGCCGTGCTGCGCGAGGGGTGGAACGAGCGGCTCGGGGCGTTCACCGGCTCGTTCGGATCGGCGGAGTTGGACGCCTCAGTGCTCGCCCTGCCGGTCACGCACTTCCTTCCGGCCACCGACCCGCGGATGCGCTCGACCATCGAGATGGTCGAGCGCGAGCTGGGCACCGAGGACGGGTTGATGCGGCGCTGGACGGCCGACCCGGCCGGATTCCTGCTGTGCTCGTTCTGGCTGGTGGAGTGCCTGGTCATGACGGGCGAGCAGCAGCGCGCCGAGGCGCTCTTCGAGCGGGTCGTCGGGCACGCCAACGACGTGGGGCTGTTCAGCGAGCAGATCGATCTGGCCACCGGGATGCAGCTCGGCAACATGCCGCAGGCGCTCTCGCACATCGGGCTGATCAACGCGGCCTGGCGGATCACCCGGCCGGACAGCTACTGATCGTTGGGCGTGTCGTCCCGGTCGGAATCCTGCAACAGACCTGCAAGCGCCAGGCATTGACGCTGATGCTTGGGCAGTCCTAGCCTCGAAGGAGCTGGAAAGCCCTTTCCCCAGGGCTTTGATCCCGCTTCACCCCGCTTCGGATCCGGGCGTCCGGCGGGGGCGCACACCGATCCCGTTCAGCGCAGCACGCCGTGCCGACACGTCTCGGTGCGGCCGCCGAGGGATCACCACCACATGCGTCAAGGAGGACACCTGTGCAGAAACGACAACTCACCGGCCGCCGACCACTCCTGCTGGCGGTGGGTGCCGGGGTGACCGTGGCGGCCCTCGCCGCCGGCATGACCTCGGCCTTTGCGGCCACCGTCTTCAGCGACGACTTCACCGACGGCGACACCTCCGGCTGGTCCAAGTCCGGCGGCAGCTGGACCGTCGACGGCTCGGGCGTGCTCAACCAGTCCAACGCCGACAGCGAGCTGGCCCGGCAGTTCGCCGGCCAGACCAGTTGGACCAACTACTCAGTGCAGGCCCGGGTCAGGCCGACGAGCTTCGGCTCGTCCAGCGCCCTGGTCGGGCTCGCCGCCCGCTCCACCAGCAGCACCAAGATGTACCGGCTGGCCCTGCTCGGCTCCGGCCGGGCCGAACTCCAGGCGGTCAACGGCAGCTCCGTCACCGCGATCGGTTCTGCCTCGCTGGGCATCGGTGCCGGCACCTGGTACACAGTGCGCATCGAGACCAGCGGCAGCACCATCCGTGGCTTCGTCAACGGCACCCAGATCGCGGCCGGCAGCAACAGCCTGGTCGGCGCGGGCCGGATCGGCCTGGTCACCGCGTACGCCAGCGGTGGCTTCGACGACGTGGTGGTCGACTCGTCCGGCGGCGGCACCCCCACCACGCCGCCACCGACGACCACGCCGCCGCCCACCACGCCGCCGCCCACCACTCCGCCACCGACCACTCCGCCGGCCGGCTGGCCGACGCCCACCGGCAGCCAGAAGGTGGACGCCACGATCCCGGTCTCCGGCACGTTCGACGGTGGGCTCAAGCGCTACTACGGCATCGGTGACGGCGGGCAGAGCGAGAGCCAGGACCCGATGTTCGAACTGGCCGCCGGCGCCACCCTGCGCAACGTGATCATCGGTGCCCCGGCCGGCGACGGCGTGCACTGCGAGGGCAACTGCACCCTGATCAACGTCTGGTGGGAGGACGTCGGCGAGGACGCGGCGACCTTCCGCGGCGGCACCACGTACACAGTCGACGGCGGCGGGGCCCGCTCCGCCAGTGACAAGGTCTTCCAGCACAACGGCTCGGGAACCGTCTACATCAAGAACTTCCGGGTGGAGAACGCCGGCAAGCTCTACCGCGCCTGCGGCAACTGCTCCACGTCGTACCAGCGGCACGTGGTGATCGACAACGTGATCGTCCGCAACACCGACGCGATCGCCGGCATCAACACCAACTGGGGCGACACCGCCCGGTTCAGCCGGATCACCATCGTCGGCGACCCGGACCGGGAGACCTCGATCTGCGTGAAGTACAAGGGCGTGCCAAAGGGCAGCGAGCCGACCGAGATCGGCGAGGGCGCCGACGGCGTCAACTGCCTCTACTCGCCCTCGGACATCACCTACCAGTAGACCGGCCCGACGGCACCCCGCGGACCGCCCGGTCCGCGGGGTGCCGCCAGTTCACCCCATCAGGGGTACGCCGGAGACGTCGACGGTGTCCGGATACTTCAGCCCAGCGCCGGTGTTGAGCACCACCACCCGCTCGCCGGCCCGGATCCACCCGCCGGCGCGCAGTTGCCGTGCCGCCGTGAGGCAGGCCGCCCCCTCCGGGCAGAGCAGCAGCCCTTCCCGGGCGGCGAAGTCCCGCAGGTCGGCCAGGATGTCCGCGTCGTCGACGGCGACGGCCGTGCCGGAGGACTCCCGCAGCGCAGCCAGGATCAACTCGTCGCCGAGCGGGGCTGGCACGGTGATGCCGAACGCCACTGTGTGCGCGTCCGCCCACGGCTGCGCCCGATCCTCACCGGCGGCGAACGCCCGCACGATCGGCGCGCAGCCGGTGGACTGCACCGCCACCAGCCGGGGCAGCTTGTCGCCGATCCAACCCAGCTCGCGCAGCTCGTGCAGCGCCTTGTGAATGCCGATCAGGCCGACCCCGCCGCCGGTCGGATAGATGATCACATCGGGCGCCTGCCAGCCGAGCTGCTCGACGATCTCGTACCCCATCGTCTTCTTGCCCTCCAACCGGTAGGGCTCACGCAGCGTGCCAGCGTCGAAGATCGCCCCGTTCGAGTCCGCGATCAGCTCGGCCACCCGCCGACCGGCGTCGCCGATCAACCCGTCGACCAGGCGCAGGTCGGCACCGGCGGCGACACACTCGCGCCGGCAGATGCTCGGCGCAGCCAGCGGCATGACGATCGTCGCGCCCATCCCGGCCCGCGCGGCGTAGGTTGCCCAGGCCGACCCGGCGTTGCCGTTTGTGGGCATCGCGATCCGCTCGACGCCCAGCTCGCGGGCCCGGCTCACCCCGACCGCCGCGCCCCGGGCCTTGAACGAACCGGTCGGGATCAGTCCCTCGTCCTTGACCATCAGGTCCGCGATGCCGATCTCGGTGCCGTATGCCGGGACGCGCAGCAGCGGCGTCCAGCCCTCGCCCAGCGTGGTGACGTGCCGAGGGTCGGCGACCGGCAGCAACTCCCGGTACCGCCACAGGTCAGCCGGGCGCAGCGGAAAACGTTCCGGGGTGACCGCCGTCGCCACGGCCGGCAGGTCGTAGCGGGCCAGCAGCGGCGACCCACACTCGCAGAGGTTCTGTAACCGGTCGGCGGCGTACTCCTTGCCGCAGCGCGGGCAGTCCAGGTGGGTCAGGTACACGTCGCTCCTCGCCGTCACATCGCGTCGATGCTCAGCCAGTGCCGGCTGCGCCGCCCCGGCTGGTAGACCGAGTCCAGTCGCTTGGCCAGCACGCCCGGCAGGCCCTGTTCCTGCCCGGCACGCAGGGCCTCGTCGCCCGCGCCCGGGAACCACGGCGGAGTCTGCCAGTGCGTACCGGCCAAGACCAGCCCATCGAGCAGCTCCCGGCGTTGCGCGTACGGCACGCCGACGCTGCTCACGCCCTCCAACCAGAGCAGGTCGACGATCAGGTACTGGGCGCCGGCCGGGACCCGGCTGCCGGTGGCCGGGCGGACCGGGCGGACCCGCCCGGCACCGTCGATGCGGACCAGCACACCGTCGAGCACCGCCTCGGTGGGCGCGAGCGCCTCGGCCATCGCGCGCAGCCACGGATACCCGCCGGTGATCTCCTCGTCGGTCTCGGAGAGCAGCCGCAAGCGCCCACCGGAGACGTACGCCATCGCCCGGACACCGTCCCAGCGCAGCTCGTACCCCCACGCGGCCCGGTCCCGGGGGAGCCCGGCAGCGGGCGTGGCGTGCATCGGGCGGAGCACATCCGGCATCGCTGTCCAGCCCGGCGGCGCCGGGTCGGTGCGGCGGACCATCCAGTCCCGCCCGCCGGTGGCGAAGAGGACGTAGCGGCCGGCGGTCCGCTCACCGGAGAGCGTCACGATCACCTCGTCGTCGCGCCACTTCTCGCAGCGGTAGGTGCCCCGGTCGTGGATCAGCATCCGACCGCCGCCGTACTCACCGGCGGGGATCTCGCCGGCGAAGTCGAGATACTCCATCGGGTGGTCCTCGGTGTGCACGGCGAGGTGGTTGCGACCCGGATCGCGCGGCAGCCCGCGTGGCACCGCCCAGGACGCGAGCACCCCCTCGCGCTCCAGGCGCAGGTCCCAGTGCAGGCTGCGGGCGTGGTGCTGCTGGATGACGAAGCGGGCGGCGTCGGCGTCCGGGCCGGCCGGCGGGGGGCGCTCCGCCGGCACCGGCTCGGGTGTGCGGGCCGCGTCCCGCCGTCGCCGGTACTCCTCCAGCCGGTCGGTCACACCCGCATTCTCCGGCAAACCGGACCGGTGCGCTGGACGCCGGAGTGTCCGGTTCGCTCGGCGGTTGGGGGCGCGGCGGGGTAGAACGGACCTCATGGACCTCACCGACCAGCCCACCGCCCTACTTCCCGGTGACGTGCGGATGCCTCTGCTCGGCTTCGGCACCTGGCAGGCCACCGGCCAGGCCGGTTACGACGCCGTGCTGGCCGCGCTCGACACCGGCTACCGGCACCTCGACACCGCCACTGTCTACGGCAACGAGCGGGAGGTCGGCCGGGCGGTGCGCGAGAGCGGGCTGCGCCGGGAGGACCTCTTCATCACCACCAAGCTCCCACCGGACCGGGTGGGCCGGGAGCGCGCGACGCTGGAGGCCAGCCTGGAGGCGCTCGGCGTCGAGTTCGTCGACCTCTGGCTGATCCACTGGCCTCCGTCGTCGCCGGGGGACAGCATCCCGCTCTGGCGCGAACTGCTCGCCGCCCGGGACGAGAACCTGGCCCGGGCGGTCGGGGTGAGCAACTACAGCACCGCGGAGATCGACGAGCTGATCCAGTCCACCGAGGAGAACCCGGCGGTCAACCAGATCCGGTGGAGCCCGTCGCTGTACGACAGGCAGCGGCACGCCGAGCACCGGGACCGGGGCGTGGTGCTGGAGGGATACAGCCCGTTCAAGACCAGCGACCTCAGTGACCCGGTGCTGACCAGGATCGCCGCGGCGCACGGTGTCTCCCCGGCGCAGGTGGTGCTGCGTTGGCACATCGACCACGAGATCGTGGTGATCCCGAAGTCGGTGACGCCGGAGCGGATCACCGCCAACTTCGACGTCTTCCACTTCTCGCTCACGGCCGAGGAGATGCGCGACATCGACGCGCTCGGCGAGGTCTGATTCGGCGGTTTCCTTCAGCCGGCGACCCGGCATTGAAGGGTATCGACATCGACGTACGTGACGGTATAGCGTGCCCGTCATCACGTTCGTCGATCCGTTCGTACCCGTCGTCGCTGGAGGATCGCCATGGTCCGAACCCCGTCCATCCGTCTGCGCCGCCGTGGGGTGCTCGGCATTCCCGCCCTGGTGGTCGCGGCGCTGACCGTCGTCGCCCGACCCGTCGGGGCGAACGCCGCGCCGAAGGCCGAGTGCCTCGCCGACCTGCTTCAGGACGCCTGATGGCGACGATTCCCTGGCTGGTGGACGTGCTGCGCGCAGCCGGGGTCCAGGTGGTGGTCGAGGGCGACTGGCTCAACCGGATGCGGCCCGGCTCGTTCGACCCCATCGGAGTGCTCTGGCACCACACCGCCTCGACCTCCAGCGCCAGCAACCCGCACCCGGCGCTCGGCATCTGCATCAACGGCCGGTCCGACCTGCCGGGCCCGCTGTGCCAGGCGCTCGTCGACTACAACGGTGTCTTCCACGTCATCTCCGCCGGCCGGTGCAACCACGCCGGAGTCAGCGGCGGCAGCGGACCGATCCCGGCCGGGGACGGCAACACCCTGATGATCGGGTGGGAGATCGACTACAACGGCGTCAACCAGGAAATGACCGCCGCGCAGTACAACGCGTCGCTCGCCGCCACCGCCGCCGTGCTCACCCGGCTCGGCCGGGACAGCAGCTACGCCCGAGGCCACCGGGAGACCAGCACCACCGGCAAGATCGACCCGTCGTTCATCGACCTGAACGTCATGCGCGCCGACGTGGCCGCGAAGATGTCCGGCGGGAACCCACCGGCGTGGTCCTCCATCGTGGACAACACCACCGCCGGCCGATTCACCGCCAGCGCCAACTGGGGTGTGTCGACGTACTCGGCGCAGCGGTACGGCGCCGACTACCGGTACGCGGAGCCGGTCGCGGCCAGTGACGCCGCCTGGTACAAGTTCAACGTCCCGGCCACCGCCAACTACCGGGTCGACGCCTGGTGGCCGGCGACCTCCGGATACAACGGTGCGGCCCCGTACATCGTCGCCACGACCACCGGCAACCGGACGGTCGTCGTCGACCAGCGGGCCACCGGCGGGCAGTGGCGGTCCCTCGGCACGTTCACACTGCCGGCCGGGGACGCCAACCGGGTGGCGGTGAGCCGGTGGAGCAACGCCACCGGTCTGATCGTCGCCGACGCCGTCCGCCTCACCCGCGTCTGACCCCGACGCGCCCGCCGCGGCTTGATCGACTCGGCTTCCCGGAAGTTGGGGTGTCCCACGTGCGAGGATGCCCCGACTTCAAGGATCCCGAGTGGATCTCGGCAGGGTGGGGGTGTCCGAGGAGTGCCTGACGTCCAAGGCCTGGTCGCCGAGTTGAGCGCCCTGAGCGGATTGACCGCTCAGGGCGCACAACTGCGCGACGGAGACAGCCTGCTGTTCAGCCTCCTCGATGAGGCACGGGCGTATCGATGGAATGTCCGGGTCTACTCCATCGCCTGGCGAATCGAGTCCGAATCAGACGTGGTGGTCGGCGCCGGTGACGACGGAGACGTTCTGCGGCGGGCTGTTGCGATCGTCGACGGCAAGGTTCTCCGTGCGGTGCAGGTGGAGGCACCGAGCCTCGACACGACTTTCGCCTTCGACGGCTGCCGGCTGCGCGTCTTTCCGGTGACCGCCAGATCCGGCCCTGGCGGCTGGCAGCAGTGGTCGCTGCGATCACCGGCCGGGCGAATAGTGGATATCGGTCCAGGGGCTTCCTGGAGTTGGCGGGAGTCTGGAACCGGTGGCGCTCACTCAAGCTGACCGGCGGCAGGTGCAGGGGCTGCTGACGCAGCTTGAGGGGTCCGTCGTGCGAGAGGCTCGTCTGAGCCCCCTCGGTGGAAGTTGGATAACTGTCGAGTTGGGCCGGTCCTTGCTGTTCGTCGACATGGCGGCATGGAGGTTGGACACCGAGACAGACTTCCTCGCCGCCTGCGAAGATGATCGCGATCACATTGGGCGGACGGTCACCGAGCTGGACGGCAGGCGGCTGGAGTCCGTCGAGGTCTCCCGACACCTCGACCTGACCCTGAGCTTCGCAGGGCTGAGGCTACTGTTGTTCGCCTGCACCGGCACCGACGGCGATGATGAGCACTGGTCTCTGCAACTCGCGACCGGCGAAACCTTGTTCGCCGGCCCTGGCGATTCCTGGACGCTAGTGAATTCCCCATTGGGCGGGTGAAGGCGAGCGACGACGCTCGGGCAGGAGGATCGTGGAGAGAGATGCGAACCTGCTGGCGGTGTTGCGTCGCCTGGATGACCCCGACGGGCTGGAGTTTCCCACCGGCTACCGCAGCACCGAGCTTGCGGCCACACTCAGCGTCCTCGCTGCGGACATTGATTCTCTCTTCGCGACGAGTTGCGGAGTTGAGCAGGACATCCCAGACTCCGCTCAGTACGGGCGAATCGAAGTGCCGGGGGCATCTACGGTCTGCGGGACCCGGATCGTTGTCCTGGTGAGCAAGTTCAAGCCGTTGGCCATGGTCGCCGCCGACAACCCCGGCGCCTTCCTGGGCACCGATGATGCATGCGCCGAAGGTGAACTTGACCCGAGTGACCTCGAGAAGATCAGGCAGGCTCTTGTCGGATCAGGGTGCCTCGTGGTTCCGGAAGAACTTCTGACGAACCGCTATGACGGAGTTGCTCACCTGCGCTTTCACGGTTCTGGGGAGCCTTACTGGTGGGACCGGTTCTTCGGATCATTCTGACGCGCGGAGTGGACACGCCCGTTGTGGTGCCGTTCGACGCGCGGCCGGCCGTTGCGGCGGCCGTCCCGACAGAAGACCCCTTCTGCGCCACGATCCTTGCACTCCTGCGTGAAGCTCTCGGCTACCGGAGTGCGGTGAGTGAGAAGGGCTCATGAAACTGGCGGGCACTGGCCGTCGTCGGCACGGTCCCAACCCGCCCTCACGGTCCCCGACTTCGAGGATCTCGAGTGGATTTCCTGAATGGTGGGGGCGCGACCGCGTGGTCACGCCCCCACGACAGTTCAGGTGCGGGAGCAGTTCGCCCCGTTGAGCGAGAAGCTGGTCGGAGACGAGTACGACCCGCTCAGGGTGCCCTGGTAGCCGAAGCTGGCCGTGCCGCCGGGTGCGAGCGACCCGTTGTGGCTGACGTTGCGGGCGGTCACCGTCGACCCGCTCTGGCTCACCGTGGCGTTCCAGGCGCTGGTGACCTGCTGACCGCCGGGCAGGCTGTAGGTGAGCGTCCAGCCGTTGATCGCGCTGGAGCCGGTGTTGGTGATCTGCACGTCGGCGGTGAAACCGTTGTTCCACGAGTTCGCCGTGTACTTCACCGCGCAGCTCGCGCCACCGCCCGGCGGCGGGGTGGTGGGCGGCGGGGTGGTCGGGTTGCCGCCGCCGTTGACGTTTGCCGAGAACGAGGTCACCGCGAGGCCGACGCCGCCCTGCCACGGCTCGAAGCCGGCCTGGATGCTGGTCAGGTACCAGGAGTTGGTGATCGCGCCCCGATTGCGGGTGTCGTTGATGAAGTCCAGCACGCTGAAGGTCAGGCTGGAGATCGCCGACGGCGCGACGTAGGAGATGACGTTGTTGGAGCCGTTGCTGCCCCGCCAGACCTCCCAGGTGCGGCCAGCGATGTTGGTGGTGCCGACAACCGAGCCGATGGGCTGGATCGGGCCCTGCCGGTTGAGCCAGATCATGATCTCCATCTGGTTCACCCCGTCCTTCTTCGGCGACGGGTCCAGCCAGATGTCGTACGACGCGTTGTAGGTGGCGCCGCTGACGTAGCGGTAGGAGATGCTGCTGGTGGCGCTGCTGATCTGGCTCACCTGGATCGGCAGGTTCGTGCCGGGGGAGCAGTTGGTGTAGTGACAACCGAAGAACACCGAGGGGTACGCAGTGGGCGCGCCGTTGGTGGGGCTGCTGCCGTTCAGCGTGGTGATCTCGAAGCCGTTGTTGGTGACGTTGATGCACTGCTGGGCGGTGGTGCCCCAACGGTTGTTCTGCACCACGTAGCGGCCCTGGATGGTGGTCGAGCCGTACTGCTCACAGATCAGGGTGTCGGCGGAGGCGGTGCCGCCGAGAGCCACGGCCACCAGTGAGCTGGTGAGGAGGAGCCCGGCGGCGGCCAGGGCCCGAAGTTGACGTTTCATGACGCTCCTTGACTCGGCGCGTGCCGGGCGCCGGATGTGGTGGGGTGGTGCGGGAGCGCTCCCACGCTCAACGACACATTTACATGCTTGAAACTAAGGCGCAACTGCATGCGTCAAACTGGCGAATTGTGAGGATTGCCACGCCCCCGCCGGATGGCTGTCACCCGACAGCCAGCCAAGCGCCGCGAACCAACGACGGGCGCCACCGAGACGGCCGATTGGGGCCTGGTGTGGGGCAATAGCTCCGAGTAGCGTGTTGCCTCCAACGCGTTCCGCTCCCCCTCCGGAGGCGTACACCACCATGGGTGGCTCCCCCCTGCGCATCCTCGTCGTCGGCGCGGGCATCGCCGGCCTGGCCGTGGCCCGGGCGCTGCGCCTGGCGGGCTTCCGGCCGGACGTCACCGACAAACTGCCGCCGGGGGAGTCCACCGAGACCGGCCTCTACCTGCCCGGCAACGCCGCCCGTGCACTGCACCGACTCGACCTGCACGACCCGGTCCGACCGACCGGGCAGGTGATCCACCGGCAGCGGTTCTTCGACGCTGCAGGCTCGCAGCTCTGCGAGGTCGACCTCGACGCCCTGTGGGCCGGCGTCGGCGAGTGCCGGGCGCTGCCCCGGGCCGACCTGCACCGGGTGCTGCTCAGCGGCGCCGGCGGCGCCGTCCGGCACGGCGCCGAGGTCCGCACCCTGGACCTGCTCCCGGGCGCCGTCGGCGTCACCTTCACCGACGGCACCACCACCGAGTACGACCTGGTCATCGGTGCCGACGGGCCACGCTCCTCGGTCCGTGCGCTCGCCGCGCTCGGTGGGCCGCCGCGCCCGGTCGGGCAGGTGGTCTACCGGGCCGTGCTGCGTGACGGCCCACCGGTCACCGAATGGACCGCACTGCTCGGCCAGCGCTCCGGGTTCCTGATGGTGCCGATCGGCGCCGGGCGGCTGCACCTCTACGCCGACGAGGCCGGCACCGAGGAGCCCGCCGACCCCCTCGCGCGGCTGCGGGAGCTCTTCGCCGACTACCGCGGCCCGGTGCCCGAGGTCCTGGCGGCGCTCGACGAGGTGCACGTCGGGATCACCGACGAGGTGGAGCTGGGCCGCTGGCACCGGGGGCGCGTCCTGCTGGTCGGCGACGCCGCGCACGCCACCGCGCCGACGCTGTCGCAGGGTGCGGCCATGGCGTTGGAGGACGCCGTGGTGCTGGCCGAGTCACTGCGCGCCGCCAACAGCGTGGAGGCGGCGCTCGTGGCGTACGAAAGCCGTCGCCGTCCCCGTACCCGATGGGTGCGGGACCGGACCCGGGACCGCAACCGGACCAGGGACGTGCCGCCGGCGCTGCGCGACCCGCTGCTGCGCGGACGCGGCGACCGGATCTTCGGGGAGCACTACCGGCTCCTGCTCGGTCCGCTGTAGCCCCGTTGTAGATCGTGTCACGCCACCCCACGCGGCGCTGCGACCTGCCGGGGACTATCCTCCTTGCGGATGACGGCCCGCCGATAACCAGCGTGTGCCGAGCGGGACAACCGAGAACCGGAGGCCACTCGTGACCACCGTCGCACCCAAGCCGGTCGTGACCCGGCCCTGGCCGGTCCGGGAGCCGGTCAAGGGGTCGGCCATCGCGCGGCTGCTGCGAACCACGGACGCGAAGCAGATCGGGATCATGTACATGATCACCGCGTTCGCGTTCTTCATGATCGGTGGCCTGATGGCCCTGGTCATGCGGGCTGAGCTGGCTCGACCCGGGCTGCAGTTCCTGTCGCCCGAGCAGTACAACCAGCTCTTCACCATGCACGGCACGATCATGTTGCTGTTCTTCGCGACGCCGATCGTGTTCGCCTTCGCGAACTACATCGTGCCGATCCAGATCGGCGCGCCCGACGTCTCCTTCCCCCGGCTGAACAGCTTCGCCTACTGGCTGTACCTGTTCGGCGGCACGATGGCGACCGCCGGGTTCATCACCCCGGGTGGCGCCGCCGACTTCGGCTGGTTCGCGTACGCGCCGCTGAGCAGCGTCGAGCACTCGCCCGGCGTCGGCGCCAACATGTGGATCATGGGTCTGGCCATCTCCGGCCTGGGCACCATCCTCGGCGCCGTGAACATGATCACCACGGTGCTGACCCTGCGCGCGCCCGGCATGACCATGTTCCGGATGCCGATCTTCACGTGGAACATCCTGGTCACCAGCCTCCTGGTGATCCTGGTCTTCCCGCTGCTGGCCGCCGCGCTCTTCGCGCTCGCCGCGGACCGCATCCTCGGCGCGCACGTGTACGACCCGGCAACCGGTGGGCCAATGCTCTGGCAGCACCTGTTCTGGTTCTTCGGGCACCCCGAGGTCTACATCGTGGCGCTGCCGTTCTTCGGCATCATCAGCGAGGTTATCCCGGTCTTCTCCCGCAAGCCGATCTTCGGCTACAAGGGTCTGGTCGCCGCGACCGTCGCGATCGCCGCGCTCTCCATGAGCGTCTGGGCGCATCACATGTTCGCCACCGGCCAGGTGCTGCTGCCGTTCTTCAGCTTCCTGAGCTACCTGATCGCCGTGCCGACCGGTATGAAGTTCTTCAACTGGATCGGCACCATGTGGCGGGGCCAGATCAGCTTCGAAACGCCCATGCTCTGGGCGGTCGGCTTCCTGGTCACCTTCCTCTTCGGTGGTCTCACCGGTGTGCTGCTGGCCAGCCCGCCGATCGACTTCCACGTGTCGGACTCGTACTTCGTGGTGGCGCACTTCCACTACGTGCTCTTCGGCACCATCGTGTTCGCGGTCTTCGCGGGCATCTACTTCTGGTTCCCGAAGATGTTCGGCCGGATGCTCGACGAGCGCCTGGGCAAGGTGCACTTCTGGCTCACCATGATCGGCTTCCACACCACGTTCCTGGTGCAGCACTGGCTCGGCAACGAGGGCATGCCCCGTCGGTACGCCGACTACCTGCCCGGCGACGGCTTCACCACGCTGAACACGATCT
Source organism: Micromonospora sp. NPDC005171 (assembly GCF_040608575.1). Taxonomy (NCBI): domain Bacteria; kingdom Bacillati; phylum Actinomycetota; class Actinomycetes; order Micromonosporales; family Micromonosporaceae; genus Micromonospora; species Micromonospora sp. NPDC005171. The sequence goes on along the minus strand of NZ_JBEXIM010000002.1, from coordinate 221,620 downwards.
CCACGATCGGCGCGTTCATCACCGGTATCTCCACGCTGCCGTTCATCTACAACTGCTGGAAGTCGTACAAGACCGGCCCGGTGGTCGAGGTGAACGACCCCTGGGGTCACGGCAACTCGCTGGAGTGGGCGACCAGCAGCCCGCCGCCGCTGCGCAACTTCGACAAGATGCCCCGGATCCGCTCCGAGCGGCCGGCGTTCGACGCGAAGTTCCCGGAGTTGGCCGCCGGTGGCCAGAGCCTGGCCGGCCCGCCGGAGGGTGGCGCCAAGCCGCTCACCAGCGAGTCGGACGGCGGGGCCAGCTACCGCGAGGACACCGCGAGCGACGCCGACAGGCACTGACGCTCAAGCTCAGCAGTACGACGGGCGCCGCCCCCGGGACACCGGGAGCGGCGCCCGTCGCCATGTCCAGCCCACCGTCTCGCGTCTGGCGCGGATGGCTCCGGCCCCCGCCGCAGGTGGTGGCGGCGGTGGCGCCGACGGTGCTGACCCCGAGGCCATGCGCCGCACCTGCGTGGCCGGAGCCCCGGGTGATGGAAGTGCTGATGAGCGGTATACCTGTGAGGCACAAATAGGCCTCACAGGTATACCCGTTCTGAGCATGTGTGCCGTCTGTCGGCGGTCGAGGTGGTCAGCTCCGTTGCGTGGGCGAGGCCGTCAGCGAGCGGCGGGAGTGAGGTCGGCCTCGACCGACGGCGCGGTGGCCGCATCGGCGTTGCGGCGGCGACGCAGCTCGATCGGGAGCACCACCAGGGTGACCAGCGCGCCGAGCGCTCCGGTCACCACGAAGCCCCAGAGTGGCGCGCTGGCGTCGATCACCGCACCGGCGAGTGGCGCGCCGATCGCGATGCCGACGGTGACCGCGGAGCCGTGCAGACCCATCGCCTCACCGCGCACCTCGCCCGGAACCAGGCGGCTGACCGCGTCCGAGCCGGCCGCGATGGTCGGTGCGCAGAGCGCGCCGGCGGGGATCAGCGCCAGGCACAGCAGCCACCAGTGCGCACCGCCCAGCCCCACCGGGATGGTGCACACGGCCAGCGCGGCGGTCAGTGCCAGCGGTGAGAACGAGCGGTGCACGGCCCCGTAGGCGAAGCCGCCGGCCAGCGACGCGACAGCCCAGATGGCCAGCACCGCGCCGGTCCAGCCGACCTCTCCGCTGGCCCGCAAGACGGCGACCACGGCCACGTCGGTGCCGCCGAGCACCAGGGTCGCGGCGGTGCTGAGCGCCAGCACGGCGAGCAGCCGGGGCGTCAGCCACTCCCGGCGCGGTATCCGGCGCGGTGGGCCGGCGGGTTCGGTCGCGGCACGGATCGGCGGGTTCACCACCCACAGGGCGATACCGGCGGCGACGATGCCGCCGCCGACCAGATACATGGTGGTCTGCGCGGAGATCGCTGTGACCAGGGCCACCGCCAACGCCGGGCCGATCATGAAGGACAGCTCCACCGACATCGAGTCCAGCGCGTAGGCCGGGCGGCGCTGGTCCTCGGGGACCAGCGCGGCGATCGACTGGCGGACCACCGAGAAGATGGGCAGGGCCAGCGAACCGGCCACGAACGCGGCCGGCAGCAGCACTGGGTACGGCAGTGTGGGCGCGGTGGACCAGAAGATCGCCTCGGCGATGGCGGTGAGCACCAGAACCGGACGCAGTCCACGCCGGTCCACGAGCCGGCCGAGCAGCGGCCCGCCGATCGCCGCGCCAACGGTGACGGCCGCGCCCACCAGGCCGGCGGCCCCGTACCCCCGGTCGAGGTCGAGCACGACGTGGAAGGTCAGCGTCACCCCGGTCGCGGTGAGCGGGATTCGGGCGAGGACGGCGACCACCAGCAGCGACCGCAGGCCGGGCAGGGCGAGCGCCCGCCGGTAAGGCTTCATGTTCACGTGGGTCCGTACCTCCGGCGACATCCTCGACCGGCGGCGGCCCCTTGGCCAACCAATTAGCGCCTCATGCGGCCCTGATCACAGGCTGGCCGTGCATGACCACCCCGGCGCTGTCCATCGCGCGCAGCGCCACGTCGGTGGTCGCCGGGGCGACGGCGGCGGTCAACTCGAGCAGCACGGTGGTGGCGAAGCCCTCCCGGGCGGCGTCCAGTGCGGTCGCCCGGACGCAGTGGTCAGTGGCGATGCCGACCACGTCGACCCGGTCCACGTCGTGGCGGCGCAGCCAGTCGGCCAGGCACTCGCCATCGTCGGCGTGCCCCTCGAAACCGGAGTACGCCGCGGCGTGCTCGCCCTTGTGGAAGATCGCCTCGACCCGGGCGGTGTCCAGTTCGGGGTGGAACTCCGAACCGCTGGTGCCGACCACGCAGTGCCGGGGCCAGGACTCCACGAAGTCCGGCGGATCGCCGAAGTGGGCACCCGGGTCGACGTGGTAGTCCTTGGTGGCGACAACGTGCGCCCACCGGTCCGGCTCGGCGGCGAGCAACCGGGAGATGCCGGCGGCCACCCCCGCGCCGCCGGCGACGGCCAGCGAGCCGCCCTCGCAGAAGTCGTTCTGCACGTCCACGATGATCAGCGCATTTGCCATCGGGATTTCCTCTCTCCGTACGGTCGGTGGCGCTCGGGTAAGCCTCAGCCAGCGGGTACGACGGTGACCGGCACGGCCGGGTCGCCGGCCGAGAGCTTCAGCCCCTCCCACGGAATGGAGATCAGACACTCCCGCAGGTGCTCCCGTGACTCGTCGAGGGTGGGCAGCGACACCGGCTCACCGGCCACCACGTACGACCGCTGGAGCAGGCGGTCGTTGGGCTGCCGGTCCGGAACACCCTGGGGGACGATGACCTCCTCGGTGGCGGTCCCGGTCGGCTTGTGCCGGCGGACCGCGACCTTCCGGCCACCGATGGTCGCCTTGTGCTCGGAGCGCTTCACGACCGGCCGACCCTCGACCTCGACCAGCTTGTAGACCAGCCCGGCGGTCGGTGCCCCGGAGCCGGTGACCACTGCCGTGCCGGCGCCGTACATGTCCACCGGTTCGGCGGCCAGTGCGGCGATCGCGTACTCGTCCAGGTCACCGGAAACGATGATCTTGGTCTCGGTGGCGCCCAGCGAATCGAGCAGCTCCCGGGACTGTTGAGCGATCACCGCGAGGTCGCCGGAGTCGATCCGTACCGCCCGCAGTTCCGGCCCGGCCACCGCTATCGCGTTGCGGATGCCCTGGCTGATGTCGTACGTGTCGACCAGCAGCGTGGTGTCCTTGCCCAGCGTGGCGACCTGCGAGGCGAACGCCGCCCGCTCGTCGTCGTGCAGCAGTGTGAACGCGTGCGCCGCGGTGCCCGCCGTCGGGATGCCGTAGCGCGCCCCGGCGGCGAGGTTGGACGTGAACCGGAACCCGGCCAGGTACGCGGCCCGCGCCGCAGCCACCGCCGCCTCCTCGTGCGCCCGACGCGACCCCATCTCGATCAGTGCCCGGCCCCGCGCCGCGGTCACCATCCGGGCCGCCGCGGCGGCCACTGCACTGTCGTGGTTGAGCACGGACAGCGCCAGCGTCTCCAGCACCACACACTCGGCGAAGCCGCCGGAGACGGTGAGGATCGGAGAACCAGGGAAGAACAGCTCACCCTCGGCATACCCGTCGACGTCGCCGGTGAAGCGGTAGTCGGTCAGCCAGGCCGCCGCCGTCTCGTCGACCACCCCGGTCCGCAGCAGGAACTCGATCTCGGTGGGGTCGAACCGGAAGTCGCGGATCAGCTCGATCAGCCGGGTCGTGCCGGCCACCACGCCGTACCGGCGGCCGCTCGGCAGCCGGCGGCTGAACACCTCGAAGACACACCGACGGTCAGCGGTGCCGTCCTTCAGTGCCGCGCTGACCATGGTCAGCTCGTAGTGGTCGGTCAGGAGCGCGGGGCGGTGGATGCTCACCGGCCCAGCCTAAGGTTCAGCTCGCGTCGCCGCCGTCGTGGCCCGGGATCGAACGTAACGCCGCCCACAGCTCGGCCCGGCCGGTGACGCCGAGCTTGGCGTAGATCCGCTGGAGGTGGTTTTCCACAGTGCGCGCCGAGAGGTAGAGCCGTTCGGCGATGGCCCGACTGGAGGCACCGTGCGCGGCGAGGCGGGCCACCTGCCACTCCCGCTCGGTGAGCACTGGCGCGCCGGCCTGGAGCGCCGGCGTCCGGATCAGGTCACAACGCCCGAGCAACCCGGCGAGCCGCTCCCGGGCGTCGTTGGCAGCAGCCGAGTGCTGCCGGCGCAACCGCTGGACCGCCTGGGAGGTGGCCTCGGCGGCGTATACGGTCAACTCCAGGGCCGCGTAGTCGTCGGCGACCGCGAGCAGATCGGTGGGGGAGTCGCTGACCGCGGCGCGGGCGTGCCGGGCCAACAGCGGCGGGAGCGCCCCGTCGACCCGCTCGGAGAGCTCGGCGAGGCGCTGCGCGACGGTGCGCCGGCCGCCGTCGGAGCAGGTGGGCCCGACCGCCATGCCGGCCTGGTCCAGTCGGACGAGGTCGTGCAGGACGTGCACCTCGTGCCCGGCGAAGCCGTCCGAACGCAGCCGGTCCACCAGGTCGCCGAGGTGTTTGACGGCGCCCGACAGGTCGCCCGACGCGGCGAGCGACGCGCCCCGGGCCTGCTCCAGCCACGGATAGAGCACCGCCATCCCCGGCGCGTGGGTGCGGTCGGCTTCGGCCATCGCCGCAACCGCCTGCGCGGCGTCACCGCGCAGCGCCGCCGCCTGGGCGCGTTCGGCCTGGGCCAGACCGGCGTAGACCCGACTCGTGGCCAGCACCGCGCAGGCACTCAGGGAAGTCCGCATGGCCGCGCCGCTCTGCCCGCGCAGCCGGAGCGAGTACGCCTGGAGGATGGCCAGATAACCGGTGCCGAGGCGGAAGTCACCCTCCCCGGCGAGGTCGGCGAACTCGTCGGCGACGATCGCGTCGATTCCGGCCAGGTCGCCGGTGAGCATGAGCCGGGTGCCTCGGGCCAACTCCAGGGCCAGTTGGAGGTACGGCATGTCGGTACGCCAGTTGGCCGCTGCCGAGTGCACCTGGGCGATCGCCGTACCGCTGCGGGTCAGCTCGCCCTGTGCGGCCTGGACGTACGCGATGGTGGAGCGGGCCAGTTCGCGGGCGGCGACGCCGGCCGCCGGCCGGTCGAGGACGCGTTGGCTGAGCCGCACCGCGGCGGCCGTGTCCAGTCGGTGCAGGCGCATGATCGCCTCGAAGGCGTGCACCCGGGCCCGGTCGGCGGAGTCGCTGAGCTGCTCGACGCGACCCGCGATCTCCTCCACAGTGGACTCCCGGCTCAACCCCCCAGTAGCTGACCATGCCCCGCACGGTCAACCAGCGGCAGAGTCGTCGTTCGTCGCCGGGCTCGGGCGTCACCGCGTCGAGGACGTCGATCGCCTCTTCGGGCCGGTCCGCGAACATCAGGATGGTGGCCAGCAGCTCCGCGGCGTCGTAGCCGCCGTCGGCGCTCAGCGCGGCCCGCGCCAACCGGGTCGCCAGCGGTACGTCGTAGCGGGTGAACGCCTGCACGGCGGCCTCCAGCAGCAGGGCCGCGTCTTGTGCGGTGCCCGAATCGAGTCGCCAGACGGCCACCCGCAGCAGGTCGTCGCGGCGGCGCTTGCCGACCTGCTCAAGCAGCTCGGCGAGGTGTGCCTGAAGCCGGCGGGTGCGGCTGACCGGACAGCGACGGCGCATCACCTCGCCGTAGAGCGGGTGGGCGAGCCGAACGTTCGTGCGCCGGTCGTGCTGGTCCACGGTGATCAGTCCGCGCTCCTCGGCGGTCTCGACGTCTGCCTGATCGGCGGCCTGCCGGAGCAGATGCAGGCCGAGTGGTTCGCCGAACGCGACCAGCTCGACGACCGCGCGGACGCCGTCGGTGAGCTTCCCCACCCGGGTGTCGATGAGGTCGGTCAGGTTGGGCGCCAGCTCCAACCGCCCGGTCCACTTCCAGATCCCGTAGGTCTGCTTCAACTCCGCGCTGCCGTTGGCGGCGTGCACCAGCTCGCGCAGCAGCAGCGGGTTGCCGGACGACAGTCGGCCGAGCCGGTCGGCGGAGCCGGGGTCGACCGGGCCGCCCAGGATCGACGCCAGCAGGTCAGTGGTCTCCGCCTGCGGCATCGGGGTCAGCTCGACGTGTTCGACCAGGTCGTCGGTCCAGAGTGCGCGGATCGGCAGCGGGATCTGCTCGCCGTCGCGCAGGGTGCCGACCACTGTGGCGTTCTCGGCGCGGGCGACCAGGTGCACCAGTGCGGCCGAGGGTGGATCGAGCAGGTGGGCGTCGTCGATGGCGAGCACGATCCGTCGGCCGGCCGCCTGCTGTTGCAGCACGTTGAGCGCCCAGCGCAGGACGCCGGCGGGGGAGAGACCCTGGGGCTGCTCGGCGGGGAGGACCTGGACCAGCCCGCCGAACGGCAGCGCCGCGGTGGTGGCGCTGGCGGCGATGGACCAGATCGCGAACCGGTCGGTGGGCAACGCGCCCACACCCTCGCGCAGTAACCGACTCTTGCCGATGCCAGCGCTGCCGCTGAAGAAGAGCCCGCGGCCGGCCTCACCGGTCACCGCCTCCAGCAGGCGGTTGAGCTCATCCGTGCGGCCGACGAACTCCCATCGACTCATCCGCGCAGCATATCGACCGGAATCCGTCCGCGCCCGCACCGTCACCGTGCGAAGTTGAGTAACCGCACAATTACCGGTGAGTATTCGAGGTGTTCCGCCCGGTCGCCAGCCCGCCCGTAGTCTTCCGACATCCGGGTTGACGCACCGGAATTCTCGCGATCGGACCCTCGGTCACCTGCAACGGGAGGCACCTGATGAAGCAGGGCCCTCTCCCCTCGGTCGACTCGCCGGACGACATGACCGGCCCAACCGACCTGCCCACCTGCGGCCCGCTCCCCACCCGGGTCGGCGTGTCCGGCGCCGCCCCGAACGAGCCGCTGGGTGTGGTCGCCGTCGGTCCGGCCGGTGCCGAACGGCGGGCCGTGCTCGCCACCCTGCTCGGGCTCGACCCGGTCATGCTGACCGTGCCGGCCGGCAGTTGGTTGGTGGTGCGCGACGCCAAGGTGCCCACCCGGGCGGCGTTCGTTCCCGGCTACCGCCAGCCGCACTCGTACGGCGCGGACCGGGACGCCGCCGGTCCGGCGTTGGCCCGCCCGCCCCGGCGTGTCGAGCTGAGCGTGCCCGAGCCACTGCTGCGGCACTTCACCCTGATCGACGTCCCGGACACCGCCACCCTCGGCGTGTCCGGCACCCGGGTGCTGCTCGAAGCGGTGGGCCGAGCCGGCGGTCTGCTCTTCGTGATCGCCGCCGACCAGGCTTTCACCGCCGCCGAGTTGAACCTGCTCGCCGAAGTCGCCTCGACCTCGGTGGAGGTCGTCTTCGCGGTCACACCCGGTGCGGCGGGTTGGGCTCCGCTGGCTGACGGCACGGCGACTACGGAGGGCGCGGGGGCGTCCGTCCCGCCGGTCGGGGGTGCGCAGACCGAGGTGGATGCGGTCGCGGTGACGGTGGAGGCGCATCGGGCGGCGCTCCTGGCCGCGGTGCCGGCGCTGGCCGGTGCGCGGTGGTTCCCGGTCGACGACGCCGACACCGCCGCCGACCTGCGGCGAGCGCTCGTGGGTTGGGCGTCGCGTGAAGGGTTGCAGCGGGCCAGCGTCGACCCACCGGTCCTGCCGGGCCAGCAGGGTCGCGTCGCCGTGGCCGCCGATCCGGGTGACTGGTCCGAACGGCTCGACCGCCACGCCCGCTCGTGCGCTCAGCGCATCCGTCAGCACCTCGCCCTGGAGTTGGCGAACATCCACCTGCGGGCCGTTCAGGAGATCGTGTTCGGAGTCGGCTGTGCCGGCCTACCGGATCTCCTCGACCAGGAGATGGCGGCGTTGTCGCTGTTGGCAACCGCGCAGTGCGACCATGCGGTGCGCGGCATCGTGACCGACGTCGCGTCCCGGGTGCTCGCCGCGCCACCGGCCGAAGGCGTGCGACGCCGGATCGCCCGGGCCGTGCGGTACGGACTGGCCGATCACCGGCCCGGCCACGAATTGGACAAGGTGCTGTTGATCACCAGTACCGCCGGCGTGGCCGAGTTGACCGGCGCGGAGGCGATCGACGCTGCCGCCAGCTATCCGGCGGCGTCCCGTGACGAGATGCTCCCGCCGGTCGCGGTGGCGCTTTCCGGCGGGTGCTGGCAGCAGTGGCGTACGCCCGGCAACGCCGACCACAGCGCGGCGCGGGCCTGGTCCCAACGGGCGGTGCGCGAGGTCGAGTTGGGGTTGTCCAGGGAGATCTCCCGACGGTTCGAGGTGATCCGCCTCTCGCTGGGCGTGGTGCTCTCCGATGCAGTCGATCACGGCATTCTGCTCGCCTGACGGCGCGCCCACCGGTTGGTCCGGGTCCGGGTCGGACCCCACCTCCGATGGCGTCCGGGGCGGGTCGGGAGTGCCCGGGGCGGGTGATCCGCGCCGGGCCGGCGTTCCGGTTCCTCGGTTCCGGGAAACCGGTGGCACGATGGGGGGCATGGCGGCTCCGCAGGTTGTACCGGTCGAGACGCCGGACACTGACGAGGTGCCGGCGTCCGACCGGCAGTGGGTGACGATCGTGTGGGACGACCCGGTCAATCTGATGACGTACGTGACCTGGGTTTTCCAGAAGCTTTTCGGCTACAGCCGGGAGAGGGCCGAACAGCTGATGCTGGACGTGCACCACAAGGGGCGTGCCGTGGTCTCCACAGGTGCCCGGGAGCGGATGGAGCACGACGCGTCGCAGCTGCACGCGTACGGGCTGTGGGCGACGGTGGACAGATCATGAGCATGTTCCATCGCCAGGCCGGTCGCTACGTCGCCGTCTTCGCCGTCGACGAGGTGCGGGTGCTGCGCAAGGTGGCCTCCGAGGTGGTGGGCCTGCTCACCGATGGTTTCGACCACACCGACCCGGTCGTCGGTCGGCTCTTTCCGGCGGTCTACCCGCAGGACGCTCCGGGCACCGCTGAATTCCGCCGCTACACCGAGGGCGACCTGAAGACCGCGAAGATCGATCAGGCGGGGGCGATCCTGGCCGCGTTGCCGGACGACGCCGGTGGCGAGGTGCGGCTGGACGCCGAGGCCGCCGAGGCGTGGTTGCGGGCGCTGAACGACGCCCGGCTCGCGATGGGCGTCCGCCTGGAGATCAAGGACGGCACGGATCTGGGCGAGGAGCTGGACGACGCGGTCGCCGAGGACCCGGGTTCCAGCCGGGTGTTCCAGCTTTCGGTCTACGCCTATCTCGGGTATCTACAGGAGTCGCTGCTCAACGCCTTGATCGACTAGGGGTGACCGGCACCACTTCGGCACGCGCCCGGCAGGCGTTAGGCTGGTGCACGTGCTGAGCATCGACCGGTCGATCATCGACGCGATCGTCGCCCACGCGCGCCGGGATCACCCCGACGAGGCGTGCGGCGTGGTCGCCGGTCCCGTCGGCAGCGACACCCCGACCCGGCACATCCCGATGGACAATGCCGCGCGGTCGATGACCTTCTACGAGTTCGACTCGATGGAGCACCTGCGCGTGTGGCGGGAGATGGACGACCGGGACGAGGAGCCCGTCGTCATCTACCACTCGCACACCGCCACCGAGGCGTACCCGTCGCGGACGGATGTCTCCTTCGCCGGTGAGCCGGGGGCGCACTACCTGCTCGTCTCGACCCGTGAGCCCGACTCGGAGGAGATCCGGTCGTTCCGGATCGTCGACGGCGTGGTCACCGAGGAGCCGGTTCAGGTCGTGGAGGCGGGTGTCGACCCGCACGCCGTCCAGTCCTACATGTTCGGGCAGAGCCCGGCGACGGTCGATTACGAGTGTTCCGGCCGCTGATCCGTCAGCGCCGCAGCCGTCTCGTCCCGTCACCGTAGGCACACCCGATCGAGGAGTTCGACATCATGGCCATTGAGGTTCGCATCCCCACCATCCTGCGCAGCTACACCGGCGGCGCCAAGGTCGTCGACGGCACCGGCGACACGCTCGCCGATCTGCTCACCGACCTGGATTCCCGGCACGGCGGTCTGCGCGGCCGGCTGATCACCGACGCGGGCACGTTGCACCGTTTCGTCAACGTCTACGTCAACGACGAGGACGTCCGCTTCCTCGGTGCGCTGGACGCGAAGCTCTCCGACGGCGACAGCGTCACCATCCTGCCGGCAGTGGCCGGCGGCGCGTTCGGCTTCGCCGCGGCAGCGGCGATCAGCTCGCACAGCGCCGCGGCAGCGGCGATCAGCTCGCACAGCGCCGCCCGCGACGCCGTCGCGGCTCGCTGAGGTCGGCCGCCATGGCGCGGTACGACAGCCTGCTCGACGCCTGTGGGGGCACGCCGCTGGTCGGCCTGCCCCGACTCTCCCCGACGGTGCCCGACGGGGCTCCTCCGGTGCGGCTCTGGGCCAAGCTGGAGGACCGCAACCCCACCGGCAGCATCAAGGACCGCGCGGCGCTGTTCATGGTCCGGGCGGCGGAGGAGGCTGGCCGGCTCCGCACGGGTGACACCATCCTCGAACCGACGAGTGGCAACACCGGCATCTCGTTGGCGATGGTCGCCAAGTTGCGCGGCTACCGGCTGGTCTGCGTGATGCCGGAGAACGTCTCCACCGAGCGGGTCCAGTTGCTCCGGATGTACGGGGCCGAGATCATCTTCTCGCCGGCGGCGGGCGGTTCCAACCAGGCGGTCGCCACCGCCAAGCAGATCGCCGCCGAGCACCCCGACTGGGTGATGCTCTACCAGTACGGCAACGAGGCGAACGCGCGGGCGCACTACGAGACGACCGGGCCGGAGCTGCTGCACGACCTGCCCAGCATCACGCACTTCGTGGCCGGGCTGGGCACCACCGGCACCCTGATGGGCACCGGGCGTTACCTGCGGGAAAAGGTCGAGGGCATTCAGGTGGTGGCCGCCGAGCCGCGCTACGGCGAGGTGGTCTACGGCCTGCGCAACATCGACGAGGGGTACGTTCCGGAGCTCTACGACGCTTCGGTGCTCTCCCGCCGCTTCTCGGTCGGCACCCGGGACGCGGTGCTGCGCACCCGTCAACTGGTGGAGGTGGAGGGCATCTTCGCCGGGTTCTCCACAGGCGCCATCCTGCATGCCGCGCTGGCGGTGGCGCACGAGGCGGTGCGCGACGGCCGGCGGGCCGATGTGGCGTTCGTGGTCTGCGACGGCGGCTGGAAGTACCTGTCCACCGGCGCGTACGGCGGCACGCTCGCCGATGCCGAGGACGCCCTGGAGGGGCAGCTCTGGGCCTGACCGATTTTGGTCTGCCGACTACGGGCCGTCGACATCCGTCGACGGCCCGTTCGCTGCCCGGCGTACCGCGAGTGGGTGTCACGTTCGTGACAACTTCCGTTGGATGATTCTTGCTGCCGGGTGCGCCAGCGTAGGCTGCGCAGCGTGGCGTACGCGTCGGTAGAGATCATGGCCGGGACTATCGCCGGCACGGGTGCTACTGATAGTGACAGCGAGACCACTCGATGCGACTGACCGTTCTGGGAAGCGCCGGCAGTTTTCCTGGCCCTGAATCCCCCTGCTCGGCCTATCTCGTGGAGGCCGACGGCTTCCGTCTTCTGGTCGACTTCGGTTCCGGGTCGCTGTCCAGCCTCCAGCGGTACGCGGGGTTGCACGCCCCGGACGCCATCCTGCTGACCCACCTGCACTGCGACCACATGTTCGACGCCGTGCTGTACGTGGTGGTGCGCCGGTACGCCCCGGACGGCCCGTACCCGCCGCTGCCGGTGTACGCGCCCGCCGGCGCGCCGGACCGGCTCAGCGCCGCGTACGGCGACGACGGTTCGGTGGAGGACGTGTACCAGTTCTACGCGCTGCAGCCGGGCACCTTCCCGATCGGCCCGTTCACCGTCACCGTCGACCGGGTCAACCATCCCGTCGAGACGTACGGCGTGCGGCTGGAGCACGACGGCCGTTCACTGTGCTACTCGTCGGACACCGCGCCCTGTGAGGCGTTGCTGCGACTGGCCCAGAACGCCGACGTGTTCCTCTGCGAGGCCAGTTACCTCGACGGCGTGGACAATCCGCCGGATCTGCACCTGACCGGTCGGGAGGCCGGTGAGGCGGCGACCAAGGCCGCTGTGGGCAGGCTGCTGCTCACCCACCTGGTGCCCGCCTGGGGCAGCGAGGCGCACACGCTGGAATCGGCCGCCTCCGCGTACGCCGGGCCGCTCGAGGTGGTCCGCCCCGGCGCCAGCTACGACGTCTGACGCACCGGGTCCCGGTTCGTGAGGCCGGGCCGCGGGGTTGTGCCGTACTGTTCGCCGGCCGGTCAGCGGACCGTCGTCTGGCGCACCCGTGGCACCCGCACGGTGTGGGCATGCGGATCGCCATCGTGACTGAGTCGTTCCCACCGGACGTGAACGGCGTCGCGCACTCCGTGGTGCGGACGGCGGAGCACCTGCTCGATCGCGGCCATGAGCCGGTGGTCATCGCGCCCGCCCCGTCCGGCGGCCGGCAGGGCATCGACCGGCTGCCGTACCCGGTGGTGCGCATTCCGAGCGTGCCGCTGCCCCGCTACCAGGGCTTCCGGCTGGGCGTACCGACGAACGCCCGACTGGCCGGGGCGCTGCTCTCGGCCGAGCCGGACGTGGTGCACCTGGCCAGTCCGTTCGTCCTGGGCGCCCGGGCGGCCACGCTGGCCAGCCGGAACGGGCTGCCCATGGTGGCCGTCTACCAGACCGATGTGGCGGCGTACGCCCGGGCGTACCGGGTGAGTTGGGGTGAGGCGGCGGCCTGGCGGCGGATCCGCGAGATCCACAATTCGGCGCAGCGCACCCTCGCCCCCTCCACCCGGGCCGCCGCCGACCTGATCGCGAACGGGGTGCAGCGGATCTGGCTGTGGCGGCGCGGTGTGGACGCCGTTCGCTTCGATCCGGCCAAGCGGTGTGCGGCGTTGCGGGACCGGCTGGCGCCCGGCGGTGAGCTGCTGGTCGGCTACGTCGGTCGGCTCGCCCCGGAGAAGCGGGTGGAGTTGCTGGCGGCGACGTCCCGACTGCCCGGGGTGCGGGTGGTGGTGGCCGGCGACGGCCCGTCCCACCGCCAGTTGGCCCGCGAACTGCCCGGGGTGACCTTCCTGGGCGTGCAGCAGGGCGAGGACCTGGCGCGGCTCTACGCCAGCCTGGACCTGTTCGTGCACACCGGGCCACACGAAACCTTCGGACAGACCATCCAGGAGGCGCTGGCTTCCGGGGTGCCGGTCGTGGCGCCGGCCAGCGGCGGGCCGGTCGACCTGGTCGACCAGGGTGTGACCGGGCTGCTGGTGCCACCGAACGACGGCGACGCGCTCGCCGCGGCGGTGGCCGAGTTGACCGGCGACGCCGACCGGCGGCGGGCCTACGGCCTGGCCGCCCGGGTCGCGGTCAGTCGCCGCAGCTGGGCGGCGGTCGGCGACGAGCTGATCGGGCACTACCGCGCGGTACGCGCCGTTGCGGCCACCGTCGGCCTGCCGGTCGCCTCGTGACCGGGGCTACCAACGGGCTGCGGATCGTACGGGTCGCCAACTTCGTGACGGAACGCTCCGGCGGCCTGCGCACCGCGCTGCGGCACCTCGGAGCGGGCTACCGGGCGGCCGGGCACGATCCGGTGCTGGTGATACCCGGTCAGCGGGCCGCCGACCAGCGGTACCCGTGGGGGCGGCTGGTCACAGTGCCCGGGCCGGAGATGCCGGGCAGTGGTGGCTACCGGCTGCTGGCCGGCCGACGCCGGTTGGCCCGGCTCCTCACCGACCTGGCACCGGACCGGTTGGAGGTTTCCGACCGGTCGTCACTGCGCTGGACGGGCCGGTGGGCGCGGGCGCACGGGGTGCCGTCGGTGATGGTGTCGCACGAGTCGCTGACCGGGCTGCTCGGCCAGTGGGGGGTGCCGGACGCGGTGCGCCGGCCGATCGCGGACCGGCTCAACCGGGCGACCAGTCGGGCGTACGACCGGATCATCTGTACGACCAGGTGGGCTGCCGAGGAGTTCGACCGGATCGGCGCCGACAACGTGCACCTGGTGCCGCTCGGGGTGGACCTGGACACCTTCTCCCCACGCCGGGCGGACCCGCGGCTACGCGAGGGGTACGCCGATGCCACCGAACTGCTGTTGGTGCACTGCGCCCGGCTGTCACCGGAGAAGCGGCCGGAGTTGGCGGTGCAGACCCTCGCCGAGCTGCGCCGGGCGGGCGTACCGGCGGTGCTGGTGATGGCCGGCGACGGCCCGTTGCGCGGCGCGCTGGCCCGGCGGGCGGCCGGGCTGCCGGTCACCTTCACCGGCTTCCTGCCGGACCGCGCCGCGGTGGCCGCGCTGCTGGCCAGCGCGGACGTGGTGCTGGCGCCGGGCCCGGTGGAGACCTTCGGTCTCGCCGGCCTGGAGGCGCTGGCCTGCGGCACCCCGGTGATGGTCAACGCGGCCAGCGCGCTGCCCGAGGTGGTCGGCGAGGCCGGGCTGGCGGCGTACGGCTCGGGGGTGTCGATGGCGGCGGCGGTGCGCCGCCTGGCGGCCCGGCCGGAGACGCAGCGGCGGCGGGCCGCCCGGGCGCGGGCCGAGGAGTTCGGCTGGCCGGCCGCGGTGGCCGGGTTCCTCGGTGTGCACGGCGCGGACGTTCTCCGGGGCACCCCGAGCGAGGTGGATCGCCGCACCGCATAGGGTGCAGGGATGGCGCGACCTGACGGGCGAGGGCCCTCTCAACTTCGACCGGTGACAGTGACCCGTGGCTGGAGCACCCATCCGGAGGGCTCGGTGCTCGTCGAGTTCGGCGGCACCCGGGTGCTCTGCACGGCAAGCGTCACCGAGGGGGTGCCCCGCTGGCGCAAGGGCTCCGGGCTCGGCTGGGTGACCGCCGAGTACGCGATGCTGCCCCGGGCCACCAACACCCGCTCCGACCGGGAGAGCGTCAAGGGCCGGGTCGGTGGCCGTACCCACGAGATCTCCCGGCTGATCGGCCGTAGCCTGCGGGCCAGCATCGACCTCAAGGCGCTCGGCGAGAACTCGATCGTGCTCGACTGCGACGTGCTCCAGGCCGACGGCGGCACCCGCACGGCCGCGATCACCGGTGCGTACGTCGCGTTGCACGACGCGGTGGGCTGGCTTGCCGCCCGGAAGTCGTTGGCCGGCAAGCCGGAGAAGGTGATGCACCGCTCGGTGTCCGCGGTCAGCGTGGGGATCATCGCGGGGGAGGCCCGGCTCGACCTCTGCTACGAGGAGGACGTCGCCGCCGAGGTGGACATGAACGTGGTGTGCACCGGCGCGGGCGACTTCGTCGAGGTGCAGGGCACCGGCGAGGCGGGCGTGTTCGCCCGCGATCAGCTCGACGCCCTGCTCGACCTGGCCGTTGCCGGCTGCGCGGATCTGGCCGAAGCCCAGCGGAAGGCACTCGCGTGAGCGCGGAAAGTGAGCTTGCGAGCCCCGCAGTCGCGAACAGAGGTGTCGCGGTGAGCGCGAGGAGTGAGCTTGCGAGCCCCGCAGTCGCGAACAAAGGTGTCGCGGTGAGCGCGAGGAGTGAGCTTGCGAGCCCCGCAGTCGCGAACGAAGGTGATTCAGCATGAACAAGGTCCTGCTCGCCACCCGTAACCGGAAGAAGCTGGTCGAGCTTCAGCGGATCCTGGACGGCGCGCTCGGCGCGCACCGGATCGCCCTGCTCGGGCTGGACGACGTCGAGCAGTACGCGGAGCTGCCGGAGACCGGCCTGACCTTCGGCGAGAACGCGTTGATCAAGGCGCGGGAGGGTTGCCGGCAGAGCGGGCTGCCCACCATCGCCGACGACTCCGGGCTCGCGGTCGACGCGCTCAACGGCATGCCGGGGGTGTTCAGCGCCCGCTGGTCCGGCCAGCACGGGGACGACCGGGCCAACCTTCAGCTGGTGCTGGACCAGATCGCCGACGTGCCGGACGAGCAGCGGGCCGCCTCGTTCGTCTGCACTGTGGCGTTGGTGCTGCCCGGTGGCAAGGAGCACCTCGTCGACGGCCGGCAGTCCGGGCGGGTGCTGCGCGCGCCGCGCGGCGACGGCGGGTTCGGCTACGACCCGATCTTCCTGGGCGACGGGCAGGACCGGACCAACGCCGAGCTGACGCCCGCCGAGAAGGACGCGATCAGCCACCGTGGCAAGGCGCTGCGCGAGCTGGCGAAGCTGGTCGCCAAGGTGCTGCCGCCCGCCGCCTGACGGGCGAGAAGGTGCTGCCGCCCGCCGCCTGACCCGCGGCGGACGACAGCGACCCGACGGAGATCAGCCCAGCGGGCCGACCTCTCGTTCGATGGCGGCGCGCAACTCCGGCCCGGCGACGACGGCGCGGGCCGCCTCCATCACCGGGGCGAGGAACACGTCGGGGCCGGGCTCGCCGGCTGCCGCACCGAGTGCGGCGACGGCTGCCCGGCCGGCAGGGGACGGCTCCAGCGGGGCGCGCAGCTGAAGGCCGCGTACGCCGGCCAGCAGCTCCACCGCGAGCAGGCTGGTCAGGTTGTCCAGCACGGTCCGCAGCTTCTTGGTCGCCGCCCAGCCCATCGAGACGTGGTCCTCCTGCATGCCGCTGGTGGGCAGCGAGTCCACCGAGGCGGGGGCGGCCAGCCGACGGTTCTCGGCGACGATCCCGGCCGCCGTGTACTGGGCGATCATCAGCCCGGAGTTGACCCCGGCGTCGGGGGAGAGGAACGCCGGCAGCTCCCGGGAGCGGGTGACGTCGAGCAGCCGGTCCACCCGCCGCTCGGCGATCGCACCCACCTCGGCGGCGGCGATGGCGAGGAAGTCCGCGGCGAAGCCGAGCGGCGCGCCGTGGAAGTTGCCGGTCGACTCGACCCGGCCGTCCGGCAGCACCACCGGGTTGTCCACAACGGACACCAGCTCCCGGGCCGCGACCGTGCGGACGAAGTCCAGGGTGTCCCGGGCGGCGCCGGCCACCTGCGGCGCGCAGCGCATCGAGTACGCGTCCTGCACGGCGTGCGCCAGGTCGTCGCGGTGCGAGTCCATCACCCGGGAGTCCTGCAACAGCCGGTGGATGTTCGCCGCCGACGCCGCCTGACCGGGGTGCGGCCGGATCGCGTGCAGCTCGGGCAGGAACGGCCGCTCCGAGCCGAGCATCGCCTCGATGGCCAGCGCGGCAGTCACATCCGCCATGGCGAACAGGTGCGCCGCGTCGTGGATGGCCAGCAGCAGCATGCCGAGCATGCCGTCGGTCCCGTTGATCAGCGCCAGCCCCTCCTTGGCGGCCAGCTCGATCGGCTTGAGCCCGGCGGCGGTCAACGCGTCGGCCGCGTCCTGCCGCTCACCGGCCGGGCCGAGCACCCAACCCTCGCCGAGCAGCACCAACGCGCAGTGCGCCAGCGGCGCGAGGTCGCCGGAGGCGCCCAGCGAGCCGTGCTCCGGCACCCACGGGGTGATGTCGTGGTTGAGCAGGTCGACCAGGGCCTCCGCGACCAGCGGCCGGACCCCGGAACGGCCCAGGGCGAGGGAACGGACCCGCAGCAGCATCATGGCCCGGACCACCTCACGCGGCATCGGGGCGCCCACCCCGGCGGCGTGCGAGCGGATCAGCGCGTGTTGCAGTTCGGCCCGCCGCTCCGGTGCGATGAAGGTGTTGGCCAACGCGCCGAACCCGGTGGAGACCCCGTAGACGGGACGGCCCGACGACTCGATGCCGTCCACGATGGCCCGGCTGGTCGCCATCGCGTCGATGGTGGCCGGGGCGAGGACGACCGTGGCGGTGCCGCGGGCCACCGCGAGCACGTCGTCGGCGGTGATCCCGGTGGGCTGGATGGTCACGTTCGTCATTGCGGTACTCCGTTGCGTATTACCTGGCGGATCAGGGGGACACCGGGCCGGTAGGCCAGGTGCAGGTGTGACGGCGCGTCGAGGACGACGAGGTCGGCCCGCGCGCCGGGGGTGAGGACACCGATGTCGTCGCGGCGCAACGCCCGTGCGCCGCCGGCGGTGGCGGCCCAGACCGCCTCGGCCGGGGTCATCCGCATCTCGCGGACCGCGAGGGCCACGCAGAACGGCATCGACGAGGTGTACGACGAGCCGGGGTTGCAGTCCGTCGCCAGCGCCACTGTGACCCCGGCGTCGAGCAGCCGGCGCGCGTCCGGGTAGGGCGAGCGGGTGGAGAACTCCGCGCCGGGCAGCAGGGTCGCCACCGTCCGGGTGCCCGACCCGTCGCTGTGGGCCGTGTCAGCCAGCGCGGCCACGTCGGCGTCGCTCAGGTGGGTGCAGTGGTCGACGCTGGCCGCGTCCAGCTCCACGCCCAACTGCACCCCGGGGCCGGGGCCGAGCTGGTTGGCGTGCAGCCGTACACCCAGCCCGGCGGCCTGACCGCAGGCCAGGATGGCGCGGGCGTGGTCCACGTCGAATGCGCCCCGCTCGCAGAACACGTCGATCCACTTCGCGTGCGGAGCGGCGGCGGCCAGCATCGGCCCGCAGACCAACCCGACGTAGTCGTCCGGGCGGTCGGCGTACTCGGCGGGCACCACGTGCGCGCCCAGGAAGGTGGTCTCGGTGCTGGTCTCGGCGGCGATCCGCAGCGAGCGGGCCTCGTCGGCGACGGTCAGGCCGTACCCACTCTTGATCTCCATGGTCGTGGTGCCCTGGCGCAGCGCCTCCGCGCGCAGCCGCCGCACGGTGACCCGCAGCTCGTCGTCGGTGGCGGCCCGGGTCGCGCCGACAGTGGTCCGGATGCCGCCGCCGGTGTAGGGCTGACCGGCCATCCGGGCGGCGAACTCGGCGGCCCGATCCCCGGCGAAGACCAGGTGGGCGTGGCTGTCCACGAAACCGGGCAGCACGGCGGCCCCGCCGGCGTCGATGTGATGGTCGGCGGCCGGCGCGTACGCGGACGGCCCGACCCAGACCACCCGGCCCGCCTCGACCAGCACGGCGGCGTTGCGGCGGATGCCGAGCGGGCCCTCGCCGGCACCGTTGGTGACCAGCTCCCCGATGTTGTCGACCAGCAGGCTGCCACTCATGCGGTGCCCTCTTCCGTTCGCGACCACGGGGCTCGCAAAGTCGGCTCACTCCTCGCGCTCACCGTGGCGTCACCGCCTCGATGGCCGCTGACAGCTCGGCCGGCACGTCGACGGTCAGGTGTCGGCCCTCGGCCACCACCACCCGGCCGTCCACCACTACCTGCTCGACGTCCGCCGCGCCGGCAGCGAAGAATGCGCCCACCGGCGGCACCCCTGCGGTGCGGGCGCTGTCCAGGCGTACCGTCACCAGGTCGGCGCGGGCGCCCACCGCGATCCTCCCGGCGTCGTGCCAGCCCAGCGCGGCGTGCCCGGCGACGCTGGCCGCGTTCAGCAGGTCGAGCGGCGCGAAGTGGCCGCGTCGGCGGGTCCGCAGCCGCTCGTCCAGCTCCACCGCCCGGGCCTCCTCGAACAGGTCGATCACGGCGTGGCTGTCGCTGCCGAGGCTCAACCGGACGCCCGCGTCGGCCATCCGCCGGGCCGGGCCGATGCCGTCGGCGAGGTCCCGTTCGGTGGTCGGGCAGAGGCACACCCCGGTCCGGCTGTCACCGAGCAGCGTCAGGTCGGCGCTGGTGGGGTGGGTGGCGTGTACGGCGGTGGCGCCCGGCCCGAGGACGCCGTGCTCGGCGAGCAGCGCGGTGGGCGTGCGCCCGTGCACGGCCCGGCACTCGTCGTTCTCGGCGGGCTGCTCGGAGAGGTGCACGTGCAGCGGCGCCTGCCGCTCGCGGGCCCAGTCGGCGACCGTGCGCAACTGATCGGCCGGGACGGCCCGCACCGAGTGCACGGCCGCGCCGACCCGGGCGTGTGAGTCGGCCGGCTGGAACGCCGCCGCCCGCTCGGCCCAGCGGCCGGCGTCACCGTCGCCGAAGCGGCGCTGCGGCCCGGCGAGGGGTCGACCGTCCACGCTGGAGGTCAGGTAGCAGGTGTCCAGCAGTGTGAGTCGGATCCCGGCGTGCACGGCGGCCTCCACGAGCGCCTCGCCCATCGCGTTCGGGTCGTCGTACGCGCCACCGTCCGGCCGGTGGTGCAGGTAGTGAAACTCGCCCACGCAGGTGATCCCGGCCAGCGCCATCTCGGCGTAGACGGCTCGGGCCAGGGCGAGGTAGGTGTCCGGGTCCAGCCGGTCCGCGACGGCGTACATCTGGTCCCGCCAGGTCCAGAAGTCACCCCGCCCGCCGTGGGTACGCCCGCGCAGCGCCCGGTGGAAAGCGTGCGAGTGCGCGTTGGCCAGACCGGGGAGGGTCAGGCCGGGCAGCCGGGTGGCGTCCCTGAGCACCTCGACCCCGGCGGCCGGTCCGCCGGCCCCGACCAGCGGCGTGAGCGCGCTGATCCGGCCACCCTCGACCTCGATGAGCACGTCGGGCGTGGGTTCGGCGTGTTCCGGCAGCCACGCGTACTCGGCAAGCCAGCGGGTCGGTGTCACAGGCATGTCAGCTCCTGGAGCACCCGGGCCAGCGCCCGCACCCCGGCGGCGCAGTCGTCGTCGGTGGCGGCCTCGGCGGGGGAGTGCGACACCCCTGTCGGGTTGCGCACGAAGAGCATCGCGGTGGGCAGATAGGCGGCGAGCACCCCGGCGTCGTGCCCCGCGCCGGTGGGCAGCACCGGCGCGTCGAGCAGCACGGCCAGTCGGTCGGCCAGCCCGCCGTCGAAGGCGACCACCGGGGTGGCCGATTCCTCGGTGACCGTCACCGTCGTACCATCGCGTCGGGCCCGCTCGGCGAGCTTGCCGCGCACCGCGTCGACAAGCCCGGTCAGCGTCTCCGGATCGGCGGCGCGGGCGTCCAGCCAGCCGGTCACCTTCGACGGGATCGCGTTCGTGGCGTTCGGTTCGACGGCGACCCGGCCCACTGTGGCGTGCGCGCCGCGCAGCCGGGCCTCCTTGTTGGCGGCCAGCACCGTGAACGCGTAGGTCAGCATCGGGTCGCGGCGGTCGGCCATCCGGGTGGTACCCGCGTGGTTGCCCTCGCCGACGACGTCGAAACGCCACCGGCCGTGCGGCCAGATCGCGCTGGCCACCGCGACCGGCGCGCCCGTGTCGACGAGCGCACGGCCCTGCTCGACGTGCAACTCGACGAACGCGCCGAACCGGCCCAGCAGTTCCGGGCGGGCGCCCGCCGGCCGGTCGCCGAGCGCCTCGGCGAAGCTCACCCCTGCCGCGTCGCGCAGGCCGGCCGCGCGTTCGGCCGACAGCGCCCCGGTGAGCAGCCGCGACCCCAGACACGGTACGCCGAAGCGAGCCCCCTCCTCCTCGACGAAGGCACCGAGCACCAGCGGCCGGTCCGGGGTGACGCCGGCGGCGCGCAGCTCGTCCACGGCGAGGAACGCGCTGACGATGCCGAGCGGCCCGTCGTACGCCCCGCCGTGCGGCACCGAGTCGAAGTGGCTGCCGGTGAGCACCGCGTCGGACGCCTCGGGGTCACCCCAGTGGGCGAAGAGGTTGCCGTTGCCGTCCTCGGTGACCGGCATGGCACGGTGCTCGGCCTGCGCGCGGAACCAGGCGCGCAGCTCCCGCTCCGGCTCGGTCAACGCGTACCGCAGATACCCGCCGCTGTCGGCGTCCCGCCCGACCGCCGCGATCTCGTCCCACAGCGCCCGGAACCGGGCGGAGAGGTCGTCGCTCACGCGGCACCTCTGTTGTTCGCGACTGCGGGGCTCCGCTGCGCTGCACTCCTCGCGCTCACGCGGGTCCCCCTTCCGTCATGGGCACCCGGACCCCGGTGCGGTCGGCGACCTCGCGGGCGCTCTCGTAGCCGGCGTCGACGTGCCTGATGACGCCCATCGCCGGGTCGTTGGTGAGCACCCGCTCGATCTTCTGACCGGCGAGGGCGGTGCCGTCGGCCACGCACACCTGCCCGGCGTGAATCGACCGGCCGATGCCCACGCCGCCGCCGTGGTGGATGGACACCCACGAAGCGCCACTGGCCGTGTTGACCAGGGCGTTGAGCAGCGGCCAGTCGGCGATGGCGTCGGAGCCGTCGGCCATCCCCTCGGTCTCCCGGTACGGGCTCGCGACGCTGCCGGTGTCCAGGTGGTCGCGGCCGATCACCACCGGGGCGGAGAGTTCACCGGAGGCGACCATGTCGTTGAACCGCACGCCGGCCCGGTCCCGTTCGCCCTGGCCGAGCCAGCAGATCCGGGCCGGCAGGCCCTGGAATGCGACCCGCTCACCGGCCAGCTTGATCCAACGGGCCAGCGACTCGTTCTCCGGGAACAGGTCGAGGATGGCCCGGTCGGTGGCAGCGATGTCCGCCGGGTCACCGGAGAGCGCCGCCCACCGGAACGGACCCCTACCCTCACAGAACAACGGCCGGATGTACGCGGGCACGAAGCCCGGGAAGTCGAAGGCGCGCTGGTAGCCGCCGAGCTGCGCCTCACCCCGGATCGAGTTGCCGTAGTCGAACACCTCGGCGCCGGCGTCGAGGAAGCCGACCATCGCCTCGACGTGCTTCGCCATCGACGCGCGGGCCCGATCGGTGAACTCGGCCGGCTTCGCGGCGGCGTAGTCCCGGGCCTCGGCCAGCTCCACCCCCACCGGCAGGTACGCCAGTGGGTCGTGTGCGCTGGTCTGGTCGGTCACGATGTCGATCTCGACCCCCCGGCTCAGCAGCTCCGGGAAGACCTCGGCGGCATTGCCGACCACGCCGACGCTCAGTGCCCGGCGGTCCCGCTTCGCCGCGCGGACCCGGGCGATCGCGTCGTCCAGGGAGTCGGCGACCTCATCCAGGTAGCGGTCGTGCACCCGACGGTCGAGCCGGGTGCGGTCCACGTCCACGATCAGGCACACGCCGCCGTTCATGGTGACCGCGAGGGGCTGCGCGCCGCCCATCCCGCCGCAGCCGGCGGTAAGCGTCAGCGTGCCGGCCAGGGTGCTGTCGAACCTCTTGGCGGCGACCGCCGCGAACGTCTCGTAGGTGCCCTGGAGGATGCCCTGCGTTCCTATGTAGATCCACGAACCGGCGGTCATCTGCCCGTACATGGTCAGGCCGAGCTGTTCGAGGCGGCGGAACTCCGGCCAGGTCGCCCAGTCGCCGACCAGGTTCGAGTTGGCCAGCAGCACCCGAGGCGCCCACTCGTGCGTGCGCATGACCCCGACCGGGCGGCCCGACTGCACGAGCATCGTCTCGTCCTCGCGCAGGTCGGTGAGCGTGCGGACCAACGCGTGGTACGACGGCCAGTCCCGTGCCGCCTTGCCGGTGCCGCCGTAGACCACCAGGTCGTCGGGGCGTTCGGCCACCTCGGGGTCGAGGTTGTTCATCAACATCCGCAGGGCGGCCTCCTGCTGCCACCCGCGGGTGGTGAGCTGGCTGCCCCGTGCGGCACGAATGGGCTGGGTCATCTCTGGTTCTCCTCCGGTCAACCGAGGAACAACTGTCGGCGGGCCGCGGAGGCTTCGAACGCCTCCAGTCGGCGTTGGGTGTCGGCCGGCGCGGCATCGCAGATCGCCTGCAACAGCACCATGGCCAGGGTCATCGGGGCGGTGTGCAGGTCGAAGACGAGCTGCGCGCCGACAGCGGCGGCGAGCACCACGTCGGCGTGCTCGGTGGCCGGGCTGACCGGCGAGTCGGTGATCGCCACCACTGTCAACCCGGCGCGGCGGGCGTCGCGCAGCGCGTCCAGGGTCTCCCGGGGGTAGCGGGGCAGCACGAAGGCCAGCACGGCTGACGCGCCGGCCTCGGCGGCCTGCTCCAGTCGGTCGGTGAGCAGGCTGCCGCCGTCGTCGAGGACCCGTACGTCCGGGTGCACCTTGGCCGCGAAGTAGGCGAAGTACGCGGCCAGTGGCGCAGCGGCGCGCAGGCCCAGCACCGGCAGTGGGCGACTTGCGGCGAGCAGCCGCCCGGTCTCAGCGATCCGGTCCCGGTCGGCGAGCTGACCGGCCAGTCGGTCCAGGTTGTCCATTTCGGCGCGTACCGCCTGCTGGAGTTCGTTGCCGGCGTCCGTCGCTCCACCTGGCGTCGCGGTGGTCAGGTCGCGCAGGCGGCGGCGCAGCGCCGGGTAGCCGTCGTGGCCGAGCGCGACGGCGAACCGGGTGACCGATGGCTGGCTGACGCCGGCCAACTCGGCGACCTCGGCGGCGGACAGGTAGGCCACGGTGGGGGCGTGCTGCACCAGACAGTGCGCGATCCGGCGCTGTGTGGGGGTGAGCCGCACCCCCTGGAACAGGTCGAGCACCCGGTCAGCGGGTGCCTCGACAACTGCTTCATTCATGGGCCGACTCTATGCATGAGAACTTTCACTGGCAAGCGGCAGTGGCCCTCGCCGGCCGCCCCGGGCGGGGCAGGCCGGGTTGGCCGACGGTCGGTACTATCCGCACGGCGGTTCAACGGAGGAGTGCGCATGCAGCCGGAAGGCCCCTACAGGTACACCCACGCGCTCGGCGGGTCTCCGGTGGGGAAAGCATGGGCCGCGATCGACGAGCACGGCCGATTCGTCACCGTTGCGGTGCTCGACGCCGCCGTGGCCGCCACACCCGGCTGGCGTGAGGCGTTCGCCGGGGCCGCCGACCTGCTGGCCCGGTCGGCCGATCCGATGCCCTACACGTACGCCGACTTCTCCGCCGCCGCGCCCTGGGTGGCCTACCCGGCCGAGGCGGGCCCCGGCGCCGAGAAACTGTTCCGGGCCCTCGGTGTCGACTACACCCCCGCCCCGACGGTGGCCCCACCGACGTCCGCGCCGCCTTCGGTGTCAGCGCCGCCGTCGGTCTCCGCGCCGCCTTCCGTCTCCGCGCCGCCGTCGGTGTCCGCGCCGCCGGCGTCGGGTCCGCCGCAGCCCGTTTCCGGCGGTCCGCAGGCCCCCTGGGCGGTGCAGTCCGGCCCGATCCCCGGCCAGTTGGTCTCCGCGGCCCCGCACTCCGTCTCCGGCGTACCCACCTCGCCCGGGCCGGTCACCTCGTCACCGCCGGCCGCGCACATTTCCCCGGTCAGCGGGCCGAGCCCCGACACCTTCGCCGTGCCGCCGCCGCACGACCCGTTCAGTTCACCGACCCAACGGATTCGTCCCTCTGCGCCCCGCAAGAGCCGTACCGGGCTCTGGGTCGGGATCGCCGCCCTGGTGGTGGTGCTCGTCGGTGGTGGGAGTGCGGTCGCGTGGCGCAGCTTCGGGGGGCCGTCCGAGCCCACGACGGCGAGCCCCGCCCCCACCGCGGTGGCCGAGTCCGGCGCAACGGCCTCGTTGCCGACCAGCCCGCCACAGCAGCCGGGCCTGGAGCCGCCCCGACCGGGCGACTGGCCCAGGTGGCCGGCCTTCGTCGGGGGCGGGGCGGTACGCACGCTCGACCCGGACGGCCTGGGCATCAAGTTCCTGGCGCCGGCCAACTGGGACTGCACCCCGGGCAGCCGTGCCGAGGGGCAGGTCGAATACAACTGCGGCGCCTCGATCGGGGACAACTCGGAGGTCGGCGGCGAGTTGATCGTCCGCGAGTGCCGCGATTGCAAAGAGGAGCAACGGGTCGCTCTGCGCAAGGCCGAGGAGGCGTGGGGGCTGCAATGGCGCAGCGCCGGGCAGTATGTCGTTTTGGCCGAGACCGTTAAGCTGAATGGCGCCGAAAGGTACGGCATTGTTCTTGTCGCATTCTGGCGTTCCTCGCCGGATGGTGCCATCGACCGCCAGTTGGTGCTGCGGATGACCGGCCCGTCAGCGTATATAAATGATATTCGCCGAGTGGTCAACTCCGTGCGTGACAACGCGCGCTTCTGACCGACATGTCAGATGTTTCGGCCGTCGAGAAGACGTATCAACGGTGCCGGCTAACTAGTTTCCCGCTTACCCGAAAGTCAGCCATGCCCGGCCATGTGTACGTTGTCGGCACCACCCCTATGATGAGCGCCCGAAGCATGGCTTCGCCCGAACCGATCTTCACCGGTTCCGGAGTTCCACTTCAATGTTCTGGCCGCAAGGCGTGAGCAGACCCCCGCATGACCAGCGCAGCCCCGGCGGTGACTGGTTGGCCAACGCTGATACGGAGATCGTCATGTTGCCCGGCGTCGGCGATGGTCATCCCCAGGATGATCCGAGCCATGCCCCGACGACACGGCTGAACCCCGCTGAGGTGTTGGCCCAGCGGAAGGTCGGCCCGCCCGCTGGTCCGACTGCGGGTCCGCCCGCTGGTCCGGCTGCTGGTCCGCCCGCTGGCCCGACTGCGAGCCCCGCCGCAGGTCCGGTCGGGGGCCCCGCCGACGAGGCGTCCGGGCCGCACTCGTCGGGCCGCCACCGGGCTCCGGGCCTGCACACGCAGCTGACCTCGGCCGGTCGGGCGCTCGTCGACGGCCTCCGATCCGATCCGGATCAACGCATCGTCGCCGTGTTGGCAGTGCTCGTGGCGTCACTCGGTCTGGCGCCGATCGCCCTCGCCCCGTCCGAGGTGGTGATCTACAGCGGCGTGGCCACCGGCACGCCGATGCTGTACACGTACACGATCGCCATCGCGGCGGCCGTGGTCGTGATCGGGATCCAGACGCGGCGCCAACTCGCCCGTGCCTTCTTCCCGTGGGTGCCGTTCCTCGGCTGGATGCTCCTGTTCGCCGTGCTCGCCTGGGACTCGTCCCTGCGCACCGTGAGCGGCCTGGTGCACTTCAGCCTGGTGGCGATCGTGTACGCCGTCGGGGTCACCGCCGAACGTGCCGACCGGAGGAACTCCGTCCTGCTCTGGGCCTTCGCGGCGGTGGCGTGGTTGCAGCTCTTCGCGATCATGATGGCGGTCATCGGCTTTCCGCTGCGCCGCATCGCCGGCCAACAGGCGCTCGACGTGCTCGGACGCGCCACCGGTCTGACCAGCCATCCCGGTGAACTGGCGAAGCTGCTGTTCTTCTGCGGGATGTGCGCGTTGACACTGCCGCAGAAGACGGCGCGGCAACGGTGGGTGGCCTGGACTACGCTCGGCGTCGTCTTCCTCGGCGTCTCCCTCACCCAGAGCCGCTCGGTCCTCGCCGCCGTGGTCTCGATGATCCTCATCCTGGTGGTGCTCGAGTTCGTGACCGGGCGCTGGCAGAAGAAGTACTTCGTCGTCATCGGGATCACCGGCCTGCTCGGTCTGGTGTCGGTGCCGTGGCTGATCGAGCGGTTCACCGCCGACCCCGAGGGTGGCGACCGTCAGCACCTGCTCCAGGTCGCCTTCGACGTGATCCGGGAGCACCCGTGGGCGGGGGTGGGCCCCAACAGCTACGTGGCCATCGCCGGCGCCTCCGATGCCCTCACCGCCAGCGGCGTGCCCGTGCACAACGTGCTGTTGCTCAGCGCCGCGGAGCTGGGCATCATCGGCGCGCTGCTGCTCTGGCTGCCGTTCGCGATGACCGCGACGACGGCCATCCACTCCGTGTTCCGGGTGCGGACCGCCGAACTGGCGCCCCGGGTTCTGGTCAGCGCGCTGCCGGGCCTCGTCCTGATCGGCATGACGGGATGGGGACTGATGCAGGGACCGTACTTCCTGATGTTCGCGCTGGTCGCTGGCTACTTCTACGCCAGGTCGCGATACGTACGGGTGGAGAGTGGCTATGGTCGCGACTGAGGTCACCACGCCGGAGCGACGGCGACCCTCCCTGACCATCGTGTCGGGCCTGCTGGGCATCTCCACCCTGGCCACCCGGTCCACCACCCTGGTGGTGATGGCGTTTCTGACCAGGGGCGCCGGCACCGAGGCGGTCGGCTTCTACGGTCTCGCCACGCTCATCGCGTCCTTCACCGCCGCCGCGCTCTCCCTCGGCCTGCCGACCTACCTCACCAGGGAGGCCGCTGCGGGAACTGTGTCACCGCCGGTGGTCGCCCGGATCCACTGTGGGCGCTTCGCCGCGCTGATGGTGGCGGCTGCCGTCGCGTACCCCCTGATCGGCGCGGTCCTTCCCCCGGAGGCGCAGTTCGCCTTCTTCCTGATCTTCGTGGCCAGCCTGCTGGAGCAGTGGAACGAGACGGCGTGGGTCCTCATCCGAGGTACGCCCTCGGCCTGGGCCGAGCCGCTCACGAACGTGTCCGCCGGTCTCCTGCTGGTCGGCGCGTGCGCGGTCGACGTGTGGATGCTGGACGGGCTGACCCTCGGCGACGCTGCCGTCTACATGTCGATCGCGGCCGTCCTCCGGTCCGCTGCGGCGTTCCTCATCGTGCGCATCCTGCCGGCGCTGCGTGACTCCCGGGGTATCCGTGCGGTCCAGCACGTCCGGCAGGCCCTGCCGTACTTCGCCGCCGACCTCTTCGGTCTCTTCTACTTCCGCGGCGACGTGTTCGTCCTCGCGTTCTTCGTCGCAGCCGCGGAAGTCGGCGAGTACGTGTCGGCGGCGGCGATCGTCGGACCGGTGGTCCAGGTCGCGGCGTCCATGGGCGTCGGCGCGCTCGCCTACGCCGCGCCGCGCCAGGCGTCCGGGGCCGCCCAGTCGAACGACCCGCTCACGATCTTCCGGTTCTTCGGGCTCGCGGGCCAGGCCGCCGCCGGCGTCATGTTCATCGGCATCCCGATCGGCACCGCGGTGTTGTTCGGTGACCACGCCGGCAACATTCCGACGCTGGCCATGGTGCTGACCTTCTTCCTCGTTCTACGATTCGGCAACTTCGGCCTGTCCGCCATTCTGCTCTCCCAGGGCCGCGCCTCCAGCCGGCTGATCGTGCTGGCGTTGAGCATCTGCGGCAGCGTCGGGCTGAATGTCGCACTCGACGGCACGTACGGCGCCTTTGGGTCCGCAACGGCGATGGTGCTGAACGAGCTGGTCGTGGCAGGGTCACTGCTCTGGTTCCTGCGGATAAAGGAACTGGTACGTCCGGTCGTGATCTCGTTCGTGATCGTGGCGGCGGCGGTCGGCGCGCTCGCCGTACTGCTGGCCGTCCTAGAACCCGCCCTGGCGTCCTTCATCCTGGGCGGCGTCATTCTCGTTCTGGCTACCGCCAAATTGTTGGCTCAACGGAGGGCCGCAGGTCAACTGCAGGCCGCGACGACGGAGGACATGTGAGGGTCGGAATAGTCGGGTGGTTCGGATCGGACAATCTCGGAGACGAGATCCTCCTCCACTCGCTCATTACCTGCGTCCGCGCGGTCAAGGAGAACGCGACGTTCGTGGTCTTCTGCCCCAACCCGGACCGGGTCGCCGAACTGCACGGCGTGGACACGGAGAACATGCCCGTGCTGCGGGCTCGTGGCGCCTCCGAGCGTCAGGTCGCGGTCCAACGGTCGATCAAGTCGTGTGACCTGCTGCTCCTCGGCCCGGGAACGGTCTTCCAGGAGCGTTCGCCCAACCTGTCCTGGCCCGGCACCCTGCCGATGTTCGCCCGGATCATCGCGATGGCCAAGATTGCCGGGACGCCCGTCGCCACTGTCGGCGTCGGCGTTCGCGAGGGCGGAACGCCGTTCGGCCGTCAGTTGCTCCGGGTCATCGGCGCCTCGTGTGTCGGCGTCGGGGTGCGCGACGAGCGGACCGCGTCGCACTTCGGCTCCAGTGCCGAGGTCATCGGCGACATGGCGTACACCCTGCCGCTGCCCGACCTGGAGCCGGTCGGCGCCGGGCGGCGCTTCGCGTTGTCGATGCGGCCGCTCGCACCCGAGTTGGAGGGCCCGCTGCTGGCGGCGACCTCCGGTTGTGCCGCCCGGCTGCGGCAGGAGGGATGGTCGGGCACCTTCCTTCCGATGGCGTTCGGCCGGGGAGCGCACGGCGAGGACGACCGGGTCATCTACGAGCGGGCGTTCCGGGACCTGCTGGCCCTGGACCCGACCCCGTTGGACGGCAGTCAACCGCTCGCCGGGGCGCTCCGTACCTGGTTGCAGGCGCTCTCGACGAATCAGCTCGTCCTCGGCACCCGCCTGCACGCGGCCCTTCTGGCCGTGGCGATCGGCGTTCCCACCGTGGCCATCGCCTACGAGCGGAAGGTCCAGGACGCCTTCGTCGATCTTGGGCTCAGCGAGTACGTGGTGCCGCCGGACGTCGACGCCGACACCCTCTACCGGACGGCCACCCAGGCGGCTGCGGCGACCGAGGAGTTCCGGCAGGCCGCCGGCCGGGTCGCGGCCCAGGGGCGCGTCGCGCAGGGATTCGTCACGACGCTGCTGAAGCGGCTGGACTGATGCGCGTCCTGCTGCTCACCCCATTCGCGCCCAACGGCCAGCACAACCATGCCGCGGCCGACACGATCGTGCAGCTCACGCCGCGGCTGGCCGAACAGGTCGACCTCTTCGTGTACTCACCGGGGAACACCGCCTCGTCCGGGCGGGACGACCTGAAGTACACGTTGCTGCCGTCCGACGTCGTCGCGCGTCCGAGCCACCTGGACCGTCTCCGGGTCGAGCCAGCCTGGCTGCGCCAGGCGTGGCCACGGGAGGCGACCCAGGAGGCTGCCGAGCTGATCCGCAGGATCCAGCCCGACGTGGTGCACGCGGAGTACCTGCAGTCCGCCGAGGTCGTCGGGCTCAGCCGGGCCTCGGTGCTGGGTCTGCACGACATCACCGAGAAGGTCATGCTGGAGTCGTACCGGGCGTCGTCCGGCCTGGAACGGCCGTACCGCCTCGCCGAGCTGGTGCGCACGCGCCGGTTCGAGCGGGCGGCGATCCGGCAGGCGGCGGCGGTCATCACCCTGTCCGACGCCGACTTCGCGGTGGCCAAGGAGTACAACCCCAACACCGTCCTCGCCCGGCCGGGCATCCACGTGGGGGAGCGGTCCTGGTCGCCGCCGCCGGTGACCGACCGGCCGCGGCTGGTGTTCGCCGGGGCGATGTGGCGACGGGCCAACGTCCTCGTCGCCGAGCTTCTGGCCCGCGAGGTGATGCCGATCGTGTGGCGGAGCCTGCCGGACGCCGAGCTCAGGATCGTCGGGGCGGATCCCACCCCTGACGTGATCGGTCTCGGCGAGAACGACAGCCGGGTGGTGGTGACCGGTGCGGTGCCCGACTTCCAGTCGGAGATGCTCGGCGCCCACGCCGTCGTCGTGCCGTCGATCGTGGGTGGCGGCGTGCTGATGAAGGTGGCACACGCCATGGCCCTCGGCTGCCCGGTCATCACGTCCAGCGGCCCTGCCGAATCGGTCCGGGGTGACGCGTCGATGTTGTTCGTCGCGTCCACGGCGGACGAGATCGCGGCGGCCGTCCGGACCGCCGTCGAATCACCGGAGGACGCCGCGCAGCGTGGTCGGCGTGCCCGCGCACACATCGAGCGGACGTTCCGGTGGGACGACACGGTCCGCTCCTACCTCGACGCCTACGCGATTGCGGGTCGACAGTGAAAATCGCAGCCATCATCGTCTCCTACAACTCGGCCAAGGAGCTTCCCCTCAGCCTGGGCTGCCTGGGTGCCCTGCCGATCGACCACGTGGTGGTCGTTGACAACTCCTCCACCGACGACAGCGTCGAGGTCGCGAAATCCTTCGGCTACCAGGTCATCTCGCTGCCGAACGTCGGATTCGGCAAGGCCATCAACGCCGCCGCGGAGACCGTCCCCGACGCTGACGCCTACTTCCTGCTCAATCCCGACTGCCACATCACCGCCGAGTCCTTCGCGCACCTCGCCGAGACGCTGCGGGCCGACCCGAAGCTGGGGGTGGTCGCGCCGCTGATGCGATACCCCGACGGGCGGTACGGCATCTCGGCGGGGCCGGCGCCGAGCATGGCGAAGGAGTGGCTGGCCGCCCTCCGGATCGACGACCTCGTGCCCAGCGGTCTGAAGCGGTCGCTGGCGCGGGTGGGGCCGTTGCGGAAAAAGATCAAGATGCTCGAGTATCTCGACGTCGAGCCGACCGGTCAGGTGCGCGAGGCCGCGTGGGTGTCGGGCTTCTGCATGCTCGTCCGAGGCGATGCCTTCCGGGCCATCGGCGGTTTCGACAGGGATTTCTTCCTCTACTTCGAGGACGTCGACCTCTGCACCCGGCTCTCCGCCGGTGGCTGGGGTGTCGTGTCGGTCGGGACGAGCGTCGCCGAGCACAAGGAGAGCACCAGCACCGCTGCGGTCGGCAAGAACAACCTGTACCGGGCCGGCATGCAGGTCTATTTCGCGAAGCACGGCACGCGAGCCCAGCGACTCCTCGCGTCCGCCCTAAGGAGGCTGCCGATTTGAAGATTTTGTTTGTAGCGCCCTGGATCCCGGCATCGGTCCGCCCACGAAGCCTGGTGATCCTGGAGATGCTCGCCGCCGAGCACGATGTCCGCTTCCTCGCGCTGACGCACGATGACAAGGAGGTGCA
Organism: Micromonospora sp. NPDC005171; assembly: GCF_040608575.1. Lineage (NCBI taxonomy): Bacteria > Bacillati > Actinomycetota > Actinomycetes > Micromonosporales > Micromonosporaceae > Micromonospora > Micromonospora sp. NPDC005171. The sequence goes on along the minus strand of NZ_JBEXIM010000002.1, from coordinate 189,608 downwards.
GCTGGCCGAGCAACTGCCGGTCAAGGACCGGACGCTCGTCGCCAACCCGTTCGCCGGTTCCATGCTGCGCTCGGCGCGTGCGCTCGGCACCGGTGTCTCCCTCCAGACGGGGTACGCGAGCCCGAAGGCGCTCACCGACGCCCTGCGGCAGCAGTTGGACGAGTTCCAGCCCGACGTGGTGCACCTCAACGTCTTCCGCACCGTCCACCTGGTCGAGGCCTGCGGTGACACGCCGGTCATCGTCGACCTGGACGAGTTCCGCAGCGAGTACTACGAGCAGTTGGCCTCCCACGGGCCCAACCTCGCCTGGCGGGCGTTGGGTCGGGTGGAGGGGAGCCGGATGCGGGCGCGGGAGGACGAGCTGGTCCGCAAGGGGGTGCCGCTGATGCTCTCGGCGCCGTCCCTGCCCGGCCAGGAGCGGCCCAACACCTACCTGGTTCGGAGCCCTTGCGACTTTTCCGTGCAGCGGCAGCAGGGCCCGATCGCACCGACCGTCCTGTTCGTCGGTCGACTCAGCTACGAGGCGAACGTCAACGGCCTCATGTGGTTCGTGCGCGAGTGCTGGCAGGGTATTCGCGACGCGGTCCCGGACGCCCGGCTGCGGATCGTCGGCACGGACCCGCCGAAGGCGGTCCAGGCGCTGGTCGGTAACGGCATCGAGCTGCACGCCAACGCGCCAGCGGTCGAGCCCTACTACTCGGACGCGGCGGTCGCCATCGCGCCGATCTTCCGGGGTACCGGGGTGCAGCTGAAGCTCATCCAGGCCATGTCCGCCGGAGTGCCGAGCGTGACGACCAGCATGGTGGCCGACCGCGCCGGCGTGCAGGACGGTGTGCACGTCAGCGTCGCCGACGACAGCGCCGGGTGGATCGCGAAGGTCGCGGCGCTGTTGTCCTCGCCGGAGACCGCCGAGCGGATGGCCGTCAACGGGCGGGAGTGGGTCGTGGCACACCACAGCTCGGCGGCGGTCCGCCAGCAGCTACAGGCGGCCTACGCCTCGCTCTCCAGGCGATCAGGGGTGGACGCCGGACCCGGCCGCTGAGCCGAGCCAGGTAATGCGAAGGGGCCGTCGAGACATCCGTCTCGACGGCCCGTTCTGGGTTTGTCGCGTCAGGACGCGACGGTCAGGCGCTGGTGCTTAGCCCACGGTCTGAACGACGTGGGTGAAGTCCGCCGCCGTCGGCCACGGGGCCTCAGAGGAGGGGTCGTAGCTGGCGATCAGCGGCGAGGTGGTGCTCGGTGCCACCACCATGTTGTAACTGGTCTGCGACTGCAGCCCGATGGTGCCGTCGCCCCAGTGATAGAGCCAGAACGACTGCGGCGTGCCGAGCGTGGTGGAGTTGGCGATCAACGCGGTCGGGTTGCCGCTGCTGTTGACCGCGCTGGTGACGTAGCGCCAGTTGGTGTGCGACCGCAGCGCGATGGCGTCATCTCCCAGGTCGAGCATGTCGAACTTCTGGGGGTTACCGACAGTCGTGCCGTTGGCGATCACCGGCGACGTGGCGCTCGGCGCGGTCACGATCCGGCTGTTCTTCACCGAGTTCAGGACGACGACCGCCGCCGGCGACGCCCAGATGAACTTCTCGGCCGTACCGACAGTCGTCGAGCTGGCGACCAGCGGGCTGGCCCCACCCGACGGCACAGTGACGTACTTGCCGTTCACCTTGGCGATCAGGGTGGTCGTGCCGTCACCCTGCATCACCACCTGGAACCGCTCCGCGTCGGTGATGGCGCTGGCGTTGGCGATCAGTGAGCCGGCGCCGCCGGAGGTGGCGCTGACGTACTTGCCGTTCGCCCAGGACGAGAACGCGATGTAACCGGTGCCCGCGCTCACGATGGTGAACTTCTCCAGATCACCGATCTGGCTCGGAGCCTGGCTGGCCTTCAGCGGCTGGGTGCCGCCCGTTCCCACCGTGACGGTCTTGCCGTTGACCAGTGCGCGCAGGCCGGTGACCTGCGGAACGGCGGTGGTGCCGATGCGCAGCATCACGTCGCTCGTGCCGGTGAACGCCGTGTTGCGGACGACCCGGCGGGTGCCGCCGTAGACGAGGTTGTTACGCACCTGAAGGGGCGTCCAGGTCGGGTTCGCCGACAGCGCGAGCGCCGCGGCGCCCGCGACGTGCGGGCTCGCCATCGAGGTGCCGCTGTACCTGTCGATCGCCGTGTCGCTGCTGGCCACCGACGACGGGATGTTGTGGCCCGGCGCGTGGATGTCCACGCACTGGCCGTAGTTGGAGAAGTACGCCCGGAAGTCGACCTCGTCGGTCGCTCCCACAGTGATCGCCGAGGCCGCCCGGGCGGGCGACTGAAGGCAGGCATCGTCGGCGTCGTTGCCAGCGGCAACGGAGTACGAGACGCCGGAGGCGATGGAGGCCTCCACCGCGGCGTCGACCGCGTCGTCGGCGCCGCCACCGAGGCTCATGTTGGCGACGGCCGGCTTCACCGCGTTGGCGGTGACCCAGTCGATGCCGGCCAGCACGTCGGCGTAGGTGCCGTTGCCCTCGCAGTCGAGCACCCGCACGCCGACCAGCTTGACGGCCTTGGCCACACCGTAGTTGGTGCCCCCGATGGTGCCGGCGACGTGCGTGCCGTGCCCATTGCAGTCGTTCGCGACAGTGTCGTTGTCGACGAAGTCGTACCCGTTGCTGGCCCGCCCACCGAACTCCTGGTGGCTGATGCGGATGCCGGTGTCGATGACGTAGGCGTGCACGTTGCTCGCCGTGTTCGGATAGGTGTAGCGCTTGTTCAACGGCGCGAAGATCTGGTCCAGGCGGTCCAGGCCCCACGACGGCGTGTTGAGCTGGGTGTCGCTCTTCGACACCTTGCGGTTCGGCTCCACGTACGCAACCGAGGAGTTGGTGGCCAGCTTCTTGGCCTGTGCCTCGTTCATCCGTGCGGCGAAGCCCCGGATCGAGCGGTTGTACGTGTGGGAGACGGCGCCGCCGAACTGCTTGGTGAGAGCCTTGGCGCTGGCGTCGACGGCGGCCGGGTCGGCCTTGGTGTCCTTCAGGACCACGATGTAGCTGTCCTTGATGGCGCCCTTGTCGGCGGACTTGAGGGCCCGCGGCAGCTTCTGCCCGTCCGACGGCGCGGCGTACGCGGCACCGCCACTGGAGATCGTTGCGGCTGCGACTACGGCGAGGGCGAGCCCTGCCGTGACCGAGCGACCAGCTCGGCGAAGTTGGAACACGTGAGACTCCCCGTGGGGTCAGCGTCCTAAACGGACGCACTTGAAAGTCCCCGCCTTTCGGCAGAGACGCAGACCATCTTCGTTGACCCGTGCCATCGATGGCTCAGCCGTTCGGACTGATTGATGGTGAACGCATCGGCGGGCCGATGCTCCGGATCGACTCCATTCACTTCAGTCGGGCGGGGCAGCGCGAAGCGCCCTCACTTGCGTAAAGTGCGATCGTACTTTCGCACCGGTTCATCCGCCGGTCCGCGCGATGTCGACGTTCGCTGACGAACCGCGAGACGTCGGCTCCTGAGCAAGGAGATTCGGGACACTCATGTCACGGAAATGGATTCCGGTGCTGGTCGCCTCGGCGCTGGCGGTCAACCTGCTCGGCACCCCGCCGGCGGCGGGCGCGGCGGCGTCCCCCGACGGGGGTGGTCGAGCCCTCGCCGGCGGCACTCCGGCGGTCCGGCAGAGCACGGTGTCCGCGCCGGCCAACCCGCCTGCCGGCTACACCATCCAGGGCATCGACGTGTCCAGCCACGACCACAACCTCGGGCCGATCAACTGGGGCGGGGTGGTGGCCGAGGGAAACAAGTTCGTCTACATCAAGGCCACCGAGGGAAACGACTACCTCAATCCCTTCTTCAACGGTGACTACACGGCGGCGAAGGCGGCGGGCCTCTTCGTCGGCGCGTACCACTTCGCCCGCCCGGACGGACGCGACCCGGTGGGTGAGGCCAACTACTTCATCGACAACATGAGGTGGGCGAAGGACTCCCGCACGCTGGTGCCGATGCTCGACTTCGAGTGGCCGTACTGGGCCGGCGCCCCGACCTGCTACGGGCTGACCCCGACGGAGTTGACCAACTGGGTGCGGGTCTTCACCAACCAGGTCAAGGCACGTATCGGTCGACCGATGATGATCTACACGAACACCAACTTCTGGAACCCGTGCACCAACAGCGACGCCTCCTTCGGCGGTCTCCTGTTGGACATCGCCGGCTACACCACGACCCGGCCGCCGTTGCCCGCCGGCTGGGCCACCGAGACCATCTGGCAGTACGCGCCGGGCGATTCGTCCCAGCCCGGCAACTACAGCAAGAACGTCTTCAATGGCGACTACGCGGGCCTGACCCGGCTCACCAGCCCCGAGGTCAGCATCGCGCCGCCCGGCCGACCGCCGATCCGCCGGCCGATCGCGCCGAAGCTCCGTTGATCGGGGCGACAACGGTCCGGAACGTCGCCACCAATTCATTACCTCGACACTTTGCCGTCGAGCAATTGCGAGCCTGCGCCTGCGGGCACGAGCGGCCTGTCGGCTAGTCTCCACGCAACATCACGGGTGGGAGAATTGGTGCGCGCCGGAAAGAACGATGTGGCTCCCTTCGGCATCGGTTTTGCCGTGATGCTGGTGGTTGCCGGTTATTCGTTGACCAGTGTTCCGCTCGACTGGGACGAGGGCGCGACGCTTTCCGCGGCGACCCGGTCGTTCGGCGAGCTGCTCGAGCTGGCCAGCTACAAGGACGCGGTCATCACGCCCTTCTACCTGGTGCTCCACGTGCTGGTCACGGTCTTCGGCGAGTCCGATGTGGTCCTGCGCCTGCCCTCGCTCCTGGCGATGGCTCTCGGCGCCGGCGTGACCGCCGAGATCGGTCGGCGGGTGGCCGGGCCGGCGGCCGGAATCCTGGCCGGCATCATCTGCTCGGCGATCCCCAGCCTGCTGTTCTTCGCCCACACGGCCCGGCCGTACGCGTTCGCCTTCCTCTTCGCGACGCTCTCGTCCCTGCTGCTGCTCACGGCCGTGGCGTCCCCCTCCTGGTGGCGGTGGGCGGGGTACGGGCTCTGTCTGGCGCTCACCGGGGTCTTCCACCTGGTCGCGCTCTCCGTGCTGGCCGCACACGTGGTGATCCTGGCGCTGGCGTGGTGGCCGGAGCGGGATCGCCGGCTGTGGCGGGCGGTTCCGGCGATAGCTGCCGCTCTGGTGGTCGTGTCACCGCTCATCTGGCTGGGCCGCAGCCAGCGCTACTCCCAGCTGCACTGGGTGCAGACACCGACCTGGAAGACGGTCGGCGCGTTGCCCGGTGACGTGGCCTTCAGCCCGGTTGTGGGTTACCTGCTGGTGCTGCTCGCCGCCGCTGCCTACTTCGCCGTGCCGACCCGCCGCTACGTCGAGTTGGTCGTCCTCAGCACGGTGCCGGTCGTCGTGGTCATCGGGGCCTCGCTGATCGCACCGGTGTGGGTGCCGCGGTACGGCATCTTCCTGCTCGCGCCGGTTGCGGTGCTGGCGGCGGCGACCGTCACCACCTCGCGCCCGCGTGCGGTGGCCGTGCTGCCGTGGGTCGCCCGCGCGGTGGCGGTCGTGGCAGCGTTGGTGCTCCTCTCGCTGCCGGTGCAGAAGTCGGTCCGACAGACGCACGACGCGCCGGACACTCGCGCCATGGCCGCTGCCATCCACGACAACGTGGCCAGCGGTGACGTCGTCGTCTACACCGACTTCGCCTGGTCGATGCGGCCAACGCTCACGCACTACCTGAGCGAGTTGGATTGGGCGCCGGCGGTCCAGCCGCCGGACATCCTGATGAAGCAGACGGCGGCCAGCAACGGGACGCTGGAGGCGACCGAGTTCATCGACATCCAGGGCAGGCTGGCCAAGGCCGACCGCATCTGGCTCATCGGTCCGGCCGCTGGCGTCTACGGGGCGTCCCAGGACCCCCTCACCGCCCCTGGTTGGAAAATCAAGTACATCCGGCAGCACTACGAGGTGCGGCAGACCTACACGTTCGAGACCGGTCGAGCGGTGCTGCTCGGGGCGCGCGGCGGTTCGACCGTCACCGAGTAGGGCCGGCCCTCACCCACACCACCGCGGGCTCCGCGAGGTATGGGTGGAAATCAGACCCGTGGCTCGACCGTGTCATCGACGTCGCATACATTTGCTGACATGGCCGACGATCTCGCGTTGCTACTGCGCCGCGCCGGTTTCGGCCCCACCGCCGCTGAGTTGGCCGCGGCGAAGAAGGCAGGGTACGAAGCGACAGTCGCCGCTCTCACGGCGCCGACAGCGCCGGACGTGGGAGCCTCGCTGGCTCCCATGCCTGTTCTGGGCCCGGACCCTTTCTCCGGGCTGTCGAACCCGACCGCCGCTCAGCGCGCCAAGGCGAGCGAGGAGCGTTGGGAGCAGACGCAGCGGATCACCCAGTGGTGGCTGGACCGCCTCACGGTGGCCGATCACCAGACCCGCGAGAAGCTGTGGTTCTTCTGGCACGGACACTGGGCCACCTCGGTGCGGAAGGTGATGCGGCCACAACTGATGCTGTTGCAGCACCGGAATCTGCGCAGCTCACTCGACTTCGCCGTGATGGCACACAAGATGATCACGGATCCGGCCCTGGTCTTCTGGCTCGATGGCGAAAGCAACACGCGGACCGCCCCCAACGAGAACCTCGGCCGCGAGTTGATGGAACTCTTCATGCTCGGTATCGGCCGATACTCCGAGCGGGACGTGAAGGCCGCGGGTCGTGCGCTGACCGGCTGGCGGATCGACTACGACGGCGCCCGCAGTTACTTCAACCCCGCCTGGCACGACAACGGAGCGAAGACGATCCTCGGTGAGACGAGGAACTTCAACGCCCACTCGCTCGTCGATTTCCTCCTCAAGCAGGACCAGTGCGCGGCCTTCATCGCCGAGCGGCTGTGGTTCCGCTACGCCTCGTCGACCGACCCGATTCCGAAGTCCACCCGGAACGCCATGGTGGCCGTCTTTCCCAACTCGATGTCGATGCTGCGGAAACTCTTCGAGGACGAGGCGTTCCGCGCCAGCGCCGGCAGGCTGGTGAAGCAGCCGACCGAGTGGTTCGTCGGCGCGATGCGGCATCTGGGGCTGCGGCCAGGGGAACTGTCTGATGAGATGTCGACCTACGTCCTCAACGGTCTGGAGCGGCTGGGCCAGTTGCCGTTCGCGCCGCCGAGCGTCGAGGGGTGGCCGGCCGGTGCGGACTGGCTGACCGTTGGGGCCGCGCAGGCCCGCCTGAACCTTGCCGGTCGGCTCGCCCAGTTGGTGCCGGCCCAACGGCTGACCCCGGAGGACGTGGCGCACGTGCTCACCATCGAGACCTGGACCAACAGGACGTACTCGGTCCTGAAGGCCACCACCGACCCGCAGCGGCTGTTGACCATCGGGTTGGCGAGCCCGGAATACCTGGTGACGTGACATGGATGCAGTGACCCGGCGTAGATTCCTGCTGGCCTCGGGCGTTGCCGGCGGCAGCGCCCTCGTCGCCGGTGCGGCAAAATTGAGCCTGGGAGGTCTGCTGCGGACCGCCAGTGAGGCGTCCGGCCGCGAAGACCACCGGAAGACGTCCAAGCTGGTCATCGTCACGCTCTACGGCGGCAACGACGGCCTCAACACGATCGTCCCGTACGCGAACTCGGCCTACTACGCGGCCCGGCCCGAGCTGGCCTACGAACCGGAGCGGGTGCTTCGCCTCGACGGCGCGCTGGGGTTGAACCCGATGCTCAAGGGCTTGAGTTCGTTGTGGGGCGAGCAACGGTTGGCGGTCGTCCTCGGAGCCGGCTATCCGAAACCGGATCGCAGTCACTTCCGCTCCATGGACATCTGGCAGACCGCTTCGCCCAGCGGCCCGACCAGCTCCGGGTGGGTGGGTCGATGGTTGGACGGCACCAAGGCCGCGCCCGAGGCCGCGGTCAGCTTCGAGCCCATGCTCCCGCCCCTCCTCGCCGGAGAGACCCGTACCGGGGCCTGCGTGAGCATCGGTGGCCTCAAGCTGCCGCCCGGAGTCACCGCCGACATGATCGGCGTGCTGGGGCGCAGGGAGCCGAACGAGTCGGAGCTGCAGGCGAGGGCCGCTGACGCGTACGCCAACCTCATCAACATCGACCAGCTCATCCGGGATGCCGAAGCCGCCAGCGCCGCGCCGGAGGTCACCGTCCAACCGGAAAGCCCCGCCACGAGTACGGGTGGGTCGAACGTCCTCTCCGCGCAGCTGTCGCGGGTGGCGCAATGTGTCGAGGCCGGGGTCCCTACCCGGGTCTATTCGGTGAGCCTTGGTGGCTTCGACACGCACGCCTCGGAGCGGCTCGGCCACGAGTTCCTGCTGCGTCAGCTCGACCAGGCGCTGACCAGCTTCGCTGGCCGGCTGTCGCGCACCGAGGCGGGTCGACAGGTCACCACTGTCGTCTACAGCGAGTTCGGCCGGCGGGTCCGGGCGAATGCCTCTGACGGCACCGACCACGGAACCGCCGGCCCTGTCCTCGTGCTGGGTTCCCAGGTCGCCGGCGGGCTCTACGGGGAGCAGCCGAGCCTGACCGACCTGGACGACGGTGACCTCAAGGCGACGACGGATTTCCGCGACGTCGTCGGCACGCTGCTGGCCTCGGTGTTGCAGGCCGATCCGGCGCGCTACGTCGGCGGCGGGTACCAGCCGAAGATGCTGCCGTTCCTCGTCAGCAACTGACGGTCACGGCCGGCCGGCCGTGACCGTCAGCGACCACCACCGCGGAAGACCTCCGCGACCGTCCGGAGCACCACCTTGACGTCGAGCCAGAGCGACCAGTTCTCGATGTAGTAGTTGTCGAACCTCGCCCGGTCGGAGATTGGGGTGTCGCCGCGGAGGCCACTGACCTGCGCGAGCCCGGTGAGGCCGACGGGCACCCGGTGGCGCATGGCGTAGTTCGGGTACTCGGCCGAGAACTTCTCCACGAAGTGCGGCCGCTCCGGTCGGGGCCCGACCACGCTCATCTCACCGCGCACGATGTTCCACAGCTGCGGCAGCTCGTCCAGGGACGTGCGGCGCATGAACCGCCCGATCGGGCCGACCCGCCGGTCGTGCGCGATGGACCAGTTGGTCTGTGACTCCTGCTCGTCCACCGGGCGCATCGACCGGAACTTGATGACGTTGAATGGCTTGCCGTACCGGCCGATCCGCTCCTGGTAGAAGAAGATGCCGCGACCACCGTCGATGAACGTGGCGATGGCGCAGAGCAGCAGCACCGGGCTCAGCAGGATGAGCGCCAGCGTGGCGACGAGGACGTCGGAGGCCCGCTTGATGGCCCAGCGCGGCCCGGACAGGGTGGTGTCGCCGATCTTGGCGATCGGGATGGCACCGATGTGGTCGGGGTATCCGGCCTGGGACCGGGACCCCCACAGCCTCGGCACCACCCAGAGGTCACAGCGCGAGGTGTTGGGCTGGAGCAGTGTCGCGATCAGGGTGGACTCCGTGCAGTCCGGGTCGGCGATGACCAGGACGTCGCAGTTCAGCAGCCGGACCAGTTGTTCGACGTTGTCGAGGGTGCCGAGCAGCGGAACCGCACCGGAGTCCTGACGGGACGCCGCGTCGACGCAACCGACGAAGCGCAGACCGTACTGGGGGTAGCGCCTCAGCAGCCGGGCCAGCTCCACGCCGATCGGACCGCTGCCGATGATGATGGCGTTGTGCTCCACCCACCGTCGCCGCCGCGCCACGATTGTGAACTTCCGGCTGATCGCACGACCAGCGATCACCAACGCCGCCGAGAGCGCGACGCCGCGCATGAAGCTGGTCACGTACTCCACCGAGGCGTGCCGCTCGGCCGCGATGATGGCCACCACCGCGGCCGAAGCCAGCAGACGCCCGGAGAGGATCGGCAGTTCGTCGAGGATGCTGACGTGCCGGCGGGCACGGTAGAGCCCACCCGCCGCGAAGATCGCCACCGTGAGGGCGGCGTTTGCCAGCGTCCCGCGCCAGTAGTTCTGGGTCAGCAGCAGCGGAGTCAGCAGCGCCACGACATCGACGGGGGCCGTCATCATCCAGGCGCGCAGGAAACGAGTGCCGGTCGAGGCCCTGGAGCTGGCGTAGGGCAGCACCGCAGTCGTGTCGAGACCGGGGACCATCGCTGCCTTGACCGCCGGGTCGGGCCGTTCGACGCGCGGCATCGCGGCGACAGTTGGCATGTCGTGCGCCGGCTCGTCCTCTGCTGCCGCCCGTTGTGGAGCCGCCTGTTGTGACGCCGCCTTTTGCTGCGGCAGCAGCGGCTGCTGCGCGGCTCCGTCAGGCGTGCTCGAATAACTGACCGCCGAATGGCGTGACATGATCGATTCCTCCCCGTGACTACCCTTGGCCGTACATGTCGCGCCTTCGGGCGATCGCAGGATATGAGCCGCTCAGCTGCGCCGCCAGAGCCGGATGGACAATTGGATGCCCTACTTCCCGGCGGCCAGAATCTCCGGCACTGCGTCGCGTCGGACCGCGCCGTAGAACGACTTGGCCTTCTCGGTGTTGGCGAAGACCACGCTCTCGCTGCCGACCCGGCCGGTGCCCTTCGTCGGGCTGGTCAGGAAGGTCATGTTGCCACCGCGGAGGTTGCGCAGGTCGGTCGCCATGTCCAGCAGGGACATCTTCTCGTCCACCGAGACCGCGCTGGATGAGGCCTTGACGAACGAGTTGAGCCGGCTCGGGTTGGTGAGGATGCCGCCGGAGGCCGCCTTGTCCATGATTGCCCTGATGACCTGCTGCTGGTGTCGGATGCGGGCGAAGTCGCCGTCGGCGAACTGCTTACGCTGCCGCGAGTAGTCCAGCGCAGCCTCGCCGTCCATCCGTTGCACGCCCTGCTTGAAGTTGCGGAACGGCGGGTGGATCGAGGTGAATGACTTCTCCGCGTCGATATCGACACCACCCAGTGCGTCGATGATCTCGACGAATCCGGCAAAGTCAATGATCATGACGTGATCGATCCGGACGTCGGTGAACTTCTCCACTGTCTGCACCATCAACGGCACGCCACCCCAGGCGTAGGCTGCGTTGATCTTGGCATCCCGGCCGCCGTTGTTGCCGTCCTTGGAACGCGGCACCGGCACCCAGGTGTCGCGGGGGATCGAGACGAGCTGAGCGCTGGATCGGTCCTTCGGGATGTGGGCCAGGATGATGCTGTCGGTACGCGAGCCGGTCGTGCCCTCCGGATCACGGGAGTCACTGCCCAGAATCAGCATGTTGAGAGCGCCCTTGGCCGCCGCCTGCGGACGACCCTCTTCGGGTACGTCAGCGAACGCGTCGACCCGGTCGATCCCGGAATTGATCGAGCGGAAGTAGAGCCCGCCTGCGATGAGACCACCACCGCCGAGCAACGCCATCACCAGAAAGGTGATCAGGGCGACCTTCTGCCACCGGGGGCGGCGACGCCGCGATCGGGGCGCCTCAGTCGGCTCAGGCTGCGACTGCGGGTCAAAGAACTGGGTCTGGGGTTCCACGTACTCCTGGCGATACTGCATGCCGCGATGCTACTGATTTCGGGTTACAGACATGTACCCCCGTCCGGCCCATTCGGCTGTACATCCTGGCCAAAAGGCTTTTTCCACGAACGAATGCCTGAACCTGATATGAAGCAGCGGTGGACGCCACGCAGCTGCGCCGAGCCATCGCTCGTACCCCACTCGCACCGGTCGCCGCATTCCCCAAGCGGCTCGCCCGGGTCGCCCGCCACGACGCCAAGGTGCTGCGCGCCTCGGCCCGGTGGCTGGTCACCTCCCGTGAGCATCACAACTACACCTACGAACTGACCACGCTCAGCCGCCACCACCTGACCTGGTTCGTCAGCGTCGTCTGCGACATCCCGGTCCAGCGGGCCCGTGGCTACGTCGCCGAAATCGAGTCCGACGACGTGCTGCGCCACCACATCGAGCAGGCCAGCGCCACAGCAGCCCGCCGTGGCCTCGCCGACAAGAAGGTCCGCTACGCCCGACGCGTCGGCTGGTACGCGATCGTCCGAGCCACCCACCCCGCGCACGTGGTGGAAACCGGCGTGGACAAGGGGTTGGGCACCTGTGTCCTCGCGTCCGCCCTGCTGCGCAACGCGCAGGAGGGGCACCCGGGCCGGGTCACCTCGCTGGACATCAACCCGGAGGCCGGCTACCTCGCCCAGGTCGCACCATGGTCGGAGGTCGTCGACCTGGTGATCGGCGACTCCATCGCCTCGATCGGGGCGCTGGACCGCCCGGTCGACCTGTTCCTGCACGACAGCGACCACAGTCGTGCCCACGAGAAGCGCGAGTTCGACGCCGTGCAGCCCAAGCTGGCCCCCGGCGCGATCCTGCTGACCGACAACGTCACAAGCACCAACGTGCTCGCCGAGCACGCCGAACGCACCGGCCGGCGGTTCCTCGCCTACCGGGAGAGCCCGGCCAACCACTGGTACCCGGGCGACGGGATCGGCGTGGCATGGTAGCCGGGTGCGGCTGACCTCGATTCACACGTACCCCGTCAAGGGTTGTCACCGGCTCAACCACGACGGCGCGTTCGTGCACCAGTGGGGCCTGGCCGGCGACCGGCGCTGGATGGTCGTGGACGCCGACGGCGTCGGCGTCACACAGCGGGAAACGACCCGGCTCGTCGGCCTGCACGCCGCAGTGCGCCCCGGGGGTCTCACGCTGCGCGCCGACGGGCAACCCGACCTCGACGTGCCGGAGCCGGCCGGCGGTGAACCGGTCGCAGTGCGAACCTTCCGCAGCCGCACGTTCCCGGTGCCCGCGCTGCCGGCCGGCCCAGCGGCCGACGACTGGCTCGGCGCCCTGCTCGGCCGACCGGTCCGGCTGGTCTGGCTGGCCCAGCCAACTCGCCACCTGGCCGCCGGGACCCGCGAACACGACACCGGTGACCAGGTCACTTTCGCCGACGCCTACCCGGTGCTGTTGGCCAACGCCGCCTCCCTCGACGGCCTCAACGACTGGTTGGCCGAAGTCGGGGAGGAGCCGGTGCCGATGACCCGGTTCCGACCCAACCTGGTGGTCAGCGGTGCGCCGGCCTGGGCCGAGGACGGCTGGGCCGGTCGGTCGCTACGCATCGGAGACCGGCTGTTCCGGGCCGCCGGGCCGTGCGACCGCTGCGTGGTGACCACCACCGACCAGGAAACCGGGGTACGCACGAAGGAGCCACTGCGCACCCTCGGACGGCACCGCAACGTCAAGCAGAAACTCCTCTTCGGACTGAACCTGGTGCCGCTCGACAGTGGCCCCCTGGCCGTGGACGCCCCGATCGTCATCGCGCCCTGACCGCTCCACCGACAGGCAATTAGCACCCAGCGGTCACCGTCCGTCGATGCTGTCTTAGCTTTGGCTTAGCCCGCTTGTCGGTACGCGTCCGGGTCCGGCAGCATCGCCGTCGTGACGGACGGAAGCGCTGTCGACATCAACATCGACCTGGACCATCCTCCGGAGGACCGGCCCGCGCCGCCGTCCGGCGCCAAGCCCTGGCTGGTCGCCACCGGCGTCACAGTCCTCGCGGCGACGCTCGGGCTCACCCTCACCCTGCGCTCCGGCTCCACCCCGGCCTGCGCCGCCGGTCGGACGCTCGCCGGCGCGCCGCCCACCGGCAACGCCACACACACCGGCAAGGCCACCTTCTACGACTCCAAGGGCGCCGGCGGCAACTGCTCGAACCCGGCTGCCCCGCCCAACCGGCTCTACGTCGCGCTCGGTCCGACGGAATACTCCGCCGGTGCCGCCTGCGGCGGATTCCTCGACGTCGTCGGCCCGAAGGGCACCGTCCGGGTGCTCATCATGGACCAGTGCCCGGAGTGCGAGCCCGGCCACCTCGACCTGTCCCGAGAGGCATTCGCCCGGATCGCCGACCCGGTCCAGGGCCTCGTCCCGGTCACCTACCGCGCGGTGGTCAACCCGCCGCTGCCCGGCCCACTCACCTTCCGGATCAAGGAGGGCGCGTCGCAGTGGTGGTTCGCCGTCCGCATCGGCAATCACGGCAACCCGTTGCGGTCCGTCGAGGTCCGGCAGCGTGACAGCGACCCCTGGCAGTCGGCCGCCCGGCAGGACTACAACTACTGGCTGATCGCCTCCGGTGCCGGGCCGGGCCCGTTCAACGTCCGGGTCACCGACGTGTACGGCAACCGGGCCACCGTCGGAGGCATTCGGATGGCGCCGGGTCAGGTGCAGAACAGCACCGTCCGGATGTACGCACCGGGCGCCGGGGCGGGCACTCGACGGCCGTCCGCGTCGACCCGGCCACCGGGCAACCGACCCACCGTCACGCCAACTCGTCGCCCGGTAGAGGTGGCGAGGACCAGCGCGCCGGCCACCGACCCGCCGACCACCAGCTCGGCCCGGGCGAACGCACGGTGGTGCGCGGGCTGACCGCTCAGTAGGCCACCGTCAGATCGAGCCGCTCAGTCCGCCACCGTCAGATCGAGCCACATCAGAATCTCGTCCCGGTCGTCATCGGGGGCCACCCGCAACGCGCCCGGCAGCCGGCCGATCTCCCGGTACCCGAGGCGACCGTAGAACTTGTCCAACCCCAGCCCGTCACGCACCGTGACGTGCAACGCCTCGTGGCCGAACGCCCTGCCCAGCCGGGCAGCCTCCACCATCAGCGCCGACCCGAAGCCGGTGCCCTGGGTGTCCGGGTGGACCATCACCCGCTTCACCAGACACCAGTGCGCCTTGAGCGGGAACCGGTTGTCACTGAAGATCAACATGGCCCCCAGCCGGTCCCCGGAGTAGGCGACCAGCAGCCGGTCCGGTCCGTCGGCGATACCGGCGAAGGTCGGATCGGCGATCACGTGCACGTCGGCTGCGGTGACCGGTGGCACGAAGCCGACCGCGCCGCCGGCGTTGCTGACGTCGACCCAGAGGTCGACGATCTCGGCACGCAGCTGCGGGGTCAGGTCGGGGTCGAGGAAGAAGCGCGGACTCACGCTCGCCATCCTGACCCGACGACCAGGCCCGTGACCCGCGACAGTGACGCGCCCGACAACCGATCCTGGCTCTGGCCGAGCCAGGATCCGTCGTCACTCAATGGCGATGTGGGGCCGACGGGATTCGAACCCGCACTGGTGCGGACCTAAACCGCATGCCTCCTGCCGTTGGGCTACGGCCCCTTGAAGCTGTACTCCACCAGCGTCCACGGCCACTCCGGTCGATGCGGCAGTCGCCTGCCTATGGGAAAGCCGGTCGGAGTAACCGCATCAGGATCGTAGACCACCTCAGGCTCCACGAGTGCAGGCCGTCGCTGACCAGCGTATGTGGAGGTCTGGCTGTGGCAGTTAGGGCAGAGCAGGCGAAGGTTGCGCGGCCGGTTGTCGAGAAAGTCGCCGTTGATGTGGTCAACGTGCAGCGTCAGTCTGGCGCCCTGCCACGTTGACCCGGTGCCGCACACCTCGCAGGTCTCGGGCAGGCCGATTGTCGCCAAGGCGCGTTTGAGGCGGATCCCCGGGATTCGGCGAGAACCGGCCGGCAGCACCACCAGCAACTCTGTGGGGGACATCCGACGCCAACGCACGCCTCGATTGTGTGCTTGACCAGTGAAGTGCGACGTGTCGATGCCGAACCTCTTGAGCTGCCGGCTGATGTGCGCATGCGAGCCGCCGCTGACGCGTACGCCGAGCAACCGCATCACCTCGGTGACGTTGCGAGCGGCGGCGGCAGCTGCGGCGAGCGCCTCGGGTGTGTACTTGTATCGAACCACTGACGGACCGTAGCGAACCGGTACGACAGGTCAGTCCAGGCCGAGGTCGCGGCGGAGCTTGGCGACGTGCCCGGTGGCCTTGACGTTGTAGAGCGCCCGTTCGACCTTGCCGTCGGCGTCGATCACGAACGTCGAGCGGATCACGCCGGTGACGGTCTTGCCGTACAACTGCTTCTCGCCGTACGCGCCGTAGGCGGTCAGCACCGCCTTGTCCGGGTCCGACACCAGCGGGAAGGTGATCGCGTCGCGTTCGCGGAACTTCGCCAGCTTCTCCGGCTTGTCCGGGGACATGCCGACGACCTCGTAACCGGCGGCCTGGAGTGATGCGAGCGAGTCGCGGAAGTCGCAGGCCTGCTTGGTGCAGCCGGGGGTCATCGCGGCCGGGTAGGCGTACAGGACGACCTTGCGACCTCGTAGGTCGGCGAGGGAGAGCTGGTCGCCGGTGTCGGTGGCGAGGGTGAACTCGGGCGCGGGGTCACCGGGGGAGAGGCGGTCGGGCGAGGTCATGGCCCGACCCTACCGCCGAGCCGGCGGGCGCCGCCGCCGGCGAGCCGCGTCGGCGGGTGCGGCGCGTGTGCGCGTCAGCGCGTGGGCCTGTCGGCAGGTGCGACGCGTGGGCCCGTCGGCGGCTGCGTCGCGTGGGCCCGTTGGCGGGTGCGGCGCGTCGGCGCGTGAAGGTCAACTCGTGGTTCTGCAAATCGGGGCATCCACCAGCTGCGGACACCCCGGTATCAGGAAAGCCGAGTCGACCTTCGGTAGCCGAGCCGGCGGAGACCGGCCTGGAGTGATCAAGCCCATGCGTTGTTGCCAGACTCTGGCAACAACGATGATTGGGAAATAGGCTGACCCACGCCGGCCCGGTCGGGCCCGCTGACGCGTTGGAGGTCGCGTGGAGACACTGGCGATGCACATCTCGAACGGGATCATCGACGGTCCCGTGGCAGCGATCTTCGCTGCGCTCGCTCTTGCCGCGCTCACCGCCTGCGTCCTGCGCGGCCGGCGCGACCTGGACGACCGGCTGGCCCCGATGGCCGGCCTGGTGGCGGCGTTCATCTTCGCCGTCCAGATGCTCAACTTCCCGATCTTCACCGCCGGCGTCAGTGGCCACCTGCTCGGTGGCGCGCTCGCCGCCATGCTCGTCGGCCCGTGGGTCGGCGCGCTCTGCGTGGCCGTGGTGCTTGTCGTGCAGGCACTGATCTTCGGTGACGGCGGCGTGGCGATGCTCGGCCTCAACATCACGAACATGGCGTTGCTCGGCACCGCCGCGGCGTACGCGCTGATCGCGCTGCTGTTGCGGGTGCTGCCCCGCACGCGGGCCGGGCTGGCCGTGACCGCCTTCGTCGCCGCGATGCTCAGCGTGGTCGTCGCGTCGCAGGGCTTCGTCGTGCAGTACTGGCTCGGGGGCACCACCGACCTGGGCGGCAACCTGGCCGGGCTGGCCGGCACGATGGCCGGCGTCCACCTGCTGATCGGCATCGGTGAGGGCCTGATCACCGCGACCACGGTGCTCACCGTCGCGAAGGTGCGCCCCGACCTGGTGTACGCGCTGCGTTCCCTGCGCGCGCCCGCCGTCCCCGCCGTCCCGGTCGCCGGAGGTGTCCGATGAAGAACCGATCCTGGGCCTTCCTGGCTGGCGGCCTGCTGGTCGCACTGCTGCTCGCCGGTGTGGTGAGCAACTACGCCTCGTCCCACCCGGACGGGTTGGACTCTTCCCTGCTCAAGGGCTGCACCGTCGACGCCGACGACAACATCGTCGGTGGGAGTTGCCCGGCCCAGCAGGCCCGCGACCACGAGTTGGCCGACAGTCCACTCGCCGACTACGGCGTGAAGGGCGTGCGGAACAGCTTCGTCTCCACCGGCCTCTCCGGGGTGCTCGGGGTGCTGGTCACCTTCGCGATCGGGGCCGGCGGGTTCTGGCTGCTGCGCCGTCGGGGCAGCACGCCGACCGACGGTGCCGCGGCGTCGAC
Organism: Micromonospora sp. NPDC005171; assembly: GCF_040608575.1. NCBI lineage: Bacteria > Bacillati > Actinomycetota > Actinomycetes > Micromonosporales > Micromonosporaceae > Micromonospora > Micromonospora sp. NPDC005171. The sequence goes on along the minus strand of NZ_JBEXIM010000002.1, from coordinate 172,002 downwards.
GCCCGCCGACGGTGCCACGCCCGAGGGCGACCCGGTGACGTCCGGCGACGTCCGGCGCCGCGCCGACGCGGCCAGCTGAGCGGGGGTACGCGGATGGGGGCCGGTCACGGGCACGTGCTGTACCGCGAGTTGGACTCGCCGGTGCACCGCCTCCCGCCCGAGGTGAAGGTCGTGGCGATGGTGGTCTTCACCATCGCCGTGGTGGCCACTCCGCGCGAGGCGTTCTGGGCCTTCGGCGCGTACGCCGTGCTGGTGGCGGTGGTGGCGGCGCTGGCCCGGGTGGGGCCACGGTGGTTGCTCAGCCGAGCGTTGATCGAGCTGCCGTTCGTGCTGTTCGCCGTCGCCCTGCCGTTCCTGGGCAGCGGCGACCGCGTCGAGGTGCTGGGCCTGCGGCTGTCCGAGGACGGGCTGCACGGCGCGTGGAACATCCTGGCGAAGGGCACCCTGGGGGTGCTCGTGTCGCTGCTGCTCGCCGCGACCACCACCACCCGCGACCTGATCGTGGGGTTGGACCGGCTGCACTGCCCGCAGGTGCTCACCCAGATCGCCACGTTCATGCTGCGCTACCTCGACGTGCTGGTCGGCGAGGCGCGGCGGATGCGGGTGGCCCGGATCTCCCGGGGCGACGATCCGCGCTTCCTGTGGCAGTTGCGCGGCTTCGCCGCCGGGATCGGGGCGTTGTTCCTGCGTGCCTTCGAGCGCGGCGAGCGGGTCTATCTGGCGATGCTGTCGCGGGGTTACACCGGGCGGATGCCCGCCGTGTGGCAGGGCGAGGGTGCGGCGAGCGCCGGTCAGTGGCTGGTCGCGGCGACCGTGCCGGTGCTGGCGGCCTCCATCGCCGCCACCGCCGTCGTGCTGTCATGATCGGTGTCGTGCAGACCGCTGTCTCGCTGGACGTTCGGGGCGTTCGTTACGCGTACCCGGACGGGCACGTCGCCCTGCGGGGGGTCGACCTGAGCGTGCCGCGTGGCGACCGGGTGGCGCTGCTCGGGCCCAATGGCGCCGGCAAGACCACGCTGGTGCTGCACCTCAACGGCATCCTCACCCCGACCGAGGGCAGCGTGAGCGTCGGCGGGCTGACTGTCACACCGGATCGGCCCATCCTGGCCGAGGTACGCCGTCGGGTGGGCATCGTCTTCCAGGACCCGGACGATCAGTTGTTCCTGCCCACTGTGGCGGAGGACGTCGCGTTCGGGCCGGCGAACCTGGGTCTGCGGGGGGCCGAGCTGGCCGCCCGGGTGGACGAGGCGCTCGCCGCGGTGGGGATGAGTGAGCACCGGGAGCGGGCCCCGCAACACCTGTCGTTCGGGCAGCGCCGCCGGGTGGCGGTGGCCACAGTGCTCGCCATGCACCCGGAGATCCTGGTGCTCGACGAGCCGTCGTCGAACCTGGACCCGGCGGCGCGTCGTGAGCTCGCCGAGATCCTGCGCGGTCTGCCGGTGACCCTGCTGATGGTCACGCACGACCTGCCGTACGCGGCGGAGCTGTGCGAGCGCTCGGTGATCCTGGACAACGGCCGGATCGTCGCCGACGCCCCCACCCACACCCTGCTCAACGACGCCCCCCTGCTGGCAAGACACCGCCTGGAACTGCCCTACGGCTTCACCCCGCAGCCGTAGACCCACTCTCGGCAGCCTCGACCCGTGGTGCCGCCGCGGTGGTGCGGGACGCGGCGTGCAGGCGCAAGATGCCGGCGGCTGTCGCGCCGGCGCCGGTGATCAGGAAGAGCGCCACCATGACCCGGGCGACCGCGGGTGACCAGGGCACCGGGGCGATGGCGCGGGCGAACACGGCGGCGTTCGCCGCTCCGGCGAAGAGCGCCAGGCACGCCCCGGCCAGCGCGACCACGAAGTCCGCACCCGGGCGGCGACTCAACGCGTACCAACCGGCGGCGATCGCGCCGACGCCGGTGAGCAGGGACCAGATCTGCCCGGACAGCAGCCCGACCAGCACTCCGCCCAATCCCTGAGCGCCCGCGTCCAACTCCCGTCCCACCGGGTACCCGACGGCCAGCGCGCCGCCGACGATCAGCAACACGCCCAGCGCGGAGAGCGCGCGGGCGCCGGCCGGGGCGGTGGCGGCGAACAGGCCGAGCGCGCCCACCGCGAGCAGCCCCACGATGGTCACCGCCCACCAGGTGTACGCGTCGGGTGGCGGCACCCAGTCCAGCGTGCCGCCGATCACCACCGGGTCGTTGCCGTCGCGCAGCGGGATGGTCCAGTCCCGGACCCGGTGCTCGCGGTCCGGTGCGGCGCGTACCGCGGCCGGTGGTGCCGACTCCTGCCACAGCGCGCGTTGGTCGTGCCACCGCGCGGTGCTGCCGTCGGCGATCCGCTGCCAGGACGGTGCGGCGGCCGGGTCGGCTTCGGCGGGGAGCGCGGTGTCCCCGGCGATGGTGCGGTTCAGGTACGTGGCGGGGGAGTGGCTGTTCTCGAAGACTCCGTCCGGGCCGACGCGCAGGTACGGCTCGCCGGAGTAGCCGATGACCTCAATGGTGCGGCCGGTGCGGTTGGTCAGCTCCAGTCGGGCGCCCGCCTCGATGACGCGTACCTCAAGCCCTGGCCGCGCCGGTGCGACACCGGTGGCCCGGGTGCGGTAGTCGGTGCCGTCCGGCGCGTCCGCGCCGTGCGCGGCGGCGGGCGTCGCGCTGATCACTGTCACCAGGCCAGCTGCGGCGGCGATCAGGCCGGCTCGGCCCAGCAGGGTACGGATCACTTGCCGGCCGCCGCCACGGCTGCGGTGAGCGCGTCCGGGGTGGGGTTCTCAAGGGGCTGACCGTTGATCTTGACGGTCGGCGTGCCGGTGACGTTGCTCCGGCTGGCGTCGTCGGTGACGTGTTCGGTCCACGTCCGGTACGTCTGGTCCTTCACGCAGGTGCCGAAGGAGCCCCGGTCGAGGCCCACGCTGGTGCCGATGTCGATGAGCTTGTCGTCGGTGAGCCCGGCGCTGCCCTCCGGCGGTTGCTGGGCGAAGAGCGCCTTGGCGTACTCGTGGTACTTGCCGCCCGCCGCGGCGCAGCCGGAGGCGGCCGAGGAGCGGGTGGAGTACTCGGTGGTGGAGAAACGGTTGAGGTACGCGACCGGGTGGTAGACCACTTTCGCCTTGTTCTCGGCCACCAACTGTTCGAGCGTCGACCCGCTGGTCTGCTCGAACTGTTTGCAGGCCGGGCAGAGGAAGTCCTCGTAGACGTCGATGGTGACCGGGCCACCGCCGGTGACGATGCCGGTGCCGGCCGCGTTGGCGCCGGGTGGGGTGGTGAAGTCGTCGGAGCGCTGGTTGGACCAGACGACCCAGCCGGCGACGCCGGCGATGACCAGGACGACGACCGCGGCGGCGGAGACCCAGATCGTGCGGCGGCGGCGCCGCTCGCGGGCCAACTGCTCGCGGACCACCCGGGCGGCGTCCCGCTGCCCCTTGCGACTACTCATCCTCGTCCTCCACAACGGGTTCGCCGGACAACCACCCGTCCACCGATACCGGCGTACGCGGCCAGATCAGCAGAAATCCGGCCAGAACCAAGAATCCCAGGTCTCGGAGGATCTCCGGGAGGTAACTGGGGGCCTGCCCCGCTGCCAGCTGCCCGCCGCTGCCGAAGCAGCCGCAGTCGATGGCCAGCCCACGCGTCCAGGCCGAGGTGATCCCCGCGATGAAGACCACCAGCAGCGCGGCGGAGACGCCGGCGACGAGCCGGGTGGCCAGCCCGAGCAGCAGCAGCACGCCCAACGCCAGCTCGACGAAGGGCAGGGCCGCGCCGACCACTGTCGCCACGTCGTACGGCAGCACCTGGTACGCGTTCACCGCCCGCCCTGAGGCGGCGAGGTCGCTGACCTTCGACGCCCCGGCGACCAGCCAGACGGCGGCGAGGCCGAGTCGGGCCGCGATGCCGAGCCAGGGTCGGGCCACTGGCCAACGGCCGCCCCGGGTGGAAGGTGTCACGCTCATTTGTCGTCCCGTCCGCGCCGGAAGTTCCGGGTTCAGCCGGTCAGGGCGTCGCCGACCGCCTCGACCAGGTCGTTACGGGCCCGGGCGACCCGGGAACGGATGGTGCCCACCGGCACCCCCTCGACGGCGGCGGCCTCGGCGTACGACAGGCCGAGCAGTTGGGTGAGCACGAACGCGGACCGCCGCTCGGGACCGAGGCGGCGGACCAGGTCGGCGGCGCCGAACTGTCCGGCCGGGTCCGGGTGCGGTCGGTCGGTGTACGCGTTCGCCGTCAGGCGCTCGTCGAGTCGCCGACGCCTGACGACTGTGCGCAGGTGGTCGGCGCAGGCCCGCCGGGCGATGCCGAGCAGCCAGGTGCGGGCGCTGGAGCGCCCCTCGAACGCGGGCAGGGCCCGAAACGCCCGCAGGTACGTTTCCTGGGTCAGGTCGTCGGCGCTGTCCGGGTCGACCAGGGCGGCGGCGAACCGCCACACCTCGGCCTGGGTCAGCCGGACGAACGCCGCCTGGGCGGTGGGATCACCGTCGCGGGCGGTCAGCGCCCACTCGGTTGCCGGGTCCCGGGCGACCTCGTCGGCCGGCTCCGCCGGGGAGGCGGCACCGGAGTCACGCGGGACAGGGATCACGACACACCAGGTTACGCGGCACCCGGTGGGGCGTCAGGGTCGTTCGGCCCTTGGATGGTCTGCGCCACGTCGGGAACTTTTCCCCACCCCGGCCCGACTACCAGTTCATGACGTGCGACCACCGACGCGCCCACCCCCCGCGGGTCGCCGAACGGGACACCGATCGGCGACCATGGCCGGCATGACTGTCGCCCCCCGCCGCTGGGCCGCCCGGCTGGCCGCAGCCGCCGGCCTCCTGGTCACCGTCGTCGCCTTGTTGATCGCGCCAGCCACCTCCGCCAGCGCCCACGCGGTGCTGGCGAGCAGCAGTCCGGCCGCCGCATCCATCGTGCCGAGCGGGCCGTCCGAGGTGGTCCTCACGTTCAGCGAGTCGGTCCGCAAGGTGCCCGGCAAGATCCGGGTCATCGCGCCGGACGGCTCCCGGGCCGACCGGGGCGAACCGTCGTTCAGCGGCACGGTCGTGACCATCCCGGTGGACCCGGCCGGCGCCCGCGGCACCTACCTGGTCAGCTTTCGGGTGATCTCCGCCGACAGCCACCCGGTCTCCGGGGCGTTCACCTACTCGGTCGGCGCACCCTCGACGCCACCCGTCGACTCCGGCACGGACAGCCGCGCCAACCCGGTGGTGGGCACGGCGGTGAAGGTGGCCCGCTTCCTCGGCTACGCCGGCCTGGTGCTGCTGGTCGGGCCGGCGCTGGTGCTCGCCGCGCTCTGGCCGCGACGGCTCTCCCGGCGGGGGCCGACCCGGCTGGCCTGGACCGGCCTCGGTCTGGTGGCCTTCGCCACAGTCGCCGACCTGTGGTTGCAGGTGCCCTACACGGCCGGTGGGGGTCTCTTCGACGTCACCGGCGAGGGGTTCGGCAGTGTCTTCGGCAGCGCCTTCGGTGCCGCGCACCTGGTCCGGCTCGGCCTGCTGGCGGCATCCGTCTTCCTGCTCCGACCGCTGCTGGCCCGGCCCGCCGGCCGCGCGGACGCGATCATCCTGGCCATTCTCGGCGGCGCCGCCCTGCTGACCTGGCCGCTGGCCGGGCACCCGGCGGCCTCCCCGGCGCCGGCGGTCTCGGTGGTGGTCGACGCGGTCCACCTGGGCAGCATGGCGGTCTGGCTGGGCGGTCTGCTCATGCTCGCCGTCTACCTGCTGCGCCAGGCCGACGAGCGGGAGCTGGGGGCGATCCTGCCGATCTGGTCGCGCTGGGCGGCGCTCGCCGTCTCGGCGCTGCTGCTGGCCGGCACCGTCCAGGCGCTGATCGAGGTGGCCACCCCGCGGGCGCTCTTCGACACCACGTACGGGCGCCTGCTGCTCGCCAAGATCGGGCTGTTCGCGTTGGTCATCGCCGTGGCCGCGTACTCCCGGCAGTTGGTGCGCAGCCGCGTCGCGGCGCAACGCCCGGTGCCGGTGCGCCGGGCGGTCCTGGTGGAGCTGGCCGTCACCGTCGTGGTGCTGGCCGTATCCGCCACCCTCGTGCAGACCACGCCCGCCCGCACCGCCGCGGCCAGCCCCTCCGCCGGGGCCGAGGCCGGCCTCTTCAGCACCAGGCTGTCCAGCCCGCTGCTGTCCGTCGAGGTCGAGGTGAGCCCGGCCGAGCGGGGCAACAACTCGGTGCACCTGTACGCGTACGGCAAGGACAACCAGCCACTGCTGGTCGCGGAGTGGAAGGCGACCGTCGCGCTGCCCTCGGCAGGGATCGAGCCGATCGAGGTGCCGTTGCTGCGGTTGACGGACAGTCACGCCTACGGCGACATCAGCCTGCCGACCGCAGGCGAGTGGCAACTGAAGATCACCGCCCGAACGACCGACATCGACCAGGCCACGGTGACCGCCACCGTGCCCATCCGTTAGAGAGGTTCGCGAAACCCATGACCCGATTCCGGCGTACCGCAACCGCCGCTGCCGCCCTGGCGTTCACCGCCGCCGCCACCGCTGTGCTCGGCTTCGCCGGACCAGCGTCCGCGCACGTCACGGTGAACCCGAAGGAGGCGACCCAGGGCGGCTACGCCCGGGTGGCGTTCCGGGTGCCGAACGAGAGCGACAGCGCGTCGACCGTCAAGCTCGAGGTGGTGCTCCCGGAGAACGCGCCGGTCGGTTCGGTGTCGACGATGCCGGTGCCCGGCTGGACGGTCGCCACGGAGAAGCGCAAGGTGGATCCGCCGATCGAGGTGCACGGCAGTCAGCTCACCGAAGCGGTTTCCAAGATCACCTGGACGGCCTCCGGTGACGCGGGTGTGAAGCCGGGTCAGTTCCAGGAGTTCCCGGTCTCGTTGGGGCCGCTGCCGCAGGTCGACTCGATGGTCTTCAAGACCCTGCAGACCTACTCGGACGGCAACATCTCGCGGTGGATCGACGAGCCGGCACCGGGCGCCGAGGAGCCGGAGCACCCGGCGCCGGTGCTCACCCTGGCCGCCGCGGCGGCGCCGGCGGTTTCCGCCACGCCGGCCGCTGCCGTCGCCTCGCCCGGTGACGACGATGACGACGACGGCAACGGGCTCGCCGTCGGCCTCGGTGTGGCCGGTCTCGTCGCTGGCCTCGCCGGCCTGGCGCTGGGCGGGCTGGCGTTCGCGCGTACCCGTCGGGAGCCGGTCGCCAAGTCCTGACCGCTGTCCCACCCGCTGGCCCGCTGGATCACCCGGCGGGCCAGCGCGCTTTCCGGAGTCGGTGCCAACCGTGCCGTGGATATCCCCTGATCAGACGGGCTACGTCGGTAAGGTCGGCCGGGTATTTGGCTACGAAGGGGGACGGCGCGGATGCGGTTCGTGCGGGTGATCGCCGGTGTGCTGCTGTTGGTCGTGGGAATTCCGGCGTTGTTCGTCGGTGGTGGGCTGTGGCTGGTGACCCGACACGCCGACCCCGGCGGAGCCTTCGCCGCCCGCTTCGAGACGGTCCGCACGCCCGGTCACGCGGTCGTGGTGACCGACCTCGACCGGTTGCTGCGACAGGAGGCGCCCTTCGCGCGTTCCGCGCAGACCCGGCTGCGGGTGGACGCCCGCACCACGGACGGGCCAGCCTTCGTCGGACTGGCGCCCACCGCCGAGGTGCGTGGCTGGCTGGAGGCGGTGCCACACGCCACGGTCCGCCGGGTGGCGTTGGCCCGGGGCCCGCTGCCGGTCCGGCTTGATCCGGCCGGACCGGCCGTCGACACCCCGAGCGTCCCGACGGCCGACGGGTCGGTCACGCCTCTGGGTCGACCCTTCTGGGTACGCGAGGGGATCGGCTCGTTGGAGTGGAGTGCGGACGACCTGGCCGGTGAACCGATGAGCCTGGTGGTGATGCGCCCCGACGGCGGTGCCGACCTGGCCCTGGACCTGCGCGCGGAGTTGCGGGCCGGGTGGACCGGCCCGGCCACCTGGGGTCTGCTGGCCGTCGGCGTTCTGCTGGTGGTGGGCGCGGTGCTGCTCCTGCTGCGACCGGTGCGCCCGCGCGAAGTGATCTTCGTGGTCGAGCCGGACCAGGTGCCGGTGCTCGCCGGCCGGCTCGGGGTCACCTCGCTGAGTGGACTGGGTCCTCGGCAACCCGACCCGACCCCGCCGTTGCCGGTGCGACAACTCGCCCCGGTCGGCTCCGGAGCGGCGGAACGGTCCCGGTCGGCGATCGGCCCCGCGCGCGCCGCCACCCTCGCCGACCTGGACGAGGCGGTCCGGCTGCCCCACCCGCCGGAGGTGACGCTGAGTCTCGCCTGGCCGCCGGCCGACACGGACGAGCCCACGGCCCGGCCGGTGGCGGTCCCGCCGAATGACGGCCCGGCCGGTGGTGGTCCCACCGGGTGACGGCTAAGCCGGTGGTGGTCCCGCCGGCTGACGGCCCGGCCGGTGGCGGTGGGGTGAAACGGCGAGTGGCCCTCCGCGCTGCCGACGCGGAGGGCCACTCTCACCGGGGGATCGGTGCTACCCGAGCGACGCTTGAGGTAGATGAGGACAGGTTAGCGCCGATGATGGCTACTCGGGAGGTCTGTCCAATTGGTGCGATTTTCCGCACTAAGTCTCGACCGCACCGGCAACGCCGCCAGCAGCAGCAGGCTGAGCAGCACGTAGGTGTTCTGCACGACGAAGTCCACCGGGTCGTGCGTGCGGACCGGTCCCGCGCCCCAAGCCTGGAACGTCACCACGCCGTAGATGGTCACGGCGGTGATGCCCAGTGCGAGCCCGGCCAGCCACCGGCGCCGGCGCACCTCGTCCGGGCGGTCGGCGCTCAACGCCGCGTCGGCGAGCAGCACCACCGCGGGCACGAACCAGTAGATGTGGTGGGTCCAGGTGATCGGGCTTGCCAACGAACCGACCAACCCGGTCAACGTCAGGCCGGTCAACGGGTCGCCGGCCCGCGCCGCGCGGGTGGCCCGCCACAGCCCGTACACGGAGACCACGGCGACCACCAGCAGCCAGAGCAGCCGGTCCGGCTTGTCCGGCTCGGTGAACCGGCTGAGCAGGCCGAACAGCGACTGGTTGCCGACGATGTCGGTGCGCCCCACCCGCTCGGTGGTCCACAGCTCGTGCGTCCAGAACCGCCACGAGTCGCGCGGGGCGATCGCCGCCGCGAGCAGGGTCGCCGCAGCGGCTGTCGCGCTCGCCACCGCCGCGGCCCGCCACCGCCGGGTGGCCAGCAGGTACACGATGAAGATGCCCGGAAAGAGCTTGAGCGCCGTCGCCAGCCCCACGCCCACCCCGGCCCAGCGTCGTGCCTGTGGCACCGCGAACAGCAGATCGGCCAGGATCAGCACGACAAGCAGCATGTTGATCTGGCCGAAGGTGATCGTCTCGCGGATGCTCTCCACCGCCAGCACCAGCAGAACGGCGGCGACCAGGGTGAACGTTCGGGGCAGGTCGTGTCGGGCGATCACCGGCGCCACCAGCCATCGGGTGGTCAGCACAACGGCCAGCACGGTGAGCGCCGTGAAGATCGCCACGGTGGCGCCGAGCCGCAGCAGACCGAACGGCCAGAGCAGCAACGCGCTGAACGGCGGATAGGTGAAGTACAACTCGCCCTGCACCCGGTCGGGTTGAACGTAGTCGTAGAGCGGGTGACCGACACGCCACCAGTCCATCGCGGACATGTAGATCTTGAGGTCGAAGAAGTTGTGCACGAGGCCGGGCAGGTAGAGCGCTGGCAGCACAGCGCCGAGGGCCACCAGCGCGACCAGGCGACGGACCGTACGGCCGCCGGGATCGTCTTCGGTGACGGCGGGCGGTGCGACGGGTTCTGCTGGCACCCCGAAACCCTAGCGGGCCGGTCGGCCGAGAGCGCGCAGCCGCAGGGCGTGGGCTGCGCGTAGGCTGTCCCGGTGGCTGATCTCCTCGTCTGGATCGACTGTGAGATGACTGGGTTGGACCTCGGCAGGGACAAACTGATCGAGGTTGCGGCACTGGTCACCGATCCCGACCTCAACGTGCTGGGTGACGGTGTCGACGTGGTCATCCACGCCGACGAGGCGGCACTGGAGGGGATGCCGGAGATCGTGCAGACCATGCACGCCAAGTCCGGCCTCACCGAGGAGGTCCGTCGTTCGGCGGTCACACTCGCCGAGGCCGAGGACCTGGTCCTGGAGTACGTCCGCACCTTCGTCAAGGATCCGCGGACGGCCCCGCTGTGCGGCAACTCGATCGCCACCGACCGAGGCTTCATCGCCCGGGACATGCCCCGCCTCGACGCGCACCTGCACTACCGGATGATCGACGTGTCGTCGATCAAGGAACTCTGCCGCCGCTGGTACCCGCGGGTGTACTTCGGTCAGCCGCAGAAGGGTCTCGCCCACCGGGCGCTGGCCGACATCCGGGAGAGCATCCGCGAGTTGGAGTACTACCGGCGCACTGTCTTCGTTCCGCTGCCCGGCCCGGATGTCGAGAGCGCCAAGGCCATCGCCGCCGAACTCTGACCCTTGCCCCGCTGACCGGCAACCCGCTGGACGTGCCCGGCTGTGGTGTGGCTATTATTGGTCCGCACCCCGCCCGGAGCGATCGACCGGGCGACGGCGGCATGGTGGCTGTAGCTCAGTTGGCAGAGCACCGGGTTGTGGTCCCGGTTGTCGTGGGTTCAATTCCCATCAGTCACCCAGTTGGCTTCACCGCTCAGGCCCCCTCCTCGGAGGGGGCCTGAGTCGTTGTGGGACGAGAAAGGGGCTTACGCGAAAGCCCCCTCCGAGGAGGGGGCTTTCGTCGGGTGGTTCAGGCGGTCGGCGTGGGGGACGGGGTGACCGACCCGTCCGGGGTCGGGGTGGCGGCGTCCGGGTCGGCCGGAGGCTCGTACGGAAGGGCGCTGCCCTTGACGTACTCGTCCCAGCTCATGTTCCAGTCGGTCCAGCCGTTGCCGTTCTGCAGCTTGCGCTCGGTGCCCTTGACCGTGATCGGGTCGCCGATCTGGGTGTTCTTGAAGAGCCAGTCGCCGTTGGCCATCGACACGTTCACGCAACCGTGTGACACGTTCACGCTGCCCTGCTGACCCTCGGACCAGGGGGCCGCGTGGATGAACTCGCCGCCCCAGGTGAGGCGCTGCGCGAAGTCAATCTTGGTGCGGTAGCCATCCTCCGGGCCCAGCTCCTCGAACGTGTCGAAGACCGTCTTGCGCAGCTTCTCGATCACGACCATGGTGCCGCTGGACGACGGGGTGCTCTTCTTGCCCAGGCTGACCGGGATGGTCTTGATCACGGAGCCGTTGCGGGTCACCGTCATCCGCTTGGTCTTGTTGTCGACAGTCATGACCACCGATGCGCCGATCTTGACGTCCACGGAGAGGTCGGCGCGGCCGTACCAACCCGCACCCATCGGCAGGCCGCCTGCCTGCACCCGGTAGGAGACCTTGCTGTTGGGCTTCCAGAACTCCTTCGGCCGGTACCGGATCTCGGTGGGGCTGACCCAGTGCCAGATCCCCTCCTGTGCCGGGGTCGAGGTGACGGTCATCCGGCGCTGCACGTCGTCGCGGTAGTCCTCCGGAATGTTCCGGCTGAACTTCACGATCAGCGGCATGCCCACCCCGACCACCTGGTTGTCACCGAGGAAACTGCTCACCCGAACCTGGTTGCCGGGCTTGGCCATGGTGGTGAAGGTGCTTGTCGCGGTGGCGGGAAGTCCGTCGTCGCCCTTGGCGGTCACGGTGGCCGTGTAGCTCGTGCCGTACGCCAGCGCGCCGGCCGGCAGCCACGACTTGCCGTCCTTGGCGAGGGCACCCTCGACAGCCTTGCCCGCGGCGTCCTTCAGCTCGACGGCGGTCTCCACGGCGTCCTTCGTGGTGAAGGTGATGCCGGTGGACGCCGGCACGTCCTTGGCGTCGGCCGCCGGCTCACTGATCGTCGCCGCGGCCTTCGGTGCCGGGTTCTCGCCGCCGCCGTGCCACGAGGACGGCTTTCCGCCGTCGCCGTCGGTGCAGGCCGAGGTGAAGGCCAGCGCGACGGCGAGGAGCCCCGCCGCGAACACGCGGCGTCGCCCGCCGGGCCTGATCAGCTGGTCCTGGCTAGCTCGCATGAATTCCCTCACAGTCGTGGTCGCTGCCCCATCGTCTCCTACTGACGCGCCAGAGCCGGCCCCGGTTGCCGAGGGTGAACCGAAACACGCCATCAATAGTGCCCGAATTCTGCTACTATTCGGCGTTTCGTGAGCCTGGTTCGTCTTCGTGCGGGGGCTGGGGGTCGTCGCGCCGTCATTGAGCGGCGGGAGTGCAACGGTACGCCGACCCGGCCAACGGCCGGGCCGGCGCAACGAGGCCGACGGCTCAGACCGCCGGGCCGGCTCCACCACTCGGCACCGGCAACGCGCTGCCCTTGATGAACTCCGACCAGCTCAGGCTCCACGCCGTCCAACCGTTGCCGGCGACGATCCTGCGCTCGGTGCCCTTGATCGTGATCGGGTCACCGATCCGGGTCTTGTCGAACAACCACTTGGCGTTCGCCATCGACACGTTCACGCAGCCGTGCGAGACGTTCCGCCGCCCCTGCACGTGCTCCGACCAGGGCGCGGCGTGGATGTACTCGCCGCCCCAGGTGAGCCGCTGGGCGAACTGGATGTCGGTCACGTAGCGGTTGGCCGGGTCCGGGTCGTCCCGGGTGTCGAAGACCGTGGATTCCTTCTTCTCCATCACGACCATGGTGCCGCTCGACGACGGCGTGCTCTTCTTGCCCAGGCTCACCGGAATGGTGCGCACCGCCGCGCCGTTCTCGTACACAGTCATCTTCTTGTTGGCGTTGTCGACCTTCATTTCGAACGACCGGCCGATCTTGGCGGTGGCCTTGCGGTCGACGTCGCCGTACTTGCCGTTGCTCAGCGGCACCCCCGCGAGGGCGATCCGCACGGTGATGGTGGTGCCCGGCTTCCAGTACTCCGGGGCCCGGTAGTAGGCCTGCGTGCCGTTGCTGACCCAGTGCCACGCGCCCGGCTGCGGCGGGTCGGTCCGGACGAACATCCGCTTCTGCACCGCCGCCCGGTCCTTCTTCGGGATACCCGGGTGGAACTCGGTCACCACCGGCATGGCCACCCCGTAACTCTTGTCGTCGAAGAGATACAGGCCCGACCCGATCGTCGACTTCGGCTTGGCCATCGTGGTGAAGCTGCTGGTGCCCTGGCTGCTCGTGCCATCCGACGCGCTCGCCGTCACCGTGGCCGTGTAGCGGGTGCCGTACTTCAGCGGGGCGGACGGCACCCACGACGAACCATCGGTACGCAGCTTGCCCTCGACCGAGCCGCCGCCGTCCGCCGTCAGGGTGACCGCGGACACCTTCCCGCCGTCCGGGAGCTTCGCGCTGATCTCCGTGCTCACCGGCCTGTTCTTCGTGCCGTTGGCCGGGCTCAGCGTGAGCGACGGCCCGCTCGGTGTGCTCGGCGTCGAAGGTGCGGCCGAACCGGGGGTGGCACTCACGTCCGAGGACGCCCCGCCAACGAATTCCGGCTTCTTCTCGTCGCCGCCGCATCCGGTCAGTGCCAGCGACGCCACCAGAGTCAGGGCGCCCACCACCGCCCCGGCTCGCGTGAACCGTGCCATGCCCACCTCTGTTCTCGCGTACCTGGCGGACATCGTGCCGCATCACCGCCGCAACCCACGCCCCGATCTTGGCGGCGGTGGTCGGTTTGGGGCTTTTGCCGGCAAAGCTCGACCGAAGGGGGGACCCGGGTAACCGAATTGGAGCCCGCGTTGGAGGGGTGCTAATGTTCTCTCCGTTGCCGATGAGCGCCGCTAGCTCAACTGGCAGAGCAGCGGACTCTTAATCCGCGGGTTCGGGGTTCGAGTCCCTGGCGGCGCACCAAAGATAAAGGTCCTGACCTGGCAGATACTTGCCGGTCAGGGCCTTTTTCGCGTCTGGCGGTGGTGGGCAGCCGGGCAAGAACGGCAGGCGCCGCCTATGGAGGTCGGATCCTGCAGTCACCGCGTGACGATGCCTCGGCCACTGCCAGCACTCTGGTCCTTACGAGGTCAGCGCAGTGGTGCTGGAGTCAGCGGCGTCGTGGTGCCCTGCTACCCCTACTCTGGCGGCATGAGGGAACCCAGCGCGGACCGCACTGGTAGGTGCTGATGAACCGGAGCGCGGCGGCACCTGCCGAGGCGATCCCTGACGCGATCCGGGCGGATGTCGAGACGCTGTGGCGCTACCACGACATGCGCCACGAGTTGCGCCCCTGCGACGTGGGGATCGGGTTGGGCAGTCATGACCTCGGCGTGGCCGTCATCGCGACGCGCTTGTTTCACGAGGGCCTGTTCCCAAGGATCGTGTTCACCGGCGCGAACGCCCCAACGACCGTCGAGCGGTTCCCGCGTGGAGAAGCAGTGCACTACCGCGAGTACGCCGTCGAGCAGGGCGTATCCGCGGAAGCGATTCTCGTGGAGCGGCGTGCCACGAACACCGCCCAGAACCTGGAGTACTCGCGTCAGCTCCTGACCGAACACCGGATCCCGGTGAAGTCGGTGCTGATCATGTCGCGGCCCTACCAACAGCGTCGGGCCTACGCCACCTGCAGGCTGATGTGGCCGGAGGTTGATGTGGTGTGCGCGTCGAACCCACTCGAACTGGACGACTACGTGGCCAGCATCGGCGACCCGCGGCGGGTGGTGGACATGTTGGTGGGCGACACGCAGCGGATCGAGGTGTACGCGGAGCGCGGGTTCGCGATCTCGCAGGAGATGCCGGACGAGGTGCGGGCGGCGTTCGAGCGTCTGGTCGCGGCTGGCTACACGAGTCGGCTGATTTGAGCCCGGCTACCAGCGCGGTCCTCCCGATCGGACGCCCATCCGGTCGCTGAGTTCGACGGCCAGTCGGGGTGGTCGGGGGCGGGTGAGGATGTCGCGGACGAGGTCGCGGGAGAGCTGGTGGTAGCGCACCTGGTCGGGGCCGATGACCTCGGCGTCCAGGAGCGCCGTGAGCGCGTCGTCGATGCGGTTCCACCGGGCAAGGGCTCGGGCGGTTTCGATGGCGTGCCGAACCTGCCGCTCGACGGGCACGGTGCTGGTGTCGAGTGGGGCGCCGATGGCACTGGCGCGCTGCACGTCGCCGAGTTCCATCGCCACGGTCGTCTTGTGGATCGACACGTTGGTCGGCCCGAACGCGGTCCACACGTGGTTGCCATCAGCACCGAGCCGCTGTGCGGCGGCATCGGCCTCCGCGATGTGGGTGTCGGCCGAGGCGCGGTCGTCGTCCCGAGCGGCGGCCAGCGCGCAGACGAGGTGCAGGCTCCCGTAGACCGACAGCAACTGCGGAGTGGGTTTTGCGAGCCGTGATTCCAGGAACTGCGCCGCCGTGGCGGCGAGGCCACGAGCCTGCGCATATTCGCCGATGGACGCCAGCGAGTGCGCGGCGGAGCGGCTGAGCGAGCCGATGACGACGTGGTCGTGGCTGGCGTTGGCAGCGGCCAGCCCTCGGCTGGCGGCGGTCCACGCGAGGTCACCTTCGCCGAGCTTGGTGAGGAACAACGCGGCGAGCTGGTGGGCGTAGGCGGTCATCGCGTGCGCGCGCTGGCCATCGTCTCCGTCGTACGCCTCGGTGGCGGTGAGGCAGTCGTGGATGAGGTAGGGCAGCCGGCGGGCGAGGGTGCCGTACCGCGAGTGCTGGTAGGCGGTCCAGATCTCGGCGACGTCGTTCTCGATCTCGCGCAGCGCGGGCGCTTCGACGTCCCACCTGCTGGCCAGCGTCGGCGCGAGGTGACGATAGTCGTGAAGTGCGGCCCTCAAGGCCGGGATGGTCTCGCGCCCTGAGTCGTCCGACCACTCGAACAGGCTCGGTGCACCGATCAGGTCGCCGAGGGACACGTCGAGGGCTTTGGCAATCGCGCGGATGACCGACAGCCGGTCCAGGTCGGCCCGGTTCGTCTCGACCTTGCGTAACCACTCCTGGGTCTTGCCGACCAGACCGGCTAGCACCTCTTGGGAGAGGCCTCGTCGACGTCGGTAGAAGGCGACGCGCTGGCCGATGGTCATGTCGTCCGTCATCCCTCGCACACCATCACCCTGCCCGCAGAACGCCGCCGGACCCGGTACGGATTTTCCCGGTCCTCCGTACGGACCGCCCCTACGTTCAGTTCACCCCAGATCACCAGCGCGTGTCGATGCCGGTGTCGGGAATGACTAACAGGGAGCTGCAGATGGAGGGATCGATGGGCGGCGCACCACACCACGGCTTGGGCCGCTGGCTCGGCCCGTCCTGGAACGAACTGTCTCGGCGTTCTCCCCGCCTGCGTACCGCCACGAGGGCTGCGTGGGTGGGTGATCGGCGGCCTGCTCCCAGCCGCCGTGATGCGGCGGCGGGCTCGCCATTCCCCCGGCGAGCCCGCCGCTCATCGTTCCCGGTGGGGGTGGAGGCATGACGGTGTACGTCTCGCGTAACGCGATGGCCAGCCAGTCCCGGCGCCCCGAGCCCAGGTGGACGTCCTCACAGGGTCAGGTGCGGCGCGCTGATCCTCCGCTGCTCACCTTCGTGTGGCGTCGGCTGTTCGAGCAGCAGGCCCGAGAGGGCGGTCGCCGGTGACCGGCCAGCAGCGCCGTCTCGCGGCGAACCGGCCCGCGCCAGCCGTGGTGGAACATCTGCCGATGCGCCCGCTGTGGCTGTGCCGCCGGTGCGGGCAGCCATGGCCCTGCGGCGGCGAAGCTCGCGCTCCTTGCCGAGTACCGGGAAGAGCCGGTGAGCCTGTTCCTCTACCTGGCCGGCTGCCTGCACGACGCGATCGACGACCTGCATCGGCTCAACCCGAGCGTCACGGGCAGCGCCGCCGACATGTTCGACCGGTTCCTCGGCTGGCCCGCACGCCACACCCACGCCTACCGCGTCAGTACCACCACGGCCGCCAGCATCGAAGAGGCCTCCTCGTGAACGGCATCGGCTTCATCAACGCCACCGGCCAGCCGGCGGTCGCCAGCAGCTTCCACACCCTGGTCGTGCAGCCGACGAGCTTCTGCAACCTCGACTGCACCTACTGCTACCTGCCCGACAGGAGATCCCTCCGCCTGATGAGCGACGCGGTCGCGCAGGCCTGCGCCGAGTCGATCGCCCAGCAGAACAGCGGTCATCAAGTGAGCGTCGTGTGGCACGGGGGCGAACCCACCGCCACACCCATCGGGCTGTTCCGGGAGCTGCTGGCCCCGTTCGAGGAACTGCGACGCGCGGGGATGGTGCGTCACGAGATCCAGACCAACGCGACGCTGATCGACCGACAGCGGTGCGAGCTCTTCACCGCTTACGGGTTCGAGGTCGGGGTCAGCATCGACGGACCGGGCGCGCTGAACCGGAACCGCCTCGACCGCGCCGGCACGTCAACAGACGCCCGCACTCTGCGCGGCATACAGACCCTGGCCCAAGCAGGGCTGAGGTACTCGGTGATCTGTGTAGTCACCCCGGAAACCATCGACCACGCGGACGCCCTCATCGACTTCTTCACCGGCCTGCCCGGCTGCGAGTCGGTCGGCTTCAACATCGAAGAGCAGGAGGGCGCCGACCGGGCACCGGTGTCGGAGGACGCCGCGTACCGGTTCTGGCAGCGCCTTATCGAACGTCGCGTCGGCGGCAGCCCGCTGCGGATCCGCGACGTGGACCGGCTGGCCGACTATCTCGCCGCCACCCGCGCCGGACGCGTCGACCACGCGCCGTACGAGCCGATCCCGACCGTCTCTTGGGATGGGCAGGTGGTGCTGCTCTCACCTGAACTGCTCGGCATCAGCGAGCCGCGATACGGCGACTTCATCGCCGGCAACGTCCTCCAGCAACCCATCACCGCCATGCTTGCCGGCGCCGGCAATCTGGGCTACGTCGCCGAGTTCATTACAGCCCTCAACGGCTGTGCCGACCACTGCGCCTTCTACGACTTCTGCCGTGGCGCCCAGGCCGGCAACCGCTACTTCGAGCACGCGACGTTCACCGCCCATGAGACCGCCTACTGCCGGACCACCCGACAGGCCCTCGTCCGCGCCGCCGCAGATCACCTCGCCCCTCAAGGAGAAGCACCATGACCAACGCTTTCGCGGTCCTCGTCAACGCCGCACCCGAGCAACTCGCTCGCCTCGGCGTCGACCCGCAGCGGGCGGTCGCGTCGATCGACGCGGCGAAGTTCGACAACCGCCCCGCCTGGGATAACAAGGGTAAGTTCGACAGTCGACCCGGCTGGGACAACTGGAACAAGAAAAAGTAGCTGGCGCCACGGGACGCGCGGGTGGCGTGCCCACCCCGCGCCCCCACAGGTTGAGGACACATGCGCACCACCACGATCGGCGACGTGAAGGTCCTGCTGCCGGACCTCGAACCGGACGACCTCGACACCACGACGGACCTGGCCGGGGGCCTCACCGAGGCACTCGTCGAGGGCGCAGCGTGGCACGGCTCGCACCTTGAGGACGCCCGTATCCGCAGCAGTCTGATCATCGGCGTGGACGTGAGCGAGAGCACCTGGGAAGCGGGCAGCCTCTACGGCTGCGAGATCACCCGCACCGACTTCTCCGGCGCGACCCTGACCGGCACCACCATCGAACGCTGCGCGATCACCGGTTCCCGGTTCACCGGCACCAGACTCACCGACGTACGCCTCAAGGACGTCCTGTTCGACGGCTGCCGCTTCGACTACGCCACCTTTCAACGCGTCACCGCCGCCGGCTCGGTCGCCTTCACCGACTGCACGTTCACCAACGGCGCGTGGTCCTCCTGCCGACTACCTCGCATCGCACTGCGGTCCTGCGACCTGAGCGGTCTGGAACTGGGCTCCTGTCACCTCGACGGCACCGACCTGCGGGGCAGCCGGCTCCAGGGCCTCAAGACGCCGCTGGACAACCTACGCGGCGTCACCCTCGGCGAGGACCAGCTTCCTGACCTCACCCAGTTGACCGTGGCCGCCCTCAATCTCACCGTGCGCAACGACTGAAGCCGAGGAGGCATCGTGCTCGCCGAACCCACTGGCCGCCCGGACACGATCCTCGTCTGCATCCGGGGCAACTCCGGCTCCGGCAAGAGCAGCATCGCCCGCGAGCTACGACGCCGGCACGGCCGGGGCTGCGCCCTGGTCGAGCAGGACTACCTGCGCCGCATCCTGCTGCGCGAGCGCGACAAGCCCGGCGGCGCGGCGCCGGCGTTGATCGGGCAGACCGTCCGGCTTGCGCTTGACCACGGCTATCACGTCGTGCTGGAGGGCATCCTGCACAGCAGCCGCTACCGAAGCATGCTGACCTCCCTGCGGGACAGCCACCGAGGGCGGTCGCTGTTCTGCTATCTCGATGTGTCCCTGGCCGAGACCCTGCGCCGGCACCTCACTCGCCCGCAGGTCAACGAGTTCACCGCCGAGCATATGAGTGGCTGGTACGCCGCCCACGACGTCCTGGGTTGGCCCGATGAACTCGTCATACCGGAGACCACCACCCTGGTCGACGCCGTCGAGGCCATCGCCGCTGCTGCCGGGCTACCCCAGACCGGACGCGACGATGACCTACTCCCGAACGTCCCGTTCCCGTAGAGCATTCGAGCCGGCTACGGGTCGCTGTTGCGGCGCACCGTTCACCAACGCTGGTCCCGTAGGCAAGACAGCCCGTCAAGCACGGCGACTGCGACGGCATGAATTCGCCCTACTACGCCTGCACGAGCCAGCTCTTGATGGACAGGTTCAGCTCGTTGGGCCGGGTGGCGCCGCCTATGGGTGCAACCAGGCTGAATCCGGACGGATGCGCATTAGTGTGACAATCCTGGACAGGGAAGCAGCCATCGGTGCTGGCTGTTGACCCGCAGGTTCGGGGTTCGAGTCCCTGGCGGCGCACCAAAGATAAAGGCCCTGACCTGGCAGATATCTGCCAGGTGTCAGGGCCTTTTTCGCGTACGCCGACGCGACGAGGTGCGATGCCGGCGGCTAGAGGCGGAGTGCGGCTCGTACGAGGTCAGCGACGGCTCGGGAACGGCTGTGCGGGGGCCAGGCGATGACCGTGGTGACCTCCGGCGCGTCCACGATCGGCACGGCGACGAGATCATCGTTCAGCTGGGACCGGGCGGAGTCAGGCACGACGAGCAAGGTCCGGCCAAGGGAGGTGAGCTGCAAGAGTTGTGAGTGGCTCTGTGCCTCAGGGCCTGGGCCGTCGGGATAGGTGCCGTCATTCCCGGGCCAGCGCGGTAGAGGCAGGTCGGGCAGCTCGGTCACCTCGCTCAGCTGCAAACTCGTGCGGGTGGTGAGGGGGTGGCCGGCCGGGAAGATGGCGACCTGGCCCTCGGTGAGCAGTTCCTCGGTGTCGAACCCGGTCAGGACGTCGAACGGGTGGTGAAGGATCGCGACATCGGCACGGCCGGTCCGCAGCAGTCGTTCTTGTTCGCCGGGGCCACAGAGCACCACCTCGACGTTGACCGCTCCGGGTTCGGCGGCGTAGGCGTGCAGCAGCTTCGCGAGCAACTCGCTGGACGCTCCAGCCTTGGTCGCCAGGACGACGCTGGCCTGCCCAGTGACGGCGAGAGCCGCGCGGCGGGTGCGGTGTTCGGCAGCTTCCACAGCGTCCAGCGCTGCTCGTCCCTCGTGCAGCAGGACCGCGCCGGCTTCGGTCAGGGTCACCGAGCGGCTGTCACGCTTCAGCAACGTGGCACCCAGGCGGCGTTCGAGCTGACTGATCGCCCGCGACAATGGCGGCTGGGCTATCCCCAGGCGTTGCGCCGCTCGGCCGAAATGCAGCTCCTCGGCCACGGCGACGAAGTACCGCAGCTCTCGTGTCTCCACGTGTGAAGCCTAGCCCGGAACGGAGGTGCGGCGATACCTTCAGGGTATCGCCCATGACTGAGGCGGTCTTGGACGGTCTGCGGACCGTGACCCACAGTCGAAGACATGAGTGACACGAAGATCGTCCTGGTCACCGGGGCCAACAAAGGCATTGGGTACGAGATTGCGGCAGGCCTGGGTGCATTGGGCTGGAGCGTGGGTGTCGGAGCGCGCGACGAGACGCGGCGGGACGCGGCGGTGGCCCGGCTGCGGGAATCGGGCGTCGACGCCTTCGGTGTCCCGTTGGATGTCACCGACGACCGCAGTGTCGCCGCCGCAGCCGATCTGATCGCCGAACGCGCCGGACGCCTCGATGCCCTGGTCAACAACGCCGGAATCACCGGCGGACGGCAGCAGCAGCCGAGCAGCGTCGATCCGGGCGTCATCCGCACGGTGGTGGAGACCAACGTCATCGGCGTCATCCGGGTCACGAACGCCATGCTGCCGTTGCTCCAGCGGTCGGCCTCGCCGCGCATCGTGAACATGTCCAGCAGTGTCGGTTCTCTGACCCGACAGTCCGGCCCCGGTGGTGAGACCTCCACAGGCCCGGTCGCTGTGGCCTACGCGCCCTCCAAGTCGTTCCTGAACGCGGTGACCCTTCAGTACGTCCGGGAACTGGCAGACACGAACATCCTCATCAACTGCGTCTGCCCGGGCTTCGTCGCCACCGACCTCAACGGCTTCCGTGGCGTGCGTACTCCCCAGGAGGGCGCGGCGACAGCCATCCGCCTGGCCACGCTGCCCGACGAGGGTCCCACCGGCGGATTTTTCGAGGACGCCGGTGTGGTGCCCTGGTGACGGCTCGCGGCTCAGGTCGGCCCGAGCCGGCCCGAGCCGCCCGGCGTCGGGCCGTCAACGCTGCAACCCCTACCTGCGGGAAGCTTCGGTTCCCAGGTGGCGGTGCTGGTCGCTCCCGTGTCACAGAGCATGTCCGGGGTCTGAGCTACGGTCTCCGCCATGCCGATGATCACAATCGCCGACGAAGTGACCGGAGCGCCGAGTGGTCCTGAGTGGACCCTGGACGTCTTTGAGGAAGAGGTACGCCTCAGCGAGCTGATTCGACGGCGGGTCTTCTTGGAGGTGGCGGAGTCCGGCGGGCAGGTCGATCCGGAGGAGCGGGCCCGGGCGACGCTCGAGGCGTTCGGCCGTAACGGCTTCGTGGTGCTGGTCGACGACCGTCAGGTGACCGCCCTGGACGAGAAGGTCCGCCTGCACGTCGGGTCGCGGGTCACCTTCCTCAAGCTGGTACCGCTGGTGGGTGGCTGATGGGGACGTACGACCCGGAGCTGGCACTGCGCGACGTGGTCGACACCGTCCGCGGATGGTGCGAGCGGAGCGGAGACACCCTCAACGACCATGGCCAGCGGGACTTCGTGAATCGGGTGGCCATGGTGTGTGGCTGGGCCCCGGACGGCACCGGGCCGGCGCTGCTCGCCGCGCTCAACGATCCGAGCGGCCCGTACGAGCTGGCTTCGCCGCAGGTCGAGCTGTTGCCGGAGGCCACGCGGCGGGCTGAGTTGCTCGCTGTGGCCGTGGCGGACCTGGCCGTCGGCGACGCGGATCACGACCGCCGTGCCGCCGCGGCGATGACGGCTGTCGAAAATCTGCCGAGGCGTCCGCGCAGCGGCGAAACTCCATGGGATCGCGCCGGCCGCGAGATGTGGACCCGGGCCGAGCAACTCCTCGCCGGGCAACCGGTGCAGGTCCGCCAGCGGGTGTTCGACGCGCTGACGGTGCCCGGGCAGGACAGCGACGGGCGGGTCACGCTGGTCCGTGTCCTGCTCTCCGGCGGCGGGCTCGACGGCGCTGCCTGGCTGGGCCGGCTGGGTGGCCAGGTTTGGCTGGGATTCGGGGGCTGGAGCTGGCAGCTCACGCAGTTCACCTGGGAGTCCCTCCAGGCAGAGGACCGTGCGGGGCGCTCACACCCGGCGGCGCTGGCGGCTTGGCGCCGGACACGCGTCGAGCGCTACGTGCGCGATCTGGGCGAAGAGGCCGAGACGATGTGGCCGATCCCCAACGTCGGAGAACAGTGGGCCGACCGCGCCGTCGCGGACATCGAGGCGATGCTGCCGGAGCGTCGGTCCGCGTGGCACGCACTGCTCGCCCACTGCCCACTCGGCGCGGACAAGGCCAAGCCGACGGCCGGCTGGCAGAAGAGTGCCCGACTCCTGCTCGACGCGGTCGGCATCGACGAGTTCGCCGCGCGGCTCGATGACTGGCTCCCGCTGGTGGGTCAGGCGCGCAGCCTGCCACTGAGGATGACCACCTGTTGTAACAACCACCTCGCGGACGTCCCACCGCGGATGCTCGACCGCTACAACGTCGGGCTGCTGTGGGGCCTGATCTGGCTGCGGGTGATGGTGCCGCCGTCGGAGGAGACCCTGCGCAGCCTCGGCCAGATCGCGGAACGCGCCACCCGCAAGATTCCCGGTCACGGTCCGGCGAGCCCGAAACTGGCGAATGTCGCGGTCGCGGCGCTCGTCGACACCGATCATCCCGCCGCCCTCGCGCAATTGGCGCGGCTGGCGTCGCGGCTCACCTACAAGAGCACGCTGCGCATCGTCGAGAGGGGCCTGACCAAGCACGCCGAGGCGCTCGGCATCGGTCGTGAGGACGTCGAGGAGATGGCGCTGCCCGGCTTCGGGCTGCCGCTCGCCGACAAGCTGGGTGACAGCTCGTACGAGGTCGAGGTGCGCGGCGTCGACGCCGCCGTGGTGTGGCGCAACTCCGATGGCAAGGTGGTCAAGGCGCCTCCGGCGCAGGTGCGCAAGGACCACGGCGAGGAGTTGAAGGAGCTGAAGGCGACAGTCGCGGACATCGGTGCCACGCTGATCGCGACCCGCGACCGCCTGGAGGGGCTGCTGCGACGCGACCGTGCGTGGACCGTCGAGCAGTGGCGGGAGCGGTTCCTGGACCACCCGCTGGCCAAGACCCTGGCCCGGAGGCTGATCTGGACCGTCGACGGCGTCGCCTGCTGCTGGGGCGGCGACGCCCTGCGGACCGTGGACGACACGGTGTTCGAGCCGGCCGGCGACGCCACGGTACGGCTGTGGCACCCGGTCGACGATTCGGCGGCGGTCCTGGCCTGGCGGGACTTCCTGGCCCGGCACGCGATCACCCAGCCGTTCAAGCAGGCGCACCGCGAGCAGTACCTGCTGACCGACGCGGAACGCGCCACCCGCACGTACTCCAACCGGTTCGCCGCGCACATCGTGCGCCAGCACCGTCTCAACGCGCTGCTGTCCCGGCGCGGCTGGTCGCACGTTCGACACCGCAACGACGGCGCCAGCTACCAGAACCCCTGGCTGGCCCTTCCGGACTGGGAACTGCGCGCCGAGCTGAACATCGCCGGGATCGAAGACCAGGGCGACGACCTGATGTTCGACACCATGGGGACCGACCAACTGGTGTTCGTCCGGGGGGAACGCACGCCGGTGCCGCTGGAGGAGGTTCCGGCGGTCGTGCTGAGCGAGGTGATGCGCGACGTCGACCTGTTCGTGGCCGCGGCCGGGGTGGGCAACGACCCGAACTGGTACGACGGTGGTCCCCAGGGCCGGTACCGCGACTACTGGTCGCAGAACAGCTTCGGCAACCTCACCCCGCCCGCCCAGACTCGCCGGGAGGTGCTGGCCGAGCTGATCCCCCGGCTGGCGATCGCCAACCGGTGCACGTTCACCGACCGGTTCCTCGAAGTCCGTGGTGATCTGCACACGTACCGCATCCACTGCGGCTCGGGCAACATCCTGATCGCCCCGGACGACCGGTACCTGTGCATCATCCCCGACTCGGCGAAGGCGAAGGAGCCGGAGATGTTCCTGCCCTTCGAGGGCGACAGCCGGCTCGGCGAGATCATCAGCAAGGCGTTGCTGTTGGCCGCAGACAAGAAGATCAAGGACCCGGTGATCCTGCACCAGTTGACACCGTGACGACATGCCGCTGGCTCTCGGTGGGCAGCGACAAGCGGAGCGACCACTTGTGCGGCGACACTTCGCTCGCCGCGCGAGTGGGCGTCGCGGCAGGTCAGCTGGAGGCCCGCTTCGGGAGCAGCAGCTCCTCGTGATCGAGTTCGCGTTCCAGGACGCGGAGTTCCTCGTCCGGCAGCCGGCCGGAGTCGCGCCAGCGCACGAGTTCCTCGCGCTGCGCGTCGATGGCTGTCCGCCGGACACGAAGTGCCGTCTCGTACTCCGGTGAGGTGGGCATCTCGGATGAGTCGCTCTGCTCCAGAAGGTCCGGCCGTCCGCGGTAGCGCGCCAGTCGGGCCAGCAGCTGCGTACGTGTGGTGTTGACTGCCACCGCGCTGTCCGGCTCTGCGGCGGCAACGTCGTCGAGGCGGGCCAGAGCCGCCTCGACCGCTGCCGAGCGGGCCTCGTTGCGTACCCGGGCCTGGTCGGTCTCGTTGGCGCGCAGGCCCAGCATCCGCACGAGCGGCGCGAACGTCAGGCCCTGCCCGACGAGTGTCACCAGGACGACTACGAATGTGCAGAACAGCAGGAGGTCACGGTCGGGAAAGGGTGCGCCGCTGTTGGTGGTCAGCGGCAGGGTGAAGATCGCGGCCAGGCTGATCACGCCACGGGTGCCGGACCAGCTCAGTGCCACCACTTCCCGGGAGGTGAGTCGGCGGGCGTTGCGGTCGGCGCGCTCGATGGCGCCATCCCCTGGTGTTGAACGGTAGGTAAGCTCCCGCATCGCTGCCTGTCGCGAGCGGCGCTGCGGGCACCCGCGTCGGCGAATCAGGTCAGGAGCCGCCTGCTGAACGCGGCGCGTACATGATCAAGGCGACGCCGACCAGGCAGATGCCGGCGCCGATGACGTCCCACCGGTCGGGCCGAAACTTGTCGACGATCACGCCCCAGGCGAGGGAGCCTGCGACGAACACGCCACCGTAGGCGGCGAGGATCCGCCCGAAGTTGGGGTCAGGCTGGAAGGTGGCGACGAATCCGTACGCGCCGAGGGCGATGACTCCGCCGGCGATCCACCACAGGCCGCGGTGCTCGCGCCAGCCCTGCCAGACCAGCCACGCCCCGCCGATCTCGAACAGGGCGGCGACGACGAACAGCAGGACGGAGCGGGCGACGGTCATCGGTGGACCGTACCGAGGTGTCGCCGCCCACGATCTTGCCGGAGGGCCGGTCGAGCGTCGGCAGCCGCTCCCGCCGAGCTGCTAGCGGCGGATCGCCCCGGGTGCGCGCCGGCTGCGGTGGCGACCCGGCTGCTGCGCGATCCGCTCACGCCATCATCCGGGCGGCGGCTCGCAGCGCGAGCGCGTCGAGGACATCGACGTGCGCGGCCGGCACCTGCACGTCGAGGCGTAGCGCGCCGGCGTCGGCGGCGATGGTGAACGAGAAGAACGAGCAGCAGGAGCTTTCCCGGGCGGTCAGGTCCCGGGTGGTCGCCTCGGCGGCCAGGTCGAGACGCCACCGCAGTTCGGTGGGGGACAGCCGCTCCTGCTGCAGCAGGGCTGTGGCGAACAGGTCGTCGAATTCGGCCAGCCTCAGTGGCCGTTGCGCGCTCGGCAGGGTGCACGACTCGGGCACCCACGTTTGGGGATCAGTGGTCATACCAACGACGGTAGGCCCTGTCTCGTGGAACGCCGCCGATTCGGGGGCGTTCAGACGGCTGGGCCCTGATGGTGGTCGAGTGGTGCGGAGCGTGTCGGCGAAGCCTTCGGCCAGGGCGAGTTGGTCGCGCAGGGCGGTGACGCGGGTGGTGGCGGCGGTGTGGAACATGGCGAGCCGGTCGAGCCGGTCGGTGACCGAGGAGGCGGTGTGAGGCGACACGTTGCCGGCGCCCGGAGGTGATCAGGCAGTCGCCCAACGGGTCACCGGGCAGGTTGGACGAGTCGATTGCGGGCTCGCAGGGCACCTTCAGGCTGACCTGGTCGCGCAGCGGACGGCTGGGGTCGGGCGGGCACGGCGAACGCCGGGTGGGGCCAGCCGGTATTGCCGACTCATTGGCACGCATCTATAGTTGCGCGGATCACAACAATCATGGCCGTGGTGACGCGGCCGGGTCGTCGAAGCGCTTCGACGATTCGTCGTTCAGGCCCGTCAGCCGGGTGTCGAGCCTGGTCACGCCGGCCTCGGCGCCCGCTGGGCGTCTCTCGTACGACATGAGGAGAACCGCATGCGGAACTGGCGCCTTCGGCGCGGAATCACCGCGCTCGCGCTTGCCCTGCTAGCCCTACCGGCCGTTCCCGGCACCGCGCTGGCCGAGCCCACCTACCCGTTCCGAGATCCCCGCCTACCCGTGAACGCCCGAGTCGACGACCTGCTCGGCCGCCTCACCCAGGACGAGAAGATCTCGTGGCTGCACCAGTACCAGCCCGCCATTCCCCGGCTGGGCATCGGCCTGTTCAAGACCGGCACCGAAGCGCTGCACGGCGTGGCCTGGTCCACCGACATCGACAACAACGGCGCGGTCGTCAAGGCTCGCGGCACGGCCTTCCCGCAGCCGGTGGGCATGGCGAGCACCTGGAACACCGACCTGATCCGGCAGGTCGGCTCGGCCGTCGGCGACGAGGCGCGCGGCTACCACGCGCAGAACCCCCGGGTTTGGGGGCTCAACCTCTGGGCGCCTGTGGTCAACCTGCTGCGCGACCCCCGGTGGGGCCGCAACGAGGAGGGCTACTCCGAGGACCCGCTGCTCACCGGGGCCATCTCCACCGCGTACGGCATGGGAATGACAGGCGGTGACCCGGACCACCTGAAGAGCGCCCCGACCCTCAAGCACTACCTGGCCTACAACAACGAGGTCCGGCGCGACGTGACCTCCTCGAACGTGCCGCCTCGGGTGCTCAACGAGTACGACCGGGCCGCCTTCAAACCGGCGATCACCGCCGACGCCGCGACCGGGATGATGGCCTCGTACAACCTGGTCAACGGTCGTCCGGCCACTGTGGATCCGGACCTGGCGACTGTGGTACGCGGCTGGACCGATCAGCCGTTGATGAACGTCACGGACGCCTGGGCGCCGAACAACCTGGTCGCCTCCCAGGGCTACTACCCGACCCAGGCCGAGGGCAACGCCGCGATCATCAAGGCCGGCCTCAACAGCTTCATCACCGACGACACCAACGCGCAGCCGACCATCACCGGCATCAAGCAGGCCCTCGCCACCGGCCTGCTCACCGAGCGGGACATCGACGCCCGGATCCGCGAGATCCTGAACGTCCGATTCCGGTTGGGTGAGTTCGACCCGGGCGGCGGCCGGTACGGCGCCATCACCCCCGACGTCATCAACAGCCCCGAACACCAGCGGTTGGCCCGGCAGGCCGCCGGCGAGGCGATGGTGCTGCTGAAGAACGAGCGGCAGGCGCTACCGCTGGACCCGGCGCGGACCCGCAAGGTGGCGGTGCTTGGCCCGCTCGCCGACAACCTCTACTCGGACTGGTACGGCGGCGACCTGCCCTACCAGGTGACGGCGCTCGACGGCATCCGCGAACGGCTGGGCAACTCGGCCAGGGTGAGCGGGCTCGACGGGGCGGACCGGATCGCGCTGAAGGACACGGCGACCGGCAGGTACGTCTCGGCCACCGGCACCACCGACGCCAACCCGGTCCTCGGGACCGGCGCGACCCCGGCGCTCGTCGCCCAGTTCGACGTGGTCGACTGGGGGCAGGATGTGGTGACGCTGCGCAACGCCGCCAACGGCCGCTACCTCGGCTACAACTGGGGGCCGTTCGTCACCCGCGACGAGCAGCCGAACGGCTGGTACGTCCAGCAGCAGTTCAAGCTGGAGCCGCAGGCCGACGGAACCGTGGTGCTGCGCTACGTCGGCTACGAGACCAAGGAGAGCTGGTTCGGCCCCGACACGTACGTGACGGTCGGCGCCGACGGCGCCCTCAAGCTCGGCGCATCCACCCCGGCCGCCGCGACCCACTTCAGTCGCGAGGTGATCAGCAGCGGGATCGACCGGGCCGTGGCGGCAGCCAAGGCGGCCGACACCGCGGTGCTGGTGGTCGGCAGCAACCCGTTCATCAACGGCCGCGAGGCCCACGACCGGACCTCGACGGCGCTGAGCGCCGGCCAGGAGGCGCTGGTCAAGGCCGTGGCCAGGGCCAACCCGCGGACCGTGCTCGTGCTCCAGACCAGCTACCCGGTCACCATCCGGTGGGAGCAGGAGCACGTACCGGCAATTGTCTGGACCACCCACGCGGGCGCCGAGACCGGCCACGCCGTCGCCGATGTCCTCTTTGGCGACCGTAACCCGTCTGGCCGGCTCACCCAGACCTGGTACCGCTCGGATTCACAGCTGCCACCGGACCTGCTGGAGTACGACATCATCTCGTCCGGGCAGACCTACCTGTACAGCCGCGCGAAGCCGCTCTACCCGTTCGGCCACGGGCTGTCGTACACCCGGTTCCGGTACGGCCAGCTGCGTGCCGACGCCCAGTCGGTCGCGGCCGACGGCACCATCAGGGCCAGTGTCGACGTGACAAACGTCGGCAGCCGGACCGGGACCGAGGTCGTTCAGCTCTACACCCACCAGCGCACCTCGCGGGACACCACCCCGATCCGCCAGCTCAAGGCGTTCCAGCAGGTGAAACTTGGGCCTGGGCAGACCCGTACGGTGACCCTGCGCCTGCCCGCCGCGGACCTGGCGCACTGGGACGTCACCCGCAGCCGCTGGGTGGTCGAGTCGTCCGTGTACGACCTGATGGTCGGGGCCTCCGCCGAGGACATCCGGGCCCGCGCCGCGGTCCGGGTCCGCGGCGAGACGATCCCGGCCCGTGACCTGTCCCGGCCCACCCGGGCGGAGAACTTCGACAGGTACGCGGGGGTCCGGCTCGTCGACGAGACGAAGCCCAGCGGTACGGCGGTCGGCGCCACCGCGGCCGGTCAGTGGATCTCCTTCGACGGTTCGGCGCTGGGTGCCGGCGCGCGCACCTTCACCGCGAAGGTCGCCAAGGCCGGCGCGGATGCCGGCACCGTCCAGATCCGGTTGGGGTCGCCCACCGGCCGGCTGCTCGGCACTGCAACCGTGCCCAGCACCGGCGACGAGTACCGGTATGTCAGCACGAGCACCGAGTTGGCCCGGGTCGTCGGCACCCACGACGTGTACCTGGTGTTCGACTCTCCGCTGCGGCTGGCGGAATTCTCCATCAGGTGACCGGAGCCCGGGGCCGGGTCGATCGTCGACCCGGCCCCGGGCCGTTGGTTGGTCAGCTCGCCGCGCAGGTCAGCGTCGGTGTGCCGGGTGCGCCGGTGGACGAGCCGAGGAACCCGAACGTGGTGCTCGCGCCGGCGCCGAGTGCGCCGTTGTAGGCGACGTTGCGGGCGGTGACCGCGGATCCCTGGCTCGTGACTGTCGCGTTCCCATGCCTGCGTGACGCTCTGGCCGTTGGCGAGGGTCCACGTCACGGTCCAGTTGCTGATCGCCGAGGTTCTCGCGGTGACCCGTACCTCGCCCTGGAAGCCGCCGGTCCACTGGCTGGTCACCGCGTACGTCGCGATGCAGCCGGCCGCCGGCGGCGGCGTTGTGGGCGGCGGGGTGGTGGGCGGTGGCGTGGTGGGAGGTGGGGTGGTGGGTGGCGGCGTGGTGACGGACCCACCCCAGCCGGCGGTGGAGTCCAGCCAGGCGGCGCGGCGCAGCATCCAGTCCCGCATGACCTGGACCTGCCCCTGCCAGGTGGGCGAGGTCGGGGTGCGGAAGAAGCTGACAGTCGGTGCCGTCAGGTTGGGCCAGCGTTGGAAGTTGCGCTGGGCCGCGTTGGTCAGCGGGGTCGCGAGAGCGTTGATCCGGCTCTGGAGCGCGGCGTCGGAGAGCAGGCCCCGTCGCAGCGTCTGCCAGCGCGATCGGGCCTGGTTGACGAACGCGGGGTCGCGCAGCAACTGGGCGAACCAGTCGTTGGCCGACGGCTGCCGGGTCTGCTGGTGTTGCCAGCCCGACACCTGGTCGTTGGCGAAGAATCCACCGACGCCGAAGCTGAGGTCGAAGTCCCACAGCGGACCCGCGAAGATCTTGCTGTCCCGGTCCTTGTAGAAGTGCGAGCTGCGGACGTAGGCGTCCATCTCCCGGCTCAGCTCGTTGACGATCATGAGGTCGATGAAGGAGTCGACGTCGATGTACTTGCGGTATCCGGTGGTCGGGTCGGCGAAGTTCGACGAGTGCAGCACGTCGTTGAACTCCTGGAGGTGACCGCGCAGCCAGTCCCGTTGCTGCGGTTGCAGGGGCGACGGGTCGGCAACCTCAAGGTAGTTCCAGCAGGTGGCCGCCGGCCCGGTGCACGGCAGTGTCGGCTCCTCGGCCGCCATCCACTCGAACTTCCAGATGTAGCCGCCCTGGATCTTCGGCAGGGTCACGTCGTCCTCGTCCAACTGCTTGAGGTCGAGGCGGTCCTTGGAGTTCTTGATCGTCTCCATGAACATGTAGACGCCCATGTAGTCGCCGGCACCCACTGGTGCGGCGTCGGTGTTGAGATAGAACTCGGCGAACTTGTAGCGCGGAGCGGGCAACCCCATCTCGCGTCCGAGGTCGTAGACGAGCGCCTCGCGGATCAGCGCCTTGTCGGGGAACGGGCCGCGCAACACCCAGTCGGAGTCGGCGGGCATGCCCAGCACCGGGTGGTCGGCGTCGTCGTTCTCGTTGTCCCAGAACTCGACCCGGAACGGCGTCTTCTCGAATGTCGCCGACGAGTTGCCGCGCAGCCGGAATCCCGCTCGGGTGCTGAGCGTCGGGGCGGCCGCCAACGATGTCGTGCCGCCGCCCGTCGGTTCGAAGATCATGGTGGTGGCGTCGAGGTACTCACGATCTGGCCGGCCCGCACCGTACGAGTCGATCAGCACCACGGGCAGGTCGTGAGCGGTGGTGACGTTCTGCGCGGCGTACATGGCGGTGCCGGGCGCACCGGTTGGCGTCTGGCCGACGAACGCCTGTGCCCGCAGCTGGGTGGTGCGGGTGAAGCGCAGCGCCGAGCCCGAATAGAGCGACGACTGGGCGGTGGGTGGCTGCCCGTTGGTGGTGTAACGGATCTGGGCGCCGCTGACCGTGCTGCTCAGCGTCACCGCCACCTCGCCCTGGAAGGTGCCGCTGGGCACTGAGAAGGTGATGTCGCCGACCAACTCGTCTGCCGCGGCCGGTGCGGCGGCGGCATCGGCGGCCTGAGTGCCGGCGAGGAGTTCGGTGACGGGTTGGGCGACCTGGGTAGCGGCGACGGGTTCCGCGCCGGCCGGTGGCGATGACACCACGAGGAGGCCTGCGAGGAACACGGTGGTGGCGGCGATCCCGGCGGCACGAAGGGCCGCCACCGGACGACCTGTGTGGCGGGTGGTCAAGCGCACGATGCCTCCTGTTCTGATCGGGTGGGAACTGTCAACTCCAGGAGCGCCGAGAAGCGGTCGGCGCGGAAATGGCGGCGTAGCGTGCGTCGCCACGGCACATCTGGAAGGTCCAGGCGGAGAGCCGCGAGACCGGTGGCGTACTTCGAGATCCGTACCGGCCGGGTCCCGCGCTGCCACAGAGTGCGGTCGACCAGTGACGGGGCCGAGCTGGTCTTGGTCTCGACCACGGCGATGCCGGGCAGTCGCAACGTTTGGTCGCCGTCCTGCCAGGTGAGCCCGGTGTCGATGGTGACCCGGCTCGCGGACGCCGGCAGCAGCAGAGTGGAGCGACGGTAGCTGGTGACCAGCACCGGCTCGAACGGGCCGCCCGCGAGGTTGGACAGGATCGACTCCCGATCGAGCACATCGTCGACGAACCCGCGTCCGGACCGGACGCTGCGGCGGTCCTCGGCGAGATACGGCAGTCGGTGCTTGGTGACCCGCCCGCGCGCTCCGCTGATCTTCACTTCCAGCCAGCACTGGGCCGAGTCGAGGTAGGTCCGGGTCCGTACCTTGAAGCGCCTGCGCCGCCGGTACGCGGCGCAGTGGTAGCTGGCCAGGCAGGGCGTGTCGAAGTACACGGATTCGTACCGGAAGGTGCGCTCACCGCCGATGTCCAGCACCCGGGCGTACGGGATCAGTTGGTCCAGCAGGTGCGGCAACTCGTCCACCGCGACCACGTACTTGCGGTCCACCCTGCTCTGCAGCGCCGCCAGGTCGATCACCTCGGCGAGTCCGATGGGTGTCAGCCCCGCCAGCGGTGGCGCGATCATCGGAGCGCTCCGGCTCGTGACGGCTTTCTGATGCCTGCCGCCGCACTGCGGGCGACCGAGTATCGGACGTCGACCACTGTGGTCTCGTTGACCATGTCGAGCCGCTGGACGGTGGCGTTGTGCACCCGGGCATTGAGCAGTTGCTCCAGCTGGGCGACGAGAGCGACGTGATCGGTGACGGCGGAGTCGAGCACCATGATCTGGTGCCGGTAGTGCCGGAGCAGCCGTCGGTGATCACCGACGAACATCACCGCGACGATGAGCGCCATCAGGCCCCCGCTGAGCCAGATCGAGGTGGTGCTGAGCGCGCCGAGAATGCCCAGCGCGAGAGCGGAGAAGTAGTACGCGACCTCGTGCTGGTCGAGCTCCGTCGACCGAAGCCGGATGATGGAGAGCACCCCGAACAGCGCCAGCCCCAGCCCGAGCCCGGCACCGACGTCGCTGGCGCTCAGCGCGCTCGCCACCGCGAGGACGCCGACGTTGACCCCCAGGTAGGCGACGACCAGATCGCGCCGGCGGTGTCGCGGGAAGTAGAGCCCGAAGACGAGCAGCGCCACCGCGCAGATGTCGATCGCGAACAGGACGAGCTGCGACATCTCTGGGTTCCTCCTGGTTCGCCCGCCGGAGCGGACCGACGCCAGGCCGCCGTCGCTGCGTGGCGACCTGCCGAAGGTGGCCGGACCTCCGGGTTACTTTTCGGTAAACTTTCGGTATTTCGTTGGTGACCGTAAGCAGAACATCCATGTAAGTCAATGCGTGATTCATGCGGCCACCGGGTCGCTGGGCCGCCTGGCGAGGGTGCAGCGCGGCTGACATGGGCATAGCCGAGGCACCGTCTCGGGTCGTGAGGCCGCCGAAACTTCCGGAGTCTTTCGGGCGTCGTCGATGGACCTGTGGTCAGTGATCGAGGGACCCGCGGAGGCGGCGTCGTTGGGGGCGCATCGAGGCGGCGTCGCCAGGGGCCGCGCGGCGGTGATGTCGTAAACGATGGCGAGGGTCAGCTCGCCGTTGCGGATTCGTCGGACGACGCCAGCGGGGGTGTGCGGGCGATGTGGTTGATCTGCCCGATCCGGGCGCATTTCTGTATAGACGCCCTCCAATTGACGGTTGCATTGGTCAGACGTGTGACCTATGCTCCCAGTAAGAATTTCGGGGCGGTTAACAAAGAGTGCGGTCGGGGCGACGGAAGACCCCGCCGGCCCTTAGTGGCGTCGCTGTTCCGTACTCGTCGCTCGATACGCACTTTGGGCACCACATCGACGACCAGTGAGAGGAACAGACGTGAAGTCAGCCATATCCACCGCTCGAACGTCATTGTTGGCGGCGGCGGCGCTTGTCGCCGCCACGCTGCCGGCTGTGCTGACAAACCAGCTGCCGGCCTCGGCCGCAGTTCAGGCGACCTACTATGTCGCCCCCGACGGTAATGACGCCAACCCGGGCACGCTGCAGTCCCCGTTCAAGACGATCCAACGGGCGCGAGACGTCGTTCGTACGATAAACACGAACATGACCGGAGACGTCAACGTCCTCCTCCGTGGTGGAACCTATCCGGTGACCAGCACTGTCGAATTCGGGGCGAGCGACTCCGGCACCAACGGATTCCGGGTCAGCTACGCGGCCTACCCCAATGAGAAGCCAGTCCTTGACGGTGGCGTCCAGGTGACCGGGTGGGCCCAGCACAGCGGCAACATCTGGAAGGCGCCGCTCGACCGCGCCAACAAGCTGCGGGCGCTCTACGTCAATGACAAGCGCGCGTACATGGCGTCGAAGACGATCAGCTCGGCGGGCTGTTACGGGACGTACAACATCACGGCCAACCAGGCGTCCTGGGCCTGGGAGTCGGGCTCGCAGTGCGACGGCGCCAAGTACAGCCTGAACGACTTCCCGGCCGTGCCGCGCAACCAGGACGACATCGAGATCGAGACGGGAACCACCTGGACCACTGCCATCGTGGGCGTCCGCCAGGTGACCACGAGTTCCGACGGCGCGAACCGGGTCGCCCTCTTCCAGCAACCAGGCGCGGCCATCGCGCAGGGCGCGTTCAACGGCAACGCCCAGGTCGGCGGCACCCACAAACTCATGAACGCCTACGAGTTCCTGGACGCGCCAGGTGAGTTCTACTTCGACAAGGGCACCAAGACGGTCTACTACTACAAGGCCAGCGCCGAGAACATGTCGACCGCGACGGTCTACGCGCCGAACAACGTCACCACAGTGCTGCGGGTCGCCGGCACCTCGACGACCAGCCATGCCCGCAACATCACCTTTTCCGGTCTGACGGTGCGGCACTCGGACTGGAATCTGTTCAACGTCGCCGGTTCGTCCTTCAAGCAGGCGCAGCAGGGCAATCTCGGAGCGCAGGTGTACGCGAAGGGCAACTTCCACGTCTACTACTACCGCAACGTGGATGTCACCCCCGGCATCATCCAGATCCAGAACGCCGACGGCCTCCTGCTGCAACGCAACCGGGTCGAGCACACCGGCGCCGACGGAATCAACATGGTCAACGACGTGCAGGGCACCCAGTTGATCGGGAACCACACCAACGACATCGCCGGGTCCGCCATCACCGTCGGCCATCCCCAGCACGTCTACATCGGGGACGGCACGTCGACCAACCGGGAGAAGTACTCCGCGTCGGTCGAGGGGCTGCCGAAGAACATCGACATCAAGAACAACTACCTCTACGACAGCGCGGTCCTGTTCAACGGGCACAGCCCCATCTCGGCGTACTTCGCCGACACCCTCACCATCCAGCGCAACCGGATCGAGAAGGCCCCGTGGTCGGGCATCACGCTCGGCTGGGGCTGGTGGAACTTCGACGGCTCGTCGGGCTCGATCGTGCCGAACCGACCGACCACGACGGCGAGAAACAACACCATCAGCTACAACCACATCATCGACACTGTGCAGCGTCTCAGTGACACGGCTCCCATCTACACGCTCGGCAGCCAGCCCGGCACCACGATCACCAACAACTATCTCCAGGGTGTTCCGTCGGGGCACAAGTACGGACTGCACCCGGACGAGGGATCGGCGTTCATTACGTTCCGCGACAACGTGCTGAGTATCGACAAGAACGTCACCTGGATGATTAATTCAGACGACTTCGGGCGGAAGCACGATCTGAGCATCACGCAGATCTACGGCCCGATCAACAAGGTCTCGAACAAGAATCTGCCGAACAGCACGATCGCTGACATCCTCGTCTCCTCCGACTACGTCTGGCCGGCGGCGGCGTACGCCATCGCCGCGAATTCCGGCCTTGAGGACGCGTACCGGGACATCATTCCGGCGAGCAATTTCTCCGCACCGAACTATGTGCTGCCGGCCAGCACCTTCGTCGCCAGTGCCACCGCGTCGATCCCGATCCGGAGCATCGGCGACGCCACCAAGTCGGTCTGGTTGGCTCCGTACGGCACGACCACCTTCACCGCCGGGGCGACGATGACCAGGGCCGCCGGCACCGCCACGTCCATCGCTGTGCCGGCCACTCAGGGCGAGTACCGGCTCTACGTCGTCGACGCACAGGGCAACCTGTCGGCCGAGTCGACATCGATCGTCCGGCAGCAGCAGGGCGGTGGCAGCGGGACGGGCAGCGGACAACTCGTCGGTGGCCAGTCCGGGCGCTGTGTCGAGGTGCCGAACTCCTCGACCACGAACGGCACTCAGACCCAGCTCTGGGACTGCTCCACCGGCACCAACCAGCGGTGGACCCAGACCGCCAGCAAGCAGCTGACCGTGTACGGCAACAAGTGCCTGGACGCGTCCGGGGCCGGCACGGCGAACGGCACCGCGGTCATCATCTGGGACTGCCACGGGGGGCTCAACCAGCAGTGGAACGTCAACAGCAACGGCACCGTGACGAACGCCCAGTCCGGGCTCTGCCTCGACGCCAATGGCGCCGCCACCGCCAACGGCACCAAGGTCATCCTCTGGTCCTGCAACGGCGGCACGAACCAGCAGTGGACGCTGCGTAGCTGACCGACAAGTCCCCGGGGCCAGGCCGACACGGGCCTGGCCCCGGCTGTTTCTGAAGGAGGGGTAGCCCGCCAGGGTGCCCCTGGCCGGGTACTCAGATGCAAAGGAGTACGGGGCTTCCTGCGTCCGTGGGCACCGTCCGCCGGCATCCGACGGACGGTGCCCGCACCCGCGCTCGGGTCGGCTCGGCCGACGTCGTCAGGAGGCGGCGTGCGGCGCGGTGTCGGCCGGCTCGGCCGCGTCCTCGTCCTCCGAGGGCTCCTCCTCGTCGGCCACCTTGACGCGCGTGGGCTCGGTCCAGGAGAACTCGATCTCGACGGACACCTCCGTCCCGTTCTCCCGCTCGATCTCCAACTCGCACCGCACCGTGTCCGCGACCGTCAGCGCACCCGCCGCGCCGTAGAAGAGCCGACCATCAGACTCCAACTGGTTCGCCAGCTGGCGCAGCCAGGCGGCCAGGTCGGAGCGTGACACCGTGCGGGAGTCCTCATAGATATCCATGCCGGCCATGCTTGCACTCCACAAAGGACGTTGAGTGAAGGGCTTCGGCCTCACCCGGCCGGGCCGGCATGATATGGATCTTGTCGGTGGCGGTGGTCCGGAAAATGTCGGCTTCGGAGGTGCCGCCGGACAGCGAGCGGGTAATGCTGGGCGATGACCTCGACCTGGAAGCCCCACGAGAAGCACGGCGGCCTGTCGGACAAGGACAAGCGCGAGCTGCCGGAGACCGTCTTCGCGTTTCCCGGCAAACGCAAGGAACCGATGACCGAGGCCAGCCACGTCCGCAACGCCATCGCCCGGTTCGATCAGGTGCAGGGCGTCACCGACAAGGACCGCGACCTGGCCTTCCAGAACATCCTCGCCGCCGCCAAGCACTACGGTGTCGACGTCGCCGAGACGAACTGGCGCCAGCTCGGCAAACTCCCGCACACTCCGAACCCGGCCCACTGACAGGACGCCGCCATTCGGCCCACTCGGCGGATAGGTTCGCCTCCGCCGGGTAAACGGCGCGGATGCCCGCCAAGCAGGAGCCGGCAGCCGACAACGACCCGCCCTCGCACCGGGTGTCACGGGTCGATCGAATCTGGGCCGGCCTGCGCGAGCGGGTGCGGCACGGCTACGCGCCCGCGCCTGGCGGTTGCGCCTCTTCGGGCTGCTCGCCGTGCAGGCCGGCGTCGCGGCGTCGACCGCCTGGTTCGTGGGGTGTCACTTCCTCGACAACTCAAGGGCGGTGGTTCGCTGCTCACCCAGGCCGGCGGCACCGCGGTGCTCATCGCCGTTGAGCTGGTCGGGAAGGCGCAGGGCGATGCGGCACCGGAGCACACCCGCCCGCACACCCACCGGCTGGGCTACTCGGGCATGATCGCTGCCGGTGACTTCCGCACCTCGGCACACGATTTGCTGATGGCGAGCGGGTTGAACGCGGACAAGTCGGCAGCCCTGTTGCGCCGGGTGGCGGACCCGGACGAGTGGGACTGAGCCCGCCCGGCATCTCCGTCGCGGCTGCGCCGGGAACGTCGAACGCGCCCCCGTCAGGTCGCCTTCAGCGAGGCGAGGACGTCGAGGTAGTGCGGGTTCCTCATGACGCCCAGCACGTTGCCGAACGGGTCGACCACCGACGCGGTGACGAACCCCTCGTCCCCGTGCGGAGTGATCGGCTGGTACTCCGTGGCACCCATCGCCAGCAGCCGCTCGACGGTCGCGTCGAGGTCGTCGACGTACCAGTGCATGACCGCGCCGCCAGGCCCCGTCGCGGCCCCGGGCGGTGCGTATCTGCGGTCGATGATGCCCAGTTCTGCCTGGTAGTCCCCGATGCGGAACTCGGTGTAGGCCGGGCGCCCGTCGGGGCCGGGGCGCATGAAGTACGCCTCGACGCCGAGGAAGTCCGCGTACCACGCCGTGGCCGCTTCCACGTCGTCCGCCCAGATGTTCAGGGTGGCGAATCCTCGCAGGCTCATCAGGTGTCCTCTCGTCGATGTCGTTGGTGTCGACGCTATCGACGATTGCGGAAGCTTTGCTTGCGCAGTGAGCGGCAGGTCTGGACCGTGTCGAGGCGCGGACCGCATTTTTCGGCGGTCCCCGGGTAGACGCCGCCATTGCCAGTACGAGTGGCGGGGGACAGCGTGGACAGCTACCCGGCAGTCGAGAACCACGGTCTGATCGGTGACCTGCCGACGGCCGACCAGCAGGGCTGACCGGTCCGGTCAGAACAGCGTCAACGGCTCGACCGGGATCGGCTCGGGCAACGCGTCGAGCCCGGGCACGCGTGCCCTTACCTCGTCGTGGAACCGGCGGGCGAGCGCGGGCGCGTCGGCGTTGTCCGGGGTGTGGATGAACATCGTCGGCGAGCGTCCCTCGCCCAGCCAGGTGACGGTCAGGTCGATCCACCGCTGCCACCCCTCGACCGTGCGCGTCGGGTCGTCGCGACCGAGGTAGCGGACGATCGGCCGGTCGGTCAGCGCGAGGGCCCGGAGCGGCACGCGCGGCTTCTTGGTCCAGGCGTCCCGCTCCGCGTCGCTGGTCGGCGGGCTCGCGAAGAAGGCGGTCGTGTCGAAGGGGATCCACTCGGCGCGGGCGGCGGCGAGGGTCGCCCCGAGCAGGTGGGCCGCGCGGGCGTCGGTGAAGAACGCGGGATGGCGGACCTCCACCGCGTACCTGTGGGACGGCGGAAGCTGCTCCAGGAAACGGCCCAGGGTCGGGACGTCGGCGGGCGCGAACGAGCCGGGTAGCTGGATCCAGAGGGCGTGGGCGCGCGGGCCGAGCGGTTCGATGGCGTCCAGGAAGGCGCGTAGCGGTTCGTCGACGTCGGTGAGCCGGCGTTCGTGCGTGATGACCTTGGGAAGTTTGAGGACGAACCGGAAATCCGGATCCGTCTGCGCGGCCCAGGAGGCCACTGTGTCCCGGGCCGGGGTCGCGTAGAACGTCGTGTTGCCCTCCACTGCGTCGCACCAGCTGGCGTAGTGCCGCAGGCGCTCGGTGGGCGGCAGCCGGTGGCCCGGCCACGACCGGTGACTCCACATCGCGCACCCCACGTGCAGACGCATGACCGCCCTTCCCGCCGGTGACCGCGCTCGACCGGAGCCCACCGTATACGGGCCGGCTGACCCGGCCGGGCCCACCGGGTGGCAGGTAGGGTCCGACGCCATGCGTGTGCTGTTCGCCAGTCTTGCGTCCGTCGGTCACACCTATCCGCTGATCCCGTTGGCGATCGCCGCCCGGAAGGCCGGGCACGAGGTCCACTTCGCCGCCGGTCCGGAGGTGCACGCGCCGCTCGTCGCGCACGGCCTGCGACCGTTCCGCCCCGGCGACGCCTTCTACGAGGTGTACGCCGAGGACCTCGAACCGGAGTTGGCGCGGCTGCGGCCCGACCTGGTGGTGCACGAGTGGGGGTTGCCGGGGGCGGCCGTGGCGGCTCACCGGGCTGGGATCCCGGGCCTGTGGCACGGGTTCGGCCGGATGTTTCCCGAGGGCATCGGCCTGGAACTACCGACCAGGAACGCCGAGGTCGTCGGCCGGCCGCACCTGGACATCTGGCCGCCCTCGCTGCAGGACAAGGACTTCCTCGCCACGGAACGTCGGATCGAGCTGCGACCGGTCGCCTTCTCGGCCCCGGATCCGCTGCCGGAACGGGTGAGCCGTCGCACGTCCCGACCGTTGATCTATCTGACCCTCGGCACCGCGTTCGGTACGCCGGAGCTGCTGCTCACCGCCATCGCCGGTCTGGCGACGCTTGACGTCGAGGTGGTGGTCGCGGCAGGCCGGGTGCCTCTGGAGCAGCTGGGCGAGATCCCCGATCACGTCAGCGTCCACCAGTGGGTGTCGCAGGCGGAGTTGTTGCCGCTCGTCGACCTGGTGGTGCACCACGGGGGCAGCGGCACCACGCTCGGCGCGCTCGCGGCTGGCGTACCGCAGTTGATGCTGCCGCAGGGCGCGGACCAGTTCGCCAACGCCGACACGCTCGCCGCCGCAGGTGTCGCCCTGCGGCTCCTTCCGGGGGAGGTGGACGCGGGTGCGATCGCCGAGCAGGCCCACCGGCTGCTGCCGCAGCATGGCAACGCCGAGCAGCGCGACGCGGTCCGGGCGGTCGCCGAGGAGATCGCCGCCATGCCGTCTCCGGCGGCCGTGGCCCGGCGCCTACCGGAGTACGCCGCCTGACCGGGATCGTCAACTAAGGGTTGACGGAACTCATGCGTCAACCTATGGTTGACGCATGACCGATCCTCTCCAGATGAGCAACAACATCAAGCTCGACGACCTGATCCAGGCGATCAAGAAGGCGCACACCGACGCGCTCGACCAACTCACCGACGCGGTCATCGCCGCCGACCACCTCGGCGAGGTGGCCGACCACCTGATCGGGCACTTCGTCGACCAGGCCCGGCGCTCGGGTGCCTCCTGGACCGACATCGGCCGCAGCATGGGGGTCACCAAGCAGGCCGCCCAGAAGCGGTTCGTGCCGAAGGCGACCGACGCGGCCGCGCTCGACCCCAACGCCGGGTTCGGCAGGTTCACCCCTCGCGCCCGCAACGTGGTGATGGCCTCGCAGGAGGAGGCCCGGGTCAGCGGCAACGCCGAGATCGGCCCCGAGCACCTGGTGCTGGGCCTGCTGGCCGAGCCGGAAGGGCTGGCCGCCAGGGTGATGGCTGGTCGCGGTGCCACGCCCGAGGCGGTGCGGGAGGCGGTCGCTGCCGTCCTTCCACAGCGGGCGGAGCAGGTTCCGGACCTCATCCCGTACGACGCGCGGGGCAAGAAGGCGTTGGAGCTGACCTTCCGGGAGGCGCTGCGCCTCGGGCACAACTACATCGGCACCGAGCACATCCTGCTCGCCCTGCTCGAGCAGGAGGACGGCGCCGGCGTGCTCACCAACCTCGGCCTGGACAAGGCGACGGTCGAGGGCGACCTGGCCGCCGCCCTCGCCGCCGCCGTCGGGAAGAAGTGAGAACCCGGGGTCAGGGGACCTCAGGAAAGCCGTAACGCAGGGCGTGCTCCGGATCGGCCGGGTCGATCTGGCGTACGCCCGCGTCGGCGAGGCGCTTGTTGACCTCGTCGAGCTGCTTGCGCACCAGCCGGGCCTCCTCCTCGGTGACCCGGCCCCGGTGTGGCTTTCCGGCGTGCTCCAGCGTGCCGTAGTCGATCTTCTCGGTGCTCTTGCGGGCCTTGGGTGGGCGGACCCGCTCGGCCGTCTTCAACAGCTGCGCCATCGGCACGTCGGTGGCCATCGCGTCGAACTCGCTGGCGGTCAACACCACCCGGCGGGGCTCGCCGCCACCGTGCCGGTCGTGGATTTCCACCACTGCCACGTCCAGCGCCGCGTCGTCGATGTTCTCCACCTCGCCCGGGGTGGCGTCCAACTGCACGGGCCCGGCGACCAGGTCCGGGTGCTCCAGCACGACGACGCGGACCACCTCGTTGTCCTGCTGCAGAACCGTGCCGGTGAAGTCGGAGACGTGGATCGTCTTCTTGCCCATGCGCGGAGCTTCTCCTGTCGTAGGCCGGATGGCGGACCACAAGAAATTACCCGACAGGTGTGCGAAAGCCGCCGCTGGACCTCCTCCGGTGTGTCGCCCGGGCGAACCTCAGGGGGTGCCCCGGCCGCCACCCACCCGGTGGCGCGTCAGTGGGTGTTCAGGCGGTGCCGACTGGAACTGCCGACGGGCAGCTTGTTCAACCCGGCCCACGACAGGGCGCCCCCGCCGAACGTCCGGGGGTTCCGGTAGCGCGGCTGGGGCGGATTGCCTCCGACGGCCTCCACCGCCTGCCAGAGTCGCTCGGGGTCCTGCTGGTAGTGGTCGCTCGGCTGAATCGGCATGCGTTCACCGTCCCAAACAAAGGTGTCCAGATATAGAAATACATATGACGGTCGATTTGTGCGGCTGGTTCCCACACCCCTGGCCCGCTCGGCCCTGACGTATCCTGCGCCCGGCCCGGCCGTCCGGCGTACGGTGATCCACGACGGGTCGGGGTGACGGGGAGGTGCGCATGCTCGACCGGCGGCTGCACCTGCACCTGGCCACCTGGCTCGGCCAGTGGCCGGCCGGGCCCGGGCTGCACGTGGTCGCTTCGCAGCGGCGGGCCGAACCGGCCTGGGATGGCCGGCTGCGCCCCGCGCTCGCCGTGGACACCGGGCAGAGCGCCGTGCTCTCCGTGGCGCCGGACCGGGTGGCGGCGATTCGCGCGTTGATTCGCCGTACGCCGACTCGGTTGCTCGCCGCGCTGCCGGAGGCGGTCGGCCGGCCCGAGTTCTGCGTACACGACGGCTCCTTCCGGTGGAGCCTGTCACCCGCGCCGCTGCCCGACGTGGGGGAGTGGACCGAGCCGACCGCCAGTGGGCTGCCGCCGTGGCTGCGACTCTTCGACCGGCCGGTGCTGGTGGTCCGGGACTCGAACGGGGCCTACCTGGCCGGTGCCGGGATCAAACGACACGACGCGTACGGGCACGAACTGGCCGTCGGCACCGTGCCGGCCGCCCAAGGGCGGGGCCTTGCCCGCCGACTGGTGGCCCAGGCGGCGCGGCGGGTGCTCGACGAGGGAGCGGTGCCCACCTACCTGCACGAGCGGGACAATCACGCCTCGGCCCGGGTCGCCGATGCGGCCGGCTTCCCGGATCGGGGCTGGCGCGCGTACGGGGTCTATCCGCGCTGAGCGGGCATTGGGCGCGGACCGTGGATCCCGGGCCGGATCCACGGTCCGCAACCTCCCCCCAGGCCCCGGTTCCGGATGTAACGACCCCGCCGTGGGTGAGGCCGCTACGTGTCGATCACGCTACGTATCTAATCGGCTCGGGGCAAGGTTGAAGCTGTTGGTTCGGAGTGTCGAAAAGTGGACTTGACCTGCTTCTTCACCCGGTCGAGGGTGCCGCCCGGGGTCAGTGACGGAGCGTGCGAATGAGGTCGAGCACCTGTCGGGTCACCGGGCGGAGGACCCGAAGTCTGGACAGCGCCACGAGCCGGTCGATCAGTGGTACGGCCCCGTCGATCAGCTGGCGGGTCTTGGTCTGGCCCGGCGATCGGTCGTGCACCCAGTAGAGGATCACGCCCATGTACGCGAGCCAGAGCAGCTCGGGCAGCTGTGGGCGCAGCTCGGCGTCGATCTTGGCCGTCGAGCCGGTCAACACCTCGCCGAAGAGCTCGATGGCCGCCTGTCGGGGGCCGGATGACTCCGCCGAGAAGGGGCTCAACGGGGAGGTGGGCTCCGCCGCCGTCTTGAAGAAGGTCGCCGCGAATCCGTGCGAGGGAGTCAACACGTCGATCCCCGCGTGCAGCACCCCGGCGAGCCGGGGGCCGAACGCCTCCTCCCGATCGAGCACGGGCTGCGCGGCGGCCCTGTGCTCGACCTGGGACTGGGCGTAGAACTCCTGGATGAGGTGGTCCTTGGAGCCGAAGTAGTAGTAGGCGTTGCCGACAGCCACGCCGGCCTCCTGTGCGATCGCCCGCATGGTGGTCTGGGCGTATCCGCGTTCGCGGAACAGTCGCATCGCGGTGTCGCGGATCAGCTGCCGGGTCTGCTCGCCTCGGGCGGTGGCTGGGTCACCCGCAGTGGTCGTCTGCGCAGGCTGCTCGGTCATCGGGGCCACCGTATCCCGCCGGTTCGTCGGTCGGCTCGGCCTGCGGGTCGCGGACCCGCTCCCG
This sequence comes from Micromonospora sp. NPDC005171, assembly GCF_040608575.1. Taxonomy (NCBI): domain Bacteria; kingdom Bacillati; phylum Actinomycetota; class Actinomycetes; order Micromonosporales; family Micromonosporaceae; genus Micromonospora; species Micromonospora sp. NPDC005171. The sequence goes on along the minus strand of NZ_JBEXIM010000002.1, from coordinate 127,576 downwards.
GATCGCCGAGGCGGCGGCCACCGTCTGCCGGGCGAGGGGAAGTAGGGCCGGTCGGGCCAACCGCTCGGCCGTGGACCGATGGTCGGCCAGCGCCCAGAGGCAGGCCAACCAGGCGCCGTCGCCCGCGTACACCTCGCCGGTGTCGGCGATGATGGTGAGGTCGCGCAGCGTCGCGTCGTGGTCCAGGCCGGGGAAGCGCCGTCGGGCCTCGGCGGACCCGGCCGGCACGAACTCCAGGGGTACGAGCTGGGTGCGGGACGACAACCAGCGGCGGGCGGCCCGGCAGAGCGGGCAGGCCGGGTCGAACAGGACGGTGAACCCCCGGATCCCACCGCCGGCGTGCGTGGTGGGATCCGGGAGCCGACCGAGGCCGTCGGTCGGGGGGACTGTCATCGGGTTGGTGGGTTGCTCGTCGGACCGGTGCCCGGCTGCGGTCCAGCCGGCTGCGGTCCAGTTGGCTGGGGTCCTGCCGGGTATGCGCCGACCAGCTGCGATCCGGGTGGGGTGGCCGGCATGGGGAGTCGGCCGATCGGGGCGAGCGGGGGGTGGGTGGCGAACTGGCGGAGTCGGTTCCGGCGGTAGCGGCCGAGTGCGAAGACGTTGAAGAAGTGCAGCGCGCCGAGCACCAGCAGCACCAAGCCGATTTTGAGAGACAGCTCCTCCATGGCCTGGCTTGTCGATTCCACCGGGTCGGAGTGCTTCATCGCCACCGTGACGTAGCCGAGGTTGAGCAGATAGAAGCCGACCACCAGGAGGCTGTTGACCGCTCGGGCGAGCCGTTCCTCGGCGAACACCTCCTCCAGGAAGACCTGCCCGTTGCGGGACAGTGCTCGAGCCACCCAGATGGTCAGGCCGACGCTGACCGCGAGGTAGATCACGTACATCCAGACCTTGATGTCCATGTGGACGCCCTTCTTGAACGTGTTCAACTACCGACGACATCAGCCTAGGGCGATTGTTGAACATGTTCAAGAAGGGGTCACCAGTGACTGTGGACACTGTGGCGCGGCGCTGAATGCGCGCCGTCCGGCCGAGCGTTTCCGCCCGGCCGGACGGCGCCGTGACTCAGCCGGCCAGGCCGAGCACCTCGGCCGCCGCGCGACCGTTGGCGTGGCTCGCGCCGTAGGTGGTGACGAAGGCACGGACGCCCGCTGGCCGCCACTGCGCCGGCCAGCCCATCTCGACGACTGTCACCGGGTGCGCTGCCGCCAGGTCGGCGATCAGCTCCGGGCCGCCGGGCAGCCGGTGCAGGTGTCGCCCGACCAGCACGATCGGGCGCTCGCCGGCCAACCCGCGCAACGTGGCCGGATCGGTCTCGGTGGCGATCACCCGGATCTCCGGCACCCCGGCCAGGTGCGGACCGAGGCCCCACGGCACCCGACCCTCGGCCATCGTCGACTCGGTGTGCAGTTGCACCACCAGTGGCTGGTCCAGGCCGGTGAGCAGGCCCTCCACCCGAACCGCGCGGCGCGCCGCGGCGTACCCCAGCTCGGTGTCCTCGGTGGCCGGCGACCCGCCGGCGGCCCGGGTCCAGGCGGCGAGGTCGGCGGCGCGGCCGGCCGCCTCCTCGACCCGCGCCCTCGCCAGCCGGCCGTCGGTGAGCGCGTCGACGATCTCGGCGGCCACCCGCTCGACCAACTCGGCGTCGACCTTCGCGCCGATGCAGAGCAGGTCGGCGCCCGCGCCCAGGGCCCGGACCGCGGCGGGGCCGACCCCGCCGGCGGCCACCGCGGCACCCTTCATCTCCAGCGCGTCGGTGATGACGGTGCCGGTGAAGCCGTACTCGGTGCGCAGCAGGTCGACCAGGACGGCCCGGCTGAAGGTGGCCGGGTCGGCGCCGGTGAGCTCCGGCACCCGGATGTGCGCGGTCATCACGGCGCGCGCCCCGGCGGCGACGACGGCCGCGAACGGCGGTAGGTCCCGCTGGCGGAGCAGGCCCAGCGGAGCGTCCACAGTCGGCAGTTCGTGGTGGGAGTCGGTGACGGTGGCGCCGTGCCCGGGGAAGTGCTTGGCGCAGGCGGCCACGCCGGCGGTCTGCAACCCGGCCACGGCGGCGGCCGAGTGGGCGGCCACCCGCACCGGATCCGCGCCGAAGGACCGGGTGCCGATCACCGGGTTGTCGTCGGCGGTGTTGACGTCGACAGTGGGGGCGAGGTTGACCGTGATGCCGAGCGCGGCCAGCTCCGCGCCGATCGACTGGTAGACCCGTCGGGTGAGGGCCACGTCGCCGATCGCCCCCAGGGCGGCATTGCCCGGGTACGGGCTGCCGGTGGCGTGCGCCAGCCGGGTCACGTCGCCACCCTCCTCGTCGATGGCGATCAGCGCGTCCGGTCGACCGGCTCGCAACGCGGCGGTGCTCGCCGCCACCTGCGCGGGGTCGTGCACGTTGGTGCCGAACAGGGTGTGCCCGGCCAGCCCTTCGGCCAAAAGGTCGACCGCCCAGTCCGGCGGGACCGGTCCCGGGTACGCGGCGAGGAGCGTGCCCAGCGCCAGCCGGCGCAGTCCTGGATCCAACCCCACGTGCTCTTCCCCCTTCGGTGCCCCGCGGGTACGAAACGTCGTACCGGTGGTGGTCCTGGCCCTGCCGAGTCGGCCGAGCGTCCCACCGCCGAGTGGCCGTTACGCTACGGCTACCCGTTCGCAGGTCGGTTTACAGTTAGCAAAGTTTACTAAAACTAGAGGACGTGTCATGAGTGCGACCCGGCTGCCCGGCACCCCCCGCCTGTTGCGGGCGCTCAACGACCGTGCCGCGCTGGAACTGCTCCTCGAACGCGGCCCGCTGACCCGGGCTCGACTCGGCGAGCTGACCGGCCTGTCGAAGGTCACCGCCTCACAACTGGTCGAGCGGTTGGAGGAGCGTGGCCTCGTCGCGCGCGTCGGCGAGCAGGCCGGCGGGCGGGGGCCGAACGCCCAGCTCTACGCCGTCCGCCCGGGCAGCGCGCACGTGGTCGGCGTGGACGTCGGGCCGGACCGGGTGGTGGCCGCCTGCGCGGACATCACCGGCGCGGTCATCGGCCGGGTGGAGCAGTCGACCCGGGACACCGACGACCCGGTGGGCGTGGTGCACAACGCCGTCGTGCAGGCGGCGAGCAGCGCCCAGGCGCAGCTGAGCAGCGTACGACGGATCGTGCTCGGCACGCCGGGCCTGGTCGACCCCGGCACCGGCGACATCACCTTCGCCTTCAACCTGCCGCGCTGGCACAGCGGCCTGCTCGCCGCGTTGCGGGATGACCTGCACACGCCTGTGGTCTTCGAGAACGACGTCAACCTGGCCGCGGTGGCCGAGGCGCAGTCCGGCGCCGCGCAAGGGCTGGCGGACTTCGTGCTGGTCTGGGTGGGCGCCGGCGTCGGCCTCGCGATCATGCTGGGCGGGCGGTTGCACCACGGCAGCAGCGGCGCGGCCGGCGAGATCGGCTACCTGCCGGTGCCCGGCGCGCCCATCCCACGCGACGTCTCCCGTCGCGCCAAGCCGGCCTTCCAGCAGTTGGTCGGCGCGGACTCGGTGCGCGCGGTGGCCCGTGAGCACGGCTACCCGGACGCCGACGCCGCCGAGGCGGTCCGCGCGGCCGTCGCGGCCGGCGCCGACGGCGGCCCGATGCTCGACGAGCTGGCCCGTCGGCTCGCGCTCGGCGTGGCCAGCACCTGCGTGGTCCTGGACCCACCGCTGGTGGTGCTCGCCGGCGAGGTGGGTCAGGCCGGTGGCGCGGCGCTCGCCGACCGGGTGCAGCAGGAGGTCGCGGCGATCACCCTGGTCCAACCGCGAGTGGTGCCGACCGGGCTGACCGAGGAGCCGATCCTGCACGGCGCGCTGCGCACCGCCTTGGACGCGGTGCGCGACGAGGTGTTCGGCTCCACCGTCGGCTGAGCCCGCTGCGGGGGTCATGTGAAGGAATATTTCACCGTGCATCCGCAGCTTGCAAGCTCTTGCCGGGCGCCGGCCTGGCCGGTCCGTCGGGCCGCCCGGACCGGGGCGACCCGACGGCCTCGATTCAGATCAGGTCGCGGCGGCGGAACACGGCGAACGCCGCCGCGGTCAGCCCGCCGGTGAGCACGAGCAGCACCAACAGCGCCGTTGGCCAGTTCAGGGTGTAGAAGCCCTCGCAGTAGCCGGTGCCCGCGTTGCCCGTGCAGAGCTGGGGGTCGAAGAACCGCGCCCCACCACTGAGCCAGGCCCCGATGTGGCTGGACAGCATCAGCCGATCGGGCCGCCGGGCGTCCACGATCTCCAGCACCAGCCGACCACCCAACTCCCACACCACCGCGTACGCCGCCACCGCCCCCAGCGCCGCCGAGGTGTGCCGACCCAGCGTGGCGATCGCGAAGCCCACGGCGGAGGCCAACAGCACCAACACCAGGCCACGCCCGTGCACCGCCCCGAGTGAACGCCAGAAGTCGTCGTCCAGTCGACCCGGCAACCCGGCGGTCTGCCCGATCACCCAGAACGTGGCGAGGTAGGCCACCGACGCCAGCAGGGCCAGGACCAGCACCGCGCCGAGCAGGGTGCCCAACTTGGCCGCGAGCACCGTCAACCGGCGCGGTCGCCAGAGCAGCAGGTTCACCACGCCGCCCGAGGTCAGGTCCGCGCCGATGTAGGAGGCGCCGACCAGGAACCCGAAGAGCACCAGGAACGCGATGAGGAAGTACAGCAGCGGTCGTGCCTGTTCGGCGAAGTTGAACACACCCGGCAGATAGTCGGCGGGAATCGGCAGCCGGTCCTGCCGGATCGGGTCGAGGTCCGCGCAGTCGGCGAAATACTCGCTCGTGTCGGTCGGCGACCTTTCCTGCAGGCGGGCCACGCACTGCTGATGCGTGATCTCCATGCTCCGTCGCGCGTCGGCGGCCTGCTCCCGCGCCGAGTTCAGTTCGCTGGCGGTCGGCTTGTGGGAGCCGGCCATCGTGGTCGCCGCCGTGACGGCGAACGCCAACACCAGAAGGACCATCATGAGCTGCACGAAGCGACGCGCGGACAGTCGCTCCAACTCGGCACGCACCAGGTTCACGCGTCCACTCCCCGATCGAGGTCGATCACAGCTTCGCCCTGCGGCAGCGACGAGTCGCCGGCCTGCCGGGGCACCGACGCATGCTCGTACCCGCCGGTCAGCTCCAGGAAGACGCTCTCCAGATCCGGCCGCAGCGGCGTCAACTCGCCCACCCACAGACCCTGCTCACCGAGAACCCGGCTGACCACCGACGGGTCGCTCACCCCGCCCACCACCAACGCGTCGCCGTCCACGACCGCCGTCAGCTCGGCCGCGTGCAGCAACTCGACGGCGCGCTCCGGCTCGGCCACCCGGACCAGGAACTCGTGCCGGTCATGGCCCGCCAGCACCTCGTCCACCCGGCCGGTCGCGACCCGTCGACCCCGGGAGATGATCGTGACGTGGTCGCAGATCAGCTGGATCTCGCCCAGGATGTGACTGGACACCAGCACTGTCACCCCGCTGGCCGCCAACGACCGCATCAGATCCCGCATCTCCCGAATGCCCGCCGGATCCAACCCGTTCGCGGGCTCGTCCAGGATGAGCAACCGCGGGTCCTTCAGCAGCGCGGACGCCACCGCGAGGCGCTGCTTCATGCCCAGCGAGTAGCCCTTCACCCGGTCATCGCCCCGGTCGTCCAGGCCCACCAGCTCCAGCACCTCGTCGACCCGCGAGACCGGCACTCCACCCGCGCGGGCCAGCAACCGCAGTGTGCGGTAGCCGGTGAAGTTGCCGAAGAACTGCGGGCTCTCCACGATGGCGCCGACCTGGCCGGCCACCCGGGTCAGCAACTCCGGCGACGGTTCACCGAGCACTGTCATCCGGCCGCTGTCGGCGCGTACCAGCCCGAGCAGGGCCCGCAGCGTGGTGGTCTTCCCCGAGCCGTTGGGGCCCAGGAAGCCGTGGACCTGGCCCGCTTCGACCAGCATGTCGAACCCGTCCACCGCCACCCGTCGGCCGCTGCGCAGGCTGCGGAAGGTCTTACGCAGACCCTCGATCTCGATGACCGCGCTCATCCGCGCGGCTCCGTACGTCGGCGGGGCATGGGGCCGTCCTTCGGGCTTGGGTGATCAACGACACGGCGCCTCACCCTATGGCTGAGGTGCCGCCCATGGGGGGCACCTCAGCGGTGCGTGGTTGGATGGGGCGGTGACTGGTGACCTGATCCCCGGCGCTGCCGGCGCCGCGCCTGCCGCCGCTCTCGTGGACCCGGATCTGGTGGTCAGCCTCGACGGCGTCGGTGTACGCCGCTCTGGCACCGCCCTCCTGCAGGACCTGACCTGGCGCGTCGAACTGGACGAGCGGTGGGTCGTGCTCGGCTCCAACGGCGCCGGCAAGACCACGCTGCTCAACCTCGCCGCCGGTCGGCTGCACCCCACCACTGGTGTCGCGCACGTGCTCGGCGAGCGGATCGGCCGCACCGACGTCAACGAGCTGCGTACCCGGATCGGGCTCACCACCGCCGCGATCGCCGAGCGACTCCCCGCCGACGAGCGGGTCAGCGACGTGGTGGTGACCGCCGCCTGGTCGGTGGTCGGCCGCTGGCGGGAGAACTACGACCGTGGCGACGAGGCGCGGGCGCTGGCACTGCTGAGTCAACTCGGCGTCGGTGGCCTCGCCGAACGCCGCTACGGCACCCTCTCCGAGGGTGAGCGCAAGCGGGTGCAGATCGCCCGTGCCCTGATGACCGACCCGGAGCTGCTGCTGCTCGACGAGCCCGCCGCCGGGCTCGACCTGGGTGGCCGGGAAGACCTGGTCGCCCGACTGGCCGAGCTGGCGTACGACCCGGACGCCCCGGCGATGGTGCTGGTCACCCATCACGTCGAGGAGATCCCGCCCGGGTTCACCCACGCGCTGCTGCTGCGCGAGGGTGGGGTGGTCGCCCAGGGTCTGCTCGGCGACACGCTGACGGGTGACAACCTCTCCAAGACCTTCGGGCTGCCACTGGTGGTCGAGCGGTCGGGCGACCGCTTCACGGCTCGCGCCGCCTGAGCGTCGGACACGCGGAGACGACAGTGCCGCAGACCCGGGTCGCCGTGGTGGGCAGCGCCAACATGGACCTGGTCGCGATGGCGCCCGCGCTGCCGCGACAGGGCGAGACCATGCTCGGCACCGACTTCGTGATGGTGCCCGGCGGCAAGGGCGCCAACCAGGCAGTGGCCGCGGTCCGGGCCGGCGCCTCCGGTGTCTTCCTCGGCGCGATCGGGTCGGACGCCTTCGGCGTCACCCTCAAGGCCCGCATCACAGCGGCGGGCGTGGACACCAGTCAGCTGCGGGTGGTCTACGGCGCTTCCGGCGTGGCGCTCGTGATGGTCAACGCCCAGGGGGAGAACGCCATCGTGGTCACCCCCGGCGCGAACGACGCCCTGCTCGGCCTCACCGAGGAGGAGCTGGCCACGGTGCGCGCGGCGGACGTCCTGGTCGCCCAACTGGAGATCCCGGTGCAGACCGTGACCGCCGCCGCGGTGGCCGCCCGCGAGGCCGGCACCAGGGTCATCCTGAACGCCGCCCCGGCGCGGGACCTCCCACCCGAACTGCTCGCCGCCGTGGACCTGCTGGTCGTCAACGAGGGCGAGGCGCAGGCGCTCGTCGGCAGAGGCCGGGAGGAGCCCCGCGCGCTGCTCGACCTGACCCCCCGGGCCGTGCTCACTCTCGGCGGTGAGGGCGCCTGGTACGTCGACCGGGACGGCACCGAGGTGCACGTGCCGGCGGTACCGGTCGACGTCGTCGACTCCACCGCCGCCGGTGACGCGTTCACCGCCGCGCTGGCCGTCGGCTGGGGCGAGGGGCGTGACCTGGTCGACGCGGTGCGCTGGGCGTCGGCGGCCGGCGCTGCCTGCGTCCGCAAGCTGGGCGCGTCGGTGGCGCTCCCGCAACGCGCCGAGATCGACGAACTGTACGTACCGGCCTGAGCGCGTCCCGCGCTGCGCCGGCACTGAGCGCGTCGGCGGTTTACGCCCGTTGACCCGCGTCCGTGCGGAAGGCCCGGCGGTACGCCGACGGTGAGGTCAGCATGACCCGGCCGAAGTGGTGCCGATAGGTCACCGGGGTGTCGAAGCCCACCGCGCGGGCGACCTGCTCGACCGCGACGTCCGTCTCCTCCAGCAGGGTCAGGCTGGCCCGGATCCGCTGGTCGACCAGCCAACGGATCGGGCTGGTCCCGGTGGCGCGGGCGAAGTGGCGCAGGTAGGTGCGGGACGACATGTGCGCCCGCCCGGCGAGCTGGGCCACGGTCAGCGGCTCGGCGAGATGGGCGAGCGCCCAGTCGATGCTGCCCGCGATCCGGTCGTCGTCCGGGTCGGTGGGCACCGGAGCCTCGACGAACTGGGCCTGCCCGCCGTCGCGGTGCGGCGGGATCACCAGCCGTCGGGCGACCGCGTTGGCGATCGCCGCGCCATGGTCGCGTCGGATCACGTGCACGCAGAGGTCCAGCCCGGCCGCGCTGCCGGCACTGGTGAGCAGGTCACCGTCGTCGAGGTAGAGCACGTCCGGGTCCACCTCGACCCGAGGGTAGCGCCGTGCCAGCAGCTCCGCGTACCGCCAGTGGGTCGTGGCCCGTCGACCGTCCAGCAGCCCCGCTCCGGCCAGCGCGAACGCGCCCGAGCAGATCGACATGATCCGGGCACCGCGCCGGTGCGCCTGGCGGAGTGCGGTGGTCAGTTCGGGCGACGGGTCAGCTGTCACGTCCGGCACGCCGGGCACGATCACCGTCCGCGCCGCCGCCAGCTCGGCCAGACCGTACGGAGTGTGCAGGCTGGCTCCGCCGACCACCGGCACCGGCCCCGGCTGCTCGGCGCAGAGCACCAGGTCGTACCAGTCGACGTCGAACTCGGGCCGGGCCAGCCCGAAGACCTCGGTGACGATGCCGGTCTCGAACACCGACATCCCCGCGTACGCGAGGACGGCGACCCGGTGCGCGGCCACCGGTCGTCGGGGCGCTGACGGCAGGCGCGGGCCGGTTGCCGTGGCCGGGATCGACATGGCGGGATGTTAGCGCAGGACGTCGTTCGCGCCACTCGTCTCTGAGTGGCGTGCTGGCGAGGATCGGTGCATGACCTTCACCTTCGCCGTTCCGCCGGCCGATCCGGCCACCGCCGCCGCCTACTTCCTCAATCGGCTCAGCGTCGAGACCGACGTCAGCGATGTGCACGCCGACCTGTCGGCGCGTACCCCGGGCCTGGTGGTCGTCGACTCCCGGGGCGCGGCCGCCTGGGCGCAGGGGCACCTCCCCGGCGCGGTGCACCTGCCCACCGCCGAGATCGCGGGCCGGGCGGCGGACCTGATTCCGGCGGGCTCGGCGGTGGTGACCTACTGCTGGGGTCCGGGCTGCAACGGCGCGACCCGGGCGGCGTTGGAGTTCGCCCGGCTCGGCTACCCGGTGAAGGAGATGCTCGGCGGGTTCGAGTACTGGGCCCGGGAGGGGCTGCCGGTGGTGACGGAGGCTGGGCTGACCCGGCGACCGGTCGACGACCTCACCGCACCCGGCACGACGATCACCTGCGACTGCTGAGCCTCAGCGCAGCCGGGCGAGGGCTCAGCCAAGCGAGGGGCTCAGCCGACGGGCTCGTCGGCGAGCTTCTCGCCGCGTCGGCGCAGCATGCCCAGCCCGGGGATGCCCGCCACGGCGAGCTTGAGGTCGCGGGTCACGTCCAGCAGGTCGTGCAGGTCGGGGCCGACCCGGTCCAGGGTGGCCAGGATCGGCAGGATGTCCGCCGTCAGGTGTTCCCTGAGCTTGGGCAACTCGTCGATCAGGTGGATCGCCGCGCTGATCTCCTCGTGACTCAGCTCCTCGACGAACCGCCCGGCCATCGGCGCGGCCCGGCGCAGCGCCGGCTCGTACGCGGCCAGCAGCTCGGCCGCTGTGGCGGCGGCCTCCGCCGCGGTGCCCACTGTGGTGGCGGCGCGGCTCGCGACCCGTTCGGCCTCGGCGACCAGCGTGCCCGCCGCCCGGGAGACCCGTTCGGCCTCGGCGACGACCACGGCGGCGGCGGTGGCCACCTCGGTGGCCGTGTCGATGGCGGTGGTCGCGGAGGCGCTGATGACGGCCACCTCGCGAACCGCCGCCTCGGCGTCGGTGAGCACCTGGTCGGTCCGGTCCAGGGTCGTCTCGATCCGGTCGACCACGCCGTTGATCCGGGCCAGCAGCGCCTCCACCCCGTCCAGCACCGCGAACGCGCGGGCGGGCACGGCGGCCATCGAGGCGGCCGAGCCGAGCGCCTGGTCGAGAGCGGAGCGGGTCAAGCCGACCACGGCGGACGGGGTGGGGAGGGGAATCGCCATGGGGTCAAGTGTGCGTCGGCCGTGCCACAACCGCCCGTCGGCGCCGGTCAGCGTGCGCGTCGACAGGCGGTGTCGGCGCCGGCGACCCGCAGCGCCCACCAGATCAGCGGCGCCTGCAACGGCACCCGGCCGTACGCGATGGCCCGCTTCGTCGGGCGGCGGTGCCGCCAGTCCACTGCCATCTTGGCGTTCGCCGGCAGGACGGCCACGAAGAGTGCGGCGGCGGCCCGACCGCCGGCCCGTCGGGTGGCCGGGTGCGCCACCGCCGCCGCCACTGCCAGCTCGGCGACCCCGCTGGCGTACGTCCAGAACCGGGCCGAGCCGGGCAACGCGCGCGGCACGATCGGGTCGTAGAAGCCGGGGCGTACCAGATGGGTGACGTCGGCCGTGGCGAGCAGCCCGGCCAGCGCGACGGCCTCGCCGCGGCGGGTGTCATCGATGGTCCCCCTGCTGTTCGACGGCGCGCTGCACGGCCCGGTAGATCTGCCCGAACCGTAGCGCGTCCGGGGTGCGCACCAGCAGGTCCTCGCGGCCGTGGTGCTGCACCCACAGCTCGTGCACGTGGCTGCCGCGTTCGTAGGAGCGGTCCAGCCAGCCGAGCGGGATCTCCAGGAACGGGGTCAGCGCCAACGCCCCCACCGCGCAGGCGGCGAGGATGATCAGCGCGAGCTGCCAGTTGCCCCGGTCCTGCGCGGACCACGCCAGTGACAGCACGCAGACCACGGCGACCAGTGGCGGCAGCGAGAGCAGCAGCACCAGGACGCCGCGACCCAGCACACGGCCGCGTACGGCCAGGGTTTTCTGCCCCCGGGCGTGCCAGACGAACGTCACGTCGGACAGGGCGATCACGTGACCGCCCGCCCGGATCGACTCGGAGGTCACCTGCACCGCGTCGTCCCGGTAATAGAGGGTCATCACTAAGCCTAACCACCGGCAGGCAACCGGCGCGTCCGGTGCGGTCCGCTCAGATCTTGGACACTTACCGTTCGCGCGAACGGTAAGTGTCCAAGATCTGCGTCGACCTCTTCGCGGCCGAGGACCGGGTTGTCGTCTCGTTCGCGCAGACCTACCGGCGGGACGCCACCGGGGCCACGGCCGTACAGAGCGCCTGCAAGATGTAGCGGTTGGCGCAGGCCCGGATAGTCGAGTTCTGGGGCGAGCAGGACCTGTACGGCCTGCTGCGCGGCCTCGACCTGCTGCCCGGACGAGCCGATCCGGTTCTGAGCGTGGGCCGCTATCGGCGGCCGGCCGGGCGGGCCGGATGGCTGTGCTCGACCGCGCGCTGCACGGCCCGGTAGATCTGCCCGAAGCGCAGCGCGTCACCGGTGCGCAGCAGCCGTACCGGCTGACCCCGCCAACGGGCCCAGATCTCCAGTTGCCGGCTGCCCCGCGCGTACGAGCGGTCCAGGTGTTCGAAGAGGAAGTCGGCGACCGGGCCGACGGCCAGGCCGACCAGCACCGACGCGCCGACGATCGCGATCGTCACGGTGGGGGAGCGGTGCAGCCAGACGGCCACGCCGATGCCGAGCACCGCAGCGACCAGCGGACCGGCGAGCGCGGCACCGATCGCGCCCCGCCCCACCAGCACCCGCCAGGAACGGGTGCCCCGACGGTGCCAGATCATGGTGATGTCGGCCAGCGCGTAGCTGCGACCGTCGACGCGAACGGTGGTGGAAGTGACCTGCACCGACCTGTCGTCGTAATAAGTGATCATGGCTGGACTCCCGCCCACGGGGCTGACACCACACTACTTACCCAAACGAGCCGGGTCGTAAGGTTGGCACGCGACTTCGACGAGGAAGTGAGGGCAGCGTGGGCGAGTTCGTTCGGCTGGAGACCACTGACGGCATCGGCACGATCCGGCTGGAGCGGCCGCCGATGAACGCGCTCAACACCCAGGTGCAGGAGGAGTTGCGCGCCGCCGCCACGGCGGCCACCGCCGATCCCGAGGTCCGCGCCGTCATCGTGTACGGCGGGGAGAAGGTCTTCGCTGCAGGTGCGGACATCAAGCAGATGGCCGAGATGTCCTACGTGGACATGGCCGACCGGGCCGCGAACCTGTCCAGCGCGCTCGGCGCGATCGCCCGGATCCCGAAGCCGGTGGTAGCCGCGATCACCGGTTACGCCCTCGGTGGCGGCTGTGAGCTGGCGTTGGCCTGTGACTGGCGGGTGGTCGCCGAGGACGCCAAGCTCGGCCAGCCGGAGATCAAGCTGGGCATCATCCCGGGTGCGGGCGGCACGCAGCGGCTGGCCCGCCTGGTCGGCCCGGCCCGCGCCAAGGACCTGATCATGTCGGGGCGGATGGTGGACGCGCAGGAGGCGCTGCGGATCGGTCTCGCCGACCGGGTCGCCCCGGCCGCCGAGGTGTACGACACGGCCGTCGCGCTGATCACTCCGTACCTCACCGGGCCCGTGCAGGCGCTGCGCGCGGCGAAGCTGGCGGTCGACGGCGGCCTGGACATGGATCTGAACTCGGGCCTGGCCTGGGAGAGCCAGCTCTTCGCGGCGCTGTTCGCCACCGACGACCGGCGCGAGGGCATGGCGGCCTTCGTCGAGAAGCGCAAGCCCGGCTTCACCGGCCGCTGATCCGTCGCTTCCCGGCCCGACGGCCCCTGACCTCGGCAACGTCCACCGGGCGGGGCCACGGTCGAAGGGCCAAGTGACTGGTCGGTAACCTGTGATCCCGGCCACGGACGATGGGAGCGACATGACGGAGCGGATCGAGGGTCACGGCGGCGAGTTGGCGCTGGCGGCGCTACGGGCGCATGGCGTACGGGAGATGTTCACGCTGTCCGGTGGGCACGTCTTCCCGCTGTACGACGCCGCGTACAAGACCGACTTCCCGATCTACGACGTCCGGCACGAGCAGTCCGCGGTCTTCGCCGCCGAGGCGGTCGCCAAGCTCCAGCGCCGACCCGGCCTCGCCGTGCTCACCGCCGGGCCCGGCGTCACCAACGGCATCTCCGGCATGACCAGCGCGTTCTTCAACGCCTCGCCGGTGCTGGTGCTCGGGGGCCGCGCGCCCGCGTTCCGCTGGGGCTCCGGCAGCCTCCAGGAGATGGACCACCTGCCGCTTGTCGCCCCGGTCACCAAGTACGCCGAGACGGTGTTCAGCACCGACGACATCCCGCGGGCGGTCGGTGCGGCGCTGCACGCCGCGCTCACCCCGCACCGCGGCCCGGCCTTCCTCGACTTTCCGCTGGAGACGGTCTTCTCGGTCGCCGAGGCCGAGTTGCCCGCCGTGACCGGTGTCGACCCGGTCGCGCCGGATCCGGACGAGGTCGGCCGCGCCGCGCTGCTCATCGCCGGGGCGCAGCGTCCGGTCATCATCGCCGGCTCCGACGTGTACGCGGGCGACGCGGTCGCCGCCCTGCGCGAGGCGGCCGAGGCGTTGCAGGTGCCGGTCTTCACCAACGGCATGGGTCGTGGCTCGCTCCCGCCGGAGCACCCGCTCGCGTTCGCCAAGGCCCGCCGGGCCGCGCTCTCCGGCGCCGACGTGGTCGTGGTCGTGGGCACCCCGCTGGACTTCCGACTCAGCTTCGGTGACTTCGGTGACGCCAAGGTGGTGCACATCGTCGACGCGCCCAGCCAGCGGGCGACGCACGTGCAGCCGGCCGCCGCCCCCGCCGGTGACCTGCGCCTGATCCTCTCCGCGCTGGCGGACCACTCTGGTGACCGGGCCGACCACGCCGACTGGATCGACGACCTGCGCGTCGCCGAGGACGCGGCAAAGGCTCGGGACGCCGCGGAGATGGCCGCCGAGACCGACCCGATCCGCCCGGCCCGGATCTACGGCGAGCTGCGTCGGGTGCTCGCCCCGGACGCGATCACCATCGGCGACGGCGGCGACTTCGTGTCGTACGCCGGGCGGTACCTGGAGCCGGCCCAGCCGGGCACCTGGCTGGACCCGGGCCCGTACGGCTGCCTGGGCACCGGCATGGGTTACGCGATGGGCGCCCGGGTCAGCCACCCGGACCGGCAGATCTGCGTGCTGATGGGTGACGGTGCGGCCGGCTTCTCGCTGATGGACGTCGAGTCGCTGGTCCGCCAGAAGCTGCCGGTGGTGATCGTCGTCGGCAACAACGGCATCTGGGGGCTGGAGAAGCACCCGATGCGGGCCATGTACGGCTACGACGTGGCCGCCGACCTCCAGCCGGAGCTGCGGTACGACACAGTGGTCAGCGCGCTCGGCGGAGCGGGGGAGACGGTCGCCAAGGCGGCCGACCTGGGCCCGGCGCTGCAGCGGGCGTTCGACTCCGGAGTGCCGTACCTGGTGAACGTGCTCACCGACCCGACCGACGCGTACCCCCGGTCGTCGAACCTGGCCTGAGTCGCACCCGCCGCCGCCGTCGCCCCAGCGCCGGCGGCGGCGGCGCGTTCACACCTCCGGGCGGTCACCCTCGCGCGGCGGCTCACCGTCTCGGCGCCGCAGGTCGTCCTCGCGGCGCCGCAGGTCTTCCTCCCAGCGCTGGAAGAGCTCCTGATCCTGCTGCTGGGCGCGTTCCTCCACCGAGCGCAGGAACTCCGGGTCGTCGTCGGGGGCCACCGGCCGGGGGCGCTGCCGCTCGGCGCCGCCGGTGCCGCCCGGCCAGCCCTTGCGGGCGCCGGAGCTGGGCTCCCGGCCGGCGACGAACCAGGCGATCGAGCCGACCAGCGGGAAGAACAGGATGATCAGCACCCAGGCGATCCGGGGCAGGGCACGGATCTGGCCCTCCTCGGCGGAGAGACAGCTGATCAGCGCGCAGACCGCGAGGACGATCTGCACCAGGAAGAGAAGTACGCCAAGCCGGGCCATGCACCCATCATGGCTCACCCGATCCCGTCACCACAGTCCGCGCAGCACCACCAGCACCCCCAGTAGCGCCAGCACGACAGTGCCCACCGTGACCAGGGGCAGGGTCCGACCGCCGGTGCGGGCCGGACCGGTGCCGGTGCCACGGGGCCAGCAGAGCACCAGGAGGGCGCCCCACACCAGCACGGTGCCGCCGGCGATCACCGCCCCGGTCGGGTCGCCCGTCAACGCCAGCCGGACGGCGAGCACCGTCACCACGGTCACCGTGAGCAGGGTGCGCCGCCAGGCCAGCCGGGTCCGCTCCGGTTGCAGCCCCGGGTCGCGTCCGCTGCTCACGGCCCGCCGACCGCCCGGACCAGGACGGCGACGACCAGCAGCACCGCGCCGACGCCGACGGCGAGGGCGAGGACGGCGGGAAACCGGGACGCGGGTAGTTCCTCACCGAGCCGGATGGCCCGCTCGGTACGCGCCCAGTGGTCCACCGCGCGGATCGCGACCGCCGCGCCGAGCAGCAGCAGCGCCACCGCGATCACCTCCCGCAGGTGGCTCATCGGCAGGGGCGGCAGGAACTGCGCGGTGGCCAACCCGCCGCCGACCAGCGCCAGCCCGGTGCGCAGCCAGGCGAGGAACGTGCGCTCGTTGGCCAGGGAGAACCGGTAGTCCGGCGGTTCACCGACCGAACGCAGCTCGGCCGGGTCGAACCATCGTCTGATCGCCTCCCACACGGAGCCGATTATCCGCTTCCCATCCCGCTTAGCCTGGGCCGGTGACTGATCTCGACATTCTGACGCTGCGTGCCGCCTACGACAACCAACTCCGCCCGGAGATCCCCGACCCGGTGCCGGCCGGGGTGACTGTGGAGCGGGACGGGCCGCTGGTCCGGATCTCCGGGCTCGACGCCGGTGGGTTCATCACCTACCGCGACCTGGGCGGGTTGACCGGCGACGCGCTGGACGAGCTGATCGCCCGGCAGGTGCGGTTGTGCCGTGAGCGAAGCGAGTCGGCGGAGTGGAAGCTCAACGAACACGACGAACCGGCGGACCTGGCGGACCGCCTGCGCGCCGCCGGCTTCGTGCCGGAGGACCGGGAGACCGTCGTGGTCGGCCCGGTCGCGCCGCTGGCCGCCGCGCTGCCGGTCGTTCCCGAGGGGGTACGCCTGCGTGAGGTGACCGCCCGGGAGGACCTGGAGCGGATCGCCGCCATGGAGGAGGAGGTCTGGCAGGAGGACCGCTCGCACCTGGTGTGGGGGCTGGCCAAGGAGATCGACGCCGACCCGACCTCGATCACCGTGGTGGTGGCCGAGGCGGGCGGGACGGTGGTGAGCGCCGGCTGGGTACGGTTCCCGGCGAACACCGGCTTCGCCACGCTGTGGGGTGGCTCGACACTGCCACAGTGGCGGCGGAAGGGCGTCTACCGGGCGCTTGTCAACTACCGGGCGCGGCTGGCCGAACAGCGGGGGCGGACGCTCATGCAGGTCGACTGTTCCGAGGACAGTCGGCCCATCCTCCAGCGGCTCGGCCTCGTCCCGGTCACCACCACCACCCCGTACGTCTACACTCCGTGATCATGGAGCAGCGGTTGACGGACGAGGAGCGGTTGACCCTCAAGACCGGCGCCTTCGGTGCTGTCTTCCTGGTCTCCAACGCCGACCCGGGGGTCCTGGGGGTGATCCGGGAGAGCATCGCCGCGTCCGACGCGCTGGCCGACGCCAGTGGCACGGTCAAGGAGGCGTTGACCACCGGCCCGCTGCCGCGGCTTCCCCGGGACTCGCAGCTGGAGATCGAGTCGGTGGTGCTGCCGGCGCTGGGGCGGGCGATGCGGATTCTGCGCGAGAAGTCCCCGCGGGACGTCGACGCGTACCGCGATCTGGTGTTGGCCGCGGCGGACCAGGTGGCCCGGGCGCACGACGGGGTGGCGCCCGCCGAGGCGGCGGCCATCGACCAGATCCGGGTCGCGTTGACGGGGCCGGCCTGACCGGCCACGTGTCGGTGAGCTGTGTCACCCTGAGTGCTGCGGGGACGCAACCTACTGGCAGGTAACATTGCCCCGTGGGCAACTGCACAACCGCCCGCGGTTGACCTGGCGTCGACCGACGCGCGACGCTGCGCCCCAGACCGGGCGAGCGAATCGCAACACCACACAGGAGGGTCGTCGAAGCGCGATGAACATCGTCGTACTCGTCAAGCAGGTGCCTGATTCGGGCGCGGACCGCAACCTGCGCAATGACGACAACACCGTCGACCGCGGTTCGGCGAACAACGTGATCAATGAGATGGACGAGTACGCCATCGAGGAGGCCCTGAAGATCAAGGAGGCGCACGGCGGCGAGGTCACCATCCTGACCATGGGTCCGGACCGGGCGACCGAGTCGATCCGTAAGGCGCTCTCCATGGGCCCGGACAAGGCCGTGCACGTGCTGGACGACGCCCTGCACGGCTCGTGCGCCGTCGCCACCTCGAAGGTGCTCGCCGCCGCACTCGGTCAGCTCGGTGCCGACCTGGTCATCTGCGGCGCAGAGTCCACCGACGGCCGGGTCCAGGTCATGCCGCACATGATCGCCGAGCGGCTGGGCGTCGCGGCGCTCACCGGTGCCCGCAAGCTCACCGTCGACGGCGCGACGCTGACCGTCGAGCGGCAGACCGAGGAGGGCTACGAGGTGGTCACCGCCTCCACCCCGGCCGTGGTCTCCGTCTGGGACACCATCAACGAGCCGCGCTACCCCTCCTTCAAGGGCATCATGGCCGCCAAGAAGAAGCCGGTGCAGACGCTCTCGCTGGCTGACCTCGGGGTCGCGGCCGACGAGGTGGGCTTCGACGGGGCCACCAGCGCCGTCGTCGAGCACACCAAGCGCCCCCCGCGCTCCGGCGGCGCCAAGATCACTGATGAGGGCGAGGGCGGCGTCAAGCTGGTCGAGTTCCTCGCCACCGAGAAGTTCGTGTGAGAGGGGGGTCCTGACATGTCTGAGGTTCTCGTCGTCGTCGAAGCCACCAAGGAATTCGGCGTCAAGAAGGTCACCCTGGAAATGCTCACCCTCGCGCGTGAGCTGGGCACCCCGAGCGCGGTGGTGCTCGGTGGCGCCGGCACCGCCGAGGCGCTGAGCGGCAAGCTGGGCGAGTACGGCGCGGAGAAGATCTACGCCGCCGAGGGTGACGAGATCGACGGCTACCTGGTGGCCCCCAAGGCGACAGTGCTGGCCGAGTTGGTCAAGCGGGTGCAGCCGGCCGCCGTGCTGCTGGCGTCGGCCCAGGAGGGCAAGGAGATCGCCGCCCGGCTCGCCGTCAAGCTCGACAACGGCATTCTGACCGACGTGTTCGGGCTGGACGCCGACGGCACCGCGACCCAGGTCGCCTTCGCCGGCTCCACGATCGTCAAGTCCAAGGTCACCAAGGGCCTGCCGCTGGTCACCGTCCGACCCAACTCGGTCACCCCCGCCCCGGCGGCGGCCACCCCGGCGATCGAGCAGCTCACCGTGTCGGTCACCGACACCGACAAGCTGGCCACTGTCGTCGAGCGGGTCGCCGAGCAGAAGGGCTCCCGCCCCGAGCTGACCGAGGCCGGCGTGGTCGTCTCCGGGGGTCGCGGTGTCGGCAACGCCGACAACTTCAAGCTGGTCGAGGAGCTGGCCGACCTGCTCGGCGGCGCCGTCGGCGCATCCCGGGCCGCCGTCGACTCCGGCTTCTACCCGCACCAGTTCCAGGTGGGCCAGACCGGCAAGACGGTCTCCCCGCAGCTCTACGTCGCGCTCGGCATCTCCGGTGCCATCCAGCACCGGGCCGGCATGCAGACCTCGAAGACCATCGTCGCGGTCAACAAGGACGGCGAGGCGCCGATCTTCGAGCTGGCCGACTTCGGTGTGGTGGGCGACCTGTTCAAGATCGTCCCGCAGGCCGCCGAGGAGATCCGCAAGCGCAAGTGACAGTGCGACATGTCAGTGGCCGCCCGTTCGCACGGGCGGCCACTGCCATGTGGGGAGCTGATCGGCGAGCCGGGGAGCTGAGCCGGCCCGCCGATCAGCCCGTCAGGGTGCCCCTCAGCAGGCTGTCGCCGGAGTGGCGGGTGTTGTTGTCGTACTGCTCGGCGGAGACGTCGACCACCGAGTAACTCTTGAGGTCGACATTCGGCGGCAGGGGCAGCAGGGCATCCGAGCCGCCCCCCAGGGTGCCGACCGAGAACATCTCCATCGTCGTCGGGTTGATGAGCCAGACCTCGTAGTACCCCGGGACGCTCGGGAGATTCGCCACATGCAGATGTAGTTGGCCGCCCTGGAAAACCCGGGCGTCGCCCTTGGCCGCCGGCGGTGTCGCCCCGTACGCCGCCAGCGGCGCGGTCGCCACCACCACCGGCGTCGGGGTGGGCGTCGGGTCGTCCGGTCGGAGCACCGAGACGGTGCCCACCACCCCGACCGCCGCGGCGGCGGCCGCGGTCACCGCGGTGGCCGCCCACCGGGACCAGCCACGACCCCGGCGGGATCGCCGTGCCGGGTCCAGTCGGGTCACCGTCGACTCGGCCGCCGCGCCCGGCACCTGCTCGCCCGTCGTCGTGTCGGCCTGCTCGGGCACCCGGTGTCGACGGGTCTCGGTCAGCAACGGCCCGGCCTCCGCGGCCCTGACCTGGGCCTCGATGCCCTGCCAGATGTGCTCCGGCGGGTCGGGCAGATCGGCCAGGCCCTGCGTCTCGGTGCCGAGCCCCGCCACCTGCTGAAGGCTCGCCACCTCCGCACGGCAGAGCGCGCAGGTGCCGAGGTGGGTGCTCTCCCCGTTGTCCGCCTCGCTCTCACCGAGCGCCAGAAATACCAGCCGGTCGTGGTCCAGGTGCTGCACCGTCCACCTCCCATCTGCGCTTCAAGCTCGCCATGCCGCGTCGGATGTGACTCTTCACGGTGCCCAACGGCACACCGGTCACAGTGGCTATCTGCTGATGTGTCAGGTCGTCGTAGAAAGCCAACTCCAGCATGCGCCGCTGGTCGTCCGGGAGACGAGCCAACTCGTCGGCGATCACCAATCGGTCCACCACACGGTCCGGGTCCGGCTCGGTGGGCGCCGGCTCGGGCAGCTGTCGGACCGTCTCCACCACCCGGGTCTCCCGGGCCGAGGCGCGCATCCGGTCGATCACCTTCCGCCGGCCGATGCCGAGCAACCAACCGATCAGCGACCCCTTGGCCGGGTCGAACGTGTCGCGACCCAACCAGGCGGCGACGAACGTCGCCTGGGTGACGTCCTCGGCGTCGCTGGCCGCAAGTGACGGTGCGCAATCGCGGCGCGCTGGCGGCCCTGGCCGCCGGCGTTGCCGCGCTCACCGTCGCCGCTCTGGTGGCGTGCGCCAACCAGCCGACCGGGACCGTGGGAGCCGAGGAGGCGAGCACGCTGGCCAGCCCCGCTCCGACCGCCGCCAGCGCCCCGTCGGTGCCGGTGACCGCCGGTGAGCTGCCCGCCGGCCCGAAGATCATCCCGCCGGTACGGCTGCTGATCCCGGAGATCGACGTCACCGCCACCGTCAACGCGGTCGGCATCAACGACCGGACCAACGAGTTCGAGGTGCCGCCGAGCGTCGACCAGATCGGCTGGTACCGCTACGGCCCCGGCCTGGAGGCGGAGGCCGGCTCGGTGGTCATCGCCGGTCACGTGGACAGCGCCAAACAGGGCAAGGGGGCGTTCTTCCGGCTGCGTGAGCTGGACCAGGGCGACACGGTGACCGCGACCGGCAGTGACGGCGAGGTGCGGCGCTACCGGGTCGTCGCCCGGGAGGAGTACGCCAAGAGCAGGTTCCCGCTGGACCGGTACTTCGCCCGCGACGGCAAGCCGCGGCTGACCCTGATCACCTGTGGTGGGCCGTTCGACGCCAAGGCCCGCAAGTACCGCGACAACATCGTCGTCACCGCGGTGCCCGCCTGACCGGGTCCGCGCGGATCCGGTCAGGGTGGAGTTCCACCCCGGCCGTTGCGTGCGGTCCCCTCCGGCATCCGGTCCCCAAGGTGTCGGCCGTACGCTGAACGGCGATGGCTTACCTGGATCACGCGGCGACGACCCCGATGCTCGACGAGGCACTGGAGGCGTACGTCGCTACCGCCCGCGAGGTCGGCAACGCGTCCTCCCTGCACGCGGCGGGCCGTCGTGCCCGCCGCCGGGTCGAAGAGTCACGGGAGCGGGTGGCCGCGGTGCTGGGCGCCCGGCCCTCTGAGGTGATCTTCACGGGCGGCGGCACGGAGAGCGACAACCTCGCGGTCAAGGGCATCTTCTGGGCCCGCGAGGGAGCCGGGCCCGACCGCCGGCGGGTGGTCTCCAGCGCCGTCGAGCACCACGCGGTGCTGGACGCGGTCGACTGGCTGGCCCAGCACGAGGGCGCCGAGGTCGGCTGGCTGCCGGTGGACGCCGTCGGTCGGCTCGACCCGCAGACCCTGCGCGCCGAACTGGCCGCCCATGCCGACCAGGTGGCCGTGGTCACCGCGATGTGGGCGAACAACGAGGTGGGCACCGTCCAGCCGGTGGCCGAACTGGCCGCCGTCGCCGCCGAACACGGTGTGCCCTTCCACACCGACGCCATCCAGGCCGTCGGTCAGGTGCCCGTCGACTTCGGGGCCAGCGGAGTCGCCGCGCTGACCGTCACCGGGCACAAGTTGGGCGGCCCGACCGGCGTGGGTGCGCTGCTGCTCGCCCGGGACGTTCCGGCCACGCCGCTGCTGCACGGCGGCGGCCAGGAACGCGACATCCGCTCCGGCACCCTGGACACCGCCGGCATCGTCGCCTTCGCGGTCGCCGTCGAGACGGCCGTGAAGGGCCAGCAGGAGTACGCGGCCCGGGTGGCCGCGCTCCGCGACGACCTGATCGAGCGGGTTCGTCAGGCGGTGCCCGAGGTGATCTACAACGGCGACCCGACGGACCGGCTGCCCGGCAACGCGCACTTCTCCTTCCCCGGCTGTGAGGGCGACGCGCTGCTGCTCCTGCTCGACGCGCAGGGGATCGCCTGCTCGACCGGCTCCGCCTGCTCGGCCGGGGTGGCCCAGCCCTCGCACGTGCTGCTCGCGATGGGCGCCGACGACGACCGCGCCCGCTCCTCGCTGCGCTTCACCCTGGGTCACACCAGCACCCAGGCGGACATCGACGCCCTCATCGCGGCCCTGCCGGCAGCAGTCGACCGAGCCCGCCGAGCCGCCGCCCTCCGTACCCCCCGCTAGCTCCTCTCCTCCCGCCACCCCGCGTCCCCGCGTCCCCGCGCCCGCCCCTCCTGTGGTCGATCATGGAGTTGTGGTGCCTTAAAGGTGGCGAATAGTGGCTTTTGTTGCCCACCACAAGTCCATGATCGACGCTGTTCGGGGGCGACGGCGTGGGTGACGGGGGTTGCTTTGCGGCCTGGCGAGGGGGTGCGGGGCGGGTGGGTAGGCTGGTTGTGGGGACGGGAAGGGGAGTGGGTCGGTGAGGGTTCTGGCGGCGATGTCAGGTGGGGTTGACTCGGCCGTGGCGGCGGCGCGGGCGGTGGCGGCCGGGCACGAGGTGACAGGCGTGCACCTGGCGCTGGCCCGCAACCCACAGACCTATCGGACCGGGGCGCGCGGCTGCTGCACCCTGGAAGACTCCCGGGACGCCCGGCGGGCGGCCGACGTGATCGGCATCCCGTTCTATGTGTGGGACATGGCCGACCGCTTCCACGAGGACGTGGTCGACGACTTCGTCGCCGAGTACGCCGCGGGCCGTACGCCGAACCCCTGCCTGCGCTGCAACGAGAAGATCAAGTTCGCGGCGGTGCTGGATCGGGCGGTGGCCCTGGGCTTCGACGCGGTGGTGACCGGGCACCACGCCCGCCTCGGCGCGGACGGGCTTCTGCGGCGCAGCGTCGACCTCGCCAAGGACCAGTCGTACGTGCTCGCCGTGCTCACCCGTGAACAGCTCGACCGCTCGATCTTCCCGCTCGGCGACTCGACGAAGGCGCAGGTCCGCGCCGAGGCTGCCGAGCGTGGCCTGGCCGTGGCCGACAAGCCGGACTCGCACGACATCTGCTTCATCGCCGACGGGGACACCCGCGGCTTCCTCGCCGGCCGGCTCGGTGAGGCGCCCGGCGACGTGGTGGACGCCTCCACCGGCGCGGTCGTCGGCAGTCACACCGGCGCGTACGCGTACACGGTGGGGCAGCGTCGCGGGCTGCACCTGGACCGGCCCGCCCCGGACGGGCGGCCACGCTACGTGCTCTCCATCACCCCGAAGACCAACACGGTGACGGTCGGCCCGGCTGAGGCGCTGGAGGTGTCCGACGTGCACGCCGTACGTCCGGTCTGGACCGGCGGCGCCCGTCCGGACGCGCCGGTCGAGTGCGAGGTGCAGTTGCGCGCGCACGGCGACGTGGTGCCGGCGACCGTCGCCCTCGACGGTGACCGGCTGCACGCCGAGCTGCGCCGACCGGTACGCGGCGTCGCCGCCGGTCAGGCCGTGGTGGCGTACCGACCGGACCCGGCCGGCGACGTCGTCCTCGGCTCCGCGACCATCACCGGCTGACCGCACGGCCGGGGTGTCCGCGGGATAGCCTTCGCCCGTGACAGATCAGGCGTGGCCCTGGCCGGCGGGCGCGGCAACCGGAATTGGTTCGCTGCCCGGCACCGACATCGGCGAGGCGCAGCGGGTGGTCCTCGGTGAGCTTCCCGAGCTGCCCCACCTGCCCGAGTTGCCGGCCCGTGGACCCGGAGCGGACATGATCGGCCGATCCGCCGGGTTGCTCGTCGAGCTGCCCGTCGAGGTGTACGCGGGGCGGTGGCGGGTCGCCCCACGCCCGGGCCGCGACCTGCGCCGGGCCCGTGACCTGATGGAACGCGACCTGGACCAGCTCGCCGAGCAGGCCGAGGGGTACGCCGGGCCGATCAAGGTGCAGGCCGCCGGGCCGCTCACGCTGGCCGCCTCCCTGGAGCTGCCGATCGGTGGTCGACTGTTGCGCGATTCCGGTGCGGTCCGCGACCTGACCGGCTCCCTCGCCGAGGGGCTGCGCGCGCACGTGGCGGCGGTCGCCCGCCGGCTGCCCGGGGCGTCGGTACTGCTGCAACTGGACGAACCGTCACTGCCGACCGTGCTGGCCGGGCGGGTGCCGACCGAGAGCGGGCTGGGCGCGTACCGGGCTGTCGAGTCGGTGGACGCCGCCGCCCTGCTGCGCACTGTCGTCGAGGCGGTCGGCGTGCCGACGCTCGTGCACTGCTGCGCCCCGGACGTGCCGCTGGAGCTGATCCGCTCCACGGACGCCGTCGCGGTCGCCCTCGACCTGGACCTCGTCACCGACCTGGACCCGCTGGGCGAGGCGATCGACGCTGGCCTCGGGTTGTTGGCCGGGGCCGCGCCGACCCGGCCCCCGTCGGCCGGTGGCGCGCCGACGTCCGTACAGATCGCCGACCGGGTACGCCAGCTCTGGGACCGCCTCGGCTTTCCCCGTCGGCAGCTCGCCGAGCAGGTGGTGGTCACCCCGGCCTGCGGTCTCGCCGGTGCGACGCCGGAGTACGTGCGGGCGGTGCTCGCCGCGTGCCGGGACGCCGGCCGGCGCTTCGCCGAGGACTGAGGTTTCCTGTCGTACCCGGTGGGCAGGATGGCGGTCATGATTGGACAGCTGCGTTCAGTGGTGATCGACTGCCCGGATCCGCGGGCGCTGGCGGCGTTCTACGCCGAGCTGCTCGGTTTGCCTCTCGTCGAGGAAGACACCGACGATGACGAGTGGGTGGTGCTGGGCGGCCCGCCCGGTCACCAGCCGCGCCTCGCCTTCCAGCGGGCGCTCAACCTGCGGCCACCGGCCTGGCCGGATCCGGAGCGCCCACAACAGTTCCACCTCGACGTGACGGTGGACGACATCGAGGCCGCGGAGAAGGCGGCGCTCGCGCTGGGGGCTCGGCGGCTGCCGGGTGAGGGCGAGGGTTTCCGGGTCTACGCGGATCCGGCCGGCCACCCGTTCTGCCTCTGCTGGGACTGACATCGCTGTGGGTTGCGGCGGCCGGGCATGATGGCCGCCGTGATCCACACCTCTGCGCTACGCGCCTCCGGTTCGCTGTTCGGCCTCGCCTACGGTGACGCGCTGGGCAAGCCGACCGAGTTCCTGACCGTCGCCGAGATCGAGCGCCGGTACGGCCCGGCCGGTCCGCGTGAGCTGGCCGGCGAGCCGGCGCTGGTCACCGATGACACGCAGATGGCGCTTGCGGTGGGTTGGGCGCTGCACGAGGCGCCGTCGTTCACCCCGGAGGTGGTGGAGCCGCTGCTGCGGCGACGCTTCCTGGCCTGGGCGGTCAGCCCGGACAACAACCGTGCCCCGGGGATGACCTGCCTGCGCGCCTGTGCGGAGCTGAGCCGTGGGGTGCGCTGGCAGGAGGCGACAGTGGTCGACTCGAAGGGCTGCGGGGCCAACATGCGGGTCACCCCGGTCGGCCTGCTCGACGTGGACGTCGACACGCTCGCCGGGTTGGCCCAGTTGCAGGCCGGGCTGACCCACGGCCACCCGACCGGGCTGGCCGCCAGCGAACTCACCGCGTACGCGGTTCACGCGCTGCGCGCGGGTGCCACGCTTGCTGAGCTGCCTGGGGTTCTCACCGAGCGGGCACTGTCCCAGCGCCTGGTCTACCGGGAGCGGTGGCTGGGTGATCTCTGGCAGCGCGCCGGGTTCGGCACACCGGAGGAGTTCATCGTCCAGGGCTGGGACGAGTGCCTGGCGGTGCTGGGCCGACTGACCAACACCCTGACGCGGCCGGACGACGGCGGTGACCCGTGTCAGGCCACCGGGGAGGGCTGGGTGGCCGAGGAAGCGCTGGCCACCGCGCTGCTCTGCGCCGTACGGCACGCCGACGATCCGGTCGCGGCGCTGGCCCGGGGCGCGACCACCGCCGGCGACTCCGACTCGATCGCCGCCCTGGCCGGGGCCTTCGTGGGCGCGGCCGTCGGCATGACCGCCTGGCCGCGCGAGTGGGCCGACCGCATCGAGTACGCGGACCAGCTGGCCACGCTCGGCGCGGCCTGGGACTGACCCGGCGCGACCCGCCAGCCGTGCGTTGGCGCGGCCGGCCAGGCGTGTCTTGGCGCGGCCGGCCCGGCGTGTCTTGGTCCGGCCGGCCAGGCGTGTCTTTGGCGCGGCCCGCCAGCCATGATCGACTCGGGTTCATGAAAACCGGGGTGTCCGAGGCCTCAGGACACCGCGACTTTCAGGAACCCGAGTCGATCATGGCGGCGTTCGAGGGCGGGAACGGCCGGGACCCATCGTCGCCGGTGAGTGGCCACTAGGGCGGTCGACTGGCGGTCGAGGGCGGTCAGGAGATGCGGAGGTGACGCAGGCCGCGCGCCTGGGCGGTCAGGAGGTGGGGAGGTGGCGCAGGCTGCGCACCTTCCGCCACAGGTCGGCGTCGCAGCGGCCGGCGTGGTCGGCGAAGGCGGCCGAGCTGAGCCGGATCGGCTCGGTGAGGCTGAGGTAGCTGTCGTGCTCCGCGCCAGGGTCCCAGTCCCGGGTGGGGATCCGGACGTGGTCGTCCCGGTCGCTCTTGTCCTGGCTCGTGATCTTCAAGACGTCGGCGCCCCGGGAGTCGGCGCGCAGCACCAGACACGGGCGCACCTTCGACCCGGTGCCGTCGGCGTACGGCACGTCGGCCCACCAGATCTCACCGGGCGCCGGGGTGTCGCCGCGCCGGTCGGTGTCGCGTGAGCGCGGTTTGGTGGACGGCCGCTCCGCGCCCCGGGGCCGAGGCGGGGCGGAACGACGGCCATCGCTGCCACCCCGACCTGGCCGGGTCTCCGGACGCCGGTTGGCCACCCGGTGCCGCCAACTGTTCCACGCCCAGCCGGCGGCAACCGCCAGCAGGATGGCCGCCGCCCAGAGCAGTGCCGCGCGCATCCGTACCTCCGCGTCCCGGCGACCCGCCGGTCGCGCCGTCCGGCGATCCTTGCACGTCGCCGCCCGTGCCGCCCGCCAACTACACCGCGGCTGAGCCAGCCACGGTCACCCTGAGCGCCTGCTGGTGGGTAGCTGGATCGGCCCGTTGACCACCATTGAGCATCAACTGATCACTGATCCGGCTGAGGGCGAGGTCGCTCCGGGCGCGGGCGGGCGGCGGATTGTCCCACCGGCCCGATACCGTGCCGGAGTAGCGTGATCAGGGAGGTCGCAGGCGTGTCCGAAGGTGGCGGTGTGTCCGAGGAACAGATCGGTCAGCAGGTCAGCCCGGCGCAGGAGGCGGCGGCCGGGGCTGAGCCGACGCCGCAGGCCCGGGAGCGGCATGCCGCGCTCAGCCAGGAGTTGACCGAGCACCAGTACCGCTACTACGTCCTGGACGCGCCGACCATCCCCGACGCCGATTTCGACAGGCAGTTGCGCGAGTTGGAGGCGTTGGAGGAGGAGTTTCCGGCGCTGCGGACGCCCGATTCGCCGACCCAACGGGTGGGCGGCACGTTCTCCACCGACTTCACCCCGGTCACCCATGCCGAACGGATGCTCTCGCTCGACAACGCTTTCGCCGACGAGGAGTTGGCGGCCTGGGCCGACCGGGTCGAACGGGACGCGGGCGGTCCGGTGCCCTACCTGTGCGAGCTGAAGGTCGACGGGCTGGCGATCAACCTGACCTACGAGAACGGCCGGCTGGTCCGGGCCGCCACCCGGGGCGACGGGCGCACCGGCGAGGACGTCACCGCCAACGTGCGCAGCATCCGGGACGTGCCCAGTCAGCTCGCACCGTCCGCCGAATTCCCGGACATTCCCGAGCTGGTGGAGGTCCGGGGCGAGATCTACTTCCCGATCGCCGCGTTCGCCGATCTCAACGCCGGTCTGGTGGAGCAGGGCAAGGCGCCCTTCGCCAACCCCCGCAACGCCGCCGCGGGCAGCCTGCGACAGAAGGACCCACGGATCACCGCCACCCGGCCGCTGCGCCTGGTGGTGCACGGCATCGGCGCCCGTCGGGGGTTCCGGCCCACGGCGCAGTCCGAGTCGTACGCCGCACTGAAGTCGTGGGGGTTGCCGACCAGCGACCGGTGGCGGGTCGTACCGGACCTGGCCGGCGTGGCGGAGTTCATCGCCTACTACGCCGAGCACCGGCACGACGTCGAGCACGAGATCGACGGCGTGGTGGTAAAGGTCGATCCGGTCTCCATCCAGGGCCGGCTCGGGTCGACCAGTCGGGCCCCGCGCTGGGCGATCGCCTTCAAGTACCCGCCGGAGGAGGTCACCACCAAGCTGCTCGACATCGACGTCAACGTGGGGCGCACCGGCCGGGTCACCCCGTTCGCCGTGCTCGAGCCGGTGCGCGTGGCCGGCTCCACAGTCGCGCTCGCCACCCTGCACAACGCCCGCGAGGTCGAGCGCAAGGGCGTGCTGATCGGCGACACGGTGGTGCTGCGCAAGGCCGGCGACGTGATTCCCGAGGTGCTCGGCCCGGTGGTCGACCTGCGGCCCGCCGACGCCCGGCCGTTCGTCATGCCGACCAGCTGCCCCGCCTGCGGCACCCCGCTCGCGCCGTCGAAGGAGGGCGACGTCGACATCCGTTGCCCCAACACCCGCAGCTGCCCGGCGCAGTTGCGGGAGCGGGTGTTCCACCTCGCTGGCCGGGGCGCGTTCGACATCGAGGTGCTCGGCTACAAGGGCGCGGCCGCCCTGCTCGACGCGGAGATCATCAGCGACGAGGGTGACCTCTTCCAGCTCGACGCCGAGCAGTTGTCCCGGTCGCCGTTCTTCGTCAACAAGGACGGCAGCCTGGGCAGCAACGCCACGAAGTTGCTGGACAATCTCGCGGTCGCCCGGGAACGGGACCTGTGGCGGGTGCTGGTGGCGCTCTCCATCCGGCACGTCGGCCCGACCGCGGCGCAGGCCCTCGCCCGGCACTTCCGCTCGATGGACGCCATCGACGCGGCCACCGAGGAGGAGCTGTCCTCCGTCGACGGGGTCGGGCCGACGATCGCCGCCAGCATCCGGGAGTGGTTCGCGGTGGAGTGGCACCGCGAGGTGGTCCGCAAGTGGGCCGAGGCCGGCGTACGGATGGCCGAGGAAGCGGTCGACGAGGGGCCGCGCCCGTTGGAGGGGTTGACAGTGGTGGTGACCGGCACCCTCGCCGGTTTTTCCCGCGACCAGGCTGCCGAGGCCGTGCAGAGCCGGGGCGGCAAGGTCAGCGGGTCGGTCTCCAAGAAGACCAGCTTCGTGGTGGTGGGGGACAACCCCGGCTCGAAGGCCGACAAGGCCGCCAGTCTCAAGGTGCCGGTGCTCGACGAGGACGGGTTCCGGCTCCTGCTGGACGCCGGCCCGGATGCCGCCCGGGACGTCGCTCAGCTGGGCGGCTGACCCCGCAGGCGGCTGGCCACGGCGGCTGGCCGCGTATACCAACTTAATTACGACTACGACCGATTCGTGACTGTCATACCGGGAAACTGGGGGGCGAGGGCGTTTCATTGGGTCACGGCGCGCGCACCGGCACGCCGATGGTCGGTCGGGAGGTGTGGTGGAGGTCGCCGACCCACGCAACTCGCTTCCTGCGGGACGGGTCGCACCGTTCGCTGCCTTCGTCGCCAGCATCCTGGCGGTCGCCGCGCTGACCGCTGCCGTCCCACTCGCGACGCTCCCCGGCGAGTTGTCCGAGCTGCCGGTGGCGTTCTGGACGATGGCCGTGCTCGCCGTGGTCTGCGACGCGCGCCCGTTCGTGCCGCCGGGGCGTCGGCAGACGTCGGCGGTGTTCCCGTCCACCTGCTTCACCTTCGCGATCCTGCTCGGTTGGGGTCTCGGCCCGGCGGTGGTGGTGCAGGCGGTGGGAGTGGTCGTATCCGGCTGGCGGATGGGGCACGCCGCCTGGCGCACGGCCTTCAACGTCGGCCAGTACGCGTGCGCCCTCGCCGCCGCGTACGGGGTGATCCAGCTCGGCTCGGGCACCATCTTCTCCGGCGGGCGGCTGCACTGGACGGACGTGGCCGCCGTCGGCGGCGCCGCGCTGGCCTGGTTCGTCGTCAACTACGGCTTGGTCAGCTGGGCGGTACGGCTGCGTTTCAAGGATCGGTGGTGGCCCACCGTCCGCCAGGGTCTCGGCTTCGAACTGCTCTCCACCGGCTCACTGCTGCTGCTCGCCCCGGTGCTGGTCGCCGCGGCGCGGGTCAGCGCCGCGCTGATCCCGCTGGTGCTGGTGCCGCTCTTCGCCGTCTACCGAATGGCGCGGTTGACGAACGAACAGCAGCACCTCGCCGCCGCCGACCCGCTGACCGGGCTGCCCAACCGCAAGGCCCTGCTGGCGGAGGTGGCGGAGCAGGTGCACCTGCACGCGGAGCGGACCGCCCGCGGTGAACCCGACGGGCAGTTGGCGCTGCTGCTGATCGACCTGGACCGCTTCAAGAACGTCAACGACGCCCTCGGGCACGCCGTGGGTGACCGGCTGCTGGTCGAGGTCAGCGCCCGGCTCACCGACGTGCAGCCGCGACCACAGATGATCGCCCGGCTCGGTGGTGACGAGTTCGCCATCGTGATGACCGGGCTGACCGACGTCGCTCAGGCGCGGGAGTTGGCCGACCGGGTGGTCCAGGCGCTGGCCGAGCCGGTGCCGCTCGACGGGCTGCCGTTGGACGTGGGCGGGTCGATCGGGATCGCCCTCTTCCCGGAGCACGGCGAGGACTTCGCCACCCTGATGCGCCACGCCGACGTGGCGATGTACGACGCCAAGCACCGCAACGACACGGTGGCCGTGTACGCCCCGGAGTCCGACCACAACTCCGCCGAGCGACTCGGCCTCCTCGCCGACCTGCGCCGCGTCCTGGAGGCCACCCCAACGGCCGAGTTGCCGTTCGGCACCGAGTCGGCAGGTCAGGGCCAGGGCGAGAGGCAAGGCGAGGGTG
This sequence comes from Micromonospora sp. NPDC005171, assembly GCF_040608575.1. Taxonomy (NCBI): domain Bacteria; kingdom Bacillati; phylum Actinomycetota; class Actinomycetes; order Micromonosporales; family Micromonosporaceae; genus Micromonospora; species Micromonospora sp. NPDC005171. Next base: position 96,734 of record NZ_JBEXIM010000002.1, on the reverse strand, counting down.
TTGTCGCGCAGCCGGACGGGGACGGCCGGCACGGCGTGCCGAGCGACGCCGAGCGGTCGGCGGACGTACCCGTCGTCGCGTCTGGCGAAGGCGAGCGGACGGCCGACGTACCCCTCGTCGCCTCGGCGGAGGTGCGCGGCGGTGACGGTGCCGCGCTGCCCACCGCAGCTCCGGGCCGGCCCGCGCCAGCGGCGGACCCGGCGCCGGCGGTCGCCACGGCACCGCCGGGAGTTGCTCGGTGGTGGCCCCGTCGTCGGCGCACCGACGCCGAGTTGGCGCACTCCGATGAGCTGATCAACCGGATCGCCACCGGAGCCGACCCGATCCGGGGGCGTAACTCCCGGGCCACTGTCGCCGGCACCCGTTCCGGGCCGGCCAGGCGCGCCGGGGGCGGAAACGGTCGGCGGTCCCCGAACGGGAGCGCTGTGGGCAGGGGTCGCACAGGGGCGCGGCGGGACGTCGGGCCGGGTACGCCTGGGCAACCCGTCGAACCGACCGGGTGGGCGCACGCCGACGAGGAGCCGGCCGACGACGCCGGTGAAATCACCATGTACTACCAGCCGCAGATCGCCATCGCGACCGGCGAGGTGGTCGGGGTCGAGGCGCTGCTGCGGTGGCGGCACCCCCGGCGGGGCATGGTCGACCCGGAGGAACTCATCCGGGTCGCCGAGCAGAGCGCCGTGATGCGGCTGCTCACCCGTCGTGTCGTCGACGACGTGGTGGAGCAGCTCGCCAAGTGGTCGGCGGCCGGTGTCGGCCTGCGCGCGGCGCTGAACGTGAGCGTGCGCGACCTGCACACCGGCGAGATCGCCGACCAGATCGCCGACCGGCTGGCCCGCTACGGGGTACCGGCCGAACGGCTGCAGGTCGAGATCACCGAGGGCGCGTTGATGGCCGACCCGCGCCGGGTGCTGGCCACCATCTCCCGGCTGCACCGGATCGGGGTGGCCATCTCGCTCGACGACTTCGGCACCGGCTACTCCTCCCTGCAGCACCTGCGCCGTCTGCCGCTGTCCGAGGTGAAGGTGGACCGGTCGTTCGTCCTCGGGATGGCCGACGACGCCGACGACGCGGCGATCGTCCGGTCGATGATCGAGCTGGCCGGCGCGCTGGGGCTGCGGGTGGTCGCCGAGGGTGTCGAGGACGAGCGGACCTGGCGGATGCTGCACGCCGCCGGCTGCGATGCCGCTCAGGGCTGGTTCTACGCCCGGCCGATGCCGGCCGAGGAGTTGGTGACCTGGCTGGCCCGGTACCGGCCGGTCCGCCCGACGGGCGGGCTCCCACAGCCGGACGTCGCTCGCCGCCCCACCCGCTGAGCCGGCACGAGGGCCGCCGGAGGGGGAGTCGGGGACGCGGCACCGGAGCGGAACAATAGACTCGCTCCGGTCACCGCGTGTCACGCTCCACCTGTCGCGCGGCCGGCACACCGCCCGAACAGCAGGAATTCAGAAGGGGGCACGGATGGCCGCCATCTCCCGCGAGGAGGTCGCGCACCTGGCGCGCCTGTCGCGGCTCGCCGTCACCGAGGAGGAGCTGGACACGTTCGCCGGCCAGCTCGATGTGATCCTCCAGGCGGTCGCCCAGGTCGGCGAGGTCGCCGCCGCGGACATCCCGCCGACCTCGCACTCGGTGCCGCTGACGAACATCTTCCGCGAGGACGTCGTCACGCCGTGCCTGACCCCGGAGGAAGCGCTGTCGGGCGCGCCCGATGCCGAGGACCAGCGGTTCCGCGTACCGCGGATCCTGACCGAGGATGTGGCCTCATGAGCGAGCGCCAGCGAGTGAATCAGCAGTGCAGCGCGGTGGTGCCTCATGGCGTCGCGGAGCGAAGCGGAGTGACGGCATGAGCGATCTGACTAGATTGACCGCGACGGAGATCGCGAGCCTGGTCGCCGGGGGCGAGACCTCGGCCGTCGAGGTGACCCAGGCGCACCTGGACCGGATCGCCGCGGTCGACGAGCGGGTGCACGCCTTCCTGCACGTCGACACCGACGGCGCGCTCGCCGCGGCCCGCGCGGTGGACGAGCGCCGGGCCGCCGGCGAGGAGTTGGGCCCGCTCGCGGGTGTGCCGGTCGCGGTCAAGGACGTGCTCGCCACCCGTGGCGTGCCGACCACAGTGGGGTCGAAGATCCTCGAGGGTTGGCGCCCGCCGTACGACGCGACGATCGTGCAGCGGCTGCGGGAGGCCGGCACGGTGATGCTCGGCAAGACCAACATGGACGAGTTCGCGATGGGCTCCTCCACCGAATACTCCGCGTACGGTCCGACGCACAACCCGTGGGACCTGAGCCGGATCCCGGGTGGCTCGGGTGGTGGCAGCGCCGCCGCGCTGGCCGCGTACGAGGCGCCGCTGGCGATCGGCTCGGACACCGGCGGCTCGATCCGCCAGCCCGGCGCGGTCACCGGCACTGTGGGTGCCAAGCCCACCTACGGCGGCACCTCCCGCTACGGGCTGGTCGCGTTCTCGTCGTCGCTGGACACGCCCGGCCCGTGCGCCCGCAACGTGCTCGACGCGGCCCTGCTGCACCAGGTGATCGCCGGGCACGACCCGCGTGACTCGACCTCCATCCCGCAGCCGGTGCCGGACGTGGTGGCGGCGGCAAAGCTCGGCGCGACAGGTGACCTGACCGGCGTGCGGCTCGGCATCGTCAGCGAGTTCGTCGGCGAGGGCGCCGAGCCGGGCGTCATGGCGGCGTTCCGCGAGTCGGTGGACGCGCTGACCAAGATGGGCGCCGAGGTCGTGGAGATCTCGTGCCCGACGTTCGCGTACGCGCTGCCGGCGTACTACCTGATCGCCCCGAGCGAGTGCTCCTCCAACCTGGCCCGGTTCGACGGCGTCCGGTTCGGCCTGCGGGTCGGCGACGACGGCAACCGGTCGCTGGAGGAGGTCATGTCGCTGACCCGGGAGGCCGGTTTCGGCCCGGAGGTCAAGCGCCGCATCATGGTCGGCACGTACGCGTTGTCGTCGGGCTACTACGACGCGTACTACGGGCAGGCGCAGAAGGTCCGTACGCTGATCACCCGGGACTTCACGGCCGCGTTCGAGCGGGTCGACGCGTTGATCTCGCCGACCACCCCGTTCACGGCCTTCCCGATCGGCGCCCGCACCGCCGACCCGTACCAGATGTACCTGGCCGACCTGTTCACCATCCCGACCAACCTGTACGGCGGGCCGGGCATCTCGGTGCCCTGCGGGCTCTCCGACGGGCTGCCGGTCGGTCTGCAGGTGATGGCCCCGACGATGGCCGACGACCGGATGTACCGGGTCGCCGCCGCGTTGGAGTCCGCCGTCGGCACGTTCACTCCACCGGCACTGTGAGGCAGGAGCCCCGATGACCACGACACTGCCCGCGTACGACGAGGTCGTTGCGCGCTTCGAACCGGTGATCGGCCTGGAGACCCACGTCGAGCTGGGCACGAACACCAAGATGTTCTGTGGGTGCCCGACCGACTTCGGTGGCGAGCCGAACACCCGGGTCTGCCCGGTGTGCCTGGGGCTGCCCGGTTCGCTGCCGGTGGCCAACAAGGCGGCCATCGAGGCGATCATCCGGATCGGTCTGGCATTGAACTGTTCGATCGCCGAGTGGTGCCGGTTCGCCCGGAAGAACTACTTCTACCCGGACATGCCGAAGAACTTCCAGATCAGCCAGTACGACGAGCCGATCTGCGTCGACGGTTACCTGGACGTCGAGGTCAACGGCGAGACGGTGCGGATCGAGATCGAGCGGGTGCACCTCGAGGAGGACACCGGCAAGACGCTGCACGTCGGCGGCTCCACCGGCCGCATCCACGGCGCGACGGAGTCGCTTGTCGACTACAACCGGGCCGGCATCCCGCTGGTCGAGATCGTCACCAAGCCGATCACCGGCACCGGTGCGCTCGCGCCCGACGTGGCCAAGGCGTACGTCACCGAGCTGCGCGACGTGATCCGCACCCTCGGGGTCTCGGACGTGCGGATGGAGGAGGGTTCGCTGCGCTGTGACGTGAACACCTCCCTCAACCTGCCGGGTCAGGAGTGGGGTACCCGCACCGAGACCAAGAACGTCAACTCGCTGCGGTCGGTGGAGCGGGCGGTCCGCTCGGAGATGCTGCGGCAGGCGTCGGTGCTGGACGCGGGCGGCCGGATCACCCAGGAGACGCGCCACTTCCACGAGGACACCGGCGACACCACGCCGGGTCGCTCGAAGGAGACGGCCACCGACTACCGGTACTTCCCCGAGCCGGATCTGGTGCCGATCGCCCCGGACCCGGCCTGGGTCGCCGAGCTGAAGGCCGCCCTGCCGGAGCTGCCCCGGGTGCACCGGCGTCGGCTCCAGGAGCAGTGGGGTCTCTCCGACCTGGACATGCAGTCGGTGCTGAACGCTGGCGCGGTCGAGCTGATCGAGGCCACCGTGGCCGCCGGCACCACCCCGGCCGCGGCCCGCAAGTGGTGGCTGGGTGAGCTGTCCCGCCGGGCCAACGAGAGCGGCGTGGAGCTGGCCGAGATCGGTGCCACGCCCGCCCAGGTCGCCGAGCTGCAGGGGCTTGTCGACGCCGGCAAGCTCAACGACAAGATGGCCCGCACGGTGTTGGAGGGCGTGGTCGACGGTGAGGGTTCGCCCACCGAGATCATGACCAGCCGGGGCCTGGAGGTCGTCTCGGACACCGGCGCGCTCACCGCCGCCGTGGACGAGGCGATCGCCGCGAACCCCGGCATCGCCGACAAGATCCGCAGCGGCAAGGTCGCTGCTGTCGGCGCCCTGGTCGGCGCGGTCATGAAGACCACCCGGGGCCAGGCCGACGCGAAGACCCTGCGTGAGCTGATCCTGGAGCGCCTCGGCGTCCAGGGCTGAGATCCACCCGGAGCAGGCCGTCGCCGTAACCCGGCGGCGGCCTTCCGCCACCCCCTGTCGACCACGCGGCCACCCCGCACCCCTCGCGAGGGCGTCAACGGCGACGCCTGGATGGAGCCACCGTGACCGAGCACGACCTCGATGTTCTCGACGAGATCCAGCGGCGGGTGCTCTGGCTCGCCACCCGGATCGTGGACGCCGCCAACCATGACCGGGCCACCGGCGACGGTGTGAAGGTCGGCGGCCACCAGGCGTCCAGCGCCTCCCTGGTCACCGCGATGACCGCGCTCTGGTTCGCGCATTTGGACGCCGAGGACCGGGTCGCCGTGAAGCCGCACGCGTCCCCGGTGTTCCACGCCATCCAGTACCTGCTCGGCAACCTGGACCGCTCGTATCTGCCCCGGCTGCGGGCCCGTGGCGGCCTCCAGTCGTACCCGTCGCGCACCAAGGACCCGGACGCAGTGGACTTCTCCACCGGTTCGGTCGGCCTGGGCGCGGCGGCGCCGCTCTTCGCCGCCGCCACCCGGCGATACGTGGACGCGCACTTCGGGGCCCGCCCGCACTCCCGGTTCGTGGCGCTGATCGGTGACGCCGAGTTGGACGAGGGCAACATCTGGGAGGCGGTCGCCGACCCGGCCACCACCGGGCTGGGCAACGTCATGTGGCTCGTCGACTTCAACCGGCAGTCGCTGGACCGGGTGGTTCCCGGCATCCGGATCAACCAGTGGCGGGGCCAGTTCGAGGCGGCCGGCTGGCACGTCGTGGAGGTCAAGTACGGCCGCCGGCTCGCCGAGGCGTACGCCCGGCCGGGCGGCGAGGCGCTGCGGGACTGGATCGACGCGATGCCCAACGAGCAGTACCAGTCGCTGTTCGGGCTGACCGGGCCGACGCTGCGCAAGCAGTTCCTGGACGGCGCGCCGACCGGCATCGCCGAGCTGATCGCCGACGTCTCCGACGAGGAACTCGGCCCGCTCGTCACCGACCTGGGCGGGCACGACCTGGCGGCGATGCTGGACGCGTACGCCCAGTGCGACGCGGTCACCGACCGGCCCAGCGTCGTCTTCGCGTACACGGTGAAGGGTTGGGGGTTGCCCATCGCCGGCAATCCGCGCAACCATTCCGCGCTGCTCAGCCCGGAGCAGGTCGACACGCTGCGCGCCGCGCAGGGGTTGACCGCGGAGACCGAGTGGGACCGCCTCGACCCGGCGTCACCCGCCGGCATCCAGGCCGGCGCCCGCCGGGAGGCGCTGTCCCGCGCGCCGCGCGAGCGTGCGCTGGGGGTCACCGTTCCGGAGAGCACCGGAGTACGCGCCAACAAGCCGATCTCCACCCAGGAGGTCTTCGGTCGGGTGCTGGTGGACCTGGCGCGGGACCGGGAGGTGGGCCGCTACCTGGTCACCACCGCCCCGGACGTGGCCACCTCCACCAACCTCGCCGGGTTCATCAACAAGACCGGGGTGTTCGCCCCCACCGAGCAGCGCTCCTGGACCGAGGACCGGATGCTGCGCTGGACGGAGAGCCCCGCCGGGCAGCACATCGAGCTGGGCATCTCGGAGATGAACCTGTTCCTGCTGCTCGGTCAGCTTGGGCTGTCCTGGGACCTGTCCGGGCAGCCGCTGCTGCCGGTGGGCACTGTCTACGACCCGTTCGTGCTGCGCGGCCTCGACGCGTTCCTGTACGGCACCTACTCCGGTTCCCGGTTCGTGGTGGCCGGCACCCCGTCCGGCATCACCCTCGCCCCGGAGGGCGGCGCCCACCAGTCCACCATCACCGCCTCGGTCGGCCTGGAACTGCCTGGCGTGACCTTCGTCGAGCCGGCGTACGCGGCCACCCTCGACTGGCTGCTCTGCGACGCGCTCGGGCAGATCGCCGGCGGGTCGGTCCCGGCCGCGACCGCCGCACCCGGCGAGGACGGCGCGTACTACTTCCGGTTGAGCACCCGACCGCTGGATCAGGCGCCGTTCGAGGCGGCCCGGGCGCGGCTCGGCGACGCGGTGCTGCGCCGGCAGGTCGTCGCCGGGGCGTACCGGCTGGTCGACGCGCACCAGGCGTACCCGCACCTGGTCGACGCCCCGGTGGTGCAGTTGGCCGCCTCGGGCGCGGTGCTGCCCGAGGTGCTGGCCGCAGCGGCGGAGCTGGCCGACGAGGGCATCGCCGCGCACGTGGTGGACGTGACTTCGCTGGACCGGCTCTACCGGGCCTGGCAGCGCACCCTGCGCCAGGGCGTACGGACGGCCACGGTGCCCAGCGTGCCGGGCGCGCTGCGGTCCGCGTTCGCCGATCGGGTGCCGGTGGTGACAGTGCACGACGCCGCGTCGCACGCGATGGCCTGGCTCGGTTCGGCGGTCGGCGCACCGGCGGTGCCGCTCGGCGTGGACGAGTTCGGCCAGTCCGGCAGCGTCGCCGAGCTGTACGAACTGCACGACCTGCTGCCCGGCAGCATCGTCAACGCCGCGCTGGCCGCCATCGCCCTCCGCTGACCCGGCCGCGCCCGCCGGTCCGCTGGTGGGCGTCGGCTCAGCCGGTCGGCGTCGGCGTGGGCGTGGGTGTGGCGGGGACGCCGCCGCTCGGCGTGGGTGTGGGCGTGGCGGGGACACCGCCGGTCGGGTTCTCCACCAGGCGTCGTTCCAGGTTCACCTGGGCCTGCCCGGTGCCGCCGACGGTGATCGTGTCGTACGCCTGGAGCAGCTTCTGCTGGTCGAAGTAGAGCACGCTCATCGACAGCGGGGTGGGCTTCTCGCCCTCCAGGCCCCGCAGCCCGGCGCCGCCGGTGGACCCCTCCACCATCAGCGTGGTGGGCTGCTGCCCGGGTGCCTGCGGCAGCTTGGAGACCTGCCGGGCGTGGGTGTGCCCGGCCAGCACCAGCGGGCAGGTGCCGGCGAGCGGCCCGGCCGACGCCGGGTCGTGCACGAGAGCGATGTTGACCGGTCGCGGTGAGTTGCGGATCGTCGTGGCGAGCTGGTTGCCGGCACCGATCACCTGGTCGGCCACCTGCTGGGTCAGCCCGCTGCCGGCCGGGGAGGTGTTCTTGTCCGGGGTGAAGCGCGGGTCGCCGATGCCGGCGATGGTCAGCCCGGCGACGGTCGTTGTGGTGTTGTTCAACACGATCGCGTTCGGCTGGCGGGCCACCGCGGCGGCGGTCTTGCCGGAGTCGTGGTTGCCCCGGATGAAGACGTACGGCTTCTTCAGCAGGCCGATCGAGGCGACGAAGGAGGCCTCCGGTTCGCTGCCCCAGTCGGTGATGTCCCCGGTGTCGATCACCACGTCGATGCCGAACTGCTCCACGACCGTCCGGATCAGTTGCCAGCCGGTCGGGTTGAGGTGCATGTCGGAGACGTGCAGCACCCGCGTGGTGCCCGGGGTCGGCTCCAACAGCGGAAGCGCCGAGACGGTCGTGTAGAGCTGGCTGACGTTGCCGACCAGGCGCTGCAACTGCTCCGCGTACTTGGTGTAGTCGTTGGCGATCCGCCGGGCGTCACCGACGATGGCCGGCGCGTTGACCAGCAGCCCCTCGTAGCGGGGTTCCTCGATGGCCTGCGGGCGCACTGTCGCCGCCGCCGTGCCGAGGCTGCCGGCGGTGACCAGCAGCGCCAGCCCACCCGCCCAGGCGGTGCGCCGGACGTTGCGGAAGATCAGCCCGGCCAGGATCAGGGTGACCAGCACCGACGCGCCGAGGGTACGCAGGCCGAGGCGCATCACCCCGGAGCGGACGTCCTCCACGGCGCTCTGGCTGGCCCGGCTGATGCTGGCCGGGTCGTCGATCAGGGCCTCGGTGCGCCCCTGGTCGAGCGCGCCCAGCCGGACGGTGAGGTGGGTCGGCCCGTCGTGGCTGTCCAGCAGCAGCGCGCCGAGCGGCGGGATGTCGACGGTGGTGCCGCCGTCCCGGGCGGGGGAGATGCTGAGGTTGGCCCGGAACGGCCCGATGTCGGTGCTCACCTGGCCACCGGCCAGCACCCCGAGCACCGCCCCGCCCAGGGCCACGGCGAGGACGGCGACGATCAACCCGAGGCGGCGCAGCGGGCCGGCGGCAGCCACCCGCCAACCGGCCGGGCGCGACTGATCGTCGCCGGTCACCGGGTCGTCCCGGTCATCGGCGTCGTCGTGCCGCTCGTCGCGTTGCCCGTCCATGCTGAAAGTCTGACCTGCCCGTCGAAAGATCTTGGTAAACCTGGGCGGATGGTGACGGAATCAGCTGCGTCCGCCGTCACCGCCCGCGAACACCACCCGCAGGAGCCGGTCGTCGTCGCCCGCCGGGTTGCCCCGCCCGTCATGGTTGGAGGTGCTCACCCAGAGCGACCCGTCCGGTGCCGCGGCCACCGCGCGCAGCCGACCGTAGCGGTTGGTGAGCAGCTCACTGGGCTGACCGAGCAGCGTGCCGGTGTCGGTCAGCTCCATCACCCAGAGGCGCTTGCCACGCAGGCAGCCGGTGACCAGCAGCCGGTCCGTGGCGGCCAGACCGGAGCAGGACGCGTCCGATGTCGCCCACTGCGCGATCGGGTCGGTGAACCGATTGTCGCCGGCCTGACCCTCGACCTCCGGCCAGCCGTAGTTGCCGCCCTTGGTGATCTGGTTGATCTCGTCCCAGGTGTTCTGGCCGAACTCGACGGCGTACATCCGCTTCGCGGCGTCCCAGGCGAAACCCTGGACGTTGCGGTGCCCCATGGACCAGACCGGGGAGTTGGGGTACGGATTGCCGGCGGCGGGCTTGCCGTCCGGGGTGATCCGCAGGATCTTGCCGCCGAGGCTCTTCACGTCCTGGGAGAGGGGGCGCTGACCGGCGTCGCCCGTGCTGACGTAGAGCTGCTTGTCCGGGCCGAAGCCCAGCCCGCCGCCGTTGTGCACATTGGCCTTGGGGATGCCGGTGAGGATCGGGGTGGGCTGCCCGCCGAGTTGCAGCCGGGCGACCCGATTGTCCTGCTCGGCGGTGTAGTAGACGAACACCGTCCGGTCTCGGGCGTAGTCGGGGGAGACGGCGATGCCGAGCAGGCCGCCCTCGCCCGCCGCGGCCACGTCGGGGATGGTCTGCACCGGGCGGACCCGCAGCCCGTCCGGCCCGGACTCGGGCCCGACCTGCAGGATCCGGCCGTTGTCCCGTTCGGTGACCAGCGCGCCGCCGTCCGGCAGGAAGGCGATGGCCCAGGGCACCCGCAGGCCCTTGGCGAGCACTGTCGCCACCGCCTGCTGGCCGGCGCCGCCGGGGCTCGCCGACGCGGACGGGGTCGGCAGGTTGGGCGGTTCGCCAGCCGGGTCGGGATCCGGCTCACCGAAGCTGCAACCGGCGGTGAACAGCAGCGCCGCGCAGGACGCCGCGAGGACCACCCGGAGGCGGCGGATGCGAGGGTACGGGGGACGGGCGTTCACCCGGCCCAGGGTAGCCCGCCGCGCGGCCCGGCCGGGCCCGTCGAGATCCGACGGGTGGCGATGCACCCGCTCGATGGTCCGCGGTGGACCGCTCACCGGGCCCGTACGGCCAGCAGCGCGGTGTCGTCCTCGCGGTGCCGGATCGAGGCGAGCAGCAGGTCGCACAGGTCGTCGAGGGGCAGCGTGTCGGTGCCGGTCAGCCGGCCCACCAGCTCGGCCAACCCCTCGTCGATGGAGCGGTCCCGCCGTTCGATCAGCCCGTCGGTGTAGAGCAGCAGGGTGTCGCCGGTGGCCAGGCTCGTCGACCGACTGCTCCGGGGCGACGGGCGGGCCAGGCCGAGCAGCGGCTCCGGCGTCGCCTCCAGGACCTCGACCGCCCCGCCGACGCGGACCACCAGGGCCGGCGGGTGCCCGGCGTTGGACCAGGTCACCTCGTGCACACCGGCGCGCTGCGGGCAGATCCGGACCAGCGTCGCGGTGGCGGCGATCGGCAGCCGCAGACCACGGATGGCGCCATCCAGGTTGCTCATCAGTGACCCGACCGCGTCCGGGCGGCCGAAGGCGTTGCCGCGTACCAGGTTGCGCAGCTGGCCCATTGTCGCCGCCGCCTCGATGTCGTGCCCGGCCACGTCCCCGATCGCGGCGATCAGGTCGCCGTCGGGTTGCACGAAGGCGTCGTACCAGTCACCGCCCACCTCCACCCGGTCGGCCGCCGGCTGGTAGCGGGCCGCCAACTCCAGCTCCGCCACCATCGGCAGCCGGGGCAGCATGCTGTGTTGCAGCACCTCGGCGACGTGCCGCTGCTCGCCGTACATCGAGCTGTTGCCGACGGCCTGACCGGCCCGGCGGCCGATGTCGACAGCGGTGAGCAAATCCCGGTCGTCGAACTGCTGACGTTGGCCGCCGTTGACGAGGGTGATCGCCCCCAGCACCGTGCCGCCGACGCCCCGCACCGGCACTGTCAGGTAGGAGGCGATGCCCAGCCGGCTGGCGATGGAGGCCATCTCCGGGTGGGTGGTGCCCCGCGTCACGTCGGCCAGGGACGCCACGCTGCCGAGCCGGGGCTGGCCGGTCCGGAGCACCGCCCGGATGATCGACTCGGGGCTCAGCCCGGTGCGCAGCAGCTCGCCGAAGCGGTCGACGTCCGCCGCGCGGGCCGGGTCCCGGTGCACCGAGACCACCTCGCGAGGCAGGCCGGTCGGCCCGATCAGGGTGAGCAGGCACCAGTCGGCGAGCAGCGGCACCATGGTGGCGGCGAGCCGGCGCAGCGCGGTGCCCACGTCCAGGGTGCCGGCCAGCGTCTCGCTCACCCCGGCGAGCAGCTCCAGCCGCTCGTGCGCCTGCACGACCCGCCGCCGGGCCTCCTGTGCGCCGTCGAGCGCGATCCGCAGTCGCAGCTCCGACGAGCAGGCGGCGGCCAGATCGGCCAGGGTCCGTAGCTGCGCGGCAGTCCAGGCGCGAGGTTTGCTGTCCATGGCGCAGAGCGAGCCGAGCACCCGGCCGGAGAGGTCGGTCAGCGGCATCCCGGCGTACGCGACCACGCCGAGGTCGTCGATGGCCAGGTTGTCCCGGACGCGGGGGTAGAGCCGGGCGTCCGGCAGCACCATCGGCACCTGGATGTCCACCACGTGCTGACAGAACGAGTGGCTCAGCGGGGTCTGCCGGCGCTGCGACCAGGGCTCCGGCAACCCGACCGCGCCCGGGAAGAACTGCCGGTCGGCGGAGACCAACGAGACCAGCGCGACCGGCACGTCCAGCAGGTCACTGACCAGCCGGGCGAATCTGTCGAACGCCTCGTCCGGGGCGGCGTCCAGCCCGGTGTCGGCGAGCGCGCGCAACCGCGCTGGGTCGCCGAGCGCCATCGGTGGCGCGATCGAACGCCGGGGGGAGGCGGGGGAGCCGTCGGTCATCGTGCACCTGTCTGCCGGGCGGAGGTGGACGGCCCTCCGACCCTTCCTTATACCTCGCCAGGGCCCGGGTCGAACCTCGGTGTGCTGAGTCTCGCCCGCCGCGACGTTGTCAGCCACCGCTCGGGACGCCGGTTCACCGCAGTGCCCACACCGGCTGCGGCGGCGGGGACTATCGTCGGCGGACGTGAAGGTATGGATTCCGCACCCGGCCGGCGTGAACCTCCTGGGCGAGCTGCCCTCGGACGTGACGGTGGAGGTCTTCGAGCACACCGACCGGATGCCGTCCGAGCCGGCCGACGTCCGCTTCTGGGTGCCGCCGTTCCTGGGCGGCTCGGACGCGACGGCGGTGCTGCGGGAGCTGCCCGACCTGGCGGTGGTGCAGTTGCTCTCCGCCGGGGCGGACGCCTGGGCCGGCCGGACACCGCCGACTGTGATGCTCTGCGACGCCCGGGGAGTGCACGACCCGTCCACCGCCGAGTGGGTCGTCACAGCGATCCTCACCCAGCTGCGGGCGTTTCCGGCGTTCGTCCGCGCGCAGGCCGAGCGGCGCTGGGCGTACGCGGGGAACGCCCCGACCGACGAGCTGACCTGCAAGCGGGTGCTCATCGTCGGCGCCGGCTCGATCGGCACCGCGGTACGCGACCGGCTCGCCCCGTTCGACGTGAGCTTCACCCTGGTCGCCAGGACGGCCCGTCCGGAGCAGGGGGTGCACGCGGTCGAGGAGCTGCCCCGCCTGCTGCCCGACGCGGACGTGGTGGCGGTGCTGGTACCGCTCACCGACCAGACCCGTGGCCTGATCGACAAGGCGTTCCTGGCCGCGATGCCGGACGGGGCGCTGCTGGTCAACGCGGCCCGGGGCCCGGTGGCGCACACCGAGGCGCTCGTCGCCGAGCTGGGCACCGGCCGGATCATGGCGGCGTTGGACGTCACCGACCCGGAGCCGCTGCCCGCCGACTCGCCGCTCTGGGTCATGCCGAACGTGCTGCTCACCCCGCACGTGGCGGGGTCGGTGCGCGGGTTGTTGCCCCGGGCCTACCGTCTGGTGGGCGATCAGGTTCGCCGGTTCGCCGCCGGGCAACCGCTGATCAACACGGTGGTCGACGGCTACTGACCGGGCGCGTCCGCCGGAGCGTCGGGCAGCGGGTGACCGGTTGCCGCGATCAGCCGGGGCAGATCCGCCCCACGGACGGCCGGCAGGATGACCTGGCGGCCGTCGTCGAGCCGGGCGACCGCGCGCCCGCGCTGGTCGGTGGTCAGCTCGAGGACCTGGTCCCAGTCGATCCGACGCTGCCCGGCCAGTGCCCGGATGCGCAGCTCCCGCGCGTCGGCGTCGGTGCCGGCCCGCCAGGCCCACACCGCGACGGCGAGCGGGACGAGCAGCACCGGCAGCAGGTAGGCCGAGGCGTTGGCCAGCGGCAGGGCGCCGACGAAGGCGATGATCGCGGCCACCAGGATGGCTTGGTTGTACCGGAAGCGGACCGTGTCGGGCTTACTCACCCTCCGATGATCCCACTCCGTGTCGTTTCGGCTCGCGGCGGGCGGTGCCAGCAGCGTGCGGTACGCCGTACAGTGACACGGGTCGTTGTCTCCCCTGAGTGACCGGCAAGTAACCAATTCGGCCGTCCATCGTTGCCAATCGTGGGTAGCGGACTCGCAACGTCCGATGTCCCGCACCGCCGCACCGCCCCCGTGCCCCCTCACGAAGGCGACCGCCGTGCTCCTCGCGTACCCGTTCCGCGTCCTCGTCCCCCGCCGTGCGGCACCCGAGGCCGCCACGTCCATGGCGGTGGCGCTGCTCCTCCTTGCCGGTGCCGCCGACCTGGTCCCGACGTCGGTGGTGATCGCGCTGGCCGCCGGTGCCGGCGCCACGCTCGCCGGGCTGCGCCTCTCCCGGCTCGCCACCAGGCGTGGCACCGACCCGACACCGCGTGTGGTGGGCGTGCTGCTCGACGCGGCGGTGGTCGCGGCGGGCCTCACCGCCGTCGTGCTGCCCCTGGCCGACATCGGGCACACCCCCGCCGTGCTGATCGGGTCGCTGGTCGTGGCGGTCCTCTCGACGACCAGTCTGTGTCGGCTCCCCGGCCGCTCCCAGCCGGCGGCCTCGGCCCGGCTGCGTTGGCTGGTCGAGTCGGCCGGCCCGGCCGTCGGCCTAGCCCTCGCCGGCTGGCTGGTGCTGCCCAGGAACGGCCAGCCGGTCCCGGTTCGGCTGGTCTGCGCGTTGGCGCTCGGCGGGTTGGGCATGGCCGCGCTGAACGCGTTCGCGGGGCCGCGGCGGCGCTCCGCTGCGGCGGTCTGCCGGGGCGGCGTCCTGCTCACAGTGGGTGGTCTGGTGCTGCTGGCCACGTTGCCGCCCGCGCCGGCCGGGCGGGTGGCCCTGCTGGCCGTACCCCCGTTGGTGTTCGGGATGTTGCTCGTCGCGGTCGGTGCGGCGGATGCGGCGGACGACGCGGAGCCGGCGGAGCCGGTCGCCGCGGCCTGGCCGAGGGCGGTGCTCCCGGCGGCGGTGCTGCTGCTGGCGTCGGGTCTGCATCTGGGCGCCGGCCGCGCACCGGACCGGACGAGCGTGCTGTTGGCCCTGGCGGCGGTGCCGCCCCTGGTGCTGCGTGAGCTGCTGCGGGCGAATGACGCGGCCACGTCCGGTCGACGGGCCGCTCATCGGCGACCGGCCGGTCGGGCGCTGCAGCACCGCCGGGCGGCCTCGGGACGATGGCCGGGCGCGCCGGAGCCGCCGCCCGAGCGGGAGCCCGGCGTCCCGGAGGGCGCGGCCACCGCGATGGGTGCCGGGCCGACCTGGTCGCCTGATCACGGTTCCGCGTGGTCGGGCCTCAACCGGCGACCGGCGGCGGCGAGCGGCGGCACCGGCGACCGGGCTGCCCTGCTGGACGCCCTGGCCGCGATCGGCGACGTCCCGGCGCCGGCCGGCGCGTTGCTGTTGGTGGACCTGCACGGCACCGACGGGGTCGGCCCGACAGCCCGGGAGGACGTGCTGGCCGAGGCGGTGCATCGGGCCCGGGCGGTCATCGCCCCCGACGATCTGGTCGCCGGCTGCACGGGTAGCGGCTTCGCTGTGGTCACCGCCGCCGGCCCGGTGCTGGCGTACGCGCTGGGCACCCGACTGTTGAGCGCGCTCAGCCCGCCCTACCGACTGGCCGGCGCGATGCTGCGGGTGCAGACGAGCATCGGGTTGGCCGAGGTGGGCGGCGCCGGGCCGGCGGATGTGCTCCGGCAGGCCGAGCTGGCCCGACGGCGGGCCGTGCAGCTGGGCCGGGACCGGGTGGAGTGGTACGACGCGTTCCTGGAGGAACAGCTGGTGCGTCGGCTCGACCTGGAGCGCGAGCTGCCCGGTGCGGTGGCGCGCGGCGAGCTGGACCTCGTCTACCAGCCGGTGGTCGACCTGGCCGACGGGCAGCCGGTGGGCGCGGAGGCGCTGTTGCGCTGGCGCAGCCCGGTGCTCGGGACGGTGCTCCCGGCCGAGTTGTTGCCGGTCGCCGAGGATCTGGACCTGGTCGGTGAGTTGGAGTGGTGGGTGCTGGACCGGGCGTGCCGGCAGTTGTCCGACTGGTCGGTGGGCGTCCGGGAGCTGTGGATGGCGGTCAACGTGACGACCCGGGAGCTCACCACTCCGGACTTCGTCCAGCGGCTCGCGGCAGTGCTGGCCGCGTACGGGGTGCCGCCGGAGCGGCTGGTGGTGGAGGTGAGCGAGCCGAGGGTCGCCGGTGACCTGCCGACCGTGGTGGCTCGGCTGGCCGGGCTCCGGTCGCTGGGCGTCCGCACCGCGTTGGACGACTTCCGGGCCGAGCACGCCTCACTGGCCCAGCTTCGCCGACTGCCGATCGATCTGCTGAAGGTGGGCCCGGAGTTGGTGGGCGCCCGACCGGACGGGCAGCCACCGCTGATCGACGTGGTGGTGAACGTGGGCGAGCGGCTGGGCGTCGAGATCGTCGCCGAGGAGCTGGAGTCGTCGACCCAGGTCGAGGGGGCGCGCCGGGGCGGTTGCCGGTACGGGCAGGGGTTCGCGCTGGCCCGTCCAGCGACGGCCGAGCGGGTCGAGGCGTACTTCGAGGAGTTTCCCTCAGCGTCGCGCTGAACCGGTTCATCTGTCCCGGGGTGGTGCGGTGCTGCCGCGCGGGGTGAGGTGGGGCGTCTCGTCCTGCACCCGGCCGGCCGGCTGCCCGGCGACGACGGCGAGCAGTTGCCGGGCGGCGTGCGCCCCGTACGCCGGGATGTCCCGGCCCAGCGCGGTCAGCGGCGGGTGCACCAGGCGACACAACGGCGAGTCGTCCCAGGCCACGATGGACAGATCGCCCGGCACGGTCAGGCCCATCTCCTGGGCGACGGAGAGCCCGGCGATGGCCATCACGTCGTTGTCGTAGATGACAGCGGTGGGCCGTTGGGCCGAGCTGAGCAACCGGCGGGTGGCCCGGGCGCCCTCCTCGCCGGTGTAGTCGGACCACACGGTGACCGCGTCGGCCAGGCCGAGCCGCTGGCGGACCGCCGCGAAGGCGTCGGTGCGGATCTCGGTGTGCCGCAGGTCGGGCAGGCCGGCGACCCGGGCGATGCGCCGGTGCCCGAGCGCGACCAGGTACTCCACCGTCTCGGTCAGCGCGGCGGCGTCGTCGGACCAGAGACTCGCCAGCTCACCGGTGCCGCCGGGGCCGCCGATCACCACTGCCGGCAGTTGCAGCTGCTCCAGTGCGGGGATGCGCCGGTCGTCGGTGCGCAGGTCGCAGACGAGCACCCCGTCCACCCGTCGCTCGCCCCACCAGCGCCGGTAGACAGCGATCTCGGCGTCGTGGTCGGCCACCACCTGCAGGGTCAGCGCGTACGAGCGGGCGGAAAGCTCGGCCTCGACGCCACTGATCAGCGCCATGAAGAACGGCTCGACGCCGAGGGTCCGGGCGGGTCGGCAAAGGGCCAGGCCGATCGCCCCGGCGGCGGCGGCCGACAGCGCGCGGGCGGCGCTGCTCGGGCTGAAGCCGATCTCGGTGGCGATGGCCAGGATGCGCTGCCGGGTGGCCTCGGAGACGCCGGGCTGCCCGTTCAGCGCGTATGACACGGCGCCCTTGGACACCCCGGCGCGTTGGGCGACGTCGGCGATTGTCGGCCGCTTCACCGGCGTGCTCCTTAGCTCCCTGGCCGTTGACAGCCCGGATTCCGAACCGTACGGTGGCTCAGCTTATCCGGTTCAGTCAGCATCTTTCGATGCAGAAGGTGCGGGGAAAATCGTGAGCCGACAGGCACTCTACGACGGTTGGACAGTGCGAGCGGCCCCCGGAGCGCAGGTGCCCGAGGAGGTCGCCGACCGGTCCGTGCCGGCGACAGTGCCTGGCTGCGTGCACACCGATCTGCTCGACGCCGGGCTGATCGGAGATCCCTACCTCGATGACAACGAGCGGTCGCTGGCCTGGATCGGGCGCACCGACTGGGTCTACCAGACCACCTTCGTGCACCGGGCGGGCGACGACGAGCGCGTCGACCTGGTCTGCGCCGGCCTGGACACCGTCGCCACGCTCACCCTCAATGGTGTCGAGGTCGGCCGCACCGCGAACATGCACCGCGGCTACCGGTTCGACGTCCGACCGTTGCTGCGCGACGGGGACAACGACCTGGTCGTCACGTTCGACTCCGCGTACCGCTACGCCGAGGCGCAGCAGGAGCGGCTGGGCGACCGGCCGAACGCCTACCCGGAGCCGTTCCACTTCATCCGCAAGATGGCCTGCAACTTCGGCTGGGACTGGGGGCCGACACTGGTCACCGCCGGCATCTGGCAGGAGATCAGCCTGCACGCCTGGTCGACCGCCCGGCTGGCCACCGTCCGTCCACTCGTCACCATGGACGGTCGCGACGGTCGGGTCGAGGTGCACGTCGAGGTCGAGCGGGTCGCGGACGTCCCGCTCACCGTCCGCGCCGCCGTGGCCGGCGTCCGCGCCGAGGTGGTCGTCCCGGCCGGGCAGCGCACGGCCGTGCTGACCCTCACCGTCCGCGAGCCCGCGCTGTGGTGGCCCCGGGGGTACGGCGACCAGACCCGCCACCCGATCGCTGTGACACTGCACGCCCCGGACGGCGACACACTGGGCAACTGGTCGCACCGGATCGGCTTCCGCTCGGTCCGCCTGGACACCACACCCGACGAGCACGGCACCCCGTTCGCGTTGTCGGTGAACGACGTCCCGGTCTTCGTCCGCGGGGTCAACTGGATCCCGGACGACGCGTTCCCCACCCGGATCACCCGGGCCCGGCTGGCCGAGCGGTTCGACCAGGCGATCGCGGCCAACATCAACCTGCTGCGGGTCTGGGGCGGCGGCCGGTACGAGTCGGCCGACTTCTACGACCTCGCCGACGAGCGCGGTCTCCTCGTCCAGCAGGACTTCCTCTTCGCCTGCGCCGCGTACCCGGAGGAGGAGCCGTTCGGCAGCGAGGTGGCCGCCGAGGCCCGCGAGCAGGTGACCCGGCTGGCGCCGTACCCGTCGCTGGTGCTCTGGACCGGCAACAACGAGAACATCTGGGGCTGGCACGACTGGGACTGGCAGCAGGCGCTCGCCGGGCGCACCTGGGGACGTGGCTACTACCTCGACGTGCTGCCCGGGATCGTCGGCGAGTTGGACCCGACCCGCCCGTACTGGCCGGGCAGCCCCTGGTCGGGCAGCGAGGCGATCCACCCCAACGACCCGGCGCACGGCACCACCCACATCTGGGACGTGTGGAACACCGACGACTACACCAAATACCGGGAGTACGTGCCGCGCTTCGTGGCCGAGTTCGGCTACCAGGCCCCACCGGCGTACGCCACCCTGCGCCGGGCGCTGAGTGACGAACCGCTGGCGCACGACTCGCCGGGTATGGCGCACCACCAGAAGGCGGCCGGCGGTGACGCCAAACTCCAGCGTGGCCTCGACGCGCACCTGCCCGCCCCGGCGGACTTCGACGACTGGCACTACCTGACGCAGCTCAACCAGGCCCGGGCGATCCAGCTCGGGGTGGAACACTTCCGCTCCCACCGGGGCGTCTGCGCGGGCACCATCGTCTGGCAGCTCAACGACTGCTGGCCGGTGACCTCCTGGTCGGCGGTGGACGGCGACGGCCGCCGCAAACCCCTGTGGTACGCGCTGCGCCACGCGTACGCCGACCGACTGCTCACCGTGCAGCCCCGCGCCGGCGGCCTGGCCCTGGTCGCGGTCAACGAGACCGCCGAGGCGTGGACCGCACCTGCTGCGATCACCCGGTTCACGCTGACCGGGGAGCCGAGGGCGAAGACCTCGGTCGACCTCGACGTTCCGGCGTACTCCTCGGTGGTGCTGGCGCTGCCGGCGGAGCTGGCGTGGCCGGACGACGCCCGGCGCGAGTTGCTGGTCGCGGACGCCGGTGGCACCGCGGAACGCGCGCTGTGGTTCTTCGCCGAGGACCGGGAGGTGGACTGGCCGGCGGCGGCCTGGGACGCGACGGTCGAGCCGTTCGACGGCGGGCAGCGGGTCCGGGTCACGGCCCGCACGGTGCTGCGCGACCTGACGCTGTTCGCCGACCGCCTCGACGCCTTCGCCACTGTGGACGCTGCCCTGGTCACCCTGCTGCCCGGCGAGTCGACGACCTTCACCGTGCGCGCGGACGGGTTGCTGGACGCCGGGGCCCTCACCGCGCGCCCGGTGCTGCGTTGCGTCAACGACCTGGCGCCCCAAGATCGTGCTCGATCCATGAAGTAGTGGCCTCCCACGGTGGGGAGGCCACTACTTCCATGTTCGAGCACGATCATCACGCCCGGGGGCGCGACCCGGCGGTCAGGCGCGGGCGGCGGCGAGCACCTGGCCGACCAGCGCGCCCGAGGTGCCCGAGCGCTCGTACTCGGGCCGGTTCAGGCTGCCACCCATCAGCGGCGCCGGGTTGCGGTGCACGGCCGGGCTGTCCGAGCTGACCAGGGCCGCGAAGTGGTACTCGTCCGCGCCGGTCGCCTCGACGATCCGGGCGATGTTGCGCGGGGTGATGCCACCGCCCGGCATGATGACGATCCGGCCGGCGGCCCGGCGCACCAGGTCGGCGATGAGCGGAGCACCCTCCAGCACGCTGACCTCCTGACCCGAGGTGAGCACCCGGTGCACGCCCAGCTCGATCAGCTGCTCCAGCGCCGCGTGCGGGTCGCGGGTCATGTCGAACGCCCGGTGGAAGGTGATGCTGGCGTCGCCCGCGGCGGCGATCAGCCGGCGGGTGGTCGGCACGTCGACGTCACCCTCGGCGGTCAACGCGCCGATCACGATGCCGTGCGCGCCGGCCGCCACCGCGGCCCGCACGTCCCGCTCCATGGCCTCGATCTCGAACGGCGAGTAGATGAAGTCGCCGGCCCGGGGGCGGACGATCACGTGTACCCGGATCCGGCTGACCGCGCGCATTGTCGTCTCGATGGTGCCCAGGCTGGGGGTCAGCCCGCCGTCGAAGAGCGCGGAGCACAGCTCCACCCGGTCGGCGCCGGCCTCCTCGGCGGCGACCGCACCCTCGACGCTGTCGATGCAGATCTCGAATGTGTTCATGATTCTTCCTTTTCCGTGCGAGGCGATGCCGCTTCGGTCCGAGACGATGCTGTGGTCAGTCGATGACGGCCGTTACGGCGCCCACCGGTACGCCGCCGCCGAGCACCGGCACCTGGCGCAGCGCGTCGGCCCCACCCACCGGTACGCCCACGGCGTCGAGGGCGGCGAGGGCGATGGCGGTGGTGGCTCGGGGTGAACCGTCGATCGCCTTCACCGCGACCGCGTGACCATCCGGTGCGGCCACCGCGAGCACGCCCTCCGCCCCGCCCTTGGCGAGGACACCGGGCAGCGCCCGCATCAGGTCGGTGTTCGGGTGCCCGTTCCAGCCGCCGACGTACTCCGGGTGTTGGCGCATGGCCTGCGCGACAAGTGCCGCGTCGCTTCCGGCGGGCGCGGTGACGAACGCCTGGAAGGTGCGGGCCAGGCCGGTCAGCGACAGGCCGAACAGCGGTGCGCCGCAGCCGTCGACAGCGTGGTGCGCGACCGGCGTGCCGGCCAGCCGGGCGACGGTCGCGGCGGTTTCCCGCTGGAGCGGGTGGTGGGGGTCGAGGTAGTCGTGGACGCTCCAGGACTGGGCGACGCACGCGACGAGCATCGCGGCGTGCTTGCCGGAGCAGTTCATCCGGATCCGGTCGCGCTGTCCGCCGGCGCGGATCAGCCGGTCCCGGGTCGGTTCGTCCTCCGGCCAGTCCACCGGGCAGCCGAGCGCGTCCTCGGTCAGGCCAGCCCCGGCCAGCATCGCCCGAACCACCTCGACGTGCCTGTCGTCGCCGGTGTGACTGCCGGCGGCGAGGGCCAGCGCCGGGCCGGTCAGCTCGTCGCCGGCCGCGATCCGGCAGGCCAACGCCTGCACCGGCTTGAGGGTGGAGCGGGGGAGCACCGGCTCGTCGGGCACACCGGCGGCGAGGGCGACAGTCCCGTCCGGGGCGAGCACCACGACGCTGCCGTAGTGCCGGCTCTCGACGAAGTCGTTGCGCACGACCCGGGCCAGTTCGGCGTAGCGGAAGATGGTCACCGGGGGGTGTTCCCTTCGAGAAGCGGCGGGGGCAGCTCAGCGGTCCGCCGTCCGCGCCGGCCGCCGAAGCGGCCGTTGCGGGCCTGGAGTACGCGGGCGAACTTCGACAGCGAGGCGTTGACCACGAGGTAGATCAGCGCCACCACCAGGAACGTCTGGATCAGCAGGTGGGTGTACGAGGCGAGCACCTGCCCGCTGTAGAGCAGCTCGGTGTAGCTGACCACGAAGCCGAGCGAGGTGTCCTTGAGCAGCCCGACCAGCTGGCTGACCAGGGACGGGGCGAGTTGGAGCAGCGCCTGCGGCAGGACCACCAGCGCCATCACCTGCCCACGGCGCAGGCCGATCGCGAGGCCGGCTTCGGTCTGCCCACGGTCCAGCGCCAGGATGCCGGACCGGAAGATCTCCGCGAACGCCGCCGAGTTGGAGACCACGAGCGGCACCACGAGCTTCCAGAAGAGCGGGAAGTTCAGCCCGTACTGCGGCAGGGCGAACAGC
The DNA here is from genome assembly GCF_040608575.1 of Micromonospora sp. NPDC005171. Lineage (NCBI taxonomy): Bacteria > Bacillati > Actinomycetota > Actinomycetes > Micromonosporales > Micromonosporaceae > Micromonospora > Micromonospora sp. NPDC005171. The sequence continues at coordinate 74,605 of NZ_JBEXIM010000002.1, read as the reverse complement.
GTCACGTAGATCAGCAGCAGGGTGGGGACGGTCCGGAAGACCTCCACGTACGCGCCGGCCAGCCAGCGCAGCGCTCGATGCGTCGACAGCCGACCGAGCGCCAGCAGCAGCCCGAGCGCGGCGCTGAGCACTGCGGTCGCGGCGGCGGCGCGCAGCGTCGCCCACAGGCCGTTGAGCAGGTACCGCCAGATCGGCCAGGTGGTGAACGGCTCCCACCGGGCGGCGGCCAACTCGCCGTGGCTGGCGAACTGGTAGACGGCCGCGACCAGGGCGCCGGCCAGGAGGATCGCGCCCAGCACTGTGGCGATCCGGATCCGCCGCTGGGCGCGGGGGCCGGGCTCATCGAAGAGGATCTGTTGCGTCTTGTTCATCGGACGATCGCCAGCCTTCGTTCGAGCAGGCCGGTGACCTGACCGATGATCAGCGCCAGCAGCATGTAGGCGAGGCCCGCGCCGGTGAAGACGGCGATCGGTTGGGCCTCGACCAGGTTCACGTTGTTGGCCGCCTGGGTCAGCTCGACAACGCCGACGGCGGCGGCCAGCGAGGTGTTCATCAGCAGCGCGATGCAGATGTTGCCGATCGGCTGGATCACCGCCCGGAGTCCCTGCGGCAGGATCACGTGCCGCAGGGACTGGCCGAAGGTGAGCCCGATGGCACGGGCCGCCTCGGCCTGGCCCACACCGACCGTGTTGATCCCGGCGCGGATCGCCTCGGCCAGGTACGCCCCCTCGTACACCGCGATGACGATGGCGGCGGAGGTGAACAGCGGGAACGTGATGCCGATGGTCGGCAGCGCGAACACGAAGAGCACCAGCAGCGCCAGCAGCGGCAGGTTCTGGAACACCTCGACGTACGTGGTGCCGATGGCGCGCAGCAGCGGCACGGGGGCGATCCGCAGGGTGGCCACGACGATGCCGAGCAGCATCGCGCCGACGGTGGTCACGACGGTCAGTTCGACAGTCGTGACCAGGCCGTGGCCAAGCTGACTCAGGTGGGCGGTGAGGGCTTCCATCGGTAGGAGAGACTGCTCAGGAGCCGTCGGCGGAACCGAGGGCGGGCGGGGTGGGCGCGCCACCCTCCACCACCGAGCCGAGGGTGCCCTCCCAGACCTTCGCCCAGGTGCCGTCGGCCTGGATCTTCTTCAGCCAGTTGTTGACGAACTCCTTGAACTGCGCGTCCTCCTTGTTGAGGCCGATGCCGTACGCCTCGGTGGTGAACGGCTCGCCGACCACCTTCATCCCCGGGTTCGCCTTGGCGCCCGAGGCGAGCAGTGTGAAGTCCTGCACGTACGCGTCGCCGCGCTTCTGCAGCAGCGCCTGCAACGCCTGCGGGTCGGTGCCGAAGGCGATCTGCTTCGAGCCGGGCGCGGCCGAGGGCAGCGCGGTGACGGCGGGGGTGTTCGCCCCGACGATCACGGTCTTGCCGGCGAGGTCCTTGACGCTCTTGATCGAGGTGTCGTCCTTGCGGACCCCGACGGCGAGGCCGGAGGTGAGGTACGGCCCGGCGAAGGCGACCTGGGTGGCCCGCTGCGGGGTGATCGTGTACGTCTGGAAGACCGCGTCCACCGACTTGGCCTGGAGCATGGCCTCCCGGGTCTGGGTGCCGATGGTCGTCGTCTTCACCTCGGGCTTGCCGATGATGTACTTCGCGAGCAGCTTCGCCATGTCGGCGTCGAAGCCCTCGATGGTGCCGCTGACCGGGTTCTGCTGGGCGAGCAGCGGCGCGTCCAGGGAGCCACCGATGTTCAGGTAGCCGCGCTTGCGGATCGCGTCCATGGTCGAGCCCGCCGGGATGTCCGCGTCGGTGGCGACCGGGGCGGCGTCGTACACCGACTGGGCGACCACGCCGTCGCCGCCCAGGCCGGGGTTGCCGGGCAGCGTGGGTGCGCTGCTGCCGCTGTCACCGCCGCAGCCGGTCGCGGCGAGGGCCACCGCCACGGCGGTGGCGGTGAGGGCGAGCGACCGCCGCCCGGTGAAGCTCATCTTGAGGATTGACATGACACCCTCCCGTTGGGGGCTAGTGCTGGAGGATCTTGGACAGGAAGTCGCGGGCCCGCTCGGTGCGCGGAGCTGCGAAGAAGTCGTCGGGGGCGCCGGATTCGACGATGCGGCCGTCGTCCATGAAGACGACCCGGTCGGCGGCGCGGCGGGCGAAGCCCATCTCGTGGGTGACCACGATCATGGTCATCCCCTCGGCAGCGAGGGAGACCATCACGTCGAGCACCTCGTTGACCATCTCCGGGTCGAGGGCCGAGGTCGGCTCGTCGAAGAGCAGCACCTTCGGTTGCATCGCCAGCGCGCGGGCGATCGCCGCTCGCTGCTGCTGCCCGCCGGAGAGTTGGGCCGGGTGGTGGTTCGCCTTGTCGGCGATACCGACGCGTTCCAGCAGGGTCATCGCCTGCTGCCGTGCCTCGGGCCGGGCGATCCTGCGGACCCGGGTGGGGCCGAGGGTGATGTTGTCCAGCACCGTCTTGTGGCCGAAGAGGTTGAAGGACTGGAAGACCATGCCGACGTCGGCGCGCAGTCGGGCCAGCGCGCGGCCCTCGGCGGGCAGTGGCTCACCGTCGATCTCGATGCTGCCCTGCCCGGCGGTCTCCAGCCGGTTGAGGCAGCGGCACAGTGTCGACTTGCCGGAGCCGGAGGGCCCCACCACGACGACCACCTCGCCGGCGGCCACCGTGAGGTCGATGTCCTTGAGCACGTGCAGCGGACCGAACCACTTGTTCAGGCCGCGTACCGACACCATCGGTCGGTCCGCACCCGTCGTCTCCGGTGCCACCAGACGACCCCACTTTCTTCGATCGTCGAATCAAGTCGGCTTCATATCGAACCAACAGCGCCATCTAAAGGTAGCCAGGAAACTAAGTCAACCGGTTGCTTGAACAAACTGCGGGTGCTAAGAAGCTGACGTGACGATTGACGACGCGCCACGCGAGGCCCTCCGGGGCGGCCCTCGGGAGCTGCTGCGTTGGGTGGCCACCGGAGCGGCCGTCAGTCGTGCCGACCTGTCCCGGCTCTCCGGGCTGTCTCCGTCGACGGTTTCCCAGCGGGTCGAGGCGTTGATCAGCCAGGGGTTGCTGGAGGAGACCGGCGCCGGGCGGTCCCGAGGTGGACGCCGGCCGCGCCAGCTCGCGGTGCCCACCGGCGGCGCGGTGGTCGGTGCCGTCGACCTCGGCGCCCATCACGCCCGCGTCGGCACCCTGGACCTGTCCGGGCGGGTGGTCCAGGCCCGCACCCTGCCGGTCCGCATCGAGGACGGCCCGGAGGCGGTGCTCGGCGCGCTGCTCGCCGAGGTGGCCACGCTTGTGGGCGACGATCCGGAGGCCTCGCCCGGCGGCTCGGCGACAGGTGCGCTGCGCGGCATCGGCATCGGGATCCCCGGTCCGGTGCAGCACGCCACCGGGCGGATCGTCAGCCCGTCGCGGATGCCCGGCTGGAACGGCTTCGACGTCGCCGCGTTCTGCGCCGGCCGGGTCGACGTGCCGGTCATTGTGGACAACGACGCCAACCTGATGGCGCTCGGCGCGCACCGCACCGCGCATCCCGAGCTGGACCACGCCGTCTACATCAAGGCCGGCACCGGCATCGGCTCCGGTGTGATCTCCAGTGGACGGTTGCACAGGGGTGCCCAGGGTTCGGCCGGGGACATCAGTCACTGCCGGGTGGTGGCCGATCCCGCGCCACCGTGCACCTGTGGAAACGCCGGTTGCCTGGAGGCGGTGGCCAGCGGCGCCGCGCTGGTCACCGCGCTTCGGGGTCAGGGCGTGCAGGTCTCCGACCTGACCGGTGTGATCCGTCTGATCGACGACGGTGACCGGCAGGCCACCGCCCTCGCCCGGCAGGCCGGCCGGGCCGTCGGCGAGATCCTGGCCGTGGTGGTCAACTTCTTCAACCCGCAGGTGGTGGCCATCGGCGGTCGGCTCGCCGACTGCGAGCCGCTGCTGGCCAGCATGCGGGCCACCCTCTACGAGCGGTGCCTCCCGCTGGCCACCCAGAGCCTGCTCATCGAGCGGGTCGCCACCGGCCAGGACGTCGGCATCACCGGTGCCGCCCACCTGGTGATCGACCACGTCGTAGCCGCCTCCTGACCTCGCTCAAACCAGCCGCAGCGGTCACCCAAGGTGACTCGCCTTGGCGCGGTGCGCGGGGAATGTAGCTGTTTGGCCCGCATTCAGGCCCCGATCGTCTTGACATTTTCCTTACAGGCAGTCACATAGCCTTCCGGTGTTCCTCACCGACCCGTGATCGCTCCTGGAGGTTTCGACGTGCGGATCAACGGACGGCTGCTCGTGCCGATCTCGTTGGCAGTGGTGCTGGCGACCGCCGCCTGTGGCCTGTCCACACCGGCCTCCGGGCAGGCCGAAGCCCCACCCCCCGACCCGGGTCTGCATGGCTCAGCTCCGAGCCCGAGAGACACGCCCACCTCCAGCCCGACTCCGAAGATCCCGACCGACGCGCAGATCCCCACCAGGGCCTCCGGCACCTTCACCACCGCCAGCGGCAACGGTCGCGTGATCGGCAAGGGCAAGAGGCGGGTGCGCTACAGCGTCTCGGTGGAGAAGGGCATCGCCTGGGGTGACATCCCCGCCTGGAAGCCGGATCGGTTCGCCGCGAGCATCGAGCAGGTGTTGGCGGCGCCGAACGGATGGGCCACGTCCGCACAGCACCCGGTCACCAACGCCGCGGTGAACCTGACCCGGGCGTCGTGGTCGTTCCAGCGGGTCGGCACCTCGACTGTCGACGTCGACGTGCGGCTCGCGACACCGAGGACAGTGGACCGACTCTGCGGCGCGAGCGGCGTCGACACCGAGGGTGTCTACTCCTGCAAGTACGGCAGGACCATCATGATCAATCTGCGCCGCTGGCTCCAGGGCTCACCGGGATACCCGGTCAGCATCGACGAGTACCACGCCGGCGTGATCAATCACGAGTTCGGTCACTTCCTCGGCTTCGCCCACATGAAGTGCGGCGGTCGCGGCAGGCCGGCCCCGGTCATGATGACCCAGACGATCGACCTGGGCGGGTGCCTGCCCAACGTCAGCCCGTTCGCCGCCAACGGCCAGTTCGTCAACGGACCGTGGGCGCCGTCCTGAGCCGGTGATTCCTTCTCCGTGGCCGCCGCTCGGTCGAGAGAGTCGCCACGTGCACCGGGCAGCACCGGAACGGGACGGGCGGGCCCGGCGTGACGCCGAGCCCGCCCGAACGCGGAACTGATCAGCTGGCGGTGCTCAGACCCTTGAGCATCTCGGCGAAGTCTGCGGTCTCCGCCGGCGGCGGCGTCTCGATGGTCACCGCCTTGCCGTAGTCGGAGTAGTCGATCACCATGTCGCCCATCTTGCCCATGATCAGGCCGGCCCGACGCGGCCGGTACTGCTCGTCGACCCACAGGTCGATCGTCAGCTCCTTGACGCCCTGGGTGGCCAGCGTCTGCTCGGTGGCGTCACGGCGCATGGCGTCGATCTGCTTGAGGTAGGTCGCCACTGGAGTGGTGACCGTGTAGTGCACCGTCGGCACCCCGTTCACCGTCTCCTGCCCCACCACCGTCGTGCCCTCCAGGGCGAGCAGCGTCTTGACCTGCGTGACCGGGTCGGCGTCCTCGAACTGCTTGCTGAAACCCGTGCCTGCCATCTCGCTCAGACCGGTCAGGTCCATCTTCATCCAGCGCTTCCCGCCCGAAGCCGCGCGGCCCTCCGCCGGGATCTCGGCGAAGATCACCGCACCGAACATCCGGACGGTGGTCTTGGCGCCCTTCGGGTCGGTCATCGTCATCTCGGCCTTGAGCGGGTCGCCCAGGTCCAGGACGCCCTGCATCGAGATCTTCTGGCCGCCCATCGTGCCCGTCATCGCCACGGTCACCGAGTCGGTCTTGTCGGTGGCCTCGGCCGTCTTCAGCAGCGACCCCTTGAGATCGCTGGCCAGCAGCTCCAGGACGCTGGGCTGCTTCGGCTGGTTCGGCTCGTCGGACGTCACGCCGCAGGCGGAGACAGCGAACGCGGTGAGCGCCGCGGCCGCCACCAGAGCCGGCTTCTTCCAAAATGACACGTACACGCCTTCCCCCGTAGGAATCTGGGGCGATCCCCAGTAGACCGACGACACGCTAGCCCACGTGGTCGATCGGGGGGCACCGCGTTTCGCCGATCCACCAGTGATCGCCGCCCGATCGTCGATGTCGGGGTATCCGGTTCGACGGGATACCCCGACATCGCGGATGTCGGCGGTGCGGGCGGGAGCGGGTGATTACTCCGGGACGCGGCGGTAGGCGCCGTCGCTGGCCGAGGTGGCCATCGAGGCGTACGCGCGCAGCGCCGCCGACACCGGCCGCTGCCGATCGGTCGGGGTGTACGGCTTGTCGCGCTTCTCCTCGGCCACCCGGCGCGCCTCCAACTCCTCGGCGGGCACGTTCAGCTCGATCGACCGGCGCGGGATGTCGATGACGACCTCATCGCCGTCGCGAACCAGGGCGATCAGCCCGCCGGAGGCCGCCTCGGGGGAGACGTGCCCGATGGAGAGCCCGGAGGTGCCACCGGAGAAACGGCCGTCGGTGAGCAGCGCACAGGAGCGGCCCAGCCCGCGCCCCTTCAGGAACGAGGTGGGGTAGAGCATCTCCTGCATGCCGGGGCCGCCCTTGGGCCCCTCGTACCGGATCACCACGACGTCCCCGGCGACCACCTGCTTGGCGAGGATCGCTGTCACCGCGTCGTCCTGCGACTCGTAGACCTTCGCCGGGCCGCGGAAGGTCAGGCAGTCGTCCGGCACACCGGCGGTCTTCACCACGCTGCCCTCGGGGGCCAGGTTGCCGTGCAGGATGGCCAGCCCGCCGTCGGCCGAGTAGGCGTGCTCGAGGTCCCGGATGCAGCCGCCGGCCGCGTCGGTGTCCAGCGACGACCACCGGTTGGTGGTGGAGAACGGCTCGGTGGTGCGCACCCCGCCGGGGGCGGCGTGGAACAGCTCGATCGCCGTCGGGGTGGCGGAGCCGCCGCGAACGTCCCAGTCGGTCAGCCACTGGGCCAGGGAGGGGGAGTGCACGGCGTGCACGTCCCGGTTGAGCTGCCCGGCCCGGTCCAGCTCGCCGAGGATCGCCGGGATGCCGCCGGCCCGGTGCACGTCCTCCATGTGGTAGTTCGGCGAGTTCGGTGCGACCTTGGCCAGGCACGGCACCCGCCGGGAGATCGCGTCGATGTCGCTGACGCCGAAGTCCATCTCCGCCTCGCGGGCGGCGGCGAGCAGGTGCAGCACCGTGTTGGTGGAGCCGCCCATCGCCACGTCCAGGGCGACCGCGTTCTCGAAGGCGGCCTTGGAGGCGACGGTACGGGGCAGCACCGAATCGTCGTCGCCGTCGTACCACCGCTTGGAGATCTCCACGACGGTCCGGCCGGCCTCGACGAAGAGTGACCGGCGGGCGGCGTGGGTGGCCAGCGTCGAACCGTTGCCGGGCAGCGCGAGCCCGATCGCCTCGGTGAGGCAGTTCATCGAGTTGGCGGTGAACATGCCGGAGCAGGAGCCGCAGGTCGGGCAGGCGGAGCGTTCGATCTCACCGAGCTGCTCGTCGGTGACCGCCTCGTTCGAGGAGGCGATCATCGCGTCGATCAGGTCGATCTTGCTGTGCACGACGCCCTCGATCGCCATCGTCTTGCCGGCCTCCATCGGGCCGCCGGAGACGAAGACGGTCGGGATGTTGAGCCGCAACGCGGCCAGCAGCATCCCCGGGGTGATCTTGTCGCAGTTGGAGATGCAGACCAGGGCGTCCGCACAGTGCGCGTTGACCATGTATTCGACCGCGTCGGCGATCAGCTCACGGCTGGGCAGCGAGTAGAGCATGCCGCCGTGGCCCATCGCGATGCCGTCGTCGACGGCGATGGTGTTGAACTCCCGGCCCACCCCGCCGGCCTCGGCGACCGCGTCGGCGACCAGGCCACCCATGTCCTTGAGGTGTACGTGACCAGGCACGAACTGGGTGAAACTGTTGGCGATGGCGACGATCGGCTTTCCGAAATCGTCGTCGGTCATCCCGGTGGCCCGCCAGAGGGCCCGGGCGCCGGCCATCGTCCGACCGTGTGTGGAGGTCCTCGACCGCAGCTCAGGCATGCATACCAGCATGACACCGTCGACCCGCCGGCCCACCCGGGTATCTCCCGTGTCCCAACAGATGCACACTCAGCCCCCCATGGGGTGCGCCCATCCGGCACTCTTGGAGGGTGCATCTTCCACCGGGCATGGTCGCTGTCGCGGCGCTCAGTGGCCTCGTCGCCACGGTGGCCGCTGTGCTGCTGACCGTCGTCGTCCGGCGGCGGACGGGGCCGCGCCGACCGGCGCACGTGCTGCTCGCGGCGGCCGCCGGGGTGGCCCTGATCAGTCTCCTGGCCGGGGTGCTCGCCGCGCTCAGCGCGAACGACCACTGGGCGCACGAGCAGGGGCAGCGCATCGGTTGGGCGACAGCGGTGGCGATCGGCACGGCGGTGGCCGGGCTGGCCTTCGCCGCTGGTCTGCTCCGGCTGCCCGGGGTGGCCGCCACCGTGGCGGGAACGGCCCGGCTCGCCCTGGACGGGTTGGTCATGGCGGCGGCGCTGTGGTTCGTCGGTTGGGTGCTCTTCTCCGAGCCCACCCGGTTGCTCGGTGCCGCCACCCCGATGGCCTGCCCGGCGATTCTGGTGGCCACGGTGAGCGCCGCGCTCGGTGCCGGGCTCGTCGTGATCGTCGTCTTCCGGGCCGTCACGCCACGTCGACGGCTGGCCGCGCTGGGCGCCGGCATCAGCGCGGTGACCTGCGGCGGGCTGGGTCTCAGCGCCGGGCTCTGCCAGGCCGGGCCGACCATGGCGCTGACCGGTGCGGTGGTGCTCGCCGCCGGCCTGCTGACCGTCGCCCTCGTGGTGTACCAGGCCGACCGGCCGGGCCAGGTCGACCTGGACCTGGTCGGTAGCGACGGTGAGTACGCCATCGCTCCGATGCTGGCCATGGCCGCCTCGGCGATGTACCACCTCGTCCAGGACGGCCGGTTCACCGCAGCGGGCATCGTGGCCGGCAGCGTGGAGGGCTTCGCCCTGGTGGCACGGCAGTACCTCACCCTTCGCGACGTCCGGGGATACGCGGGCCGCCTGGCCGAGCGGGAGGCGCACTTCCGTGAGCTGGCGCACACCGATCCGCTGACGTCGCTGGCCAACCGGCGCGGGCTGCTCCGAGCGCTGCACCAGAACGCCGCGGACCGCAACCCCTGCGTGCTGCTCGGCCTCGACCTGGACGGCTTCAAGAACGTCAACGACATGCGCGGCCACGACGTGGGCGACGCCGTGCTGGCCGAGGTGGGCCGGCGGCTGCGCGGCAACCTGCGCCCCGGCGACGTGGCGGCCCGGCTGGGTGGCGACGAGTTCGCCGTGCTCATGCAGGGCCGGTCGGTCGAGGCGGACCGGGTCGCCGAACGGCTCCTCGGGGTGCTCAACCGGCCATACGACCAGCCCGAGGGGCCGGTCTTCCTGTCGGTGAGCATCGGGGTGGCCGACTGGGCCGACGAGCCGGACGTGGAGCTGCTGCTGCGGCACGCCGACCTGGCGCTGCGCTACGCCAAGCAGCGTGGCAAGAACCGGATCGAGCGGTACGACGCCGCGTACGACCAGCTGCTGCGCCGCCGGACGACTGTGGAGCACGAGCTGCGCGGGGCGATCGACCGCGACGAGCTGCGGTTGGCCTTCCAGCCGGTGGCGTCGCTGCCGTCGGTGCGGCCGGTCGGCGCCGAGGCGCTGCTCCGATGGCACCATCCTGAGCTGGGCAACGTGCGTCCGGACGAGTTCATCCCGCTCGCCGAGGAGTGCGGCATGATCGCCCCGCTCGGCGCCTGGGTGCTGCACCAGGCCTGCTACCAGCTCTCCCGGTGGTTGGCGGACGGGCACGACGTCTGGGTGTCGGTGAACGTCTCCCCGCGCGAGCTGCACGCCCCGGCGTACGTGGTCCAGGTCGCCGAGGCGCTACGCGCGCACCACGTGCCGCCGCAGCGGCTGGTGCTGGAGGTCACCGAGCACGCGGTCGCCACCGACCTGGACGAGCTGATCCGGCGGCTCACCGCGCTGCGGTTGACCGGGGTCCGGATCGCGTTGGACGACTTCGGCGCCGGCTACTCGTCGCTGGGGCAGCTGCGCCGGCTGCCGATCGACATCCTCAAGATCGACCACAGTCTGGTCGCCGAACACGAGCCGGTCCGCCCGGTCGACCAGGACGGCCCGGCGTTCGCCCCGATGGTCGACATCGTGATGCGACTGGGCCACCAGTTGGGGCTGGAGGTGATCGCCGAGGGGGTGACCACCCCGACCGAGTTGGCCGCGGTGGTGGCCGCCGGTTGCCGGTTCGGCCAGGGCGCGCTCTTCGGCTGGGGGGTGCCGGCCGAGCACCTGGAGGCGATGCTGGAGGCGGCCACGTCACCCGGTGCGCGTCCCACTCCGGTGCCCGCGCCACGTCGCGTTCCGGGCGGGTCCGGGCAGCTCACCCCACCTGCGGATGGCGCGTCGCCGGCCGACGCGCCGACCTCCGTTAACCAACATGTGGGATCAGTTGACTCATCGCGTGAGATGCGTCAGGCTTAGCCGCATGTCGTCGTACCGGTCGCTGCGAGTACTTACCTGAGCGCACTCTCCCTCACCGAGAGTGCGCTGGCCCCGTGCATCTGCACGAGGGCCGTTTTTATTGCCATCGGAACCTGGCGAGGCGGGCCCCGCCCGCGTCGCAATCGCTTGACTAGCCACCAGCCACTCCAGCCGAAGGCCAGAACCGCCATGACGAGACCCACGCCCGAGACCCTCGCCCACACCGCCCGCCGGGCCCGCGCGGCCGCCGACCCGACCCTCGACGTCGACCAGGCCGCCCCGCGCACGGCCACCCCGGCCGTTCCGGCGGTACGGCCCACCGCCGCGACCCAGGTCTCCGGGGCCGGCTCGCTCGTGCGGTCCCTTGAGGCGCTCGACGTCGACGTCGTCTTCGGCATTCCGGGCGGGGCGATCCTGCCGGCGTACGACCCGCTCTACGACTCGACGGTCCGGCACATCCTGGTGCGGCACGAGCAGGGCGCGGGGCACGCGGCGACCGGCTACGCGCAGGCCACCGGCAAGGTCGGCGTCTGCATCGCCACCTCCGGCCCGGGTGCGACGAACCTGGTCACCCCGATCGCCGACGCGTACATGGACTCGGTGGCGATGGTGGCGATCACCGGGCAGGTGGCCCGCCCGTCGATCGGCACCGACGCCTTCCAGGAGGCGGACATCCAGGGCATCACCCTGCCGATCACCAAGCACAACTTTCTCGTGCAGAACGCCGAGGAGATCCCGCGGGTGCTGGCCGAGGCGTTCCACCTGGCCAGCAGTGGGCGACCCGGCCCGGTGCTGGTCGACATCCCCAAGGACGTGCTCCAGGCGCCGACCACCTTCTCCTGGCCGCCTACGCTGGACCTGCCCGGCTACCGGCCCACCCTGCACCCGCACGGCAAGCAGATCCGGGAGGCGGCGCGGTTGATGGCCGCGGCCCGGCGTCCGGTGCTCTACGTCGGTGGCGGGGTGCTCAAGGCCGGTGCCACCGACGGGCTGCGCCGGCTGGCCGAGCTGACCGGCATCCCGGTCGTCACCACGCTGATGGCGCTCGGCGCGTTCCCCGACTCGCATCAGCAGCACCTGGGGATGCCCGGCATGCACGGCACCGTCGCCGCGGTCTACGGCCTGCAGAAAGCTGACCTGATCGTCGCGCTGGGCGCACGCTTCGACGACCGGGTCACCGGCAAACTGGACTCGTTCGCCCCGGACGCGGCGGTGGTGCACGCGGACATCGACCCCGCCGAGATCGGCAAGAACCGGCACGTGGACGTGCCGATCGTCGGTGACGCCAAGCACGTCATCGACGAGCTGATCACCGCGGTCACCGCCGAGCGGTCGGCGGGGCACACCGCCGACCTCGGTGACTGGTGGACGCAGCTGAACGACCTGCGCGACCGCTACCCGCTGGGCTACGACGAGCCGGTCGACGGGACCCTGTCCCCGCAGTACGTGATCAAGCGGCTGGGTGAGATCGTGGGCCCGGACGCGATCTTCGTGGCCGGGGTGGGCCAGCACCAGATGTGGGCGTCGCAGTTCATCTCCTACGAGAAGCCGTACACCTGGTTGAATTCCGGCGGCCTCGGCACGATGGGCTACGCGGTGCCGGCGGCGATGGGCGCCAAGGTCGGCAAGCCGGATACGGTGGTCTGGGCGGTGGACGGGGACGGCTGCTTCCAGATGACCAATCAGGAGTTGGCCACCTGCGCGTTGGAGGGCATCCCGGTCAAGATCGCCGTCATCAACAACGGCAATCTCGGCATGGTCCGACAGTGGCAGACCCTGTTCTACAACGAGCGCTACTCCAACACCGAGCTCGGCACCCACAAGCACCGCATCCCCGACTTCGTCAAGCTCGCCGAGGCCCTGGGCTGCGTCGGGCTGCGATGCGAGACCGCGGCTGACGTGGACAAGACCATCGCCGCGGCCATGGAGATCAACGACGCGCCCGTGGTGATCGACTTCGTGGTCGGCAAGGACGCGATGGTCTGGCCGATGGTCGCCGCCGGCACCAGCAACGACGAGATCATGTTCGCCCGTGGCGTCCGCCCGGCCTTCGACGAGGATGACATGTGATGAGTGAGCGCAGCGAACGAACCAGCAGGCTCAGTCTTACCCGTGGTCGTGACACGACCGAGCGAAGCGAGGCCGTGGCATGAGTGAGCGCAGCGAACGAATCAGCAATCTCAGCACTTCTCATGGTCGTGACACGACCGAGCGAAGCGAGGCCGTGGCATGACGATGCACACTCTGTCCGTGCTGGTGGAGAACAAGCCCGGCGTGCTCGCCCGGGTCTCCGGCCTGTTCTCCCGGCGCGGGTTCAACATCGACAGTCTCGCCGTCGGCGAGACGGAGAACCCGGACGTCTCCCGGATCACCATCGTGGTCAACGCGGAGTCGTCGCCGTTGGAGCAGGTCACCAAGCAGCTGAACAAGCTGGTCAACGTGCTCAAGATCGTTGAGCTGGATCCGCAGGTCTCGGTTGCCCGGGAGTTGCTGCTGGTGAAGGTTCGCGCCGACCGGTCCGCCCGATCGCAGGTGCTGGAGACCGTCAACCTGTTCCGCGCCCGGGTGGTCGACGTCGCACCGGACACGCTGACCATCGAGGCCACCGGCACCCCGGACAAGCTCGACGCGCTCCTGCGCGACCTCGAGTCCTTCGGCATCAAGGAAATGGTGCAGTCCGGGCTGGTGGCCATCGGGCGCGGCTCGCGTTCGATCACCGCCGGTCCCGCCCTGCGGGCCGCCTGACCTGCCGCCGGTCGGCCCTTGCGGGCCGTCCCGGAATCCATCCGCACAGATCACGACGGGCCGCCCCGGCCGTCGTACGAAAGGGAAATTCTCATGAGCGTTGAGGTGTACTACGACGACGATGCCGACCTCGGCCTGATCCAGGCCAAGAAGGTCGCGGTGATCGGGTACGGCAGCCAGGGCCACGCCCACGCGCTGTCGCTGCGTGACTCCGGCGTCGACGTGGTGATCGGTCTGCCGGAGGGCTCGAAGAGCCGTCCGAAGGCTGAGGAGCAGGGCCTGCGGGTGCTCACGCCGGCGCAGGCCGCCGCCGAGGCCGATGTGATCATGGTGCTCGCACCGGACACCGCCCAGCGCGGGATCTACGCGGAGTCGATCGCCCCGCACCTCGCCCCCGGCAAGGCGATCTTCTTCGGCCACGGCTTCAACATCCGGTACGGCCTGATCAAGCCGCCGGCCGAGGTGGACGTCGCGATGGTCGCGCCCAAGGGCCCCGGCCACCTGGTCCGCCGCCAGTACAGCGACGGCAAGGGCGTGCCCTGTCTCGTCGCCGTCGAGCAGGACGCCAGCGGCAACGCGCTCGCGCTCGCCCTCGCGTACGCCAAGGGGATCGGCGGCACCCGGGCCGGCGCGATCAAGACCACCTTCACCGAGGAGACCGAGACTGACCTCTTCGGCGAGCAGGCGGTGCTCTGCGGCGGCGCCTCGGCGCTGGTGCAGACCGGGTTCGAGGTGCTCACCGAGGCGGGCTACGCCCCGGAGGTCGCCTACTTCGAGTGCCTGCACGAGCTGAAGCTGATCGTCGACCTCATGTACGAGGGCGGCATCGCGAAGATGCGCTACAGCATCTCCGACACCGCCGAGTACGGCGACCTCTCCCGTGGCTCGCGCATCATCGACTCCCGGGTCAAGGACGAGATGCGCAAGATCCTGGGTGAGATCCAGTCCGGCGAGTTCGCCCGCGAGTGGGTCGCCGAGGACGAGGCCGGCCGGCCCAACTTCACCAAGTGGCAGGCCGAGGGTGCGGCGCACCCGATCGAGGAGACCGGCAAGAAGCTGCGCGGCATGATGAGCTGGGTGGACCGCCCGATCACCGAGACCGCCTGACCCGTTCGACACAGAACGGTCCACCAGCGGCCGGCGATCCCGCGCTCTCCCCGGCGCGGGCCGCCGGCCGCTGGCCGCAGCCCCTCCGTCAGCGGCTTTCCATCGCCTCGGCCTCATCGGTTGCCCAGGCGGCCTTCTCGTACAGCCCGAGGGCCTTGAGAGTGCCGGCGAGCGTGCGCAGCGCGACGACCAGCCGTGGCTGATACCGAACGGGGTCTCGCTCGGCCAGCCAGCGGTAGTGCCCGACGGCTTCCTCGACCGCCGCCACGGCCGCGTCCTGTTCGCGAAGCCCCAGGTGGCACCGGGCGATCACGAACAACAGGTTGCCGAGCGTCGGCCGGAACCGCAGTGGCTCCCAACGGCTCATGAAGGTCAGGTCCTCGCGGGCACCCGTGGTCAGCGTCAGTGCTTCGGCAAACCGACGATGGGAGACGAGGGAGTCCGCCAGCCCGCTCATCGCCTCCAGTCGTGCGGGCATGTACTCCAGCCGTGTCCAGAGGGGAAGCCGCCGGAACAACTCGACCGCCTCTCCTCCCGGGCGGCGAGCGCCTCGGCCGAGTCGCCCAGCACCGCCCGGCAGTAGCCGAGCACGGTGAGGGACCGGGCCAACTCCATCCGCTCACGGGCGCCGAGCGGCGCGCACCGTAGCCAGGTCTCCCGGGCCTGGTCGGCGAGCGGCAGCGCGTCGCGGGGTGCGTCGGAGCGGAGTTGCATGGCCACCATCAGCTGCGCCGCAGCCAGGACGACGAGGCCGTCCCGGTCGGTCGCGTTCTCGACGTACCCGATCGCCTCCCGGGCCTGCGCGAGCGCGGATTCGACCGTGCGGTCGTCCGGGACCGAACCCTGCGCGACGAGCGCCCGCGCCAGCCCCACCTCGTGCCGGCCCGGCCGGTCCTGGACCAGCCGCCGGTAGAGCGCGACCGCCTCGTCCGCGGCGGCGGTGCGCCGGGGCACGAAGCTGCGTCGAGTTTTCACCTGATGGGACCGGGTGACCAACGCCTCGGCCAGCTTTGGACCGAACCGCACGAGATCGACGCGGGTCAGCTGGCGGAGCAGCGTGATGCGCACGGCGAGCGACAAGGGCGGATCCTCCCGCAGGGGTGTGCCTCCGGTTGTAGCGGGCTCGGGCAACCGTGTCGGTCCGGTGAACGGCCGATGTCCGTCGCTCGACCGGGCGTGTGAGGGCCCTCACCCCGAAGACCGGAACACGCCGACCAGCGTGGCCCCTACGATCGCCTGTAGGTGCAGCAGCCGGCACCTGACGGCCACGGCACGGATCAGCGCAGGGCGCAGTGCGGCGCCCGGCCGCCCGGGCCGATCGCAAACACGACCTCTACGAGGACCGATGAATCCTGTCGTACTGATCGCCGAAGAACTCGCCCCCGCCGCCATCGAGGTGCTCGCCCACGACTTCGACGTCCGTCACGTCGACGGCACCGACCGTCCGGCCCTGCTCTCGGCGCTCTCCGAGGCCGACGCCGTCATCGTGCGCAGCGCGACCCAGATCGACGCCGAGGCCGTCGCCGCCGCGCCGCGACTCAAGGTGGTCGCCCGGGCCGGCGTCGGGCTGGACAACGTCGAGGTGCCGGCCGCCACCGCGCGGGGCGTCATGGTCGTCAACGCGCCCACCTCCAACATCGTCTCCGCCGCCGAGCAGGCCGTCGCACTGCTGCTGGCCGTCGCCCGCAACACCGCGAGCGCCAGCT
Organism: Micromonospora sp. NPDC005171; assembly: GCF_040608575.1. Lineage (NCBI taxonomy): Bacteria > Bacillati > Actinomycetota > Actinomycetes > Micromonosporales > Micromonosporaceae > Micromonospora > Micromonospora sp. NPDC005171. Next base: position 58,480 of record NZ_JBEXIM010000002.1, on the reverse strand, counting down.
CCGCGCTCAAGGCGGGGGAGTGGAAGCGGTCGAAGTACACAGGCGTCGAGGTGCAGGGCAAGACGGTCGGCGTGGTCGGGCTCGGTCGCATCGGGGTGCTGTTCGCGCAGCGCATCGCCGCGTTCGGCACCCGGCTGATCGCGTACGACCCGTACATCCAGCCGGCCCGTGCGGCGCAGCTCGGCGTACGCCTGGTCGGGCTGGAGGAGCTGCTGCGGGAGAGCGACTTCATCTCCATCCACCTGCCGAAGACCCCGGAGACGGTGGGGCTGATCGGTGAGAAGGAGCTGGCGATCGTCAAGCCCGGCGTTCGCATCGTCAACGCCGCCCGTGGTGGGCTGGTCGACGAGCAGGCGCTCGCGGACGCGATCGCCGAGGGTCGGGTCGCCGGCGCCGGTGTCGACGTGTACAGCAAGGAGCCGTGCACCTCGTCGCCGCTGTTCGCCTTCGACAACGTGGTGGCCACCCCGCACCTGGGCGCCTCCACCCACGAGGCGCAGGACAAGGCCGGTCTCGCCGTGGCCAAGAGCGTCAAGCTGGCGTTGCAGGGCGAGTTCGTCCCGGACGCGGTGAACGTGCAGGCCGGCGGCGTGGTCGCCGAGGACGTTCGGCCGCTGCTGCCGCTGGCGGAGAAGTTGGGCCGGGCGTTCACCGCGGTCGCCGGTGGGGTAGCCGCCAGCGTCACGGTCGAGGTCCGCGGTGAGATCGTCAGCCACGACGTGTCGGTGCTCAAGCTCGCCGCCACCAAGGGCCTGTTCAGCTCCGTGGTCGAGGAGCAGGTCACCTACGTCAACGCCCCGCACCTGGCCGCCGAGCGTGGCGTCGAGGTCACCCTGTCCACCCTGGCCGAGACGGCCGAGCAGCCGACCCTGGTCACCGTGCGCGGCGCGCTGCCGGACGGCCGGACGGTGAGTGTCTCCGGCACGGTCACCCACTCCGGCGCTCGGGACGTGCTGAAGCTGACCGAGGTGGACGGCTTCGACGTGGAGATCGGCGCGGAGGGCATCCTGCTCTTCCTGCGCTACGCCGACCGGCCCGGTGTGGTCGGCACTGTCGGTACCCTGCTCGGCGAGTCGGGCATCAACATCGCCGCCATGCAGGTGGCTCGTCGGGAGGCGGGCGGCGAGACGCTGATGACGCTCACCGTCGACCAGGCGCTCGGCGCCGACCTGCTCACCTCGGCCGCCGAGTCGATCGGCGCCACCGCGGCCAGCGCCGCCGACCTGCGCGACGAGTAGTAGACGGCAAATACCTTGGGGGGCCTGGCGATCCGCCGGGCCCCTCGTCATTTCCCATCCGTGCCGCCGGTCGGTCAGCCGGGCAGTCGCGCCGGGGGCGGGTAGACCGAGCCGTCCTGCGGGTCGAACAGCATCAGCCCGTGCTCGCCGGCCAACCGCTCGATGTCCAGTAGCACCTGGTCCGCGCAGGTCGGGTGCAGGTTCAGCTCGACGTGGTCGTGGGCCGCGTGCAGCGGCGCCACCGCCCACGGGCTGTTCGGGCCGGGGTGCCGGTCCGGATAGGAGGCGGTGATCGCCCGGTAGAAGCCGACCACCCGCGGGTCCGGGTAGCGGTCCACGTGCCGCCCCTGCCGGCAACCGTCGACCGCTGTCCGCACGTCCTCAGGCGTCGCCCCGTCCTCCAGGGCCCACACGCTCAGATCGAAACTCACGGCCGATAGCGTGCCATCCGCCGTTCACCATGTCGAAACTGCCTCGCCGTCGGTCAATCGCCGATCGTCGCAGTCTCCGTTCGGGACGGTCCGGTGTGGAGACTCTTGCGTCGAGTTGCGTCGATTCGCTAGCGTACGCACTGCGGTCACTGGCCGAGTTCGAGGCGCCGGCCCGTCTTCGGGTGGCGCGGTCGACGTCCGGCCCGACCGGTCCGCACCCCTCGGTTGTGCGAGCCACGCGCACTCGTCGCTGACCGGCCCCCACTGTCGTTGCCGAGACCGTGGGGGCCGATCGCGGGCCCGACCACGGCGACGTTCCGTTCAGCGACGGTGTGCGAAGAGTGCGCGATAGTCGGAGTTGCCCCGGAACCACGCCAGGCCGGTGGGGCCGGCCGCGTAGAGCGCGGTGGCGTAGGCGTCGGCGATCGCCAGGTCGGGGCCCACCACTGTGGCGGCGACGAGCTGATCAGCTGGCTCGCCGGTGTGCGGGTCCACCACGTGCCCCTGCCGCCCGGTCACCCCGGAGGTGCCGACCGCGCCGGCGGTCATCTCCAGCACCAGCGGCGCGCGCTCGGGTGCGGTCGGGTGGTGCACCGCGACCCGCCAGGGGCCGCCGTGCGGCGCGCGGCCCCGGACGACGAGGTCGGCGCCGGCGAGTACGGCGTAGTCGTGGATGCCTGCGGCGCGCAGCCGCTCCGCGGCGCGTTCCACCGCCCAACCGCCGAGCAGGCCACCCGGGTCGAAACCGCCGGGCACCGCCCAGGCGTCGAACCACCCGTCGGTGGCCGCCCGCATCGCTGCGCAGCGGTCCACCAGATCGGCGAGCGGCGGATACGAATCCGGGCTGATCTCGCCCCGACGCAGCCGGGAGACCAGGCTCTCCGGTCGGTTGGGGCCGTAGGTGAGGTCGATGGCGCGCAGCTCGGCGACGCTGTCCCGCAGCGCCTCGCCCACGCCCCGGCGGCCGAGCCACTCGGGGGCGTTGAGCAGCAGGGTGTACTCGGCGGTCGCGGTGCGTACCGTGTGCTGCACAGCGATCCGGCCCTCGGTGGCCGTGGCCGGGTCGATCCGGTGCCGGCGGCTGCCGAGTCGAAGGTCCGGCCGGCGGTTGCGGAACGCGGACGGGTCCGGCCAGCGGGTCCGTGGCTGCTCGTCGATGCGCATCGCATCTGCCCCCTCGCACGTGGCGCCGCGTCATCGCGACCCCGTTTGTCAGCGGGCCCCCGCGACCCACTGACCACTACCGTAGGCAGCGGAGATGACCGCCCCATGAGTCCCAGCTGAGAGAGACCTGTGCATTCCCGTGTCCCAAATGGTGGACGCAGCGTACCGGGAGGCGGGACGGCGACGTACCGTTGCCCGAACGGAACCGTTGAGCAGAGGAGTGCGGTCGTGGCGCGGATCGCGGTGGTGGCCGGAGACGGCATCGGGCCCGAGGTGGTCGCGCAGGCCCGCAAGGTCCTCGACGCGGTGCTGCCCGACGTGCAGGCCACCGAGTACGACCTCGGCGCCGCCCGCTGGCACCGTACCGGAGAGGTGCTGCCCGACTCGGTCCTGGCCGAGCTCGCCGGGCACGACGCCATCCTGCTCGGCGCGGTCGGTGACCCGACGGTCCCGCCGGGTGTGCTGGAGCGGGGCCTGCTGCTCAAGCTCCGCTTCGCCTTCGACCAGTACGTCAACCTGCGCCCGTCCCGGCTCTGGCCCGGGGTCGCCGGCCCGCTGGGCAACGTGAAGCCGGGCGAGGTCGACCTCGTGGTGGTGCGTGAGGGCACCGAGGGGCTCTACGCCGGCGCCGGTGGTTCCCTGCACCGGGACACCCCGGCCGAGGTCGCCACCGAGGAGAGCCTGAACACCCGGCACGGCGTGGAGCGGGTGATCCGCGACGCGTTCGCCCGCGCCGGCCGCCGGGAGCGGCGCAAGGTCACCCTGGTGCACAAGACCAACGTGCTGACCCACGCCGGGTCGCTCTGGGCACGCACGTTCGACGCGGTCGCCGCCGAGCACCCGGACGTCGCCACCGAGTACCAGCACGTCGACGCGGCGGCCATGTTCCTGGTCACCCAGCCGCAGCGCTACGACGTGGTGGTCACCGACAACCTCTTCGGCGACATCCTCACCGACATCGCCGCGGCCGTCACCGGCGGGATCGGGCTGGCCGCCAGCGGCTGCATCAACCCGGAGGGGGCGTACCCCTCGATGTTCGAGCCGGTGCACGGCTCGGCGCCGGACATCGCCGGGCAGGGCATCGCCGACCCGGTCGCCGCAGTGCTCTCCGCCGCGTTGCTGCTGGAGCAGCTCGGGCACAGCGAGTCCGCCGCCCGGGTCAACGCGGCGGTCGCCGCCGAGCTGGCCGGCCGGGTTCCGGGCGTGACGCTGCGTACCGAAGAGGTCGGCGACCGGCTCGCGGCCCACGCCGTAGCCTGACCCTCCCGGCCCGAGAGCCGACCGGCCCGGGGCCTGGTCGGCCCGGGCAGGCCGGCCCGGCGCTACCGGCTGAACGACCGTTCGGGGTAAGTTTCTGGCACAGCCATGTCGGTGTGCGGTCCCGCATGCCGTTGTTTCGCAGGGAGGTCAGCGCGATGAGCGGTGGTGACAAGCTCGACTTCGAGATCCGTCCGAATGCCGCGCCGGTATCCGCCGCCGATCGGGCCGCCCTGCTGGCCAACCCCGGGTTCGGCCGCGTCTTCACCGACCACATGGTCACCGTCCGCTACGCCGACGGCAAGGGCTGGTACGACGCCCGGGTGGAGGCGCGAGGCCCGATCCCGATGGATCCGGCCAGCGCGGTGCTGCACTACGCGCAGGAGATTTTCGAGGGGCTCAAGGCGTACCGGACGGCCGACGGTGGCGTGACGATGTTCAGGCCGGACGCCAACGCGGCCCGCTTCGCCACCTCCGCGCAGCGGATGGCGATGCCGGTGCTGCCGCCGGAGGTGTTCGTCGACTCGCTGCACAAGCTCATCGAGATCGACCGGGAGTGGATCCCCACCGGTGAGGACGGCAGCCTCTACCTGCGGCCGTTCATGTTCGCCAGCGAGGTCTTCCTCGGCGTCCGCCCGGCCAACGAATACCTCTACATGGTGATCGCCTCACCTGTCGGGGCCTACTTCACCGGTGGCGTCAAGCCGGTCACCGTCTGGGTCTCCCCGGACTACACCCGGGCCGCGCCCGGTGGCACCGGCGCCGCCAAGTGCGGCGGCAACTACGCCGCGTCGCTGGCGGCCCAGGCGGAGGCCATCGAGGCCGGCTGTGACCAGGTCGTCTTCCTGGACGCGGTGGAGCGCCGGTTCGTCGACGAACTGGGCGGCATGAACGTCTTCTTCGTCTACGACGACGGCACCGTGGTCACCCCGCCGTTGACCGGCACGATCCTGCCGGGCATCACCCGCGACGCCGTCCTCACGCTGGCCGGCGCGGCCGGGCACCAGGTCGAGGAGCGTCCGGTCAGCTTCGCCGACTGGCAGGCCGACGCCGCCAGCGGTCGCCTCCGGGAGGTGTTCGCCTGCGGCACCGCGGCGGTGGTCACCCCGATCGGTGGGGTCCGCTTCCCGGACGGCGAGTTCCTGATCGGTGGTGGCGAGCCCGGCCGGGTCACCATGGCCCTGCGTCAGCAGCTTGTCGACATCCAGCGAGGCAAGGCTGCCGACCCGCACGGCTGGGTGCAGCGGGTCTTCTGACCTCCGTCGCCGCGCCGGCCCGTCCACCCGGACGGGCCGGCGCAGTCGGCCCTGCCCGTCAGTGGGCTACGCCTTGGTGGGCTCGTCGAGCAGGTGGTCACGGAGCGCGGCCAGCTGCTCGTCGGTCACCCCGGCGTGGCGCAGGTACGCCTCGACCGAACCGTGCCCCGCGCGCAGCTCGTCCAGGAAAATCTGCATCGCCTCGGCGGGTGAGCTCAGGAACGGCGCCGGAACGTCCACCCCGCCCGGGGTGACCGAGGCCAGCCAGGCGCTGTACCGGGCCGACGCCGCACTGCTCAACGCGTAGTCCGCTGTGATGTCCGCGTCGTCGACGCCGAGTACGGCGAGGGTGAGCGCGCAGACGATGCCGGTGCGGTCCTTGCCGGCGACGCAGTGCACCACCACCGGGGCGTTGGCGGAGTCGGCGATCAGCCCGACCGCCTCGGCCAGCCCGGCGGTGCCGGTCTGGGCCAGGTCGGCGTACCGGTCCGCGAGGTACCGGGCCAGGCTCGCGCCCTCCTCGTGCGGCGTACCCGCCCAGTCGGCGTGCTCAGGGTGGATGTGCCGGTAGGTCAGTCCCTGGTACGCCGGCACCCGGCCGTCCCGCTCCACCTCGGCGGGGCGGCGTAGGTCGATGACGGTGCGGATCCCGATCGCGGCGAACGCGTCCCGGTCCTGCTCGGTGAGGCGGTGCAGCGAGTCGGAGCGGTAGAGCCGGCCTCGGCGTACGGATCGGTCGTCGTGGCCGACGTAGCCGCCGACGTCGCGGAAGTTGAAGGTGGCGGGGAGCGAGAGCTGGCTGTTGTCCTCGGTGACGTCCACGCTCACACGGTAACGGCCGGTGAGGCAGCGCCCCACCGGCCGTCGGGTCGAACAGTCACCGTGCGGTGCCGGGCGGAAGCGCGCCGTACGTCTCGTCGTAGTAGCCACCGAGCTGATCCCGGTAGCTCGGGTCGCTGTGGCTGGTCTCGTCGTACTCGGGGGCGGCCTTGATCTGATCCCGGGTCCGGTCGACGGAGACGGTGCGCTGGTCGTGGTCGACCTGGTTGACGGTGCCGGCCGGCAACATCACCTTCTTGCCGAAGATCCACGGCCCGGTGTCCACCACCAGGTAGCTGCCGCCCACTTCGTGACTGGCGCTGTCGATCTTGCCGATTCCACCGTCGGTGGCCTCGACCTTGTAGCCCACCAGGTCGGCGTCGGCCACGCCGGCCTGGTCCCGGTAGCGCCAGGGGTCGAACGTGCCGGCCGGCGCGCCGCCGGGCACCGTGCCCTGGTCGCCGCCGCGCAGCGGGTCCGGCCCGGCGTGGGTGGCGTGCGGATCGATCCTGTCCATGCCGTTCACTCCTGACTGTCACCGATCAACTCATGTCTCCGCAGGAGCTACCCGGCTGTCGGGGGCCGGAAACGGCGACAGGCCACGGCACGGCGACGGGCCGAGCCGCGAGGTGCGGCATCGGCCCGTCGGGGCGTACCCGCTCAGGCCAGTGCGGCCTCGGCGTCCAGGGTGACAGCTGCGGCGTGCACCACGGCCGAGATCCGCAGGGCCTCGTGCAGTTGCTCGCGGGTGAAGCCGCTGCCGCGCAACTTCTTCTCGTGCAACTCCAGGCACACCCCGCAGCCGGCGATGGCCGACACGGCGAGGCACCAGAGCTCGAAGTCGCCCTTGTCCACCCCCGGCCTCGCGATGATCTGCATCCGCAGTCGCGCCGGCATCGAGGCGTACTGCTCGTCGCCGATCAGGTGCTTGGCCCGGTAGTAGATGTTGTTCATCGCCATGATCGCCGCGGCGCCCTTGGCCGCCTCGACACCCTCCGGCCCGAGGTGTCCGAGCGCCTCGGCCGCGATCTCCCGCAGCACCACCGGGTTCCGGGCGGTCACCGCACAGGCCAGCGCCGTGCCCCAGCTCTGCGCCGGGGTCAACGCCGCGGTCCCGATGGTGGTGCCCAGGTTGAGCGCGATGTCCCTGGCGTACTCCGGCAGGGCCGCCTTGATCGCGTCCAGGCCCATGGTCAGACCCCGCCGGCGGCGAGGAACGCATCCGCGTCCAGCGGTACGCAGGCGGTGCGTTCGTCCTCGGGGAAGCGGTCACCGGCTGTGAGCACAGGTCCTCCTTCGTACGCGGAGCGGCGGCCATCACCGTCCCGCTATGTGGTTTGTTCCTCCCAAACCCAGGGGAGGGGTGGCAGAGTGGCCATCGTGACCAGCACCGCCCTGATTATTGCGACCTAGCGCGCCGGCTCTCCCCTCTGCCGAGCGCGCAGACCTCCCGCATCCGCGGGAGGTCTTTTTGTTGCTCCGAGAAAGGATCCTGATGACGTTCCAGGTCTTCGACACCACGTTGCGCGACGGCGCCCAGCGCGAGGGGCTCACCTACTCAGTGGTCGACAAGCTGGCCGTGGCCCGGCTGCTCGACGAGTTCGGCGTCGGCTTCATCGAGGGCGGCTGGCCGGGCGCGGTACCCAAGGACACCGAGTTCTTCCGCCGCGCCCGCACCGAGCTGGACCTGCGGCACGCCGTACTCGTCGCGTTCGGCGCCACCCGCAAGGCCGGGGTCCCGGTCGCGGACGATCCCCAGGTGCGCGCCCTGCTGGACGCGCAGACGCCGGCGGTGGCCCTGGTCGCCAAGGCCGACATCCGGCATGTCGAGCGTGCGCTGCGCACCACCGGCGCGGAGAACCTCGCGATGATCCACGACACCGTCGACCACCTCGTCCGCGAGGGCCGAAGGGTCTTCGTCGACGGCGAACACTTCTTCGACGGCTACCGGCACGACCCCGCGTACGGCACGGCCGTGGTGCAGGCCGCACTCGCCGCGGGCGCCGAGCGGATGGTGCTCTGCGACACCAACGGCGGCATGCTGCCGTCCCAGGTGACCGCCGCGATCGTCGACCTGACCAACCGACTCGGCGTCGACCCCGCGCTGTTCGGCATACACGCGCAGAACGACACAGCGTGCGCCGTGGCCAACACGATCGCCGCCGTCGAGGCGGGTGTCCGTCATGTGCAGGGCACCGCCAACGGGTACGGCGAGCGCCCGGGCAACGCCGACATCTTCGCTGTCGTCGCCAACCTTCAGCTCAAGCTCGGCATGCCCGTCCTACCGGAGGGCTGCCTGGCGCAGATGGTGCGGGTCTCGCACGCCATCGCCGAGATCGCCAACATCGCCCCCGACACCCACCAGGCGTACGCCGGGGCCGCTGCCTTCGCCCACAAGGCGGGGTTGCACGCGAGCGCGATCAAGGTCGACCCGTTGCTCTACAACCACGTGGACCCGTCGGTGGTGGGCAACGACATGCGGATCCTGATCACCGAGATGGCCGGTCGGGCCAGCGTCGAGCTCAAGAGTCGTGAGCTCGGCCTGGACCTGGCCGGCAGCCCGGACGCCCTGACCCGGGTCACCAAGCGGGTCAAGGAGTTGGAGGCGGGGGGCTGGTCCTTCGAGGCGGCCGATGCCTCCTTCGAGTTGCTGGTCCGCTCCGAGCTGCCGGAGGGCAGTCCGGCTCGACCGTTCACCCTGGAGTCGTACCGGGTGTTGGTCGAGCACCGCGAGGACGGCGCGGTCGTCTCCGAGGCGACCGTCAAGATCCGGGTTCGCGGTGAGCGGGTGATCGCCACCGCCGAGGGCAACGGCCCGGTCAACGCGCTCGACGAGGCGCTGCGGGTGGGGCTGACGCGGCACTATCCGCAGTTGCGCGACTTCGAGTTGGCCGACTACAAGGTGCGCATCCTGGAGGGCAGCCACGGCACCGGCGCGGTCACCCGGGTGCTGTTGGAAACCTCCGACGACAGCGGCCGAGACTGGACCACTGTCGGCGTCCACCCCAACGTGGTCGAGGCCAGCTGGCACGCCCTGGTGGACGCCCTCACCTACGGCCTGGCCCCCGCCTCCGTCTGACTCTCCGCCTCCCCGCCCTCGGTCAGGGGGCGGGGAGGGTGAGGGTGGCTTGGACGGGGCGGTGGTCGCTGCCGGGTAGGGCGAACACCCGCACCGAGTGGATCGCTATGCGGTGGTCGACCAGGACGTGGTCGATGGTGACGGGTGGGATGAGGTCGCCGTCGTACGGACCCCAGGTGCCGATCAGGCCCTGCCCGGTGGCGTCGGCGGCGTCGACGTAACCGCTGCGCAGCAGGGCCCGCAGTGGGCCGTGGTCGAGGGTCGCGTTGAAGTCCCCGGCGAGGATCCGTAAGCCACCGTCCGGGGTGGCCGGTGGTTGGGCGGTCAGGTCGGCACGCCAGGCGTCCACCTGGTCCAGCGCGTACGGCGCCGAGGGGTGGGCCGACTCGACGCGGACCGGGGGTCCGCCGGGGACGGACACCGTCGCGTACGCCTGGGTGAAGCCCCAACCGTCGAGGTTGCGCCGGACGCCGACGTCGGTGAGCGGCCACCGTGAGTAGAGCCCGGAGCCGGCGGTGCCGATTTCCGGGTTGAGCTGCCGGTGCGGCAGCAGCGTGTCCAGGCCGAGCCGATCCAGAGCGGCCTGCGCGTCCGGGGTGAACTCCTGCACGGTGAGCACGTCCACCTGGTGCCGGCGGACCAGGTCCACAAGTGTTCCCGCGTCACCGGCGCCAGCGAGCAGGTTGGCGGTGAGCAGCCGCACGGTCGGCCCGGCCGCCGCCGGCTGCGGGCTGGCCAGCGCCCGAGGTGTGACGGTGCCGAGCAACGCCACCGCCGCCAGGGCCGCGAGCGCCGCCGGCCACCAACGCCGTAGGGCGAGCGCGAGGCCCAGGACCAGCACGCTGCCGCCCGCGACGTACGGCGTGAAGGCGAGCGCCTGCACCAACGGCCCCCGGTCCAGGCCGAGCAGTCGGGCAACCGCCCAGAGTGCTGTGGGTACGACGGCAAGCCAGCAGAGCACAGTGCCGAGCCGAGCGTTCCGGCGCGCGGGCGGAGCGTCGATGATCACGGCGATGATCCTAGTCGGGCCCCGCGAAGCCATTTCATGAATGGCGGTGGGCTCACATTTCACAATTATCTGACAGCTGGTTGACACCTCGGAAAAGCGAGATCAACTATTGACTGACGGCTTTTTCCGGTGCTACGTTCCATCTGGCTTAAACGACGCAACTCTGAGTAGTAACCGCAGCTCAGGGGGGATGTAGATCGTCGAGAAATCAACCTCGTCGGGTGTAAGTGAATCAGCTTTCCCCCACCCACGTTGCCGTCGTACGCCTATTTATTGGCAGTCATCCGTCCCGCCCCCGCGGGTCGGCCGAATTCGCACGCTCACACAAGGGGGACCTGTCATGACCACATCCTTCCGACGTAAGGCGGCAGCGGTCACGTTCGCCGTCCTGGGGCTCAGTCTCGCCGGCGGGGGCATCGCTATCGCCCAGCCGTCGGCGAAGGCGCCGCAGGAGGCCGTCCAACCGGCGGCACGCCACACGAACGCGCAGCCTCCGGTCACCGCCGAGTCGGCGCGCAAGGCTAAGGCCGCGCTGAAGGCGGGTGCGGCCACCACGCTGGTGGCCACCAACGCCTTCACCGTCGTCAACTCCAACGGCACCAAGGCGCGTGGCACCGGCACCGTGATCAAGTACGGCCCCGGCCAGTACGAGGTGCAGTTCGGCTACACCGTCTCGGCCGGTGCCTTCCTGGCCACCATCTCGCGGTCCGACGCCTGCTGCATCCCGCCGGCCGGCGAGATCTCGGTCGCGCCCCGGCTGAGCACGCCCAACGCGGTCTTCGTGCAGACCCGCAACTCGGCCGGGACCCCGGCTGACCTGGGCTTCACCCTGCTCACCCACACGCCCTGACCGAACCGACACCCGGCCCCCGTTGCCTGTGGCGCGGGGGCCGGACCTCGTGCCGCAGACACCTCCGCTCAGCCTTGATCCACTCGCTTTCCTGAAAGTCGCTGTGTCCTGAGCGGGGGACACCCCGACTTCCGTGAAACCCGAGTGGATCAGCACGGTCGACGGCGCCACGGCCCGGTCGACGGTCCACCAGTGCCGTCCTCGACCGGTTCGTACCCGGTCGGGCACTCCATGGTCGGTCACTGTCCGTTGTCCGCCCCTCGACTGACTCGCGACGGTCGTCACCCTTCCGCGCGGCTCATCCCCATTCCGGCCACTCCGGGCCGGTCCGGCCCGCACAATCCGACGTTTGCCGGGCGTGTGCCCGGGAAGCAAGCACCGTGACGGACATCTCGGACACCCTGGCCAGCATGCCCAGCCCGGTCGATCCGGAGCCGACCGGCATCGAGCTGGAACAGACCCTCTTCGAGGTCAAACGCGTGATCGTCGGGCAGGATCGCCTCGTCGAACGCCTGCTCACCGCCCTGGTCGCCAACGGACACTGCCTCCTGGAGGGGGTGCCCGGCGTGGCCAAGACACTTGCCGCGCAGACCCTCGCGACAGTTGTCGGCGGCACCTTCTCCCGGATCCAGTTCACCCCCGACCTGGTGCCCTCCGACATCGTCGGCACCCGGATCTACCGGGCGTCCAAGGAGACCTTCGACATCGAACTGGGCCCGATCATGGCCAACCTGGTGCTGGCCGACGAGATCAACCGGGCCCCGGCCAAGGTCCAGTCGGCGCTGCTGGAGGCGATGGCCGAACGGCAGGTCTCGATCGGCGGACGAAGCTGGCCGGTCCCGGAGCCGTTCCTGGTGCTGGCCACCCAGAACCCGATCGAGTCGGAGGGGGTCTACCAGCTCCCGGAGGCGCAGCGCGACCGGTTCCTGATGAAGGTGGTGGTCGACTACCCCAGCGACGCCGACGAGCTGGCCATCCTCTACCGGATGAGCACCGACCGGCCGACCCCGCGCCAGGTGCTCGACGCGCAACGGCTGCGGGACCTCCAGGTGCACGCCGAGCGGGTCTTCGTCCACCACGCGCTGGCCGAGTACGTGGTGCGGCTGATCCTCGCCACCCGCGACCCGGGCCGGTTCGGTCTGCCGGAGATCGCCCCACTGTTGGCGTACGGGGCCAGCCCTCGGGCCACCCTGGGCCTGGTCGCGGCCGCCCGGGCACAGGCCCTGCTGCGGGGGCGGGAGTACGTGCTGCCCGAAGACATCCGTGACCTGGCCGTCGACGTCCTCGCCCACCGGCTGGTGCTCTCCTTCGACGCGGTGGCCGACGGGGTGTCAGCCGAGAGCCTGGTGCGACGGCTCGTCGAGGCGGTACCGCCGCCCCGGCTGGCCACCGGACACCCGCAGCAGACACCGGACCTGGCGGCGGCATGAGACGCGCCACCACCGCGTCCGCCGACCCCGGCCTGGCCGAGCTGGCCCCGGACCAGCGCCTGCGCCGCCTGGAGCTGACCGTCACACGCCGACTGAACGGCCTGCTGCACGGCCAGTACCGCGGTCTGCTGCCCGGTCCGGGCAGTGAACCGTCAGGCAGTCGCGAATACCGGCCGGGCGAGGACGAGGTCCGCCGGATGGACTGGGCGGTGACGGCCCGGACCGCGGTTCCGCACGTCCGGCAGGTCGACGCCGACCGGGAACTGACCACCTGGCTGCTCGTCGACGGCAGCGCCAGCATGGAGTTCGGCACCGCCGAGCTGGACAAACGGGAACTGGCGGTGGCCGCCGTCGCGGCGGTCGGTTTCCTGACCGCAGGCGTCGGCAACCGCCTCGGCGCCCAGGTGCTGCGCGCCGACGGGGTACGCCGCTTCCCAGCCCGCAGCGGGCGTACCCATCTGCTCGCCCTGCTCCGCGCGCTGCTCGCCGCCCCACGGGCCACCGCGCCCACCGACCGGCCGTGGCGTGGGCCGACGGCCCGACCGCCCGATCTCGCCGACGGCCTCGACGCGCTGCACCGCATCGCCAACCGGCGTGGGCTGGTCGTCGTGGTCTCCGACTTCCTCGACGGCCTACCCGACGATCCCGGCCAGGCAGCGCCCTGGGAGCGGACCATGCGCCGGCTGGCCGTCCGACACCAGGTACTGGCGATCGAGGTGACCGACCCGCGTGAGCTGGAGCTGCCGGACGTCGGCCTGATCACGCTCGTCGACCCGGAGACCGGCCGGCACCGCGAGGTGTGCACATCGGACCGTGGGCTGCGGGAGCGGTACGCGCAGGCCGCCGCCGCCCAACGCGAACAGGTCCACCAGGCGTTACGCCGCAGTGGGGCCACCCACCTCGCGCTGCGCACCGACGGGGACTGGAGTGCGGACATCGTCCGGCACGTGCACACCCAGCGTCGGCTGGCCGCCGCGCCGGTCGGCCAGCCCCGGGGAGGTGCCGCGTGATCTGGCAGTCGCCGCTGCGACTCTGGCTGCTGCTCGGCGTGCTCGCCCTGGTCGTCGCGTACCTGGTGATGCAGCGGAGACGCAGCCGCTACGCGGTCCGCTTCACCAACCTGCGGCTGCTCGACCGGGTGGCGCCGGAGCGGCCCGCCTGGCGTCGGCACGTACCGGCCGGGCTCTTCCTGGCCATGCTGGCGCTGCTCGTGGTCGGCTTCGCCCGCCCGAGCGCCGAGGTCCGGGTGCCCCGGGAACGGGCCACGGTGATGGTGGCGGTCGACGTCTCCACGTCGATGCTCGCCACCGACGTCGACCCGGACCGGTTGGCCGCGGCGAAGGAGGCTGCCCGGCGCTTCGTGGAGGGCCTGCCCGACGAGTTCAACGTGGGTCTCGTCGCGTTCGCCGGCAGCGCCGCCGTGCTGGTGCCCCCGGGCACCGACCGGGACGCTCTCGACGAGGGGATCGACCGGCTCGCCGAGGGCATCACAGGCGTCCAGGGCACCGCGATCGGCGAGGCCATCAACACCTCACTCGGCGCGGTCAAGAGCCTGGACAGCGAAGCCGCGAAGGAGACCCCGCCCGCCCGGATCATCCTGCTCTCCGACGGCGCGAACACCTCCGGGATGGACCCGATGGAGGCGGCCGCGGAAGCGGTGAAGGCGGAGGTGCCGGTGCACTCGATCTCGTTCGGCACACCGTCCGGGTTCGTCGATCGCGGTGGCCGGCCCATCCAGGTGCCGGTGGACGGCCAGACCCTCAAGGCGGTCGCCGAGGAGACCGGCGGAATGTTCCACGAGGCCAGCACCACCGACGAGTTGCGCGCCGTGTACGACGACATCGGCAGCTCGGTCGGTTACCGCACGGAGCGGCAGGACGTCTCGGCCCGGTTCATCGGCCTCGGGCTGGTGTTCGCGATGGGCGCCGCTGCCGGCTCGATGCGCTGGTTCTCCCGACTGCCCTGACCGCCGAGCACAACCGACGTCGACCGTGAGGAGTACGCATGGCAGTGCAGACCGGACTGGGCGAACCGCGCGGTCCCTGGTTCATCTCGCCGGAACTCGACCCGGACGGGCGCGGGTGGTGGGACGCGCCCGAGCGTGACCCGGGCGGGCGGCGGCCCGGGCGGCTGCTCGCCGTGCTGGGCGTGGTGGCGGTCTCGGCCGTCTCCGGTGCTCTCGCCGGTGGCGTGGTGGCCAGCCGGGACGGGGCTGGTGGGCCGGCTGCCGCGTCCGCCGCCCCGGTGCCGGCCGAGCTGGTCACGGCGGCCGAGCGGACCGTACCCGGTGTGGTGTCGGTGCTGGCCGGCGGCGCGACCAGCGGGTCCACGACCGGCGGGTCCGCGACCGGCTCCGGCTTCGCCGTGGACGACCAGCAGCACCTGATCACCAACGACCACATCCTGGCCAAGGGGGGTGGCGGGCCGGTGACCGTGGAACTGCCCGACGGCCGGCGGTTCGCCGCCGAGGTGGTCGGACGGGAGCCGCGCAGCGACCTGGCGGTGCTGAAGGTGCCCGCATCGGCCGGTCTCACCCCGCTGCCCCTGGCCAAGCCGGGCGCGACCCGGGTCGGTGAGCCGGTCCTCGCGGTGGGTTCGCCGCTCGGCCTTGCGGGAACGGTCACCGCGGGCATCGTCAGCGCGCTGGACCGGCAGGTGCGGCTCGGCAACAACCGGCACAGCGCGGTGCAGACCGACGCGTCCATCAACCCCGGCAACTCCGGTGGGCCACTTGTCAACGCGCGCGGGGAGGTGGTCGGGGTGAACACCGCCATCGCCACCATCGACGGAAACGGCTCGATCGGCATCGGGTTCGCCATCCCGATCGACCAGGTGCAGCAGACCGCGGACACGATCATCGGCAAGGGCGGCTGAACTGCCCGAACGCCCTTACCGGGGCTGCCACTGTCAGATATCCGGCCGGACGGCATCGGACCATGGAAATATTACGCTCGGTATGGATACTGGCGGAGGTGGAGCGTCCTCTTCTCACGGTCCTCCTGCTGGTGGGCCTGGTCATCGGATGTGCAGTGGGGTCGGCGTACGCCCGGGCACGACGCGGGTGGAACGATTACCAGACCGTCAAGAAATCGGTGCCAGGCGCCCGCCGGGGCGCCTGGTCGCTGATCCGTGGCGTCGCCGTGAAGGCCGCGGTGATCGGGCTGCTGCTCTTCGGCGCGGTGGCGTACGCGGCCGTCGGCTCCGACGAGGAGACCGCCGGGCCGGCGCCCAGTACGTCCCCAACCCAGAGCGAGCCTCCGCACCGATAACCCCCGGCAGCCCGTGGCGGGTTAGCCTCGGGACGTGGACGACGGACTGCGGGTGACCGACCGGTGGGTCGTCCCCGCCGGAGAGCTACGGGAGCGGTTCTCCCGCTCCTCGGGGCCGGGCGGGCAGGGTGTGAACACTGCGGACTCCCGCGTCGAGCTCAGCTACGACCTGGCCAACTCGCCCGCCGTGCCCGACTGGCTGCGGTCGCGGGCGCTGGCCCGGCTGGCCAACCGCCTCGTTGACGGGGTGCTGACGATCGCCGCCAGCGAGCACCGGGCCCAGTTGGCCAACCGGGAGGCGGCCCGGGCACGGATGACCGCCCTGCTGCGGGAGGCCGCCGAGCCCCCACCTCCGACTCGTCGAGCGACCCGCCCGTCCCGTGGGGCGAAGGAGCGCCGGTTGGCCGAGAAGAAGCGCCAGTCCCAGCGCAAGCGCGACCGTCGAACAGACGGCGAGTAACAAACCACCCGATCAGTCCCTCCGTCGCCGGGGTTCCTTCGAATATGGGGTGACAGAATCTGAAATCTGTTACCCAAAGGGTGTACGCTCAGCATGTCACCCAGGTGAGAGGAACACCCCATGAACACCCGCACCCTCGGCACCACCGGTCCGACCGTCTCCGCGCTCGGGCTCGGCCTGATGGGCATGTCGGACCTCTACGGTGCCGCCGACGAGGCCGAGAGCATCGCCACCATCCACGCCGCACTGGACGCCGGCATCACCCTGCTGGACACCGGCGACTTCTACGGCATGGGGCACAACGAGCTGCTGCTGCGCGACGCGTTGCGCGGCCGCAACCGCGACAACGCCCTGATCAGCGTGAAGTTCGGCGCTCTGCGCGACGCCGACGGCGGTTGGAACGGCGTCGACGTCCGCCCCGCCGCGATCAAGAACTTCCTGGCGTACACCCTGCGCCGTCTCGGCACCGACCACGTCGACATCTACCGCCCGGCCCGGCTTTCCCCGGACGTCCCGGTGGAGGACGTGGTCGGCGCCCTGGCCGAGCTGGTCAAGGCCGGTCACATCCGCCACATCGGTCTGTCCGAGGTGAGCGCGGAAACCCTGCGCCGGGCGCACGCCGTGCACCCGATCACCGACCTGCAGATCGAATACTCGCTGATCTCCCGCAACCCGGAGACCGACATCCTGCCGACGGCCCGCGAGCTCGGCGTCGGGATCACCGCCTACGGGGTGCTGTCCCGCGGGCTCATCAGCGGCCACTGGACGACGCGGCGGGAAACCTCCGACGCCGACTTCCGCAGCCACCTGCCCCGATTCTCCGGCGACAACCTGGACCGCAACCTGGCCCTGGTGGACGCGCTGCGCGCCATCGCGGAACCCCGGGGCGTCACCGTGGCGCAGATCGCCATCGCCTGGGTGCTCGCCCGCGGCGAGAACATCGTGCCCCTGATCGGCGCCCGCCGCCGGGACCGGCTCACCGAGGCACTGGGGGCCGCGGCGATCACACTCACCGAGGCCGACCTCGCTGCCATCGAAGCCGCCATTCCCGCGGGCGCGGCCGCCGGAACTCGCTACGACGAGGCGCAGATGGCCCACCTGGACAGCGAGCGGGCGTGACCACCCGGCCGTGGCGCGTCCGCCGGCTGGGGGTCGCGCCACGGCCGGCAGCGCCGTCAGGAAGGCTGGGGCGATGAGCGACGCCACCGCCCTGACGGCCGACCGCATCCTCGACACCGCCGAGGAGGTGCTGCGCCGCTACGGGCCGGCCAAGGCCACCGTGCTGGACGTCGCCCGCGCGCTGGGCGTGAGCCACGGCAGCGTCTACCGGCACTTCGCCAGCAAGGCGGCGCTGCGCGACGCGGTCGCCGAACGGTGGCTGGCCCGGGTGTCCACCCCGCTGATCGAGGTGGCCACCGGGCCCGACCCGGCTCCGCGACGGCTGCGTCGATGGCTGGCGGAGCTGAGTGGCACCAAACGCCGGATGGCGCGGGAGGACCCCGAGCTGTTCGACAACTTCCACCAGCTCGCCACCCTCTCCGAGGGCGCGGTCGCCACCCACCTGGAGGTCCTCGCCGGTCAACTCAGCCTGATCGTCGCGGACGGGGTGACGGCCGGCGAATTCTCCGTGCCCGACCCGGCGGTGGCCGGCCGGGCCCTGTTGCAGGCCACCGCCCGGTTCCACCACCCGGCCCACCGGGCCGACTGGAACGAGCCCGGCCTCGACGACGACATGGAAGCGGTGGTGGCGCTGCTCATCGACGGCCTGCGCACCCGCCCGGCAACCTGAGCGGCCGACCCGGGTCAGGCCGGGACGGCGGCGAGCAGCCGGTCGCGCAGCGCCGCGGCCCGCTCGGCGAACCCGCGCTGCGCCGCCGCGTACTCCGCCCGGCCGTCCGGAGTCTCCACCCGCACCGGCGGGTAGCCGAGTGCCGCCAGGTCGTACGGGCTGGCCCGCATGTCCAGCGTGCGGATGTCCCGGGCCAGGTCGAACGCGTCGGCCACCAGCTCCGAGGAGACCAACGGCGACAGCTTGTACGCCCACTTGTACAGATCCATGTTGGCGTGCAGGCAGCCCGGCTGCTCGTGCGCGTGCTGCGTCTCCCGGGTCGGGGTGAGCAGGTTCAACGGGCGGGCCGGCGGGGTGAAGAACCGGAACGCGTCGAAGTGGCTGCACCGCACGCCCCGCTCCTCGACGACCTCGGCGGTGCGTTCCGCGCTCAGTCGCAGCGGCCAGGCGTTGTGCCGCAGCTCCTCCCGGGTCTGCCGGTAGACCATCGCCCACTCGTGCATCCCGAAGCAGCCGAAGTGCGGCGCCCGTCCACGCGTCGCCGCCAACAGGGAGCGGACCCAGGCGATCGATTCGCCGCGCCGGGCCCGTACCCCATCGGTGTCGAGGGTGACCCCGGCGGCACCGGCGCGGTAGTCGCGGCCGAACTCGGCCGGATCGGCGTCCCGCAGCTCGACCCCGGGCCCCGGGTGCCAGCGACGCAGCTGGGCCGGGCGGTGCGAGTAGTAGGTGAACAGGAAGTCGGCCACCGGATGCCGCTCACCGCGTCGCCGCCGGGCCAGGTGCGGGGTCAGCCAGACGTCCACCCGCTCCTCGTGGGCCCGCCGGCGGGCCTGCCACTGCGCCACATCGAGCACGGCGGGGGCGAGGGCGGCGGTCACGCACCCCAGGGTACGACCGCCGCCCAGACACCGGTCAGGGCATCTGCACCCGGACCCCGGCGGAGAACACCCCGCTGCGCAGCTCCAGCTGCTGGGGCGGATCCCGCCCATCGACTGTGAAGACCAGCGGAAGCACCATCCGGGTGCCGGCCGCCATCGGGTCGGCGAAGACGTCCCGACCCAGGTTCGCCGTCCGGGTGGCCGACTCGTCAGCGCTCACCCAGCGGCCACCGGGCAGGTACGCCCGTTGCAGCTCGCTGTGCCAGGGCTGGTGGTCGCCGGTGACGTTGCGCACGCCCACGGTCGCCTCGCAGCGTCGGCCGTTGGCAGGTGCGGCGCCACCGCCGTCGGGCTTGCCCGCGGTGCCGGGCGCGCCGCAGATCATCCGGTACACGGTGAACTCGAACGCCGACTCGCGCAACGGCACGCCCATCGACCCGGTGACCCCGGTGCCCATCCACGCGCCGCTGGTGGGCTGCTTCTGCGTGTCGATCGACGCGACCTGCCGGGTCGCCGTCCAACCCGCGGTGCCGACCACAGCCGCCAGCACCACGACGGCGGCGCCCACCAACATCCAGACCGGAGGGGTACGCCGACGCCGCACCGGGCTCGGGGCTGCCGGCCGGGGATAGACCGTCCCGCGGCCACCCTCGGCCCCGCCGCCGGTGGCGAGTGCGGCAGCCGTCACCCGACGCCCGCGCCGACGTCGCCACACCCACAGCAGGGCGGAGCTGATCAGCAGCAGGACCGCCAGTCCGGCGAGCAGCACCGGGTAGCGGCGCCACGGCGGCGCTTCGGTCACCTCGGCCGCCGGTGCCACCGCCGCCTGCCAGGTGGCCGTGGCGCAGTCGTACGGCCGGCTGCCGTCACTGGTGAACGCGCAGGTCGGCGCGGTCAGCGGACGGCCCGGCGCGGTCGCGGCGAGCGCGGTGCCCAGCGTGGTGGTGCTGTGCGCGGGCAGCCGCAACCGCCAGGTCACCTCGGTGGCCGATCCGCCGGCCGGGGTGGACCGGCGGCCACCACCGCTGATCGCGGTCGTCGACGAACCGGCCGGCAGTTCCTGACGCACAGTGGTCTCCAGCGGCGAGTTGCTCACGTTGCGCACCTGGATCCGGTACCTCGGTGCCGGGCTGCTCTCCGTCGCGACCGCCACCGTGACCTGTTGCGGGGGCGCGGACGCCGGTGCCCGGGTCGGCGGTGCCATCGCCGGTGGCGCCGAGGGCGGGGTGGGCTCGGCCACCCGCGCGACCATCGCCACCGGCGGCCGGGTGGCCGCTGCTGCTGGTGTGGCAGCCGGTGGCGCCGGTGTGGCAGCCGTTGGCCGCGGAGTGGCGGCCGGTGGTCGTGGCGCGGCCGCCGCCTCCGGAGCCGCCGTCGGCAGGGCCGGCACGGCGGCGAGGATGCCGAGGCAGTGCACGAACACTGCGAGGGCTCTGTGGTGTCGTGTCGATGCAGGCATACGAACGAACCTCCGGAGCCGACGCTAGGGGCGAGCCGCCTCCGTGCGGGTACGAATTCCGGAAGCCCGCCCCGGTCACCTCCAGCTCCGGTAGGGTGCCGCGCGGTGACGGGTTGAGCACACCGGAGGGCCGGTCCTGGCCGGTGGGGGTGCCGGCGGGGCTAGATTGGCGGGGTGCGTATCGCTCGTTTTGCCCATGCCAAGGGAATGTCGTTCGGTGCCGTCGAAGGCGAACCGGAGGCCGGGCCGCAGGGCCTGACCATCGCCGAGATCGAGGGCCACCCGTTCGGCCAACTCTCCTTCAGTGGGGCCCGCTGGGCCCTCTCCGACGTCCGGCTGCTCTCGCCGATCCTGCCCAGCAAGGTGGTCTGCGTCGGTCGCAACTACGCCGACCACGCCGCCGAGCTCGGCAACGAGGTGCCCAAGGAGCCCATGCTCTTCCTCAAGCCGTCCACCTCGGTGATCGGCCCCCGGGACGCCATCCGACTGCCGATCTTCTCCAAGCAGGTCGAGCACGAGGCGGAGCTGGCGGTCGTGATCGGGGCGCCGGGCGCGCGCCGCGCCGACCGGGCCGCCGCCGAACGCGCCATCTTCGGCTACACCTGCGCCAACGACGTCACCGCTCGGGACCTGCAGCGTTCGGACGGGCAGTGGACCCGGGCCAAGGGTTTCGACTCGTTCTGCCCGATCGGCCCGTGGATCACCACCGGGCTGGACGTGTCCGACCTGGAGATCCGCTGTGAGGTGGGTCGCAACCCGGAGGAGATGGAGGTACGCCAACTCGGCCGGACGAAGGACATGGTCTTCGACGTGCCGGGTCTGGTGTCGTACATCTCGCACGTGATGACTCTGCTGCCCGGCGACGTCGTTCTCACCGGCACTCCGGCCGGGGTTAGCCCGCTTGTCGAGGGGGATACGGTCACCGTGCGGATCGACGGCATCGGCGAGCTCACCAACCCGGTGGTTCCCGTCGCCTGATCCGTCTGATGCCCCTGTTTCCACAGCTCACGGGTGGTTCGGGGGGATCGGATTTGGCCTGCCGGCACCGGGAGGGTAAAGTTCACTCCCGGCGCCGCAAGGGGCCAATGGGGTATGGGGTAATTGGCAGCCCGACTGATTCTGGTTCAGTTAGTCTAGGTTCGAGTCCTGGTACCCCAGCGCTGCTGGAATTCGCGAGAATTTCCAGACGCTGGATTCTGACGGAGTTCGACTCCGCCCCGAAGGGGCGGAGTCGGGTCTTCGGTAGAGTGCAGCTCCTCCGCCGGTGAGGTGGGGGAGCAAGTTGTTTGTTCTGGCCCCGTCGTCTAGTGGCCCAGGACGCCGCCCTCTCAAGGCGGTAGCGCCGGTTCGAATCCGGTCGGGGCTACATCGTGCACAGCCCGTCTCACCTGGTGAGGCGGGCTGTTTCGTGTCCGCCGCCGGTGCTGAGGCGGGCTGTTTCGTGTCTGCCGCCGGCCTCGTTCCGGTCCGCCGCCGGGCGCACGGGTGACCCCGCACCCCGCGCTCGCGCCCGGGTACGGTGCCGCTAGACTACAGTCGCACCGCCTGCGAGGGTGGTGAACGGAAAGTTCTGGCCCCGTCGTCTAGCGGCCCAGGACGCCGCCCTCTCAAGGCGGTAGCGCCGGTTCGAATCCGGTCGGGGCTACAACCAAAGGCTCATCTCGCTCCGCGAGATGAGCCTTTCTCGTCCCCCGCTCACCTCCTGTTGATCATGAAGTTGTTGTCACGAAACGCCGAGGTCGATGGCAATAACTTCATGATCAACGCGGGAAAGAGGGGGAGGGGCCGGGGGTGGTCAGAGGCCGGATAGGCGTTGGCCGGCTCTCACCACGGCCATGGCGTGGCGTTCGCCGGGGCGGCGACCCAGGCGCTCGATCGGGCCGGAGATGCTGACCGAGGCGATGACCCGGCCGGTGCGGTCGCGGATCGGGGCGGAGACGCTCGCCACACCGGCCTCCCGCTCTGCGACGCTCTGCGCCCAGCCACGACGGCGTACCTCGGCGAGGGTGCGGCCGGTGAACTTGCTGCGCGGCAGCAGCGGCATCACCGCCTCCGGCGGCTCCCAGGCGAGCAGGATCTGGGCCGCGGAGCCGGCCGTCATCGGCAGCACCGAGCCGACCGGAACGGTGTCCCGTAGGCCGCTGGCGCGCTCCGCCGCCGCCACGCAGATCCGCTCGTCGGCGCGGCGCAGGTAGAGCTGCGCGCTCTCACCTGTGGCGTCGCGCAGCGCGGCCAGCAGTGGCTCGGCGGCGGTCAGCAGAACGTCCGGTGCGGCGTTGGCCAACTCGCCCAGGCGGGGGCCGGGCCGCCATCTGCCCTGGGTGTCCCGCACCAGCATTCGGTGGATCTCCAGGGCCTGGGCCAGCCGATGTGCGGTGGCCCGGGGCAGCTTGGTGCGTTCAACGAGTTCGGCCAGGCTGGCGCCGTCCACGCAGGCGGCCAGGATGACCACCGCCTTGTCGAGAACGCCGACACCGCTCATACTGTGTCCCACAAGCCGAAACTTACCTCCCAGAATTTAGGATGTCCAGATGGTGGGAGTCACTCCTGAGCCGAGGACCCTGGCCGAGAAGGTCTGGGACGCGCACGTCGTACGGTCCGCCGCTGGTGAGCCGGACCTGCTCTTCATCGACCTGCACCTGCTGCACGAGGTGACCAGCCCGCAGGCGTTCGACGGGCTGCGGCTCGCCGGGCGCCGGGTGCGTCGTACCGACCTGACCCTCGCGACCGAGGACCACAACACCCCGACCGGGTACGCCGACCCGGCGTTCCGCCTCCGCCGTGGTGACCTGCTCACCATCGCGGACCCCACGTCGCGTACGCAGATCGAGACGTTGCGCCGCAACTGCGCCGAGTTCGGGGTGCGGCTGCACCCGCTCGGCGACGACAACCAGGGCATCGTGCACGTGATCGGCCCGCAGCTCGGTCTCACCCAGCCGGGCCTGACGATCGTCTGTGGTGACTCGCACACCGCCACCCACGGCGCCTTCGGCGCGCTCGCCTTCGGCATCGGCACCAGCGAGGTGGAGCACGTACTGGCCACCCAGACGCTGCCGCAGAGCCGGCCGAAGACGATGGCCGTGAACGTCACCGGCCGCCTCGCGCCCGGCGTCACCGCCAAGGATCTGGTGCTCGCGCTGATCACGCAGGTCGGCACGGGTGGGGGTCGCGGGCACATCGTCGAGTACCGCGGCGAGGCGATCCGCGCCCTCTCCATGGAGGGGCGAATGACCATCGCCAACATGTCCATCGAGTGGGGCGCCAAGGCCGGCATGATCGCGCCGGACGAGACCACCTTCGCGTACCTCAAGGGTCGACCGAACGCGCCGCAGGGCGCGGACTGGGACGCGGCGGTGGCGTGGTGGCGGACGCTGCCCACCGACGAGGGCGCGCGCTTCGACGCCGAGGTGACCCTGGACGCCAGCCAGATCACCCCGTTCGTCACCTGGGGCACCAACCCCGGGCAGGGCGCCCCGCTGAGCGCCCCGGTGCCGGACCCGGAGGAGTTCGTCACCGACTCGGAGCGCACCGCGGCCCGCCGGGCCCTGGAGTACATGGACCTGCGCCCCGGCACCCCGCTGCGGGAGCTGCCCATCGACGTGGTCTTCGTGGGCTCCTGCACCAACGGCCGCCTGGAGGACCTGCGGGCCGCCGCGGACGTGCTGCGTGGCCACCGGGTCGCCGAGGGCGTCCGGATGCTCGTGGTGCCCGGCTCCGCCGCCGTACGCGAGGCCGCCGAGGCCGAGGGGCTGGACAAGGTCTTCGCCGACGCCGGGGCCGAGTGGCGGTTCGCGGGCTGCTCCATGTGTCTGGGCATGAACCCCGACACGCTGAAGCCCGGCGAGCGCTCCGCCTCCACCTCGAACCGCAACTTCGAGGGCCGTCAGGGCCGGGGTGGGCGTACCCACCTGGTCTCGCCGCCGGTGGCCGCCGCCACCGCCGTGGTCGGCCGGCTGGCCGCCCCCGCCGACCTGTAGAAGGGATCGACGAGATGGACAAGTTCACCACCCACACAGGCACCGCCGTGCCGCTGCGCCGATCCAACGTGGACACCGATCAGATCATCCCCGCCGTGTACCTCAAGCGGGTGACCCGGACGGGCTTCGCCGACGGGCTGTTCAGCGCCTGGCGGGAAGATCCGGCATTCGTGCTCAACGATGAGAACTATTCCGGGGCGTCGATCCTCATCGCCGGCCCGGAGTTCGGCACCGGGTCCTCCCGGGAGCACGCGGTCTGGGCGCTACGGGACTGGGGCTTCCGCGCGGTGGTGGCCCCGCGCTTCGGTGACATCTTCCGCGGCAACGCCCTCAAGGAAGGTCTGTTGCCGGTCGAGTTGGAATTGAAAGCCGTCGAAGAGTTGTGGGACCTGGTCGAGGCGGATCCGACCACTCCGGTGACCGTCGACCTGACCGCCCGCCAGCTGCGGGCAGGGGATGCGAGCTGGTCGTTCCCGCTGGACGACTTCAGCCGTTGGCGCCTCCTGGAAGGCCTCGACGACATTGGACTCACCCTCCGCCACGCCGCCGACATCGACTCCTACGAGGCGCGCCGACTGCCGTTCCTGCCCTCCGTGGCATAGCCGTTAGGCCGCTCGCACAGCGGATTTCACCCCCATCGGGCCATCCGGTGGGGGTGAATCCGTTACGACACAAGGGCTTTTTTCTACCGAATGTTTGTGTCCCGGCAGCACAGGGCATACCGTGCGCGCAGAATGGCTCGCGACGAGTCAGTTGCACAATCGGGAGGAAGTCGTGAACAAGGCCGAGCTCATCGAGGCGCTCGCCGTTCGCCTGGGGGACCGGAAGATGGCGACGGCCGCGCTCGACGCGGTCCTCACCGAGGTCCAGGCGGCGGTCACCAAGGGCGAGAAGGTGGCGATCACCGGATTCGGAGCATTCGAAAAGCGTGTGCGTGGCGCGCGAACAGCGCGCAACCCGCGTACCGGCGAGGCGGTGAAGGTCAAGAAGACGTCAGTCCCGACCTTCCGCCCCGGCGCCGGGTTCAAGGAAATGGTGGCCAGCGGCAAGGTGCCCAAGGCCACGGTGGCGACGAAGAAGGCCACCACCAGCACCGCCACGGCCAAGGCGGCGGGCACGAAGGCGACCAAGGCGGCCACCGCGAAGGCGGCGGGCACCAAGGCGACAACGGCGAAGGCGGCCAGCAAGAAGACCGCCCCGGCCAAGGCGAGCAAGACCGCCACGGCGACCAAGACGGCCGCCAGCAAGAAGACCGCCCCGGCCAAGGCGAGCAAGAGCACCACGGCGACCAAGACGGCCGCCAGCAAGAAGACCACAGCGGCGAAGAAGACCACCGCCGCGACCCGGTCGACCGCTGCGAAGAAGACCACCGCGGCGGCGAGCAAGAGCACGGCGGCCAAGAAGGCGCCGGCGAAGAAGGCTCCGGCCAAGAAGGCGGCCAGCAAGCGCTGACCGACCCGTACCGCAAGGGCGTCCACCCGTGGGTGGGCGCCCTTTCGGCGTACCGGAACTGTCTTTCGGCGTACGGGGACCGTTGACCCGGTTGTCGCGCTCACGCAGAATCGCCGTGCCGGCCACCCCTGGGCCGGCCCGTCGACGGGAAATGGGGCGCCGGTGCGCTACCGCCAGCTCACCACCGGGACGCTCGCGCTGGGCGTGCTTCTCCTCATCGACGTGCTGCGGGTCTGGTTACCCGGCATCATCACCATCTTCGGTCAGGCGGCGTCCACCCCGGCCGAGCTGATGGGGGCGTTCGCCCTCGGCTGGTTCGTGCTCGCGATGGGCGCACCCGCCGTGGTCCGCCGAGTCGGAGCCCGCCCGGTCACCGTCGTCGCCGCTGTCGCGCTCGCCGTCGCCCGGCTCACCCTCACCGCCGCCCCGGGCGGGCGTCCGCAACTCTGGTTGGCCACCGCCGGGTTGCTCGCCGGGCTGGTCTGGCTGGTCGGCGTCGCCGCCGACACCGACCGTCCGGTCCCGGGGCTGGCGTTGGGGTTCGCTGTCAACGCGGCAGTGCACGCGGTGCTGGACACCGTCGACCTGGTCTGGCGGGGGGACTGGGTGGCCTGGCTGCTCAGCGCCGTCGCGGTGGCGGTGTTCCTGGTCGGCACGGCGCAACCCGGCCAGCGCGGCGGTGCAGGTAACGCCCCCGCTGACACCGCTGGCGCCCCCGCTGATGCCGCCGCCGGCCCCGGTGGTGCCCGGGCCTGGCTGCTGGCCGGGCCCGCGTTGCTGCTGGCCGGAATGGTGGCGCTCTCCCCGGCACTGACCCGGACCGGGATGTCGTACCTGGTCGCCGGGGACGGGGTGGCCCGTTCGCCGCTGTTCGGCCTGGCGCCGGTGCCGGTGGCGGTCGCCGGGTTCCTTGGCGCCGCGTTGACCCGGCCACCTCGCGGGTGGGGCCGGGCGTACGGACCGGTGGCGCTGCTCGCCGGCGCGGTGCTGTTCGCCCTCGACCGGGGCGACCTGCTCCTGCCCGCCATCCTGCTCGCATCTGTCGGCCTCGGCGCCTGCCTCGCCCTGACCGACGACACCAGCCACCCGGACAGCGACACCGCGAACGCCGGCACCGGCGCCTCCCGGCGGGGGTACGCGGTCACCGCCGGCATGCTCGTCTTCGCGCTGGGGTCCGTCGGGTACTACTCGGCCTACGATCTCGGCTATCCCAACGCGGCGGTGCCCGTGGTGGTGGCCGTGCTGGTCGCCGCCGTGGCGTTCACCGCCCGTCCCGTCGTCCAACGGCTTCCCGGGCCGTTTCCGCCGCTCCGGGCTGCCGCTTCGGTCACCGCGCTGGCCCTGCTGGCACCGGTCCTCGCCGACGAGGTGCCGGTGGCCAGCAACCGGGACGGCCCCCCGGCACGGTTGACGGTGGTGGCGTACAACATCCGGATGGGTTTCGGGCTGGACGGCCGGTTCGACCTGACCGGCCTCGCCGACGTCGTCGACCGGCAACGGCCCGACGTGGTGCTGCTCAGCGAGGTGGACCGGGCCTGGCTGCTCAACGGCGGGCACGACACCCTTGACCTGTTGGCCGACCGGCTCGGCATGCCTTACGTCTTCGGGCCGGCCGCCGACCCCGTCTGGGGTGACGCGGTGCTCAGCCGTTGGCCGGTAAGCGATCCGCGGACCCTGCCGCTGGCCGCCGTCGGCGCCCCCACCGGAGCGCAGGCCCTCGCCGTCACGCTGGACCTCGGCGACGGTGTCCGTACCGCAGTGGTCAGCACCCATCTGCAACCTCCACCCGGCAAGGGCCCGGTGGTCCAGGCCCGCGCGGTCGCCAACTTCGCCACCCGGTACGCGGCCGGTCGGCCGTTGGTGGTGGCGGGTGACCTGAACACCGAGCCGGGCGACGAGGCGTTCGCGGAGTTCTCCAACGCCGGCCTGGTCGACGCGTTGGCGGCCGCCCGACCGCTGGCGACCAGCCCGGCGGACGACCCGCGCCAGCAGATCGACCACATCTTCGTCTCGCCCGGCCTGACCCCCAGCGACCCGGTCGCGCCGCGCAGCACGGCCAGTGACCACCTGCCGGTCGCGGTCACAGTGACCCTGCCGCCCCGCTGACGAAGGCGAACGCGGCCCCCTACAGGCGATCTGTGGCCAGCAGCCGGTCGGCGGTGAAGGCGAGCAGCCAGCCGCCGCCCTTCGGCGTGGTGAAGTCCTCATCGGTGCGGCCGGTCAGCCGCTCCAGGGCACCCGGCAGGACCTTGCCCTGGCTGCACACCGCCGACTGCCCACCGGTGCCGGCCAGCTCCAGCAGCCGGGCGGCGGTGGCCAGGATCTGCTCGTCGCTCTGCTGGCCGGGTTGTGGCTCGTCCAGGTCGCCGCAGACCTCGATCGGCAGGTCGAGCAACGCGGCGGCCGGATCGAGCGTCTGCACGCACCGTCGCGGCGACGCCGACACCAGCCGGGCCGGTCGGATCAGGGCGATCAGCTCGGCCAGCGTGCTCGCCTGAGCCCACCCCTCGGCGTCCAGGGGGCGTCCGACGTCCGGGCCGGACCAGGTGGCCCGCTTACCGGCGTGGGCATGCCGGACCAGCGCGACCGTCGCGGTCACCGACGGCAGCGCGGCGAACGCCGCCAACACCTCGGCGTCGTGCGGGTAGCTGACCAACCGGATCGCGTCGTCCACCGCGAGCCAGCGGATGTCGTCCACCTCGGTGCCCGGTTGGAAACCGCCGCTGGCCACCGCGAGCATCGACCAGTAGTCGACCAGCTTGGGCTGCCCCTCGCTGCGGTACCGCGCCGACGGCAGCCGCACCTGCGGCACGCCCCGCACGTCGGCCTCCTCGGCCACCTCACGGACCGCCGCGGCCAGCGCGTGCTCGCCCGGCTCCAGCTTGCCCTTCGGCAGCGTCCAGTCGCCGTAGCGGGGGCGGTGCACCACGCAGACGCGTACGCCGTCGGCGGTCGGCCGCCAGGCCACCCCGCCGGCCGCCCGGATGCCCGTCACGGCAGCCAACTTGTCCGCCGTGGTCGGGTGGCCCGGTGCCAGGCGGCCGGGAGGAGACCCCGCGTCCGGCGTACCGACAGGCGTTCCCGCTCGGCCAGCCGCCCGGCGGTGACCGCCAGCTCATGGTCGTCCGGCCGCGCGGCGGCGATCTCCAGCCAGGTGTCCGCAGCCACCGCCGCGTCCTGGTGCTCGCCGAGCACATCCTGCACCCGGGCGAGGGCGCGGGACAGCCGGCGCGCGCCCTTGCCGACCGTCGGGGCCACCGCGTTGACCGCGTACCGGGCCTGCTTGCCCTCCTTGCGAACGGCGTGCCAGCGGTCGTCCGGCGACTGCGCGTCGAGCCCGTCGACGCCGTCCGGCCCGGTCAACCGCCGCCAGGGGCGTGCCACCAGCGCGGGTAGCGCCTGCGCGGCGGGCGCGGCCGCCCGGCGGGTGAGTCGGGGGGCGCGGGCGGCCAGCACCAGGGAATCCACCAGGGCCAGGTAACGCGCGGAGCGCAGCGTCTCGTCGATCCCGGTGAGCGCCTCCCGCTGCCGTTCGGCGAGCACCTCGTCGAGCCGGCCCACCGCGCCCCGGTCGAGCGGGCTCAACGGGTCGGCGTCGGCGGTGCGACGCAGCCGGTCGCGCAGCACCTCGGCGTCACGGGCAGCGCCGAGCACACCTGCCAACCAGCGCAGCTCGTCGCGCAGCGGCCGGGACCAGGTCTTGCGCAGCAACGGTTTGAAGGTGCGCAGATCACTGCGCAGGCGTCGACAGGCCACCCGCATCTGGTGCACTGCGGTGTCGCCACCGTCGGCCGGGGCGCGCAGCCGGACCAGCGGGTCGTGCGTCAACAGCCGGCGGATCTCCTTGCGGACCGCCTCGGTCACCACGTCACCGGAGGTCGGCTCGGCGGGCAGCCCGGCCGGCGCGACCAGGTCCGGATCGGCCTGCGCCGTCGCGCCCAGCGCCCGTACGTGCTTCGGCGTGAACGACCCGCCCTGGGCGCCACCCTCGCGCAGCACCCCACCGACCCGGTCCAGCAGCTTCCGGTCACCGGCCTTCAGCTCCACCTCCACCTCGCGGAACGTGTCGGTGGTGGCGCCGGCGTCGTCGAGCACTGTCACCCGGTCGTCCACCACCTCGGCGAGCACCGTGCCGGCCCGGTCACACACCTCGTACGCGTGCCGCACCGTCCGCACCACTGTCACCGGGGCCAGCGGCGCCCCCCGGTGCAGGACGGTGACCAGCTCCACCAGCTCCGGCGGCGGCTGCCCCTTCGGCCCGGGACGGGAGATCTCGTGCCGGACGCCCGGCGTCCCGGTCGGCAGTTTCACCGTCCAGGGCAGCTCGTCGCCCCGGCGGTGGCGCAGCGAGGCACCGGCCCGGGCCAGCCGCAGGTCCACCGTGTCGAGGTAGCGGGCGACAAGCGTCACCGGTGGCAGGGCCCGGACCCGACCGCCGGCCGGGGCCGTGCCGGCCAGGTCCGGCAGCACGTAGGCGTCGTCCACCTCGTACTTCTGCTCCTCCTCGACCATCAGCTCAGCCTATGCGCTGCGCGGTCAGCTGGCCGTGCCACCGACGCGGCGCAGCAGCAGTTCCTGCAGATGGGCGCGGGCGGCGTTGTCACCGCTGGTACGCCGGGTCCAGGTCCCGTCACCGGCCAGCTCGAACGCGTCCACTTCGGGGCTCATCGCGAGGGTGAGCACGTGGTCCAGTTCGGCGCGGGCGACCGGGTCGCTCACCTGCACCAGCGCCTCCACCCGACGGTCCAGGTTGCGGTGCATGAGGTCGGCCGAGCCCATCCAGAACTCGGCCTCGCCGTTGTTGCCGAACCGGAACACCCGGGAGTGTTCCAGGAACCGGCCGAGGATCGAGCGGACCCGGATGTTGTCCGACAGCCCCGGCACCCCCGGACGCAGCGTGCACATGCCCCGGATGAGCAGGTCGACGTGGACGCCGGCCTGCGAGGCGCGGTACAACGCGTCGGTCACCCCCTCGTCGACCAGGGAGTTGACCTTGAACTGGACCAGGCCGGGCATGCCCAGGCGGACGTGCGAGATCTCCCGCTCGATCCGCTCGATGAGGCCACTGCGGATGCCCTGCGGGGCGACCAGCAACCGCCGGTACGCGGTCTGCCGGCTGTAACCGGTGAGCACGTTGAACAGGTCGGTGAGGTCGGCGCCGATCTCCGGGTCGGCGGTGAGCATGCCGAAGTCCTCGTACAGTCGGGCCGTCTTCGGGTGGTAGTTGCCGGTGCCGATGTGGCAGTAGCGACGGATCTGGTTGCCCTCCTGCCGGACCACCAGCGCGGTCTTGCAGTGCGTCTTCAAACCGACCAGGCCGTACACCACGTGGCAGCCGGCGCGTTCCAGCGTGCGGGCCCAGCCGATGTTTGCCACCTCGTCGAAGCGGGCCTTCACCTCCACAAGCACCACCACCTGCTTGCCTGCGGCGGCCGCGTCGACGAGCGCGTCGACGATCGGGGAGTCGCCGCTGGTCCGGTAGAGGGTCTGCTTGATGGCCAGCACGTTCGGGTCGGCGGCGGCCTGCTCGATGAAGCGCTGCACGCTGGTGGCGAACGAGTGGTACGGGTGGTGCACCAGGATGTCCCCGTCGCGCAGGGTGGAGAAGACGCTGCGCGGCACCTCACCCTCGGCGAGCCGGGGATGGGTGGCCGGCACGAACGGCGGGTCCTTCAGGTCCGGCCGGTCCGCCTCGCCGTAGACCTGCCACAGCGCGGACAGGTCCAGCAGCCCGGGTACCCGCAGCACGTCCTGGTCGTCCATGTCCAGCTCCCGGACGAGCAGCTCCAACATGTGGTCGGAGATCGACGCGGCGACCTCCAGACGAACCGGGGGACCGAACCGTCGCCGGGCCAACTCCCGCTCCAGGGCCTGGAGCAGATCCTCGTCGCGGTCCTCGTCGACCTCCACCTCGGCGTTGCGGGTGACCCGGAACAGGTGGCACTCGACCACCTGCATGCCACTGAACAGCTGCCCCAGGTGCACCGAGATCAGGTCCTCCACCGGCAACATCCGCACACCCGGCTGGTCCCGGTCCACCCGCACGAAGCGGGGGACGTTGTTGGGCACCTTCACCCGGGCGAACAGCTCAGAACCGCCGTCCGGGTCACGAACCGCCACCGCCAGGTTCAGCGACCGACCCGAGATGTACGGGAACGGGTGCGCCGGGTCCACAGCGAGCGGGGTCAGCACCGGGAAGATGTGCTCCCGGAAGTAGGTGCGCAGCCGCTCCCGCTCGCCGTCGCCCAGCTCACCCCAGCGCAGGATCCGGATGCCCTCGTCGGCGAGCTTGGGCAGCACGTCGTCGACGAAGCAGGCGGCGTGCCGGGCGCCCAGGGCGCCGGTCCGTTCGGCGATCAGCTCCAACTGGGTACGCAGCGGCAGCCGGTCCCCGCCGCGCACCGGCAGGCCGGCGGAGAGCCGCCGCTTCAGCCCGGCGATGCGCACCATGTAGAACTCGTCGAGGTTGCTCGCGAAGATGGCCAGGAACTTGGCCCGTTCCAGCAGCGGGGTGCGCTGGTCCTCGGCCAGGGTGAGCACCCGGGCGTTGAAGTCGAGCCAGGACAGCTCCCGGTTGAGGAACCGGTCCTCCGGCAGCGGCGGGGCCGCCGGGGGCTCGTCGTCGTCCGCCTGCCCGGCGCCGGTCGGCAGGTCGCCCGGCAGGACCTGGTGGACGTCACCGGCGGCCGGGCCGTCCGTGTCGATCCTCGGCGCGGGGTCGAGGACCTCGTCCAGTCCGGAGGACGCGGCGCCGGGATCGTCGGCGAGCGTGTCGGCGCGGGCGGCGCCGGCGCGTTCGGCGCGGGACGGGCGGAAGCGCCCATCGGTGCCGCGCGCGCGGGAGCCGTTGCGGAGGTCGGTGGCGGGCGGGCTGGCGGGTTGTTCGCGAGGGGTGCTCACCCGCTCATAATCACCTGATTACGGTAAACGCAAAATGAACTTGGGCTCGCCGACTCAGATCATCGTCGGCAATGTCACCCGGACAACCTCGCCGTCGGGATCGGTGTCGATGTGGACCCGCTGGCCGAGCCGGAGAAGCCGCAGCCCGGAGGCGTCGAAGGCCCGGGCGGGGAAGCGCATCTCGGTGCCGTCGTCGAGCAGCAGGACACCGCTGCGTGTCGCCGCGTCGTAGCTGGCCACCGTGCCCTGCATGCTGGCACCGTACACCCGGGGGTTCAGCCGGTGGCGCGGCCCGGGCAGGCTCAGCCCGTGGCGCGGGTCAGGCGGGGTCAGCCCTCAACGCGGGCCAGGCGGGGTCAGCCGGCGGCACGGGCGGCGCGACCGGCGGCCACCAGGGCGGCCGTGCGCGGCCCCAGCCCGAGCCGCGCGGCGGCGGCCAGGTCCGCGGCGGTGTCCACGTCCCGGCGCAGGCTGGGCCAGTCGCCGTCGAGCGGCAGCGCCCCGCTCGCCGCGTGCGCGACCGCCGAGCCCACCCCGAAGCGCGGGTCCAGCGGCACGCCCGGCCCGGCGGTGAGCAGCACAGTGCCACCGCCGGGTGCGTCCGGCAGGAACCGGCGTACCCCCGGTCGGCCGTTCTGCGCCGCGAGCAACGCGCCGGCCAGCTCGGCCGGGCGCAGCGCCGGCACGTCCGCGGTGATCCCGGCCACCCACCCGGCGACGGCCCCGGCCGCCCCGTGCCGGAACGCGGCGTTCAGCCCGGCGTCCGGCTCGTCCGGCAGCACCCGAGCGCCGGCGGCCCGCGCCGCCGCCGCCACCCGGACGTCGTCGGTCACCACCAGGGCCTCGGCGACCGCCGGGCAGGCCAGCACCGCGCGGAGCGTGTCGGCCGCCAGGGCCAGCGCCAACTCCTCATGCGGTACGCCGGGCAGCGCGCCCCGCAGCCGGCTCTTGGCCACGGCGAGCCGCTTCACCGGCACCACCACGGCCCACCTCGGCTGACTCACGTCCGCAATCCTGCCAGCCGGACGACGGGCCCCTCGCTGGCCGTACCGGGGGCGAGCAGGCATGATTTCCGCTGCGGGTGTCGCGGGCGGGATTTCGCGGCGGGGTTGGGCGCGATGAGGAGGCACAGTGGCACGGCGGAGGCTGGGGTTCTGGCAACGGTTCGCCGTGGGGCTGGTGAAGCCGGTGATGACCGTCTGGACCCGGCGTACCTGGCGTGGTCAGGAGCATCTCCACCGCGACGGCGGAATGATCATCGTGGCGAACCACATCTCCCACGCCGACCCGCTGGTGTCCGCACACTTCATCTACGACTCCGGGCGCTGGCCGCAGTACCTGGGCAAGGCCAGCGTGTTCCGGGTGCCGTTGGTCGGCTGGATCCTGCACCGGTGCCGGCAGATCCCGGTCGAGCGGGGCAGCGTGGACGCTGTCCGCTCGCTGGACGCGCTGGTCGCCGCGCTCGACGAGGGCGGCGCGGTGGTGATCTACCCTGAGGGCACCACCACGCGACAGCCGGAGCTCTGGCCGATGAAGGCCAAGACCGGTGCGGCCCGGCTGGCCCTGGCCACCGGCGCCCCGGTCGTACCGGTGGTGATGTGGGGGCCAGAACGGATCTTCGACCCGCGGACGGCACGTGTCAGCCTGCGCCCCCGGATTCCGGTGACAGTTGCCGCCGGAGAGCCGATCGACCTGAGCCGGTGGGCGGACGCCCAGCCGACCCGGGCCACCCTCGAGGAGATGACGGACACCATCATGTTGCGGCTGCGGGACATGCTCGCCGAGATCCGTGGCGGTACCCCGCCGCCACTGTGGGAGCGACCGGCCCGGTCCTCCGTCGGCCGCGAGCAGCGGGACGAGGCGGCATGAGCGAGCGGAGCGAGCGAATCGTCGGGCTCGGCAGCGGTGCCGGCCAGGCCGCCGCGAAGCGAAGCGGAGCGGTGGCATGAGTGGTCACGTGGCGGTGCTCGGTGCCGGTTCCTGGGGCACCGCGTTCGCCAAAATCCTCGCGGACGCGGGGCGGGACGTGACGGTGTGGGCCCGTCGGGCGCCGGTCGCCGAGTGCATCCGGGCCGAGCGCCGCAATCCGGAGTACCTGCCCGACCTGCTGTTGCCGGCCCGCGTCACCGCCACCGCCGACGCCGCCGAGGCGATCACCGGCGCCGAGGTGGTGGTGCTGGCCGTGCCGTCACAGACCCTGCGCGGCAACCTCGCCGCATGGGCCGGGCACCTGCACCCGGATTCCACACTGGTGTCGCTGATGAAGGGCATCGAGCTGGGCACCACCAAGCGGATGAGCGAGGTCATCGTGGAGACCGCCGGGGTCGCCGCGGACCGGGTGGTCGTCGTGTCCGGCCCGAACCTGGCCCCGGAGATCGCCGCCGAGCAGCCCGCCGCGACGGTGGTCGCCGGAACGAACAGCGCCCGCGCCACGCTCGTCCAGTCGTCGATCCGGACGCCGTACCTGCGCCCCTACACGAACGACGACGTGATCGGCTGTGAGCTGGGCGGGGCGGTCAAGAACGTGATCGCCCTGTCGTACGGCATCGCCACCGCGATGGGTTTCGGCGACAACACCCGGGCCATGCTGATGACCCGTGGGCTGGCCGAGACGGCCCGGCTGGGCGTGGCGCTCGGTGCGGACCCGATCACCTTCGCCGGCCTCGCCGGAATGGGCGACCTGGTTGCCTCCTGCTCGTCCCCGCTGGCCCGCAACCGCACCTTTGGGGAGCATCTGGGGCGGGGCGAGACGCTGGAACAGGCCCAGGCCGCCACCCGGCAGACCGCCGAGGGCGTGAAGAGTTGCCTGGCGATCCGCGACCTGGCCCGGGCGCACGGCGTGGAGATGCCGATCACCGAGCACGTCGAGCGGATCTGCCACGAGGGGATGGACCCGCGCCTCGCCGTGGAGACCCTGATGAGCCGCACCGCCAAACCCGAGTCGTACGAGTGAGGAACCCGATGAACGAGTGGGGAGACGGCACCCGCTGCGTACGCGCTGGCCTGCCCGAGCCGGCACCGGGGGACCCGTTCCTGCCCGGGCCGGTCTTCGCCGCGCCGTACCACCTCGACCCGTTCGAGGGTCAGGGCACGTCACCGAACGGCTACGGCCGCCCCGACAACCCGACCCGGCGGTTGCTGGAGGCGGCGGTGGGCGAGTTGGAGGGCGGCGACTGCCGGGTCTTCGCGACCGGTCAGGCGGCCATCACCGGCCTGCTGCTCACCCTGCTGCGGCCGGGGGACACCGTGGTGCTCCCCACCGACGGATACTTCCCGGTCCGGGCGTTCGCCACATCTGTGCTGGAGGCCATCGGCGTCCGGGTGCTCTTCGTGCCGACCGTCGGGCCGTACCCGTCGTTCGAGGGCGTCCGGCTGGTGCTGGTGGAGACGCCCGCCAATCCGGGCCTGGACGTCGTCGACGTGGCTGCTCTGGCCGACCGGGCGCACGCGGCCGGCGCGCTGCTCGCTGTCGACAACACCACGGCCACCCCGCTCGGTCAGCGCCCACTGGATCTCGGTGCCGACCTGGTGGTCGCCTCCGGCACGAAGGCGCTCACCGGCCACTCCGACCTGCTGCTGGGCTATCTGGCCAGCCGGTCCGCCGACCTCATCGACGCGGTGACGACCTGGCGTACGACCACCGGGGCGGTTCCGGGCGCGTTCGACGCCTGGCTGGCTCACCGGTCACTGGCCACTCTCGACCTGCGGCTGGCGCGGCAGAGCGCGAACGCCGCCGCGGTCGTCGACCTGCTCGCCGGCCGCTCGGACGTGACCGGCCTGCGGTGGCCGGGGCGGCCGGACGACCCCGCGTACCCGGTGGCCTCGGCGCAGATGCGTCGGATCCCCGGGGTGCTCTCGTTCGACCTGGGCGACGCCGACCGGGTGGGCCGATTCGTCGAGGCCGCCCGGCTGGTGGCGGCGGCGACCTCCTTCGGTGGCCTGCACACCACGGCGGACCGCCGGGCGCAGTGGGGCGACGACACCGCGCCCGGCTTCGTCCGGCTCTCCTGTGGTGCGGAGGACACCGCGGACCTGGTGGCCGACATCGCCGCCGCGTTGGACGCCGCAGGACCGGTCTGAGGTCCCCGGTGGAATCGTCCGGCCGTGCCGCCCTGGTGAGCCGGCTGCGGGCCGCCGGTTGCGTCTACGCCGAGGACGAGGCCGAACTGCTGCTGGCCGCCGCGCAGAGTCCGGCGGCGTTGGCCGACCTGACCGACCGCCGGGTGGCCGGTGAACCGTTGGAGTACCTGCTCGGCTGGGCGGAGTTCTGCGGCCTGCGGATCGCCGTCGACGAGGGCGTCTTCGTGCCGCGGGCCCGGACCGCCCTGCTGGTCGAGGTGGCGGCTGAGCTGACCGGCGCGGCGCCGGCCGTGGTCGACCTCTGCTGCGGCTCCGGGGCGACCACTGTCGCGTTGGCGTACCGGCTGGCACCGCGTTGGCTGGCCGCCGCCGACATCGACCCGGCGGCCGTGGCGTGCGCGCGGCGCAACGTCGTCGGGCTGGACGCCGAGGTGTACGAGGGTGACCTCTTCGCGCCGCTGCCCCGCCAGTGGCGGGGTCGGTTGGACCTGGTGGTCGCCAACGCCCCGTACGTGCCGACCGACGCGGTCGCGCTGATGCCGCCGGAGGCGCGACTGCACGAGGCCCCGGTGGCGCTCGACGGCGGCCCGGACGGGCTTTCGGTGCTGCGCCGGGTGGGTGCCGACGCGGCCGGTTGGCTCGCCCCCGGCGGCCACCTGGTGGTCGAGGCCGGCACCACCCAGGTCGACACACTCTGCGATGCGTTCAGCGCGGCCGGCCTGGTACCAACAGTGCGCCACGACGAAGACCTGGACGCCACAGCGGTGTTCGCCCGCCGTCCCTGACCCGAGTCGATCATGGAGTTGTGGTGCCCGGTAAGCGCCATAACGAGTATTTCATCCTCCACCACAACTCCTTGATCGACGGTGGCGGACTGCCGAGCGGCTTGGTGCACGGCCGGCTGAGGGTGCTCGGGCCGCCTAGGCGTGGCGGGGGAGAGGGCTTGGCACTAGCCTCGGCTCACAGTCACGACGGCGGGAGGTGGTTTCGGTGGGCAGCGCAGGGGTGCCGGTGGTCGTCGGGCTGGACAACGGCGGCACCAGCAACAACGCCACCGTGCTGACGGTGGACGGCCGCTTCCTGGTGGACGGGCTGTTGGAGATCCCCAGCGAGGTGCGGTCCGGGCCGGAGGCGGCGATCGAGGCGTTGGCCCGGGCGCTGGACGGTGCCCTGGCCCAGACCGGCGTGCCGCGTGACCTGGTCCAGGCGGTCGGGCTGGACACGCCCGGCCCGGCCAGCGCAGCGGGCGTCATCTCGTCGCGGGGGTCCACCAACTTCTCCCAGCCGGCCTGGCGCGGCTTCGACGTGCGAGGGGCGCTGGAGCGACGGCTCGGCCTGCCGGTGATTTATCACAACGACGGCAACGCGGCCGCGCTGTACGCCCACCACGTCCATTTCGGCGCCGACGCGATGAACCGCTCGTCGGTGTCCGCGATCGTCGGCACCGGTCTCGGTGGTGGTGTGGTCGAGAGCGGTCGGGTGATCGCCGGTGCGGCCGGGATGGCGGGGGAGTTGGGCCACGTGCACATCCCGCTGAGCGGGCTGCTCGGCCCGGGCCAGCCGGAACCCACCTGCGCCTGCGGTTTCACCGGCGACGTCGAGAGCGTCGCGTCGCTGACCGGCATCGAACGCAACCTGCTGCCGTACTGGCTGACCCGGTACCCCGACCATCCGCTCGCGGCCGAGCCGGTGGCACGGGCGGCCAAGTTGGTCCGGGGGTACGGCGAGCGCGAGGACGCTCTCGCGCGCGACCTCTTCGCCCAGCAGGCGATGGCATTGGGGCGGCTGTTCACCGTCGCCGCGAACTTCACCGACCCGCACGCGTACTTCGTCGGCGGTGGGGTGGTGGAGGCGGCACCGGAGTTCCGCGACTGGTTCCTGGCGACGGTTCGGGAGCACACCATGCTGCGTGAGGAGCAGGCGGCGGTGGCCACCTTCGCGTTGGTGCCGGACCGGGACATGGCAGGTGCCCGAGGCGTCGCGATCGCCGCGCTGGAGGCGCTACGCGCCGTTCCGGAGCCCCGCCCGCTGGTTGCCTGAGCCGGCGCGGGCCACGACCCGCGCCGGCTCGGCACCTCAGGTCAGCGCTGGGGCGGCGCCTGGGCGAAGGCGGCCCAGGCCGCCGGTGGGAACAGCAGGGCCGGGCCGGCCGGGTCCTTCGAGTCGCGGACGGCCACGAGCTGCGGGATCGTGGCCACCTCCACGCAGGCGCCTTCGTCGCCGCTGCGGCTGCTCTTGCGCCACGTCGCCGCGGCCAAGGCCGCTGTGATCATCGGGGTCATCGGTCCTACCGTCCCTTCAGGACTGACAGGAGCATCTCGCGGCTGTCCGCCGGGCTGAGCGCCACGCTTCGGAGATGCTCCATGATCTTGGTGCAGGTACGCGTCTCACCGGCGCGGTCGAGGATCATCT
The DNA here is from genome assembly GCF_040608575.1 of Micromonospora sp. NPDC005171. Classification (NCBI taxonomy): domain Bacteria; kingdom Bacillati; phylum Actinomycetota; class Actinomycetes; order Micromonosporales; family Micromonosporaceae; genus Micromonospora; species Micromonospora sp. NPDC005171. The sequence continues at coordinate 19,268 of NZ_JBEXIM010000002.1, read as the reverse complement.
GACCCGCGACGGTCTCCACCGACGCGATGATCGGGTCCTCCGGGTCGGCGAACTCGAGAATGTGCAGGGAACCCCGGGTGCCTCGGTGGTAGCCGGCGGAGAGCGGGATCACCTGGACGCTGATGTTCGGCAGCTCGGCCATCTTGACCAGGTGCCGGAGTTGCCCGTTCATCACCGACTGCTCGCCGACCGGGCGTAGCAGCGCGCCCTCGTCGATGATCGCGTCGAGAATGGGCGGCTGGTCGGCGGTGAGCCGTTGTTGTCGGTCAAGCCGGATCTTGACCCGTTGTTCCACCAGGTCGTCGCCGAGGGTGTGCGGCCCGCCGCGCATCACGCCACGGACGTAGTCCGCGGTCTGCAGGAGGCCGGGCACCACCGAGGGCTCGAAGTTGGCGATGGCGGTCGCCTCGGCCTCCAGCGCGATGAAGTCGATGGTGCGGGGATCCAGCAGGTAGGAGTACGACACCCACCAGCCCGGCTTGCGGGCGTCCTTGGCGAGCTGCACCGCCGCGGCCACCTCCTCGGCGCCCACCCCGTACGAGGTGAGCAGGGCGCGCACAGTGGCCGGGCTGATCAGGGTCTGGGCGTTCTCGTACCGGGAGAGGGTGCTGCGGGTGCTGTTGATCTCATCCGCCGCGGTCTCCAGCGTCAGCCCGGCGGCTTCCCGGTGGTGGCGCAGGGCGATGCCGAGCCGGCGGGCACGGGCGGTCTTCGGAGCCATGCATCGATGGTCGCACACATTTGCGGGAACGTCTGCATGAGAGAACGTCGATGAGAGTTGCATTCACGGCTGTACACGTGTCAATCTGTTATGGCGTCCTCACCGCCGGTTGTCGTGGCGACGGTGGTGGTGAGCGACCGGAGGGGATGGGGCGCGCGGCGATCGGGTTTCTCCCCCGTACCCGATCGTCGCGTGCCGCCCCGCCATCCCGGCCCGCCGGAAGGAGACGACGTGCGAACCCGCCCGGAGCCCCCCGCCGTACCCTCGGGCGGCACGCGATGACCCGCTTCCTCGTCGTGCTCACCGACGTGCGCCCGGTCGAGGACGTCAACCGCAACGAGCGGGTCGCGCCGGAACGGCGCCGGCAGGTCGTCGGTGCCAGCAGCCGGGAGGCCGCCGACCGCATCGCCGGAGCGTTCATGGCGCTGGGCATGGTGCGGGCCGGCCGGCAGCGGGTGAAGGTGATCGCGGTCGGCCGCCGGCACTCCCGGGATTGAGCAGGCCCAGGTCAGCGGCCCGCGAGTGCCGCTACCGTCCGATCACGCACCGTATATCCTCTGATGACCGATTGCCGTGTCGCGCCGTGGCTCGCCGGGTATCGCCTCGCCCCGTGGCCACGCACAGTAAGGTCAACCGGGTGAGCGCCACCGGCGAGCACGACCAGCCGCAGTCGCGTACGAAGAGGTGACCGGAGTGACCACCCCAGGCAAGACCCGCGTGGCGATCGTCTTCGGCGGCCGCAGCCCGGAGCACGGCATCTCCTGCGTCAGCGCCGGCAGCGTGTTCGGCGCACTCGACCCGGACGAGTTCGAGGTGGTGCCGGTGGGCATCACCCGGGCCGGCCAGTGGGTGCTGACCAACGGAGACCCTGCCCAGCTCGCGATCAACGCCCGTCAGCTGCCGGAGATCACCGCCGACTCCGGCGACGACATCGTGCTGCGCGCCGACCCCACCGGCAACGGGCTGATGGTGCTCGATCCGACCGAGGGTCCCCGGGCGCTGGCCGACGTGGATGTGGTCTTCCCGGTCCTGCACGGCACGTACGGCGAGGACGGCACCATCCAGGGAATGCTGGAGATGGCCGGCATCCCCTACGTCGGGGCGAACGTGTTCGCCTCCGCGGCCGCCATGGACAAGGAGTTCACCAAGAAGCTCTGCGCCGTCGAGGGCATCCCGGTTGGCACGTACGCCGTGCTGCGCAACGGCATGACGCTCAGCGAGCAGGACAAGGAGCGGCTCGGCCTGCCCGTCTTCGTCAAGCCGTCCCGGGCCGGGTCGTCGTTCGGCGTCAGCAAGGTCACCGACTGGGCGCAGCTGGACGCGGCGGTCGCCGCCGCCCGGCAGTTCGACCCGAAGGTCATCATCGAGGCCGCGATCGTCGGCCGCGAGATCGAGTGCGGTGTGCTGGAGGGCGAGGCCGGTGGCGCGCCCGAGGCGTCCGTGCTGGCCGAGGTGCGGGTCGTCGCCGACCACGACTTCTACGACTTCGAGGCGAAGTACCTCGACGACTCCTGCGAGTACGACATTCCGGCCAACCTGCCGGAGAAGGTGACCCGCCAGGTGCAGGAGTACGCGGTCCGCGCGTTCACCGCGTTGGACTGCGCGGGTCTGGCCCGGGCCGACTTCTTCGTCACACCCGAGCTGGACGTCTACCTCAACGAGATCAACACGATGCCCGGCTTCACCCCGACGTCGATGTTCCCGCGGATGTGGGCGGCCTCCGGCCTGGAGTACCCGAAGCTGGTCAACCGGCTGATCCGTACCGCCCAGCGGCGCGGCGTCGGCCTGCACTGAGCCGTCCGGCCCGGCCCGCGCACAGCCGGCGCGGGCGGGGCCGGTTCGAGCTCAGTGCTGGCAGCCGGACGGGATGGCGCCGCCGGAGGGCACGCTCGCCACGATCGTGCTGGAGATCGTCGGCAACCACTGCAACGGCTGCTCGTACGAGCGTGGCACGCGCACGGTGATCAGCGTCTCCCGGTCGACGGTGGAGAGGACCGCCGCGTCGGCCTGCTCGGCCAGGTGCCAGCAGACCCGGTTGACCGTCCAGACCTCGTCGGTGCTGGGAAAGGCCGGTTCGGTGCCACCGCAGGCCACGGTGAGCGCGGGGTCGCCGTACGCGGCGTTCTGCTCCGGACCGGCGGTGACCGGCCGCTGGGCCAGATCGCGGATGCTCGCCGGAAGCTGGGAGAGCAGCGCCCGGCAGACAGTGGCCGGGCGGGCGGCCAGCGCCGGGGCGGCCATCTCCACCGGGGTGGTGGACTGCACCCGGGCGGTGGTCGCCGAGGGTGTCGGCGCGGCGGCCGGAGTGTCCGGGCTGAGCTTGCTGAAGGCCAGTACGGCCACCAGCAGCGTGATCGGCAGCGCGATCAACGTGGCGAGCAGGGCGGCGCCACGCATGGTCCGATCGCGGCCAGCCGGCGCGGCGGCCGCGGGATCGGTCGACTCACGGTTACCGTCAGCCGGCTCGGGCGTCCCGTCGGCCGCGTCGCGCGTCCCGTCGTCGTCCAGAGCAGAGGAGGAGGTCGTCATCTCTTCCACTTACAGCCGCACCACCGAACACGTGAGGGTGCGGGTGATGCCGGGCACCATCTGCACCTTGCTGACGATGAGTTTGCCGAGCTCGTCGACGGTGTTCGCCTCGGTGAGGACGACCACGTCGTACGGCCCGGTGACGGCGTCGACGCGTACCACGCCGGAGATGTCCGCGATGAGACCCGCCACGTCACGTGCGCGGCCGACCTCGGTCTGGATGAGGATGTACGCCTGTACCACGACTCGACCTCCGTCCGTCGCCGCCCGGGAGCGGCCCGAAGGGTGAAACTACCTTACGGACCAGGTCTGATCCCTATCGGTGGTCAAGGAGCAGCGGTGAGCGAGCACGGCGGAGCCGGGCAGCACGGGCGGAACGCCCGCGGTGGCGTCGGTGTGTCCGGGATCGGGGAGTTCGGGCTGATCGAGAAGATCACCGCCCGGCTGTCGTACGGGCCGACGACCCTGCTCGGCCCGGGCGACGACGCGGCGCTGGTGGCCGCCCCGGACGGCCGGGTGGCGGCCTCCACCGACGTGCTTGTCGACGGGCGGCACTTCCGGCGGGACTGGTCCTCGGCCCGCGACGTCGGGCACCGGGCGGCAGCGGCCAACCTGGCGGACATCGCGGCGATGGGCGCCACGCCGACCGCCCTGCTCGTCGCTCTCTGCATGCCGGCGGACCTGGACACCGGCTGGGCCGAGGAACTGGCCGACGGGCTCGCCGCGGAGGCGGCGACGGTCGGCGCGAGTGTCGTCGGCGGGGACATGTCCGCAAGCCCCACCCTGACCGTCGCGGTCACCGCGCTGGGCGACCTGGCCGGTCGTCCGCCCGTGCTGCGGTCCGGCGCCCGCCCCGGGGACGTGCTCGCCCTGGCCGGGCGCACCGGGTACGCGGCAGCCGGGCTGACCGTGCTGACCCGGGGCTTCCGTACCCCACGGTTGCTCGTCGAGGCGTACCGGCGGCCGCAGGTGCCCTACCCGGCCGGCCCGCAGGCCGCCCAGCTCGGCGCCACCTCCATGATCGACGTGTCGGACGGGCTCCTCGCCGACCTCGGGCACGTCTCGGCGGCCAGCGGGGTGGCGATCGACGTACGCCGCGACGGGTTCGAGGTGCCCCGGCAGATGGCCGACGCAGCGCAGGCACTCGACGTCGACCCGTACACCTGGATCCTGGCTGGTGGCGACGACCACGCGCTTGCCGCGACCTTTCCCCCGGCGGTGGTGCTGCCGTCGGGCTGGCGGCAGATCGGCCTGGTCACGGACGGTGCCGGTGTGACTGTCGACGGCGCTGCCTACGACGGCCCGGCAGGCTGGGACCACTTCCGGTGAGGCCCGCCCGCCGCCGTACCCTGGACACCGTGAGTGAGATCGAGATCCGGGCGGTGCGGTTCGACGCACCGGTGGCGCAGCACCTGATCCAAGCCGCACTGGCCGACCTCGGCGCCCGCTACGGCGGCTCCGGCGACGACACCCCGGTGGACGCGGCCGAGTTCGAACCGCCCGACGGCGCGTTCCTCGTGGCCTACCTGGCCGGCGAGCCGGTCGGCTGCGGCGGGTGGCGCAGCCACGGCGCGGACACCGCGGAGCTGAAGCGGATGTACACGGCACCGGCGGCGCGGGGGCGGGGGGTGGCCCGCGCGGTGCTGGCGGCCGTCGAGCGCTCAGCCCGCGAGCAGGGCCGCAAGCGGGTGGTCCTGGAGTGCGGCGACAAGCAGCCCGAGGCGATCGCCATGTACGGCTCCGCCGGGTACGAGCGGATCCCGAACTTCGGCTACTACAAGGACGCGGAGGGCTGCGTCTCCTTCGGCCGTACCCTCTGACCTGCCGGTCGGGCCCCGGCGGGCCTGGCCGGGCCGGCGTGCCCGACCCTGCCGGGCCGGTGGGCGGCGGCTGCTGCTGCGGACACGACTAAGCCGGCGAACCCTCGGGGTCCGCCGGCTGAGCCGTACGAGAAGGTGGGTGCTACCGCGTCAGGCGCGGGTGACCTTGCCGGCCTTGATGCACGAGGTGCAGACCTGCAACTTCTTGGTGTTGCCGCCACCGGCCGGGGTACGCACCGACTGGATGTTCGGGTTCCAGCGGCGGTTGGTCCGCCGGTGCGAGTGGGACACGTTGTGGCCGAAGCCCGGTCCCTTGCCACAGACGTCGCACACGCTAGCCACGGGATACTCCTGGGATTGATACGTTCATGAGGTCGCCGGCAGGTGCTGCCCGGGCAACCTGGTCAGGTTACCCGATGACTCGCCGACCCGGCCAACCGGCCCGGTCCGGCGCTCGCCCGTGCCCCGGCTCACGCCTGGTCGTGGGCCTGTCCGCCCGACGGTGGGCCGGCCCGGCGGCAAGGGTACCGGAGCGGGTGGTCCCCGTCGCGGCCAGCGCCGGCCCGGGGCGCGGAGGACACGCCGGACGAGTCCGACGGGTGTCGGTGCGCGCCAGTAGGCTTCTGCCCGTGCTGGACACCCTCGACGCCGCCGCGGTCCGCCGCTGGTGCGCGAGCGGGTTGGCCGCACTGAAGCGCCACCAGGGCGAGATCGACCAGCTCAACGTCTATCCGGTGCCCGACGGCGACACCGGCACCAACCTGGTGCTCACCCTCACCTCGGCCCAGCAGGCCCTCGCCATGAATCTGGACACTCTCCCCGACAGCGGGCCGACAGCGCACGGGCACGCGCTGCGGCTGATGGCCCAGGGCGCGCTGCTCGGCGCGCGGGGCAACTCCGGGGTGATCCTCTCGCAGATCCTGCGGGGTTTCGCCGACCAGGCCGCCGAGGTGCCGGCGGTGCGCGGCCGTGGGTTGGCCGCCGCGCTGCGGTCCGGCACCACCGCCGCGTACACAGCGGTCTCCCGGCCGGTCGAGGGCACAGTGCTCACAGTGGTCGCGTCGGCCGCCGCCGCAGCCGAAGGCGCGGACAGCGACGACCTGCCGGCGGTGGCCGGCGTCGCGGCCCGGGCGGCGGCCGAGGCGCTCGCCCGGACCCCGGAGCAGCTGCCGGCGCTGGCCCGCGCGGGCGTGGTCGACGCCGGTGGCCGAGGGCTCTGTGTGTTGCTCGACGCCCTGGTCGAGGTGCTGACCGGGGAGAACGCGGCCCGGCCCGCGCCGACCCCACGCTCCGCCCGCCCGGCGGCCACCGTCGCCCGCGAGACCGGTTCCGACGAGTACGCCTACGAGGTGCAGTTCCTGCTCGACGCCCGCGCCGAGGCGGTCGCCGGGTTGCGGCGGGCACTCGACGCGTTGGGAGATTCACTTGTCGTCGTCGGCGACGGGCGTGAGCCGGAAGGCACCTGGAACGTGCACGTGCACGTCAACGACGTGGGCGCGGCGGTCGAGGCCGGTGTCGCCGCCGGCCGCCCGTACCGGATATCGGTGACCCGTTTCGCCGACCAGTCGGAGTCGCCCTCCGGCCCGGCGGTGGCCGGCCGGGCCGCGGTGGTGGTGGCCACCGGCGGCGGCATCGCCGACCTGTTCGCCGCGGAGGGTGCCACAGTGGTGCCGGGCAACCCGTCCACCGGCGAGTTGCTGGACGCCGTCCGCAGCACCGGCGCGGCGCGGGTGGTGGTGCTGCCCAACGACGCCAACACCGAGGCGGTGGCGAGCGCGGCCGCCCGCGAGGCCCATCGGTACGGCATCAAGGTCAGCGTGGTGCCGACCCGCTCGCCGGTGCAGGCGCTGGCCGCCCTCGCGGTCCGCGACGGTGACCGCCGTTTCGAGGACGACGTCATCGCGATGGCCGAGGCGGCCGGCGCCTGCCGTTACGCAGAGGTCTGCCATGCCAGCCGGGAGGCGTTGACAGTGGCCGGCCCGTGCCGCCCCGGTGACGTGCTGGCGCTGGTGGAGGGGGAGGTGCACCTCATCGGCACCGACCTCACCGACACCTGCGCCGCGGTGGTCGACCGGATGCTCGGTGGTGGCGGCGAGATGGTCACCCTGCTGGCCGGGGTGGACGCTCCGGCCGGGCTCACCGATGCCGTCCGCGCGCACGTCGCGCGACGCTGGCCGTTCGTCGAGGTGCACGCGTACCCGGGCGGTCAGCCGTTTTATCCGCTCCTGGTAGGGATCGAATGAGCGAACCAGCCAAGGTGGACACTCCGCTGAAGAAGCTGGTCGGGGAAAAGACAGCCAAGGCGCTGGCCTCGCACCTCGACCTGCACACCGCGGGTGACCTGGTCTACCACTTCCCGCGTCGCTACGACGAGCGGGGTGAGCACACCGACATCCGCTCACTCGACGTCGGTGAGCAGGTCACAGTGCTGGCCCAGGTGCAGCGCACCGCGGTGCGTCCGATGCGCCAGCGGCGGGGCAACCTGCTGGAGGTGACCGTCGGCGACGGCTCCGGCGGGGTGCTGACGTTGACCTTCTTCGGCAACCAGGCGTGGCGCGAACGGAAGCTGCGCCCGGGCCGGTGGGGGCTGTTCGCCGGGAAGGTCACCGAGTTCCGGGGCAAACGGCAGCTCAACGGCCCGGAGTACGTCCTGCTCGGCGAGGGTGGCGACGGCGAGGCGGCGGTCAGCGACGACATCGAGGAGTTCGCCGGGGCGCTGATCCCCGTCTACCCGGCCGCCGCGGCCGTGCCGACCTGGGTGATCGCGCGCTGCGTGCGCGTCGTACTGGACACCTTCACCCCGCCGGACGATCCACTGCCGAGCGGAGTGCGGGCCAGCCGCAAGCTGGTCGGGCTGGGTGCCGCGCTGACCGAGATCCACCGGCCGTCCAGCAAGGAGGCGCTGCACCAGGCGCGCCGGCGACTCAAGTGGGACGAGGCCTTCGCCGTCCAGGTGACCCTGGTGCAGCGCAAGCACCGGGCGGCTGACTGGCCGGCCCGGCCCCGCCCGGCGCGGCCGGGCGGGCTGCTGGAAGCCTTCGACGCCCGACTCCCGTACGAGCTGACGGCCGGTCAGCGGGAGGTGGGCGTGGAGATCGCGGCGGACCTGTCCACCCCGCACCCCATGCACCGCCTGTTGCAGGGCGAGGTGGGCTCGGGCAAGACGGTGGTGGCGCTGCGGGCGATGCTCCAGGTGGTCGACGCGGGCGGGCAGGCCGCGCTGCTGGCGCCCACCGAGGTGCTGGCCGCCCAGCACCACCGCGGCATGCTCGACCTGCTCGGGCCGCTCGGGCGGGCCGGTGAGCTGGGCTCCGCCGAGCACGCCACCCGGGTCGAGCTGGTCACCGGCTCACTGGGCGCGGCAGCCCGCCGCCGGGCGCTCGGTGAGGTGGCCAGCGGCGCCGCCGGCATCGTGCTCGGCACCCACGCCCTGCTCTACGAGGGGGTCGACTTCGCCGACCTCGGCCTGGTGGTGGTCGACGAGCAGCACCGCTTCGGCGTGGAGCAGCGCGACGCCCTGCGGGCCAAGGCCGACCAGCCGCCGCACGTGCTGGTGATGACGGCCACCCCGATCCCGCGCACTGTGGCGATGACCGTCTACGGCGACCTGGAGGTCTCCACGCTCTCCCAGCTGCCCCGAGGGCGGTCGCCGATCGCCTCCCACGTGGTGCCGGCCGCCGAGAAGCCGGCCTACCTGGACCGGGCCTGGCGTCGGCTGCGCGAGGAGGTGACCGCCGGCCACCAGGCGTACGTGGTGTGTCCGCGGATCGGTGACGGGCCGACCGGCGACGAGGAACCGCCACCCGAGGACGACAACGGCCGGCGGCCACCGCTGGCGGTCACCGAGGTGGCCCCGCTGTTGGCCGAAGGGCCGCTGCACGGTCTGCGGATCGGGGTGCTGCACGGTCGACTGCCGGCCGACGAGAAGGACGCGGTGATGCGGTCCTTCGCGGCCGGTGACCTGGACGTGCTGGTGGCGACGACAGTGATCGAGGTTGGCGTGGACGTGCCGAACGCGACAGTGATGATCGTGCTGGACGCCGACCGGTTCGGTGTTTCCCAGCTGCACCAGCTGCGGGGCCGGGTGGGCCGGGGCGCTGCCGCCGGGCTGTGCCTGCTGGTCAGCGAGGCGGCCGAGGGGTCGTCGGCGCGGGAGCGGCTGGACGCGGTGGCGTCCACCAGCGACGGTTTCAAGCTCGCCGAACTGGATCTGGAGCAGCGCCGTGAGGGCGACGTGCTGGGTGCCACCCAGTCGGGGCACCGCTCGCACCTGCGGTTGCTGTCCCTGCGACGTGACGCCGACCTGATCCGCGACGCCCGCGCCGAGGCGATCACCCTGATCGAGGACGACCCGGAGCTGACCCGCAGTCCGGCGCTGGCCGCCTCGGTGGCCGCACTGGTGGACGAGGACCGCGCGGAGTACCTGGAAAAGGGCTGACCGCGCAGGCCGTCACATGGCTGAGGGCGCGCCGACCGGGTGGTCGGCGCGCCCTCAGGTGTCAGAGCGGGTTGTCTCAGGCGGTGAAGCGAACCCGACGACGACGGGCCACCATGAACAGCGCCACACCGGCGGCGAGCAGGACCGCCGCGCCGGCGATGATGCCGCCGGTGGCGGCACCGGTCAGCGGCAGGGCGGGCTCGTCCTTGTCGCCACCACCCTGACCCGGGGTGCAGTCGGCCGGCTTCTCCCAGGCGATCGGGCTGCTGTCGTCAAGACCCTCGGCGGTCGGGGTCACGGTCAGACCCTCCTGCGCCGGGAAGGTGACGGTGCCGCTCTTGCCGGGCTCGACGGTCAACGTCTGGGCCTTGCCCTTGTTCGGGGTGAAGGTGATGGTGATCGTCTCACCATCGGCCGGGTTGGCGATGTCGAAGATCAGCTCGGTGCAGGTCGACTTGTAGCTGCCGGCCGGCTCGCCGGGCTCGACGCAGTTCTCGGCGGCGGCGGGCGTGCCCTCGAAGAGGGCCTTGTCCACGCCGTCGGCGACGACCTTGATGCTGGTGGCGTTCTTGGCCGGCACCTTGACCGACTCGTTCTCGCCGACCTTGACGGTGACGGTCTTGGTGAAGTCGTCGGCACCGGTGATGGTGAACTTCGCCGGAGCGGTGGCGTCCTTGCCGTTCTCGAGCTTCACCAGGACGTCGCCGTCACAGTCGGCGGCCACGCTGGCGGTCGGCTTGGGGGTCGCCGGCACCGGGGGCTGCTCCTCGGCGCAGACCCCGCTGAACTCGATCGACTTCGAGCGCAGCTGGTCGTCCTCGAACTCGTTGTCCCACATGGCCCGCACCGACAGGGTGGCCTTGGTGGTCTTCGCGTCCAGGCGCTGGGTGGCGGTCACCGCGTCGCTGACGGCGTGCGGGTAGACCTTGCCCTCGGTCACGGCGATGCCGGCGATGGTGGCGTCGCTGGCGGTGTCGCCGACGTACGTCTTCGCCGAGACCTCGCTGAACTTGTAGTTCTTGACGTTGCCCGGGGCGTAGCTCCTGACGGTCCAGGTGGCCACCCACTCGCCGGTGGCGGTGTCACAGTCGGCCTTGACCTGGATCTCGCTGTGGTGGGCGCTGGCGGGTGCGGCGAACGTCACGACGCCGGCGAGGCCGATCAGCGCGCCCGCGGCGATGGCCGCGACGCGCCTGAACGGAGACTTGGGAGGGTTCACGCCTGCTCCTGGTGAGGGGGTACGGATCGCGTGGCGGGAGGCCGGGAGGCATCGTGACGGGGGAGTCACCTGCTCACCGGGGCGTCGCGCGACGCGGTGGTGTTCCCGCGGCGAAAGCGGGGACAGGGGGAGACTGTACTGATGGGTGGTTAATGAGGGGAGTTCAGATCATTGCCATCCGGCAATGTGTTCAATTCGTGATCTTTGATAGACCGAAGGTGTCGGTCCGGTCACTGGGGACGGTCCGCCCGATGGCGGCTCCACGGTGGATGCCGCGCTCAGGTGCTCCGCGTTTTCGCCGGCTGGCCGGCTCCTCGGATCCGCGCCGTGCTGACCGGGTCCGCGCCGCATCGCGTAGCGTCGCGGGCATGAGCAGGAGGAAGCGGTGACCCGGATCGTGGCCGGCACGCTCGGTGGCCGGCGGATCGCCGCGCCGCCCGGCGCCGGCACTCGACCCACCTCGGACCGGGTCCGGGAGGCGCTGTTCAGCGCCGTCCAGGCCACTGTCGATCTCGACGGCGCCCGCTTCGCCGACCTGTACGCCGGCTCCGGCGCGGTCGGGCTGGAGGCGCTCTCCCGGGGTGCCCGGCACGTCTTGCTTGTCGAGTCCGATCCGCGGGCGGCCCGGGTGATCCGGGAGAACGTGGCGGCCCTCCGCGCCGGCCCGGCGGCCCGTCTGGTCACCGGCAAGGTGGCGACGGTGCTGGCCGCCGGACCGGACGGCGAGCCGTACGACGTGGTCTTCGCCGACCCGCCGTACGCGGTGCCGGACGAGGAGATCACCGCGCTGCTGGCCGCGCTGGTCGACGGGGGCTGGCTGGCGCCCGACGCGCTGGTGGTGGTGGAGCGGTCCCGCCGGACCAGGGAGTTCGACTGGGTGGACGGGATCACCGCCGAGCGCAGTCGCCGTTACGGCGAGACCACCCTTTGGTACGGTCGCCGATCATGAGACGAGCGGTGTGCCCCGGTTCGTTCGACCCGGTCACCAACGGACACCTCGACATCATCGGGCGGGCCAGCCGGCTCTTCGATGAGGTGATCGTCGGTGTGCTGGTGAATCAGTCGAAGAGTGGCCTGTTCACCGTCGAGGAGCGCATCGAGATGCTCCGCGAGGTGACCTCGTCGTACGGCAACGTGCGGGTCGAGTCGTTCCGAGGGCTGCTGGTGGACTTCTGCCGGGCCCAGCAGGCCAGTGTGCTGATCAAAGGGCTGCGGGCGGTCAGCGACTTCGACTACGAGTTGCAGATGGCTCAGATGAACATCGGTCTGGCCGGTGTCGAGACGCTCTTCATGCCGACCAACCCGCTCTACTCGTTCCTCTCGTCGAGCCTGGTCAAGGACGTGGCCAAGTGGGGTGGCGACATCTCCGCCCACGTCCCCGACCCGGTCCGCGAAGCCCTCCAAACCCGCCTGGGCCCCCGCCCCTGACCCCCGCCACCCCCGCGATCTTGCACCTGCGGTTCCCGGATCGCCCTTTCAGGTGTGGTCTGGCGTGACCGAAAGCGCAAGATAGGCGCGTAGGGAGCCGGGGGTGACTATGTCGCGACTCGCCGGGTTGGGGTGAGTGGGGCGGCGGTGGGGCGGGCACGACATGATTGGTGGCGCGGGGAACGGCCGTAGCCCGCATCATGGAGGTCGGCCGACGAACGACAGGAGTGAGGTAGCCGGTGGACCCGCTCGATCGCATCGACGAACTGATCGCCATCCTGGAGCAGGCCCGCTCCGTCCCGATGTCGCGTAACAACTGCATGGTCGACCGGGGTGAGATGATCGCTGCCCTCGATGAGATGCGTGCCGATCTCCCCGCCGACCTGCGTCGCGCCGCCGCGCTCCTGGAGGAGCGCGACAAGATCATGGACGCCGGCAAGCGCGAGGCGGACCGGATCATCAGCGAGGGTGAGGCAGAACACGCCCGCCTGGTCTCGGTGAACGAGATCACCGTGTCGGCCGAGCACGAGGGCGCCCGGATCATCGGCGAGGCCCGGGCCGAGGCGCAGCGCCTGCGTGAGGAGGTCGACGACTACGTCGACACCGCGCTCGCCAACTTCGAGCAGTTCCTCACCCGGGCGCTGGCCTCGATAGAGCGCGGCCGGGACAAGATGCACGCACTACGGGAGATCGGCACCTTCGCTGGGGAAGAGGCGGAACGCCCGCTACCCTTCTGAGCGGCACCTCACCAGCCGACTTCTCAGGCGGGCGTCGCCCCCGGTTCGACGGTCCGGCGGTCGTCCAGGTAACCTTTTTTGTCGGCCTCTCACCGGCCGGAGTCTAACTATGCCCAAGCACTCGCCATCGACACTCAACCCCAGGTCGCCGTTGGTCCTCGACACGAGGGACCTCCCGCGTCGCCCTGGCGCGTTGCGTGAGGTCCGGCGGGTCGTGCCGGCACCGGCGGACCTCGGTGTGGAGTTGATCGGCGTGCCGGAGGGCGCGGACCTCGACCTCGATCTGAGGTTGCAGTCGGTGTCCGAGGGCGTGCTCGTCTCCGGGACCATCACCGGTCCCGTCCGGGGCGAGTGCGGCCGTTGCCTGCGCGAGATCAACGACTCGATGGGCGTGACGATCCAGGAGCTGTACGCGTACGAGGACAGCACCACGGACGCCACGACCGACGAGGACGAGGTGGGCCGGATGCAGGGCGATCTGATCGACCTGGAGCCGGCGCTGCGGGACGCGTTGGTGCTCACGCTGCCGACCAACCCGCTCTGCCGGGAGGACTGCCCAGGACTGTGCCCCGAATGCGGGGCGCACTGGGACGATCTGCCGGCCGACCACAGTCACCAGCAGATCGACCCGCGTTGGGCGGGCCTGTCGCAACTGACCGTTACAGAGGAGTAAGAACCGTGGCCGTCCCGAAGCGCAAGATGTCGCGCAGCAACACCCGGTCCCGCCGGGCGAACTGGAAGGCGACGGTGGTCGCGACCGTTGCGTGCCCGCAGTGCAAGTCCCCGAAGCTGCCGCACGCCGCCTGCTCCGTCTGCGGCACCTACAACGGCCGCCAGGTTCTCGAGGTCTGACCTGGACGCCGAGTGACGCCCCCGACCCCAGGTCGGGCGGCGCGCGCATCCTGGCATTCGCCCGGTGCCCCGGCTCCCTCCGACGCCGGCCGGCCCAATCCGGCCGGCGTTCCGGTGGAGCCGGGCGCCGCGCGGATCGCCGTTGACCTCCTCGGCGGGGACGACGCTCCCGCCGTCGTGGTTGACGGCGCTCTGCGGGCCATGCGCGCCGACCCTGACCTGCATCTGCTTCTCGTCGGTCCGACCGAGGTCGCCGACGAGCTGATTGCTGCCCTCGATCCGGCGCAACGCGCCCGGATCACTGTGCGGCCCGTCCGCGATGTCGTCGGAATGGCCGACCATCCCAGCGCCGCCCGCGCCGAGAGCACCGTCCGGGCCGCGGTCACCGCCGTCCGTGACGGGACCGCCGACGCCGTCGTCTCCGCCGGCGCCACAGGTGCCACAGTCACCGCGGCCGTGCTCGGCCTCGGCCGCTCGCCGGAGATCCGCCAACCCGCGCTGGCCGCCACCCTGCCCGCCGTGGCGGGGCCGGTCGTGCTGCTGGACGTCGGCGGCTCCCTCGAACCCCGCCCCGCCACCCTGGCCCGCCACGCCGTGCTCGGCGCCGCGTACGCGGCGGTCGCCCACTCGATCACCGCGCCCCGGGTCGGGCTGCTCTCGGTCGGCACCGAGGCCGGCAAGGGCGACCGGGTCCGCCGCGCCACCGACCCGCTGCTCGCCGTCGAACCGCTGCCCGGCGGGGCGCGCTACGTCGGTCTCGTCGAGGGGTACGACGTGGCCCTCGGCGCGCGCGCCGATGTGGTCGTCACCGACGGCTTCACCGGTAACGTGCTGCTCAAGGCCATTGAGGGCGCGTACGCGATGGCAGGCGGCCCACCTGCGCAGGGCGGCGCGCCCCGCGCGGCGGCCCTGTTGGGCGTCGCGGGGACGGTGGTCGTCTGCCACGGGTCCGCCCGCGCCGACGACGTCGCCTCCGGCATAGCTCTCGCCGCCCATTTGTGGCGGCGGCGCGCCACCGATCTGGTCACCGCGTTGCTCGACCGCGACGCCGTGACGGATCGCACCGATTGCTCCACCGACACCGAGGTACGCACATGAGCAACGACAAGCGGCGGCGGGCGTCCGTCGGTCACCTGGAAGCCGCCTTCGGGGTGAGCCTGGAACCCGAGCTGCTCCAGCGCGCGTTGACCCACCGGTCGTACGCGTACGAGAACGGCGGGCTGCCGACCAACGAGCGGCTGGAGTTCCTCGGCGACTCGGTGCTCGGCGTGGTGATCACCACGGCGCTCTTCCACAACCACCCGGATCTGCCCGAGGGGCAGCTGGCCAAGCTGCGGGCCAGCGTGGTCAACATGCGGGCGCTCGCCGACGTGGCCCGTGGTCTGGGCCCGGACGGGCTCGGCGCGTACCTGCTGCTCGGCAAGGGTGAGGAGACCACCGGGGGCCGGGACAAGGCGAGCATCCTCGCCGACACGCTGGAGGCGCTGCTCGGCGCGATCTACCTCCAGTACGGCCTGGACACCACGGGGATCGTCATCCACCGACTCTTCGACCCGCTGATGGCCGAGTCGGCCGGCCGGGGCGCCGCCCTGGACTGGAAGACCAGCCTGCAGGAGCTGACGGCGGCCCTCGGGCTCGGCGTGCCGGAGTACCGGATCGAGGGCACCGGCCCGGATCACCTGAAGACGTTCACCGCCTGGGTGGTGGTGGCCGGCAACCGGTACGGCGGCGCCGAGGGGCGCAGCAAGAAGGAGGCCGAGCAGCGGGCCGCCGAGGCCGCCTGGCGGACGCTCGCCGAGCAGAACGGCCAGAACGGCGACGACGGTCAGGACGGGCGGGCCGGCGACGGCCGCCAGGACCAGCCGGTCGACCGGGGCGGCTCGGCGGACTCCGACGTGCCGTTCGGGCCGCTGGAGCGCGCCGAGCGGGCGGCCCAGGCCGAGCAGGCCGACCACCTGGCGCAGGCACTGCCGGCCGGGGGCGGCGACGGCCACGAGACGGGGTCGCGGGGTGCCTGAGCTGCCCGAGGTGGAGACCGTCCGGCAGGGTCTGGCCCAGTGGGTCGTCGGCCGTCGGATCGTCTCGGTCGAGGTCCGTCACCCGCGTGCGGTCCGCCGGCACGTCCCCGGTGACGTGCACTTCGCCGACGTGCTCGCCGGCCGGACGGTGCTGGACGCCCGCCGTCGCGGCAAGTACCTGTGGCTGCCACTGGACAGCGGCGACGCCATCATCGGGCACCTCGGGATGTCCGGCCAGATGCTGCTCCAGCCGTCCGGCACCACCGACGAGACCCACCTGCGGGTCCGGTTCCGGTTCGCCGACGACGGGCCGGAGCTGCGCTTCGTCGACCAGCGCACGTTCGGCGGGCTCTCGGTGAGCGAGGGCGGCGCCGAGCTGCCCGACGAGATCGCGCACATCGCCCGCGACCCGATGGACCCGGAGTTCTCCGATGCGGAGTTCGTCGCGGCGCTGCGCCGTCGGCACACCGAGGTGAAGCGGGCCCTGCTCGACCAGACCCTGATCTCCGGGGTGGGCAACATCTACGCCGACGAGGCGCTCTGGCGCGCCAAGCTGCACGGCGGCCGACCCACCGACGCGCTGACCGGCCCGGCCGCGCAGCGCCTGCTCGGCCACGTCCGCGACGTGCTGGCCGAGGCGATCAGCGAGGGCGGCACCAGCTTCGACGCCCTCTACGTCAACGTCAACGGCGAGAGTGGCTACTTCGACCGGGCGCTGAACGCCTACGGCCGCGAGGGCGAGCCGTGCCGCCGGTGCGGTGCGCCGATCCGCCGCGAGGCGTTCATGAACCGCTCCTCGTACAGCTGCCCGCACTGTCAGCCACGGCCCCGGGGTTCCCTTCGGGGATGACCCGGAGCCGGCTCGGGGCGACGTCGGCGGGTCACGGCGGGTCGCTCCGGGCAGAACCCCGGGGTACGTCCAGATCGCGGGCCGACCACCGACGAACGCACCCCGCGCCCGGTCCGGTAGTTCCAGGGTGGGCCCGGGTCGATCCCCGATGTGACCGCCTCGTCACGCACCTAGCGTCAGCACCGTCGACAGGGGGTTGACGTGACAGGGGGACCCGAGATGGGCAGAAGACCGGTGACGGTGCGGCTGGCGCGGTGGAGCGCCGAGCACCCGTGGCGGGCGATCGCACTGTGGGCCGTGTTCGTGGCGGTGTGCTTCGTCGGCGGCAACGCCGCCGGACTCAACGAGGCCACCAGCGCTGACCAGGCGATCGGCGAGGCGGGGCGGGCCAGCCTGATCGTGGACGCCGGTGACTTCGACGACCCGGCCGTGGACAACGTCCTCATCACCTCCCGGGTTGGCGCGTTGGACCAGGCGGCGGCGAAGGCGGCGGCCGACGACGCGGCGGCCCGGCTGCGTACGGTCACCGGGGTGGCCGGGGTGGGCCAGCCGGTCGCCGCCCGGGACGGCTCGGCGTTGCTGCTGCCGATCACCATGTCGGGTGACCCGGAGACGGCGTCGGAGCGGGTGCAACCGTTGCGGGACGCCACCGCCACCGTGCAGGCCGCGCACCCCGGACTGCGCGTCGAGCAGGTCGGCGGGCCGTCCATCGGTCAGGCCCTCGACGACACCCTGGGCAAGGACTTCAAGCGCGCCGAACTGCTCAGTCTGCCCGTCACCCTGGCAATCCTGATCATCGCGTTCGGCGCGCTGATCGCGGCGAGCGTGCCGGTGCTGCTGGCACTCTCCTCGGTGGCCGCCGCGATGGGTCTGTCCACCCTCGCCTCGCACCTTGTCCCGGCCACCGACACCACGGCACCGGTGATCCTGCTGATCGGCATGGCGGTCGGGGTCGACTACTCGCTGTTCTACATCCGCCGGGAGCGGGAGGAACGCGCCAAGGGCCGGTCCGGTCTGGACGCTGTGGAGATCGCCGCGGAGACCTCCGGGCACGCCGTGGTGGTCTCCGGCTTCGCGGTGATCATCTCGATGGCCGGGCTGCTGCTCGCCGGCGACGTGGTCTTCTCGTCCCTCGCCATCGGCTCGATCCTCGTGGTCGCCGTCGCGGTGACCGGTTCGCTCACCGTCCTGCCCGCCCTGCTGGCCCGGCTCGGCCGTTGGGTGGACCGGCCCCGGGTGCCGCTGCTGTGGCGACTGACCGCGCCGCGTACCGGCCGGCACGGTGGGCCCCGCGCGCCCCGGCTGTGGCCCGCGGTGCTCCGGCCCGCGCTGCGCGCGCCGGTGGCGACGCTTGTCATCTCGGTCGGGCTGCTGCTCGCGCTGGCCGCGCCGGCGCTCGGCATGAAGCTGAAGTTCCCCGGCATGGAGGACCTGCCCCGCACGACTCCGGCGATGCAGGCGTACGACCGGCTCACCGCCGCCTTCCCGAGCGCGGGCACCAATCACGTGGTGGCCGTCCGGGCGCCCGCCGACCAGGCCGACCGGGTGCGCGCCGCCCTCACCGACCTGTCCACCCGGGCGGCCGGCGACCCGCTGTTCGCCCCGGCCGAGGCGGACGGCCCGAAGATCGAGGTGTCGGCCGACCAGCGGGTCGCGGTGCTGGACGTCCCCACCCCCTACGCCAGTCGGGACGACAGATCGGTGCAGTCGTTGGAGAAGCTGCGCGGAGACCTGGTCCCGACCGAGCTGCGCGGCATACCCGGCATCGAGTACGCGGTGGGCGGCGGCGTGGCCGACAGCGAGGACTACGCGTCTCACGTCCGGGACAAGTTGCCGCTGGTCATGGGCTTCGTGCTGGTGCTGACGTTCCTGGTCATGGCGTTCACCTTCCGGTCGGTGGTGATCGCGGCCAGCTCGATCGCGCTGAACCTGCTCTCCGCCGGTGCCGCGTACGGCCTGCTGGTGCTGATCTTCCAGGGTGAGTGGGCGCAGGGGCTGCTCGGCTTCACGTCGATGGGCGCGATCGTGTCCTGGCTGCCGCTGTTCCTCTTCGTGGTGCTCTTCGGCCTCTCGATGGACTACCACGTCTTCGTGGTCAGTCGGATCCGCGAGGGCGTCCGGTCCGGGCTGCCCAACCGCGACGCCGTGTCGTACGGAATCACCTCGTCGGCCGGGGTGGTGACCAGCGCGGCCATCGTGATGGTCGGGGTCTTCTCGATCTTCGCCACGCTGAGCACGATCGACATGAAGCAGCTCGGCATCGGCCTGGCGGCGGCGATCCTGCTGGATGCCACCATCATCCGGGGCGTGGTGCTGCCGGCATTGATGACCATGCTCGGCGACGCCAACTGGTGGGCCCCGCGTTTCCTGCGCCGCAGCCCGGTGCCCGCGCCCACCGACCCACCCGCCTCCGCCCCGGAACTGGTGCCGGTCCCGTAACCACCCGCACCTGCGCCCTGCCCGCGCCCCGCTCGCGCCCCACCCCGCTCGCGTCCTGCCGTGCCCGCCCTCCGCCCCGCCGATCTTGCAGCTGCTGTCCCGACAAAGCCGGCTACCCCCGGCAAATCAGCGACCGAAAGTGCAAGATCCCGGGGCGGGGCGGGGCGGGGCGGGGCGGGGCGGGGCGGGGCGGGGCGGGGCGGGGCGGGGCGGGGCG